>NZ_JAASRM010000001.1:3045830-3654969 GCF_011761565.1 Rhizomicrobium palustre | reverse complement strand
CATTGAATGCCGCAGCAAACATCCCATCCTCCGCGGAGGTTGTATTTGTTCGCTGTACAAACAAGCGCGATGATTACGGGGGCTACGGGGTATAACGCGGCGGTGTTTTGGAATAGCTGATGGTTTCCGCCTTGAAGCCATTGGGATCGCCGCGATAGCCCTTCGCGGCCATGCAGGCCCAATAACGATCTAGTTGGGCTGCGCGATCGGCTTCAGAATAGTGTATCGGGCCTAGCCAATTTCCGCTCATCCAGCTTGTGTTGCGATATCCTGCGGCCCGGCTGCAATCACCTTGGTCGTCGAGATACGCCGACCAACTGCCATTTGGTTTCGAGACTTTAATAACGAAGGTGCCGGCGGATGCCGGAACACTTGCGAGAAGAATGCTTCCCACCGCCACGATCAGAGCCCAGCGCATAACGGCCTCCCTTACGGCTATACAACCAAAGATAGATCCGATGATTATATCCCGCAATGGAAATATGGACTTTAGGGAGCCACGCAAAGCTTTGCGTAGCATTGCCTGATCACGATGTTCTGAGAGAAAGCTGGCGCGCCCTATAGAGTCGATGAGCGGCGGGTTCCTGGCGTCTGGACCATTGGTATAATCGGCGCGATCTGATTCAGGCTCATCGAGGAGATGGAACACCATGCATCGTCGAGCCTTGATCCAGGCAGGGGTAACGACCGCCGCGATGGCCCTCGCACCCGCGGTCTTGGCGAAACCGGTCGCCGATAGCGGGCGGATCGACGACTATCGCAAGCTGATCGGCGACGGCATGGCACGCCACCGGCTGACCGGCGCCAGCGCGATCCTGGTCCAAGAGAACGCGGTCGTCTGGGCGGAAGGTTTCGGCCACGCGGACCGTGAGAACGGCATCGCCATGCGCCCAGACACGATCGTGCCGATCGGCTCCGTGACCAAAACCTTCACCGCGCTAGCCCTGATGCAACTGCGGGCCGAGGGTCGCGTCGACATTGACAGGCCCGTCCGCGACTTCGTCCCAAATCTGCGTATCGGTACGCGCGGCGCCGATTTCAACCGCGTGACCGTGCGATCGGTCATGACCCACACGTCCGGACTTCCCAGCGATGTCTTCAAGAACACGGGACTGGAGAGCGCCGACTACACCAACGTCGTCGATCTCCTGAACGACACGGAACTCGCGGCCTGGCCCCAGACGATCGGCCTCTATTCGAACATTGGCTATAGCCTGCTCGGCAACGTCATACGCAACGTCAGCGGCCAGGCCTATCCGGACTACGTGCGGTCCCGGATCCTTCGGCCAATGGGCATGGCGCGATCCGGCTTCGCCACAGAGGCGGGTCTTCCGGCACGCGCGCGCCTCTACTATCAGGACGGACGCCCCACCCCACCGCTGGAGCTTCGCGACCAGCCCGCCGGCGGCCTCTACTCCAGCGTCGAAGATCTGGCGCGCTACGCCATCGGCCTGATGAAAGCCTGGGGCGGCGCACCCAGCCCCCTGATCGACCCGGCCTCGGTCCAGGCGATGTTCCGCCTTTCCAACGCTCACATCGCGATCGAGACGAACAAGAAGGGCCTGGGCTGGTTCATGTTCCAGCGCGGCGGCGCCTTCGCGATGTATCATGCGGGAAGCACCGGTTTTGCTAACGCCGCTCTGCTGCTCTTGCCGCAAAAGCGGATCGCGGCCGCCATCCTGGTCAACAGCGTGGGCGGGGATGCCCTGGCGAGCGCGTTCGCCTTCCGGGTGCTCGAGGACTACGGGCTGAAGACAGAGGATATCCGCCCCTCGCCTCACCTCCCGCCGGTCGATCCGAACGCCACGCCGGTCACCCTCGCGACCGAGGCCCTGGCCGCGCATGTCGGCGACTATCCCCGAAAGCGCACCTTCGCAACCATCACGCTCGACGGGGACGGACTGACGCTCGACGAGCCTGACGGGCGGATCCGGTTGCGCCCACTCTCGGATGGAAGCTTTCAGCCCCTCAGGAAGGCAGATGGCGGCCAGCCGCAGGTGGTTGTCGGGGAGCGCTACCGCTTTGCCGAGGTCGGCCCCTACCACGTCCTGTTCAGCCAATCGGACGACGACGGCGAGCATCAGGCGGGATACCGCGTCGTCACGGCGCCGCTGGCCGAGTCTTGGCGCGCGCGCGCCGGACGCTATGACCACTTCGGCTATCAGATACCCGGCGCCGAACAGATCCTCGCCGCTGAGATCAATATCCTGCAAGAGCGCCTGATGCAGCTGCAGCTGGTCTATAACAGCGGTGCCTTCACCTATCCGATGGTGGTCGCCGGACCACGGCACGCCTTCACCGGTGGTCTTGGACCCGAGACGACGGGAGAACTCGTTCGCTTCAGCGAAGACGGCGTCCTCACCTACTCCGGCCTGACCTTTCGCCGATCCGCCGGATAGGCTGCGCGATGGAACCGGAAAGGGAACGCGTCCCAAACCCGTGCTTCTAACCCATTGATTTTAGGAGATTTTGGCGCGCCCTAGGGGAGTCGAACCCCTCTTGCAAGATTGAAAATCTTGAGTCCTAACCGATAGACGAAGGGCGCTACCGTTACCGCAGCATCGCCGCGGGAGGCAGGGCTATATAGGGCCTCTGTGGCCATTGCAAGCGCGGAGTTGGGGCAATTTGACCGCTTTTGCTGGATGCGGCCAATCCCTCCCGCCAGAGGACGCTTTGCAGCAGAATCTGGCACTTAGCGGGAGTGCGGCAGGCCCAAAAAGCGGCTTTAGCACGCCGATGAGAACCAGTTTCTCCCCTCTTACGGGGTGCAAAGGCACCGTTAAACCCCAGCGGGAGAAGCATCCTCGAGCTGAAGCTGCACACGGACGGCCCCATTCCAAGAATCAGTCTTGAGCCGGCCGGCGGCATGGATCTTGGTGCCTCGCGCCTTCAGCAGCGCCTGACCCAAAGGCGTGTCGGCCGCGCGGAAGGCAATCGCGTCGAGCCGCGCCCCGTCCGAGCCTGAGAGGCGCAGGCGGACATGGCCCTGCCCCACAATGTCCGCATAGGAGACCATCGCCTCAGCAACGACCAGCATCGGCTCGGGGTTGCTGGCGCCATAAGGCCCAGCCAGCGCCAGATCCCGTACTAGCCCTTCTGTGGCGCCCGCAGGCGCGATCACGAGATCAATCTGCAGCGGCTCTGGCTCGGGCACACCGCCCTCCTCAAACGCCTCCAGAAGGAAATCACGGAAGGGCTCGACCTGCTCTGGGTAAAGCCCGAAACCCGCCGCCATGGCGTGGCCGCCGCCAGTCTCAATCACACCAGCCTCGCGCGCGGCGCGGATCATGGCACCGACATTGACGCCTGTCACCGAACGCGCCGAACCACGCCCCAGAAGGCCGCCCTCGCTCGCCACACCGTCAAAGCCCGCCACAAAGGCCGGTTTCTTGAAACGATCCTTCAGGCGGCCCGCCACAATGCCGACCACGCCCGGATGCCAGCCCTCGCCAGAAACCAGAATGAAAGGCTGCTCGCTTTCGGATGCGGCCATAGTGATGGCTTCATCCAAAATGAGCTTCTCCAGCGCCTGGCGCTCGCGGTTGTGGGTGTCCAGCGCTTGGGCGAAGTCCTCCGCCGAAGCAGGATCGCGCGCGGTGAGAAGATCAACACCAAGGCCACAGCGCCCCACACGACCGCCCGCATTGATGCGCGGACCAAAAACGAAACCCAAATGATAAGGCGTGAAAGGCGCCGTAGCGCCCCCAATCTTGGCCAGCGCTGCAACGCCAGGCCGCTCAAGAGAACCAAGCTTGGCGAGGCCTGCGCGTACGAACGCGCGATTGACCCCCAGAAGCGGCACCACATCGCAGACCGTGGCAAGGCCGACGAGATCGATGGCGTCGAGCAGCTTTGGCTCGCTGCGGCTCACATACCAGCCCTTCTGACGCAGGGCGCGATTGAGCGCGACGAGGAAAAGGAAGGTGATGCCCGCAGCGCAAACATAGGTAAGGCCGGAAGCATCACCACCCGCATTGGGATTCACATGCGCGACGGCAGGCGGCAGGTTTTCGGCGGCGTGATGGTCCAGGATCACCACATCAAGGCCAGCCTCATGGGCTTTGGTGAGCGCGTCTATCGCGCCCGCGCCGCAATCCACCGTCACCACCAGCGAAATGCCTTCCGCCTGAAGTCCCAAAAGCGCCGCCGCGTTAGGGCCATATCCCTCGGTCATGCGGTCGGGCACATAAAGCCGGGGCTTTTCATAGACCTGTTCAAGAAAATCCGAAAACAAAGCCGCCGAGCAGGATCCATCGACATCGTAATCGCCGAAAACCGCAATCTTCTCGCCCGCCTCGATGGCCGCGACCACGCGCGTCACCGCCGTCTCCATGTCCTTCAGCACAAAGGGATCGGGCAGCAGCTTTTTCAACGTCGGATGCAGATAATCCTGCGCCTCCTCAATGGCGACACCGCGCGATACCAAAAACCGCGCCATCACGGCTGGCAGTTGATGGGCATGGACAAGCGCACGCGCCTGCTCTTCGTCACAGGCAACCGACTGCCATTTGCGGCCAGAAAAGGAACTTTCGATCTGCATGGGTCTATCAGCGCCGATTCGGGCCAAGGGTACAAATCCTGCCCTAACAGCGGCGAAATAAATACGCGCATTAAGCGATTTTACACCGCAACTATTCTGCATCCGTGCTGCTAAAAAGACGCGAACGGCCAGCGCGTATTGAATAGCACAAGGATGTGCATGAACCCTTCGGTAACACACCCGGCCCGCTCCGACGCATGGCCGGACGATCTCTACATTACCGAGCAATTGCAGACGCGCCGAGAAACCGACGCCGATTACCCTCTGCAAATGGACGCCTTGCGAGACCTCGCCGGTCGGATGTTGGACGCGCCCGAAGAGGTGCTGCCGCGCTTTGTCGAACGCGCCCAGGAAATAACCCAAGGGGTTTCCGCTGGGCTCAGTATATTGGAGGAAACGGCAGGCGTATTCCGCTGGCGCTGCCTTAAAGGACTCCTCGCGCCCTTTGAAAACGCCACGACCCCGCGCAATTACAGCCCTTGCGGCGTTACGCTGGATGAAAACCGGCCGGTTCTCTGCCGCCATCCCGAGCGCTTCTATAGCTGGGTTGCCGAAGCGGGCATCGCCATACCTGAAGTATTACTGGTGCCGTTACACTACGCAGGGGCAAAGCCAATAGGCACGCTTTGGATCGTTTCGGAACGTGAAGGCCATTTCCATGCCGGCCATGCCAAGGCGGCGAGCGAACTGGCGCGCTTCGCCGGGATCGCCTTGCGCATACGTGAAACCCAGCAGCTCCTGCAAAACGCGGTGGAGCAACAGGAAACCTTGACCCGGGAAATGGCACATCGGGTGAAAAACCTCTTCACCATCGCTCAAAGCCTTGTCGGGCTCACAGCCAAGACCACCTTCAGCAAAGATCAAATGGCCGAGACGCTGAACGGGCGCTTCTACGCCCTCGCCCGCGCCCATGCATTGGTACGTAAAGGATTTGGCGGCACTAGCGCGGCGGAGGCGCAGGATCTGCGCACTCTATTGGTGGCGATTGTCGAGCCGCATAATACGGCGGAGACGGACCGCTTCACGCTCACCGGGCCGACCATCGCGCTGGGCGAACGCGCCCTCAACGGCATGGCACTAATCTTTCACGAACTCACCACCAATGCTGTGAAATATGGTGCGCTAACCTCTGATCATGGCCACATCGCCATTAATTGGATGGAAAATAACGAAGGCGCGGTAGAGATATTCTGGCGTGAAGATGGCGGGCGGGAAATCGCGGAGCAGCCAGAGCTGAATGGCTTCGGCAGCAAGCTTTTGCGCGACGCCATTACGCGCCAATTTGGCGGCAAGCTGGAGAAGACCTGGGATCGTCGTGGCCTGCGCGCCCAGATCACGATACCTTTGAAAAGCCTGACGCGATGATTACGCCACGCCCGAAGCGAAACGCTTCAAACCCGCGACCAAGGCCTGAAACACCATACGGTAGCGCGGCGTGGAACGCAGATCCTCATGCATGACGACATAACACGGCATCGATAGCGACAGCGCGTTTGGCAGAAGCGGCACAAGATTGGCATCACGTGCGGCAAGCGGGATTTGGCACAGACCTATACCAGCACCTGCGCGGATGGCGGCGAGCTGCGCCAGAAAGCTGTTGGTGCGAAAATCGTAGCGTAGCCCCATCAAGGCGGGATAACGGCGCAGCATATCGCGGATATAGCCGGTTTCCGTATCGAAGCCGATGACGCGATGGTCTGCGAGATCGCCAATCTTGCGCGGCTTGGAGCGGCCTTTCAGATAGCGCTTATGGGCGAAAAATCCCAGCTGGATACTACCGGCACGCTGGGCGATAAGGGAGTCTTGCACCGGATCGGCCATGCGCACCGCGATATCGGCGCTCCGGCTCAAAAGGTCACTCAACGCATCCGAAAGAACCAGTTCGAAGCCAAGACCCGGATGCGTTTCACCCAAAGAGGTCAGGATTGACGGCAGCGCCTCCACGCCCATCACCTCCGAGGCACTGATGCGTACGCTGCCCGCCATCTCCTTGCCATGGCCGCTGGCATCCCGGCGCAGCGCCTCTGCCATCGAAGCCATCGCCTCGGCACGCGATTTGACCGCCAAGGCCACTTCCGTGGGCTTGAAACCGTTACGCGACCGGGTGAAGAGCGTCAGCCCTAGTGCCTTCTCCAGCGCATCCATATGGCGCCCAATGGTGGGTTGCGCCACGCCCAGGGCCTTGGCGGCACCCGACAAACTGCCTTCGCACAGTACAGCGAGAAAACTTCGATAATAGTCCCAGCTAATCTCAGACATTATGCATTTTTGCATAGTTTGATGAACATATCATGCAATTTCGTTCTCCTTCCAGACTCCCTATCTTCTGAGACACCCAGAGCAGGAGACGACACAATGGCGAAAGCCCTGATTTTAGGCGCCACTGGCGGAATTGGCGGAGCCATGGCGCGGGTTTTGCGCGGCCGGGGCTTTCAGGTTTCAGCCCTGCATCGCCAGAAAAGCGGTGTTGAGGGCGGCATTTCCTGGATCACCGGCGATGCCTTCAACGGGCTTGATGTGATGCGCGCCGCCGAAGGCGCAGAGGTGATCGTCCATGCCGTCAATCCTCCGCAATACCGCCATTGGGACAAGCTGGTGCTGCCGATGATCGACAACAGTATCGCTGCCGCAAAAGCTGCGGGCGCGCGCATTGTCTTGCCGGGCACAGTCTATAATTACGGTCCAGATGCGTTCCCGCTGCTGCGCGAAACCTCGCCGCAAAATCCCAAAACCCGAAAAGGAAAAATCCGCGTGGAGATGGAGCGCCATCTTCAAGAGGGCGGCGCCAAGGTTTTGATTGTTCGGGCGGGAGATTTCTTTGGCCCCGGCGCGGGAAATAACTGGTTCGCACAGGTGATCGTGAAAGCGAGAATGCCCGTAACCCGCATCGTTTATCCCGGCGCACGCGGCGTAGGACATAGCTGGGCCTATCTGCCGGATTTGGCTGAAACCATGATGCTTCTGCTGGAGCGTCCCCTGCCCGATTTCGCGCGTTTTCATTTTCAAGGCCATTGGGACAAGGATGGCAGCGAAATGATCACCGCCATCCGGCGTGTACTTGGCAATCCGGCGTTGCAGGTTTCGCGTTTCCCCTGGTTGGCGACCAAGCTTGCCTCGCCTTTTGTCCCGATGCTGCGGGAGCTTCAGGAAATGCGCTATCTCTGGCAGAAGAATGTTGAGCTCGATAACACAGCACTGATGGCTGCTTTGGGCGGCGAACCTCACACCAATTGGGACGAGGCAGTGCGCGCCACGCTGGCGGCGAATGGTAATCTCGCGTCCTAGGCACAATGCCCCACCGGCCGGGATGGCTTTTGGCTTGTGAAACGGCGTCGGCTTTGCGATGGAAGAACGCCCGCCTAAAGCCGCCGCCATGCTCAAGCTGCCCGCCTTTCCATCCATCCTGCCCCGTCTTGAGGGCGAGCGGATGGTTGACGAGGCCGAATGCGTGTTCTCGGTGCTGCTGGCCATCCTCTTTGGCCATCTCGCCGGCGTGGAGAACGTCTCCTGGGCCGCCTTCTCCGGCTATATGGTGATGCGCGGGCATGTCTTGGACAGCTTGTTGCGCGGCAGCTTGCGAATAGTCGGGACCATCAGCGGTGTCCTCATCGCAGTGCTGATCGTGCCGAGCGTTACACATTCCCTTTTGCTGGCATCGCTTGCCTGTGCAGTAGTGGGCGGCATCGCGCTTTATGGCGCGCTTACCCGCAAGCACGCTTATTCCTGGCTTTTCGTCGGCCTCACTTTTGAGATGATCCTGCTCGACAAGCTGGAGGCGCCACATCACAGCATTTCGGTTTTCGCGGAAACGCGAATGCTGGAAGTGGCGGCAGGGACTTTTGCTTGCGTGCTGGTCAGCGTGATTTCGCATCTGACCGCGCGGCGGCGCTGGCCAGGCAAGCGGATGGCGCGGAGGAACTCTATTGGCTTCGATATCCACGCCTTTCGCCATGCCCTACAGGCGGCAACAGCCCTCGCCTTGCTGCCGCCTTTGGGAGCGTTGACAGGCTTACCGCAACTTGGTCAGAGCGCCATCAGCATCATCTGTGTCATGCTGGTGCCCATTTCGAGCCTTGGCGTATCGGGATTTCTGCCGGTGAGCCGCCGCCTTCTGCATCGCGTGGCGGGCTGCCTCGCGGGAGCCTCGATGGCCGCCGTGATCCTGCTTCTTGCCCACCATAGCATGGCCGCGCTGCTTTTCGGCACCACACTCGGCGTCATCATCGGGCGTCATATCGAAAACGGCAAACACGCCCATGCCTATATCGGCACGCAATTCACCCTAGCCGTGCTGGTGACCTTGGTGCCTGATAGTTACACCAGCGCGGCAGCCGACCCAGGCTTTGGGCGTCTACTTGGCATCTTGCTCGGTATGGCGATGCTCGAGCCGCTTCTGGCGCTCTGGCATGTCGTCGGCATAGCCCTCGGCGGACGCCTGGGCCTTGGGGGCGGCGAGCAAGAGACGACGGATTAACGCGCTCCCGCATCACCAGGAGCGCGCCTTATTCCGTTCTATCGCGGACGCCTGCGGGCGTGACGAGCCTCGATCCAGCGCACCGTGCCGGAGGTAGACCGCATCACCACGCTGTGGGTCACAATGTGATCCGGCGTACGGCGCACACCGCGCAGCATCGATCCATCTGTGACACCGGTAGCAGAAAAAATCACGTCTCCACTCGCCAAATCCCGCACGAGATACTTCCGGTCGAGATCGTTGATGCCCCATTTGGCGGCGCGCTCGCGTTCGTCATCGGTTCGGAACACCAGCCGCCCCTGCATCTGACCGCCCAAACAGCGCAACGCCGACGCTGCCAGCACGCCTTCCGGCGCACCGCCTTGGCCGAAATAGATATCGATGCCGGTATTGGGATCGGTAGTAGCAATGATACCCGCCACATCGCCATCGCTGATGAGACGCAGCGCGGCGCCCGCAGCGCGAATATCCTCAATCAGCTTTTCATGACGCGGACGATCCAGCACCAGCGCGGTGATCTCGCGCGGATGCACGCCTTTGGCTCGCGCCAGAGCGTTGATGTTTTCCGCCACCGAGGCATCGAGATCAACGGTGCCTTCCGAATAGCCTGGACCCACTGCGATCTTGTTCATATAGACGTCGGGCGCGTTGAGGAGCGTGCCGGGTTCGGCGATGGCGAGCACCGCGAGCGCATTAGGCAGCGCCTTGGCTGTCAGCGACGTGCCTTCCAAGGGATCGAGCGCGATATCGACTTCGAGACCACCCGTTCCGACCACTTCGCCGATATAAAGCATGGGGGCTTCGTCGCGCTCGCCCTCACCAATGACGACCGTGCCCGTGACCGGCAAAAAACTGAAACTACGCCGCATCGCCTCCACGGCTGCGTGATCGGCGGCATGCTCGTCGCCCCGCCCGATCAAATCCGCAACCGCCACGGCAGCCGCCTCCGTGATCCGCACTGCTTCCAGTGCGAAGGCACGGTCCAACCAATTACCCATTACAACTCCTCAATATGGCGGAGCTACTTGGATTCCATCGGTATCATGCAAGGAGGGGCAATCACGTTCGCCGATTGCGAAATCGTGTCGAGAGCTCCCGCCACGTCACTCGCTTTAGTTTCGTGTGTGATCATGACAATCGAAACCGCTTCGCCAGGGGCACGTCCACGCTGGATCATGCTTTCAATTGACACCCGCCACTTGGCCAGATGCCCTGCGATTTCCGCCAAAACCCCAGGCACATCCAGCACCTGGAAACGTAGATAATATGCGGATGAAGCGCTACCCGTTGGCGCGGCTGACAGCGCTAGCAAATTGTCGGCAGGCAGACCAAACACCGATCCGGTGTTACCACGCGCAATGTCTACAATATCGGCAATGACAGCGTTGGCAGTGGGGCATTCCCCAGCGCCGCGGCCTTCAAAGAAGAACGGACCTGCCTCGTTAGCGTTCACAACAACGCCATTGAGTACGCCTTCGACATCGGCGAGCGCGGTTCCCGCTTTCACCATCGCCGGCTGTACGCGTTGATCGATGCCCGCCTGTGTCTTCTTGGCAATACCCAGAAGCTTGATGCGGTAACCGAATTCGCGCGCGAAAGAGATGTCTTCAGGAGTGATATTGCGAATGCCCTGCACCGCAACCGAATCAAGATCAGGCTTCACGCCGAAGGCCAAAGAGGTCAGAAGCGCGAGCTTATGCGCGGTATCTCCGCCGCCAACGTCAAGCTCGGGATCAGCTTCGGCATAGCCAAGCGCTTGAGCGTCCTTCAGCACGTCTTCGAAGCTGCGTCCCGTCGCTTCCATTTGCGTCAGGATGTAATTGCAGGTGCCGTTGAGGATGCCGCGCACTGCCGAGATGCCATAAACCATCAGGCTTTCGCGCAGCGATTTGACGATCGGGATACCCCCCGCCACCGCCGCCTCGAAGCGCAGCGCCCTTCCCTTTTGTTCCGCCAGCGCCGCGAGCCGCGCGCCATGGCGTGCCATCATCGCTTTGTTCGCAGTAACGACGTGCTTTCCCGCATTCAACGCGGCTTCCACCAGCATCGGCGCGGCGCCATTCTCGCCGCCAATCAATTCCACGATGAGATCGGCATTCGATGCGGCCAACGCTTTGATGTCGTCGAACTTTTGCGGCGCATCGAACTGGGCGCGCTTATCGGCATCGCGGTCGCATACCGCGACCACCTCCAAAGGCGTGCTGGCGCGCAGTCCCAAAAGCTCGCCATGGGCGCCAAGTGCTTTAGCCACGCCGCCGCCCACGGTGCCAAGGCCCGCGATCCCGATTTTCATCGCATTCATCTTCTAAAGTTCCGCAGGTTCGTTAAAGCGGGTGGAGAGAAACTTCTTCACATTGCGCGCGGCCTGGCGGATACGATGCTCATTCTCTACGAGGCCGATACGCACATAGCCTTCGCCGTATTCGCCAAAGCCGATGCCCGGCGCGACGGCGATCTTGGCATGAACCAGAAGCTGTTTGGCGAACTCCATCGAGCCATGCTCGCGATATTGTTCGGGAAGTTTTGCCCAAGCGAACATCGAGGCGGGCGGTGAATCGATTTCCCAGCCCGCGCGGCCCATGCTTTCCACCAGCACATCGCGGCGTGATTTATAGATAGCGCGAATTTCGTCGACGCATTCTTGCGGCCCGTTCAGCGCCGCGGAGGCCGCCACCTGGATCGGCGTATAAGCGCCATAATCGAGATAGCTCTTGATGCGCGCCAAGGCGCCAATCAGCGTCTTGTTGCCGGCCGCAAAGCCCATACGCCAGCCCGGCATGGCATAGGTTTTCGACAGCGACTGGAACTCGATCGCGATGTCCTTGGCGCCCTCGATCTGCAGAATCGAGGGCGGCGGCTCGATATCGAAATAGATATCGGCATAGGCCAGATCCGACAGCACCCACATCTCGTGCTTACGCGCGATACGTAAGAGCTCTTTGTAAAAATCGAGCCCAACGACCTGCGCCGTCGGATTGGAAGGATAATTCACCACCACCGCCAAAGGCGACGGAATGGAGTGATGCGCGGCGCGATCGATCTGGCGCAGATACTCTTCCGGGTTATTGGCCGGAATATGCCGGATGGCAGCGCCCGCCAGGATGAAGCCGAATGCATGGATCGGATAGGCCGGGTTCGGCACCAGCACGACATCGCCGGGGGCGGTGATGGCGGCCGCAAGGTTGGCGAAGCCCTCCTTGGAACCGAGAGTGGCGATCACTTCCGAATCAGCATCGAGCTCGACACCGAATCGGCGCTGGTAATAGCCCGCCATAGCCTTCCTGAGGCCCTTGATACCGCGCGAGGCGGAATAGCGGTTCGAGCGCGGATCATGCGCGACTTCGCAGAGCTTCTCGACGATATGCGGAGGCGTGGGCATGTCGGGATTGCCCATACCGAAATCGATGATGTCGTCGCCCGCAGCTCGGGCCTGCGCCTTCAACTTGTTCACTTGTTCGAACACGTAGGGCGGAAGGCGCTTGATGCGGTAAAAGTCGGTTTGCATGATCCTTTAAGGCGTGAACCATCTCCGGCGGGTTGCGGCCCCCAAGACACGGCAGTTTGCCCGCCGCGTCAATGATTTTCGACGCATTCTTGCGATGCGCCAACGGACGCAGTAGCGGAAAAGCCCGGTTCTGGCTCAGCCTTGCAGGAAAATTTCCGCGCGGCGGTTACCTTCCTCGCCCTTCGGCATGGATTCGAAATAGACCGGCTGGGTGTCACCGACCGCCTCGACCAGAACCTTAGCGGCGGGAACACCGGCCCGGATCAGCTCCGCGGCCACCGCATTGGCGCGATCCTGGCTCTTCTTGAAGACGATCTCGATATGCTTTTCCGGCGACATGTTCGGGGTGCGGCTGGAAGAATGGCCGACCACGCGGACAAAGCCCTGCCCGCCCGACGCCTTGAACTGCTCGGCCGCGGCATCGACCTGGGCCTTGGCTTCACCATTGAGACGCAACGCGTCTCCCGGGAAATAGACCACCGCCAGCGCCCCAGAGGTCGGAGCTGCCATGGTCGCCGTTGGGGCGCCCGACAGAACACCAAGATTGGCCACCACGGCGCCGGTCATTTTTTCGGGACCGCCAATGCCGCGGCGAATCTTCGGAGGCGCAGCAACCGTTTTCACCGGCGTCTCCGCCGCGGCGCTCGCAACCTGGGTGGCGCGGCGGACCGGCTTACGGGCGACCGTCATCGTCGGCGGAATGGAGGTGTATCCCCCAGTGGCCGAACGGCGATAGTGATCGACAATCGGCGCCGCCACAAATTGCGAGACGGAGGCATCCAGCGGCGGCGCGCTGGAAGGTTTGAAGCCGAGTTCGGCATCCGACGGCGACACTGTGGCGACGGGAACGGCGACCCGTGGGGCGACGGGAGCAGACGCACTCGCAACCGGCGCAGCGGCGGATGGAGTCATTTGGGGAGCCGGAGCGGGAGCCGCGACCGGCGCAGCGGCGGGGGCTTCCAGCTTGGCAACCTTGGTCTTCTTGGCGGGCTTCTCAACCGGCTTCTCGGCAACCTTTTCAGCCGCGGGCGCAGCTTCAGGCAGCGCGGAGGTCTGCACCGGCTCGGCAGGCGGCGGCACACCAGCGGCGGCTCCAGGCGCGGTCGCAGGCAGCGCGCCTGGCTGGACGGCACCCTGCGGATCCTGAGCAATGGAATGATCCACCGTGGTCGGGGCGGCCTTCGGCGCGGGGGCGGGCACAGTGGCCACCTTTTTCTTGGTGGCGACGGCTTCAGATTCGGCACTCGCCTTGGCGACGACCGGGGCATCCGGCGGCGGCGCAGCAGCGGGCTCGGTGCCGCCACGCAGCGCATCGGCGCTGTACTGAGCGTTCTTGCGGTCCGCCGCGAGCTGATCGGCGACCTGCTGCTTTTCATCCGGCGAGACTGCGCCGGGCTTATCAGGAATGCTGGCAAGATCAGGCGTTTCGCCGTTATCGGCGGTATCGTTCCCGCCAAACCAAGTGGTGGGATCAACCCAATCAGGAACGCTGGGAAGGCTGGAGCAGCCGGAGGCGCTCAACGCCAACAGGGCCACCGTCGCGACCCCCAACAACTTCACTTTCCGAATGCCCAGCTTCATCGCATGCTCCTCGGCACCTTGTTGGCACCGAATGCCCATATACAGGCCCTGGCAACGCCTTCCAAGCGGGCCCGGGGCCTTACGGGCATGAAATTGGTGATAAAACAGCCTCTGATTGCCATCTGTCGCAGCTTTGCGAGGGGCTATCGGGCAATCGCCTCGTTGAGCAGGCGGACGAATTCGGGCCGCTGCTTGTCGTCGATCCAGCGCACGACCGCCACGAGGTCATGCTGGTAGTCGACATAGACCATGTTGGTGCCGTTACCGATGAAGGTGACACTGTCCTTGGGCGCCGCGGGATAGGTCCTACCGTCCGTATTGAGAAACCAGTTCATGTAGCCATAGCCCGGATTCGGTCCGGTCGGCGTACGCGCCATGGCGATCCATTGCTCCGAGAGAATCCGCTTCTTGCCCCAAGCCCCTTTGTTGAGCGCCAGAAGTCCAAGCCGCGCCAGATCGCGCCCGGAGATGAACATGCCCCCGCCCCAATGGCCCCCGCCGGAAACCACCTTCACGCGCTTGCCGCCGATTTGCGTATAGGAGTTCTCATACCCCTCCCAATGCCACGTCTTGGACGCGCCAATCGGCTCCATCACCGTTTCGCTTAGAACATCGGGAAGCGGGCGCTTCCAAACATGGGTGAGTGCCAAGGCAAGCGCGTTCACCCGTACATCGGAGTATTTCCATTCCTTACCAGGTTCCGGCGGGCCTTTGGCCAGCTCATCCCAAGCCTGTTTGCCCGGCCGATCCGCCCACCAGGGCTTACCCCACATAGTACCGATCCAACCCGACGTCTGTCGCAGCATCATATCCCAGGTGATGGACCGGTTATGCGGCAGGAGGAAATCGGGCGAAGGCTGCACCAGATCGATCACCGGCGCGTGCACATCCGGAATCATGTGCCTGTCGAAGGCAACTCCGGCGACAGCGGAGAGGAATGTCTTCGAAATCGAATTGGTCATATCGGCAGCGGCCGTATCACCCCATTCGGCGACGATATAGCCATGCCGCAGGATGATGCCGCTCAATGGCGCATGCGGTGCCAAAGGCCCAATCGGCGTGTTGAAAGGCTCACCCGCATATTGCAACGGCTGGATGAGCCTGAGATCGCGCTGGTCGATCACCCCATCCAGCTCGGGGCTCAGCTTGTATTCATGCGCCTTGGCGAAATCGATCGCGGCCTGCAGCTTGGCCACGTCAAAACCTTCACGTGCAGGGGCGTGCTTGGCCCAATCGTCGCCTGGAGGCGGAAGATACCCGGCCGCGCAAGGTGCCACGAACAGAAATGCCGCAATGGCGAGCCAGCGCATGAAATCCCCCGAGACTTTCGGGAAGGCTATACCAGCCCTTCGGTCTCCGGCAATCCGAGCATGATGTTGAGGTTTTGCACCGCCGCGCCGCCCGCCCCTTTGCCGAGATTGTCGAGCAAGGCAACCAGACGCACCTGCCCGCTCTTATCGTTGCCGAAGACATGCAGTCGAAGGGCATTGGTGCCTTTCAACGCTTCGGCATCAAGGGTCACCGGTACCGGACCTTCGGAAGCCACGTCCACAAGCTTCGCTCCGGCATAGGCCTCTTCCAGCACAGCGCGGATATCACGAGGCGCGGGATTGCCGGGAAGCGACCATAGCGCCAGCGGCACTTCCACCATCATACCGCGATAGAAGCGCCCCACGGAGGGTGCGAGCACCGGCGGATGGCTAAGGCCGGTATGCATGGTCATTTCCGGCAGATGCTTATGGGCGAGCGTGTAAGCATAGCCGCGCACCACTGTCTCGGTGTACGTCGGCCCATCCTTGTTTTCGAATTCGGCAATCATAGACTTGCCGCCGCCCGAATAGCCGGACACGCCATTCGCCGCGACAGGATATTCCGCGGGCAGAAGATCGGCGCGCACCAAAGGACGAACCAGCGCGATGAAGGCCGTCGCCCAGCAGCCGGGATTGGAGACGCGCTTGGAGGCGGCGATCTTTTCGCTGGAATCTTTCTCGAGTTCGGCAAAGCCATAGGTCCAGCCGGGCGCGGTACGATGCGCCGTAGAGGCGTCCACTACCCGCACCTCTGGATTCTCGATCAGCGAGACGGCTTCCCGCGCCGCATCATCCGGCAAGCAAAGGATGACGAGATCAGCCTCGTTGAGTACGCGGGCGCGGGCGGCGGCTTCCTTGCGCTCGCTGTCGGCAAGCTCCAGCAAGGTCAAATCGCTGCGCGAAGACAGGCGCTGGCGGATTTCGAGCCCCGTCGTTCCTGCCGCGCCATCGATAAAAATCTTGTGTGCCACGCCGGTACACCCCTGAAAGAAAGAGGGTCCTTTTACCCCCCTTCCCCGCTGAGGCAAGGATTTTCCGACCCTAGCCCTGAAGAGCCGGCGCTGTATTGGCGGCAGGGTCTATTTTCCGTGGTTGAAAGGCGGCAACCGCCCGGTCGAGCGCTGCACGGGTACGGGCCGGCAGGCTTTCCGCGAGGACTTGGGCCCGGGCCGCGGCATGGGCATCGCCGCGCACTCCCGCGATCGCGTACCACTTATAGGCGCTCGCCAGGTCCATCGCCACGCCAAGCCCGCGTTCGCTGAGAACCGCAAGATCGAACGCCGCGTCGATATCTCCAAGCGTCGCAGCGCGTTCGAACCAGATCGCGGCCTTGCTATAATCGGTGCCCTCGCGCCAGCCGCCCGCATAGAGCTTGCCGAGATTGGCCATCGCCTTGAGATTACCGTGACCTGCCGCGCGCTCAAACCACCCGGCGGCGGCCGCAATATCAGAGTTCCCGCCCGTGCCCGTCTGCGCGAGAACACCCATCATGTTTTCCGCGACCGGATCACCGCTGCGCGCCGCGAGTTCTATATATGCGCGCCCTTTTGCAAGATCGATCGGCACGCCCGTTCCATTGATATATCTCAGTCCACGGACGAGTTGAGCGCGAGAACCGAAAGCAATTTGGTGCTGGGAACCCGCGACTGGGGAAGCCTCCGCCACGATGGCGCCTTGTGCCGGTTGGTAATGGGCAAAGACATAAGCATCGAACCACACCACGACTACGGCCAGCCCCATCAACACCAGCCAGCGATAGCGCCACCAGAAGCGTTTGTGCGAGCGCTTGACCGGGCGCACGATTTCTTCCAGCGCGATTTGCGCAGCCTTGGCGGCGCTGCGAGCCTTTTCAAGATAGGACGGCGACGCGATCTTTTCCCTCGGCGGTTCCTCGGGCGCTTCTTCAATCTCGCCTTGCGTATATACGGGCGCACTTTGCGGTTGCGCCCCGAGCTTGAGAAGGTCGAAGCGGATTTCCGATAATGCCGCGAGCTGCTTGTCCTCGAACTTATCCAGCCGCTGACGAAGCGCATGCAGCCGGTCGGCGAGCCCGGCGGTTTCAATATCAAGCCCCTTCAACTTCTCGCCGAGCTTTTCTTCCAGGGCGGCACAGGTCTTTTCACTGGCCGCAAGGCGCGCCTCTATCCGGCTGAGCGACGCCTCAACCCCATCGCGCGCGCGGGGGGAAGCGACAATTGCCTGGGACGCTATGGCATTCAGCGCCGCCGCCTTCTCGCGCTGCAACGCCTCGTAATTTTCGCCCTCCCCGGTATTTTCGGAGAGGCGCTTTCGCACAATTGTTTGTCCTTCGGACAATTGAAGCTCCAGCAATTTATCGAGGCAAAGTCTGATCCACTGTGGTGAAAAAAGTATTGGCCAAAATATCTAGTGAAGAATCCGGTAAACAATTTTTCGAAAGCGTGCTTGGCGTTTGAACAATTCAAAGGCATCTAAGATTTTTCCGATAGGCTTTACGCCACCGGGCGGCATCTGCCGCGCAATCTGTGCTGGAGAGCAAGGCAATGTCTCGAAGCGCTCTGAACAGCGTTAACACCGATACACTAAACATTCTGTCGGTTCGCGAAGTCGAAGCCGTACTTTCCGCGCATGAGGCCTATCTGAAGTCGGAGCGCAATGGCATGCGCGCCCAGCTTCTCTCCCGCCAGCTATCACGCATGGATTTTTCCAATCGTATTTTAGCCGAAGCCGACTTTTCCGGCTCCAATTTGACCGCCGCCAACCTCAAATTCGCCAATCTCGCGAGCGCCATTCTTTATTGCTGCGACCTGAAGAAGGTGGACGCGCGCTATGCCAATTTCACGGGCGCGGATTTGCGTGGCGTGGCGCTGACCGGCGCCAATCTCGCCTATGCGCGGCTTGATCGTACTGATTTTCGTCCCGGCCGGTTGATGCGCAACGGGCCAAACGGCAAGGGCATGGTGGTAGACCGCAGCGGATCGGCAGGCGGTGCCGATTTCTCCTACTGCTCCTTGAACGGTGCATCCTTCGAAGGGGCCGACTTGAAAGGCGCCGATTTCACCGGCGCGGTAATCACCGGCACCCGCTTCAAAGGTGCCCGCATGGCGGCGACACGTTTTAAGGACGCGATTTTTACCGATGTCGATATGAACGAGGTTGGGGTTCCACCTGAGGCTCTGGATGGCGCCATTCTGCCCCCCGATAGCGATGCGCTGCGCAATCGCAGCACCATTCTCGTCCAGCTCAAAATGCATGAGCATTGGGTGAGCAGCGATGGACGCAATGGCAGTGTCGCCCTGCTGGACGGCAAAGATCTCCGCCCGGTCGCAGCGCTGATCGGCAAGTTCAAGCTCACCGCCATATCGGCGCGCGATGTCATCGCGGCGGGGACCGACTTTTCCTGCACCGAATTGCAGGGGGCCAATTTCGAAGGCGCCGACCTGCGCGGCGCGAGCTTTGAGGGCGCAGATCTTCGCGGGGCGCGCTTCAAGGGCGCCAAACTTCAACACGCCAAATTCCTCGGCGCCGATATGCGGCCACTGGAACTGAAATCGGGCGGCAACAAAGCCTGTGATGTGAGCGAAAGTAACTTCAGCGCCGAGCAGCGGGCGGAAGCGATCTTCGAATAGCTCGAACGGTGCTGATCTAGATCAATTCCGTTTAGGCGTTGCATACGTATTCAATACCCCGGCATTCGCGCATTGTTAGCGCTCCCGCGTTTTGTCAGCGCTTACATGGGCTCCATTTGATCCAAGCACCGCAATAGCCCCATTGCGGAAACTACTAATTTTCCCCACGCGGACTATCCGTACGCGGAACTCCCAGCTTTCGATTCGGTAACCATACATCCACCCTTGCAACCGGAAAGAAAAACGGGGGTAGGGATGACACCGCAATCCGCCATATTTTCGAGCGACAGAGCCCGGCAAGCGAACGCGGCAACCATCGCGGCCGCCCCCAACCAGGACGGCGTTCACTTCCTCTTGCAGAAGCTTTCGGGCTCTGCGCGCCGCCTCCGGTTCAAGTCAGGCGACGTCATTGCGCAGGAAGGCGATCCGCAGACGGATATTTTCAAGCTGGTCGGCGGCACCTTGCGGCTATGCCGCCATATGCCCGGGGGCAAGCGGGTGGTCACCGAATTCCTCTTCGCCGGCGCGCTTTATGGCCTTGCCACGACGGAACGTTATCCGTTGACACTGGAAGCAGTCGGCCCGGCCACACTCATTGCCTATTCAAAAACACAATTCGAGCGTTTCAGCGAAGGTAATGCGAGAGTCCGAAATGACCTCATGAACCATCTCAGCAACGCCCTCGCTCGCACCGAGGCGCATCTTTTCCTCCTCGCCTCTGAAGGCGCGGCACAAAGGATCGCCAGCTTTCTTCTCCGTATGCGTAAGGAACACGGTGTGGCCGAACTTGGCCTGGAAGATGGCGACCGCCTGAATCTGCCCATGGGCCGAAAGGACATGGCAGACCATCTTGGGCTTACCGTGGAAACGGTCTGCCGGATTCTCACGGCCCTGCGCCGCCAGAACCTCATTGATTTGCACAACGCCCACACCGTCCTTCTGAAAGACAGCGCCGGGTTGATGGCGCTGGCAACAGGGGGTGTTGGGCCCCAGAACCAGAGTTGAGCGTTCTTAATTTGTGACCATGTTTGCCGCGTTATGTTTGCCGTGTTCGGGTGTTCTTTCCGGGTGCGGAGCGATTAACGGATCAGACCATGCACAAGGTTTTTGAAATCGCCATGGGCGCCTATCTCCAGCTTCTCGCCGGGGTGTCATGGCTTTCTCACTGGCTCCAGCCCAATGCCGGCGACAGCTATGCCACGGCGGCGCTCGTTGTCTCCGCCCTGCTTATCGGAATTTGCTGCGCTATATGGGCCGTGGTGTTGCGGCTGCGCTTTCACGCCTATCGCGAGGCAATGAAAAGCGCGCTCGCCAAAGCCCAAGGCGATATCCGCTTTCGCGAGGCGATGATTTCCGCCTGCCCCGAAGCGATCGCAGTGCTCGGATCGGACATGCACGCCCCGCTCTCCTATCGCGGCGGCGCAGGCCTTCTGCAGGCTTGTCTCGACGGCCCGGACGCACCGCTTCTGGCCGCCCGGCTCGAAACCCTTCTGGCGCATGGGGCGGCCTTCAGCGCCGTCGTACGCACCGCCGCCTTTCCGCAAGTGAGTGTGCGCGGCTGTGCTGTGGGCTCTCGCGCGGCAGTGTTTTTCCGCATCGACAAAGACGCTTCCAGCGCTGACGCTGACTACACCGCCTTGCTCGATGCCCTGCCCGTTCCGGTTTGGATTCGCAATCGCCACCTCGTGCTCACCTGGGCCAACCGCGCTTTCCTGGCGGCCACCGGCCAAGCCACTTTGCGCGATGCCCAGCTCTGTGATGCCAAGCTCGACAAATCCGAACGCGACCTGATGCGCGTCGCCTCCGAGGGCGGCGATGTTGACGCCGTGCGCCGTTTCGCCGTGGTGGATGGCGAGCGCCGCGTCTTCTCCCTCAACATGAAAAAGCTGCCTGATCGCAGCGTGGGTGCCTTTGCGACCGATCTCACGGATTTGGCCAAAGCCGAAGCGCGCGCCCAGCTCAACACCGAATCCCACACCGCCATTCTCAATACCCTCGAGACGGCTGTGGCAATTTTTGGCGCCGACCAGCGGCTGATACAGTGCAACAGCGCGTATGTCCGCATGTGGCACCTGCCGCAGGATTGGCTGGCAACCCGTCCGACCTTGAACGATATCCTCGACCGGCTGCGCGAAATGCGCCGCGTGCCGGAGCAGCGCAACTTCACCGCTTGGAAGCAGGAGCACCTCGCCCAATTCGAGCATGCCGGCCAGCATGTTACAGAGACCTGGCACCTGCCTAATGGGATCAGCGTCGATGTGCGCTCTGTGCCCTATCTGGCGGGCGGCGCGGTCTATCTCTTCCGCGATATCAGCGAGAAGCTGGCCCAGGAAGAAAGCTATCAGCTTCTCAAGCGGTCCCAGCGCGCCGTGCTGGATACGGTCGAGACTGCGACCGCGATGTTCGGCCCCGATGGCCGCCTCAGAATTCACAACGAGGCCTTTGCCGCACTGTGGCGGCTGGAAGACAGCGAACTCGCCGGCGAGCCGCATCTGACCAAGGTTGCCGACCTTTGCTCCAGCCGCACGGGCCGGGATGGCATCTGGAGCATGATCGCGGCCGGCATCAGCGCGCCCGATCCGGAACGTTACAATGCCTGGGGCGACTTGGTGCGGGCCGATGGCAAGAGCCTAAATTTGTCCCTCTCCCGGCTGCCTGATGGCGCCACCATGGTTTCTTTTGGCGATGTCACGGATTTGTCCCGCTTCAGCGTCGCCATCAGCGAGACGCCGGTATTACCGCCCGTGCAGCTCAATGAGCCGGTGATTTCAGCCGCCTGAGCGCTGGCCTGAATGTGCATTGGCCCGGATGTAGGGAGAAAACGTGAGGCCGGGTCTAAAGCCCGGCCCACCAATGCGAGACGGTACGGTCTACTGCCGCAGCAAGCTCGCCGATCCGCGATGGTGGGGACAACATACCAAGATGGCTCCGCCCGCCAAAATCCCGCATAGCAGATAGCCACTCCTGACGGCTTGCGGCGGCAATGCTGGAGGCACAGCCGATCAGGACCGGCTCTTCCGCGATAATACCTGGAATATCCAGCATCAGTGGACGCTGTCCGCCGCGCATCATCGGGCGATAGGCAAAGCCCGGCATATCCATTGTAATGACCACATGCGCCTTGCGCCCGCCTGCGGGGCTCCATTGCAGCCGCGCATAATGGCCCAACACCGCCAGCAAGGCTTGTGGCGGTCGGTCAAACCATAAGGGGTAAATCAGCGCCAATCTGGAGGCACATTCGATCCCCGCCAGAATGGCTTGAATATCCGCACTGCAGCGATTTTCGGCCAGATCAGCGATGCTGGTAAGTGGCAGCGCCCCAAGCTCCACCCGCGTTACACGCCAACCCGCCTCCTCCGCACCCTGCTGATAGGCCTGTGCCAAACCGGCACAGAAGCGCTGCGACCGAGGGTCGGGATGTCCATTGATGATCACAAGCTTTTTCATCGCCCCTGAAAACGCGCCAGTCTCAGGCAAGGTTTCCAGATGGAGATCAGGCGGCACGATCAGTCTCTTTGGATTGGCGCGCACGGCTCGATAAGAGCTTTCGTGCGGCACACATCGATTGCACCCAGCGCAGCACCCTCAAGGGATTGGAACCGCGCGGAATTACATCCATCACCCAACCGCAATCGAGCGTTTCCGGGTCGACTTCGCGCCCTGGATCCACAATCAGCAAAGCGGGGGTGGTAATGCCGTAGGCGCGAAAGAGGCGCAGTGTCCGAAGCGCGCCGCCTTGGGGCATATCGATTACCAAGCAGACAGCGGCATCATAGATGTGGCCGTCGTCTGCCTCTGGAGAATGCGGCGTGGACACTTCCAGGCCGCAACGCTCAAATAGCCCGCGCAGCTCTTCAGCATTTTCGCTTTTGTTTTCAGACGTAATGAGACAAACGCCGAGTGCCATGGTCCCGCTTTCGCGCGCTTCCGGCCCATTTTATGCGCCGTGAATGTGGCAAACAGTTGGGAGTTACGCCTACATTTCCCGCCGTATATTGATCCAGATCATCGCCGTCCCTGCGCCCCCTACACGCGCGTACGTTGTTTATACGTGTACGGCCTATTACGGATCGCAGAAAAATCAAAAACGTCTTAAGGGTAATCTCCAAGGGGAGGCACGGTGACGGGCGCAAAAGGCGCAGTTGGGTATGGACAGGCAATTGAATATTTCCATCGTGGACGACGACGACGTGGCCCGAGACGCACTTCGCGTCTTGCTCGAAGCAGCCAGTTTCAAGGTTAAGGACTACGCCTCCGCCACAGCCTTCCTGGATGATGATGTGTTCGGCACATCCTGCGTTGTCGCCGATATGGTGATGCCAGGTATGGATGGCCTTAGCTTGCAGCGCGAAGTCGCTCGGCGGCGCCATGACCTGCCTGTGGTGATCGTTTCAGGATTCGGAGAAATCGATCTCGCCGTGCAAGCAATGAAAGCTGGCGCCGTCGATTTTCTTGAAAAGCCTTGCGATGGCGAGGCTTTGCTCCAATGCATCCGCCGCGCTCTGGAGATAGGCGAAAAGACCAGAAGCCAAGCCGCGGCGGCTAAACAAGCAAAGCGTCTTGTCGGCTCGCTGACACCACGCGAGAAACATGTTCTCGACGAACTGGTCGGCGGGTTATCAAACAAGGCGGTAGCACAGAAGCTCGGCATATCCCCGCGAACTGTGGAGGTATATCGCGCGCAGATCATGACCAAGCTCAAGGCGGACAGCCTTTCCGACCTTGTACGAACAGCTTTATGTGCGACGGGTTGAGCGCAAATTTCGTACGTATTGCGGATTGATTTGAAGCGCGAAAAGCTCGCTCCATCTAGCGACGCGCGTTTTTCATGAAGGTTATATCGATTTTTATTAACTTCCGTACACGGGCAACATTGTCTTGTGGGCTTCTGCAACTTTGACCAGTGTCAACTTGCAGTTTAAGCCTCCCACAATCAAAATCACAGCGCTCTTGCGCGGCCTTGAAGCACGCGCTTTTTTGTCCGCTCGCCGAGATTTGCGGCGCAGCAGGAGAATTCAATGTCCCCGAAAACCGCCAACGCGATCGACACCTATGTCGCGGGGCGCCTTCGCAGCTACCGCCGCCAGCTTGGACTGTCGCAGGCTGACGTCGCCAAGAAGATCGGCATCACCTTCCAGCAGATTCAAAAATACGAAGCGGGCATCAATCGCGTCGGTGCTGGACGGCTGTTTCAAATCGCATCGCTCTACGCCATTCCAGTGCAGGACTTCTTCCCAAATGGCCCTGTGGCAGATGATGCTGCCAAGCGCAGCGCGCAGACCAATGAGGTTGCCGCTTTCGCCAGCAGCATAGATGGGCTGCGTCTCTGTGAAGCCTTTCTGGGTATCAAGGAAGCCAAGCAGCGCCGGGTTATCCTCTCCCTGATCGAGGAAATCCAGCAGCAAGGCCAACGAGAGCTCGTCAGCGACACGGTATAATACAGGGTACCGGCTTCAGGGCCCCATGAAGGCCTGCGTCATAAGGTGCCAGTTCCCACTGCCAGGCCACTACAGTCAGTCTACAGATTATATCCTGCAAAGCCTGCCCCATTCCGCAACGTCTGCCTGGGCGCCTGCAGCAGATTGTATCTACGCCAAACATTTGGCGTGGTGCGGAGTCCTACCCTGGGCGGAGTAACTGAATATCCATTTTTTATCTCGTTTTCCCTGCATCAATTCAACCTTAAATTGACACTACACCCAAAACAAAAGCGGCGCCCGAGATGGACGCCGCTCTGTTTGTGCTATCGCAATTACCGCTATTCGGTCGGCATCATGCCCGGCATCATGTTCATGTTGAGGTGATACATGATCCAGAGCGAGCCTACGACCAGGATTCCCACCACCACTACGGTGAAGATGAAGGCGGTGTTGTTCCAGACCTGCCCCGAGCTGGTGTTCATGTGCAGGAAGAAGAACAGATGCACCAGGATCTGCACCACGCCGATCGCAACAACCGCCAGGATGGCAGTCTGAGCCGGGAGCATATGGTTCATCACCAGAGCAAAGGGGATGGCCGTCAGGATAACCGAGAGGACGAAACCGATCACATAAGAGGTGACGGTACCGTGGCCCGCGTGATCGCTGCCATGGCTGGGTTGTTTTACGGGCGCGTTCATCAGACGGCTCCCATCAGATAGACGATGCTGAAAACCCCGATCCAGATGATGTCGAGGAAGTGCCAGAAGAGGCTGAGGATCAACAGACGGGTCTGATTGACCTGGGTCAGGCCGCGGCGGAAGAGATGGGCGAACATCACAGCCATCCACACCAGGCCCGAGGTGACGTGCAGCCCGTGGGTACCGACTAGAGTAAAGAAGCCTGAAAGAAAGCCTGAACGGCTGGGACCGGCGCCCTCTTCCACCAGCTTAGCGAATTCATGGATTTCCATTCCAATGAAGCCCGCACCGAGCAGAAAGGTCACTGCCAACCAACCGAGTACGACCGGCAGCTTATTCTTAAACATGGCGATCATCGCCAAACCGTAGGTCAAGCTCGAGATGAGGAGCAGCGCGGTTTCGACTGCCACATAATTCAGATCGAAGAGCTCCGCGCCCGAAGGCCCGCCCGCCAGATTGCCCCGAAGGACCACAAAACCCGCGAAAATCGTCGCGAACAGAATGCAGTCGCTCATCAGGTAGATCCAGAAGCCGAGAGGAATATTGCTCTCGTGCGCGTGATCGTCGCCGTGATGGTCCGAAAGTACTTGGGCCGTCATTGCACTGCCTCCGCCATGACTTTGAAGCGGGCCGCTTCGGTGGCAGCAACCGTCTCCGAGGGAACGTAATAATCGCGGTCTTCGTCGAAGCTATGGGCGACAGCCGCCCCCAGCATCACCAGGAAGGCCAAGCCGACCAGCCACCAGATATGCCAAGTGAGCGCAAAGCCAAGCACGCCGGAGGTGACGCCGATGATAAAACCAGTGCCGGTGTTATGCGGCATGTGGATTTTCTCATACTGCGGCTCCAGCTTGGGCGCCTTGCCCTCCTGCTTCATCGCCCAGAAGGCGTCGATGCCATGCACTTTGGGCACAACCGCGAAGTTATAGAAGGCTGGCGGCGAAGAGGTCGCCCATTCCAGGGTGCGGCCATTCCAGGGATCGCCCGTCTTATCCTTGAGCTTCTTGTGCTTCACGATGCTCCAGACGATCTGCAGCACGGTCGCGTTGATGCCGATGAAGATGATCAGCGCGCCAACCGCGGCCACGATCAGATAGACATGCCAGACGGCGTTATCGACATGGTCGAGGCGGCGGGTCATGCCCATCAGGCCGAGGGCATAGATCGGCATGAAGGCGACATAGAAGCCGACAAACCAGCACCAGAAGGAGACCTTGCCCAGGAAGGGATCAAGTTTGATGCCGGTCGCCTTGGGGAACCAGTAGGAGAAGCCCGCCATGACGCCGAAGACCACGCCGCCGATGATGGCGTTATGGAAATGGGCGATCAGGAAGAGCGAGTTATGCAGCACGAAGTCCGCCGGCGGCACCGCCATCAACACACCAGTCATGCCGCCGATGGCAAAGGTGATGATGAAGCCGATGGTCCAGAGCACGGGCACTTCCAGACGCACGCGTCCGCGATACATCGTGAACAGCCAGTTGAAGATCTTCACGCCGGTCGGGATCGAGATAATCATGGTGGTGATGCCGAAGAAGGCATTCACCTTGGCGCCCGAGCCCATGGTGAAGAAGTGATGCAGCCAGACCAGGAAGCTGAGGACGGTGATGCAAACCGTGGCATAGACCATCGATTTGTAGCCGAAGAGCGGCTTGCCTGAGAAGGTCGCGGTCACTTCCGAAAAGATACCGAAAGCCGGCAGCACCAGGATGTAGACCTCGGGATGGCCCCAGGCCCAGATCAGGTTGACATACATCATGGCGTTGCCGCCGCCGTCATGGGTGAAGAAATGCATACCCAGATAGCGGTCCAGCCCCAGCATGGCGAGGGTCACCGTCAGGATCGGGAAGGCCGCCACGATCAGCATGTTGGCGCAGAGGGTGGTCCAGGTGAAGACCGGCATCTCCATCATCTTCATGCCCGGGGCGCGCATCTTCAGGATCGTGGTAATGAGGTTCACGCCGGATAGAAGCGTGCCCAGACCCGAAATCTGCAAAGCCCAGATGTAGTAATCGACACCCACGCCCGGTGAGAAAGCCAGTTCCGAGAGCGGCGGATAGGCCAGCCAGCCGGTATGGGCGAATTCACCCACGGCCAGCGAAACGTTCACCAGCATGGCGCCCGCGGCCGTCAGCCAGAAGCTCATGGAGTTGAGATAGGGGAAGGCCACGTCGCGCGCGCCGATCTGCAGCGGCATGACGATATTCATCAGCCCAATCACAAAGGGCATGGCCATGAAGAAGATCATGATCACGCCATGGGCGGTGAAGACCTGGTCGAAATGCTCCGGTGGCAGGAACCCTGCCCCGCCCGAAGACGCCATCGCCTGCTGGCCGCGCATCATCAGCGCGTCCGCAAAGCCGCGCAGCAGCATGATGAGGGCCAGGATGATGTACATCATGCCGATCTTCTTGTGATCGACAGAGGTCAGCCATTCCGTCCACAGCCATTTCCAGCGCTTCAGATAGGTCAGCGTGCCCAGCACGGTGACAGCGGCAATGACCATGCCCGACACGGCCCCCATGATGATGGGCTCGTGAAAAGGAATGGCTTCGAGGGTCAGCTTGCCGAACAGCAAGGTTTGAAGATCGCCTGCGCTCATGGCTCAGCCTTTAATCTGTTTGGTGTTGACTGCTTTTTTGGCCGGATCATCGCAGATCGGCTTACCCGGCGCGGTGGCTTTCATATTCGCCATCGCGACGGCATCATCGGTGCAAACCCCGCCCATGGCGCAGCGGTTGAGGATGCGGTGAAACAGCCCCTCTTCCACCGAGCCGTAGGCCGTGACCGGATGCGTGCCTTGCTTCATCAGTGCGGCGTATTCGGCATTGCTGAGCGGGCCCGCTGCCTTGGCCTTGGCAACCCAGGCCTTGAAAGCCGCTGTGTCCAGCGCCTTGGCCGCGAAATGCATATCGGCAAAGCCGCGGCCTGAGTAATTGGCCGAGATGCCCATATAGGTGCCGGGATGATCGGCGCGAAGGTTCAGCTGGGACTGCATGCCCGACATCGTATAGACCTGCGTGCCAAGCTGCGGCACGAAAAACGCATTCATCACGCCCGAGCTCGTCAGCTTGAAATGCACCGTGCGCCCGACCGGCACCGCCAGCTCGTTGACCGAAGCCACGCCCTGTTCCGGATAGATGAAGAGCCATTTCCAATCCAGCGAAACGACTTCGACTTCGAGCGGTTTTTCCGCGGAAGGAATCTCTTTGCGCGGGTCGAGCGAATGAGAGGTGATCCAGGTGACCGTGCCCAAGACCAGAATGATCAGCACCGGAATGGTCCAGACCACCGCTTCGATGGTGTTGGAGTGGTGCCAGTCGGGCGCGTAGGTCGCCTTAGTATTGGAAGCGCGATACTTCCAGGCAAAGGCCACGGCCATGATGATCACCGGCACCACGACCAAAAGCATGATCCCAGTCGCCAGAAGAATGAGGTTCTTTTCGGCCTCACCGACGGGCCCTTTGGGGTCCATCACGACATAATCACATCCGCTGAGAAGGACCGCCGCGAGAGTGAGAAGCCCCACTCGCGACGCCAATTTGGCTTTTCCAGCCCAATCCGAAATCCGCACGAACGACGCTCCAGCCTATGCTCTTGGCCGGACTGCGAGGGGCAAACCGACCGTTGAAACTGCCCTAAAGTGAACGACTTAAGCCTGAACAAGCGGTTTTCAGGCCGATAAGGATCTCTCCCTACCTCAAACTAAAACTAACTCTTATCGGAGTTCTAAACAGCGACACCAACCTGTCGCACGCAATCCGCCATATTGCCGCAGATATCGCAAGAGTAATGATTGCAAACCGGACGCACGATCAACGCATTAGGTGATATAGTCAGATAACGCAGCGCTGCTGCGCGTATCTGCTCGGCATTCCCGCTCTCTTCTGCATTTCTGTCCTTCGATTTGGCGGTGCTGCGAAGGATGAGCGGCATCCTGTTTTAGGTTGCGACGGAGAACCGATTCGACAAAATTCGCGCGTCACGTTCAATTAATTTTGCAAACTAGTTACAATTGAATTAGTCGCCCATATGAGAGTAACATAGCGAGGTGCTGGTGCCCTCGCGGCGCTGGCCGAGCGGTTGGAAGCCTGGGCAGACCACAAACCCGCAAAGGCATTCCTGACGTGAAGCCCGGACCCGGTTTAGACGGTGGGCAAAATTGGTGCGCTATGGAACGCAACAGCGATTGGCTGAAGGGCACCTTATTTGCGACGGTGGTATTTCCGGTCGCAGATCTTCGGCCAATTCTCTGTGCAGATCTCGCTCTGGTGCGCGCCCCCTTCCAAGAGCGCGACTGTAGCGTGTATTTGCGCCGCTTTGGTCCAGGACAGTATCGCAGCCTTCAACGCGCTACCTACCGCCATCAAAATGCGTCAAGAGCAATTGAGAACAGCCCTCCAGAGCTGCCGCCGCCTCTTATTAGTGACGAAAACTGGTTCGTTTCTGCAAAACGCTTTGTACGCATCCCCGTAGACGCCGCTCAGCAGGTGTTGAACCAAGCCGGCGCAACTTTACCGATCCGCGAGCCGCCTCCAGGCCCACGGCTCTTTGCGGACGGGTTGATTTCCGCTCGCCTGGAAATTCCTATGGTTCTGGATTATGGGGCGGACCTTGCGAAACTGTCTCCAGCAGAGATCTGTCGCCTGATTTTGGCGATAGACACCGAAATTCGCACCTCCCGCCCCAGTAAACGATCCCCATCCCGCCAAAAGGTGCGTCTGGGGGCTTTGTCCAGACCTTTCCGCGAGGCGTATCTCGCAGCCACGACCCGCGAACCCCTCCGCGCAGTCGCGCGCACGCAAGAGAGCGAGGCCGAAAAATTGAAGCAGGCCCGTGCCGCGCTGATTGCCACTGAACCGCTGATCCTGCTCGTCGTGCCCGGCGCGTTGGATGAGCCACCGCAATTACAGACGGAAGTCGTTCGCGATGCGGCAGGATCGTTCCGTGCACTCACGTTGTTTGTTGGGGATATGCGTTATGGGCTTTTAATGCGGCAGGTACGGCGCAGTTTCGTGCGCCTGCATAGCGAAGGCAGCGCCGTAATCCGCCTCGTTCAGCGATGGCAATCCGAGAAAAGCCAACCGGCCGAGAGCATGCTTCGCCGTCTTGCTGGGCTTAGTGACCGCCTCTTCGACGCACAATTGGCGATCGTGGGGCAAGCCGGTCAGGCAATTCCGTTCCTGGGTGAAATCGCGCCTTCCTTGGCTGATGCCGTGGAACAGCTCGGCGGCTGGCTGGATGCGGTTTATCCCGATGCGGGACGGGTGCAGAGACGCTTCGCCAAGACCCTGCTCGCCAACACTACAAACGGCACAAAACTGGAGGTCAGAATGGGAGACGTTTTCTCGAATATCAGCAATTCCACCATTCTCAATCATTCAATCGCGCGCAATGCATTCAACGTCGTGAAGACAAACCATGACGAGGAGACTGCCAATGCGCTGGCTCGTATCAGCGATGAAGTGCATGCCTCCGGCAATAAAGATGCCGGGGAACTCGTAAATAAGCTGAACGAGGAAGTTGCCAAGCCGCAACCGACGAAGCCTGTCCTGAAAGCCTATTGGGACGGTTTGGTTGCGGTTCTGCCCTCTGTTGCAAAAGTTGCCGGGGCTGCAGTCGCAATCGCGAAATTACTCGCGTGAATGCACCCGAATAAAAAAGCCCCTGCTCTCTTTCAAGAACAGGGGCAGGGATCACCGGGACTAAGCTCGCGACTGGGAGAGTTGAACCAAGTCCCGTGCGCCTAAAAGAAGGCGGTTAGAAATTCCCCTTCAGGCCGAGCGTGAAGTAGCGGCCCATATCGTCGTGGAAGCCCGCCGTCGGATAGAACAAGCCCGGAAGACCCGCCGTGCCCGCGGTGTAGAGCGGTGCGCGCGTGTTGCCGATATTGCTGACCGAGAGATAGACCTCGTTGCTGGCGCCCCACAGATCGAAGCGCTCGGACACGGTCACGTCGAGCACATCGTTCGAGCCCAACCGCGGGATGGTATAGACCTGGGTGCTGTTGGTGGCCTTCTTCACGCTGCTGAGGAGCTGGTTCTGCAACGACAGCGAGAAATTGCCATTGGTGTAATTCAGGAACGAGGTCTGGCGCAGTTTGGGCGCGAAGGCCCAGGCGGGCGGCGCCCCCGGGAAGTTCACCGTCGTATTCACCGGCTGATAGGTCATCATATGCCGGATGGTGAAATCGCCAGGGAACCAGGGAAGCAGCTCTTCCATATTCCAGCGATAATTGGCTTCGATATCGAAACCTTCCATCTGCTGGGTGGCAGAGTTGAAGCCCGCCGACCACACTTCGGTTGGATAGTTCGCCGGCGAAGTAAAGGCAGGATCGCTCGGGTTAGTGATCGGGCGCACCGCCAAAGAGCAGTAAGGCGAGTTATAGGCAGGCGCACTGTTGATGCAGAACTTCTGCACGTCGTTGCTCTGATAGCTGATGCCCGTGATCGCCTGGGTCATGTGGGTCTGATACCAGTCGACCGAGAAATTGAAGCCCTGCAGGAAGGTCGGCGTCAGCACCACGCCCGCAGTATAGGTACGTGCGTTTTCCGGCTTCAGGTTGGGGTTGCCGCGCGTGACAAGGCGAGTGTTGTCGCTCTTGCCGGTGAGAAGATCCTGGAAGCCGGTCGAGGAAATACCAGCCGGTTGATAAAGATCGTTGAGGTTGGGTGCGCGGATATCGAACGACATCGTACCACGGAAATGGATGTTGTCGTCGACGTGCCAATCGCCGCCGATTTTCCACGTCTCCACCCCACCGAAGTTTGAGTAGTTTGTGTAGCGTCCGGCGAAGTCGGCCGACAAAGATTGCACCAACGGCATGTCTTTCAGCAGCGGTACGTTAAATTCCGCCGCGAATTCATAGACGCTGTTGCTCGCACTGACCGGGGCGTTGGTGTTCTGCACATAGCGCACCGGGGCGCCGCCATTGGCGAGACACATGCGAAGGCCGGTGCAATCCACAAACTCCGTCGGCGAGCGGCCGTTATTGGTCAGGTCGTAGGTGTTCCAGCGTGCTTCCGCAGACAGAGCGGCGGTGATTTCACCGGCCGGAAGGCCAAAGCCCCAGAGCCCGCCATGGATCGAACCGCCAATGTCATCCACCTTCTGAGTCAAAATCCACCAGGTCGGCGTTTTCAGATAATCATAGGCGGCCTGCGAAGGCCCGTTGGGGTCGAATATGTTGGATGGAATACATCCAGGATAGAGGCCCGCATATTGCGGCTGAGTCAGCACCCAGCAGGTGATGCTGCCGCTGATGTCCTGACCATTGACCTTGGTACCGGTCGGCGCAACCACCGCGTCCAACGAGGCAAGGTATTTGGCGTTGTCGGTGTTGTTGGGGTTCAAGACCTTCAGGCGGCTTTCACCGTGATTGTAATAGACGTCCCAATTCAGCCCTGAGAGCGTGCCCGTGGCGCCCGTTTCGACATTGACGTTCCGCTGCAAGCCGCGGGTTTGATAGAGGTTCTGCGGCGCGTCCACGCCACCGACATGGCTCCAGATGTAAGAGGGCGCCGAGAAGTACGGCACATTCGGCGGCGGCGGCGGCGTGGTCCCGGTCTGCGGTGAGACCGAAGGCACAGCAGGCAAGCAGCGCCAGCCCGCCGAGGCAACCGGATCGTTACAGTTGATACTCGCGCCCAGCTTTTGCTGCGTGGCAGCAGTCAAGAATGGGTTGTTCGCGAAGACCGTGTTGGGGCGGCTGCTCGCGCCGCTTACCACCCAGGTAATCCAGCGCGAGAAGTCTTCCGACTCCGCCACACTGCCCTGAACATAAGCATTAATGCTCGGCGTGATGTCGTAGCTGAAGCGGGCGAACAAATCGGCCATTCTAACTTTGGAGCGGAAGGTACCATTCTGCACCCAACCGCCATCACCGCCGCTTTCCAAACCACCTGACGGTGAGATGACGCCATGGACCATGGGGGAAATCTCACCAGGCGCATTGAAGGTGTAACGGTTATATTGGCAGGCCGAGCCGCAATTGATGGTGCCGTGCATCGACTGGTTGAAGGTGCGCCCGTAAGGAACATCAACCCAAGGATTGGAGGTCGTGCCACCACCCGCCTGCAGCCATGATTGTCCGTTCTGGCCATAGGGACGGTTCTTGATCGGAACCATGTCTTGATAACGATAGCGGCCCGCGGTCTCAAAATGGCCTTTGCCACCGAACAGTGGGGTGCCATAGGCCAGTTCGACCTGGTGCTGGGCACCATCGCCATAGTTCGAAATACCGGCGTTGACGTTGTACTTGAAGCCGTTGAAATTCTTGTTGAGCACGAAGTTGATCACACCAGCCACGGCATCGGAGCCGTAAACCGCCGAGGCGCCGCCGGTGACGATATCGATCTGCTGCATCAACACTTGGGGCAGCGTATCAACGTTGACTGTGCCGTCCTGGTTGGACGCCGGAACGCGATGACCATCGAGCAGCACTAGGGTGCGCGAGGCGCCGAAGTTACGCAAAGCCAGCGTGTTGCCACCATTATTCGTGCTGCCGTTACCCTGGTTGCGCGGCGTGCGCCCGCCAATGATGGTGGGTAGCTTGTTGAGGGCGTCCGGGATATCGGTCGGCGTGGTGGTCTGTAGTTGCGTAACATCCAAGGATGTAATCGGCGTCGGCGACAAGGTGGTGTCGGTGATGACGCGCGAACCGGTGACGGTCACGGTTTCCAAGGTTTCCTGCGCGAAGGCCGGTGCAGCGTAAAACGCAGCAAGGCTGATGCCGCCCAGCAAGACTGCCCGCAAATGCTTATGCTCTGTCATGATATTCTCCCTCTCCTGTTTTGGCTTTTGTTGTTATTTCGCGGCGTTGGTGCGCCGGACCTTTATGTCCCGTGATGATGCGTTGCGGTGATATGCGTGTGGCCGCCGCATCCACCGTTGCGCCCGGCAATGCGGAGAACGGCGATGCAGACAGCAGCGCGCAGAAGCGCGGGTTTCCGGTTTGGTTTTGGCGGATTAGCCCTGAACGACAGCATCCCTCCCCCCGGAGAATGTGGGTCACCCAAAGATGGCCGGGGCACATCCGTGCCACCGGGGACAGTTGCCGCTCGCGCGGTCTCGCAAGCCCTCGCCTTCTGACGAGGCGATGTGTGGTGCTTACAATTTAGGACATTAGGCAGAGGGGGTGCGACAAACATCCCCGACTTTGGTCGTAGTTATGCCGCAATTGGCCGCCCGCGGGAGGAGGCGAATAATCTGCATGTACGCCTAACGGATCACACTAAGTACCTGTATGAAAGCGCTTTCCAGCGTGCATGCGAGACGGCAAGGACTTGATTGATTTGCCTGACAAACAAGCCCGCGGCGAGGCAAGCGAGCGCCTACCGCCGAAACATAATTGCCGTCACGGAAATCTCCAGCCCAAAACAAAAACAGCGGGAGTTTCCTCCCGCTGTTTCCATATTCGCATTCGCGCCGCTAAACCACCGACCTCAATACATAGAAGATCGGATTTGTAGAGTAAGGATTTTCAGCTGCATGAATGGACTTATTATCTGACGAGATCCACATCAGAACTTTCGTTTTACTGTCACCGCCCAGCCCCAAAAGACTTGATGGGGTTGAAGCCTCACCAAGCTTTTTTCGCTTGATCATTGCTTCAATTATACGCCCATTGATCGTACCCTCGAGGACTTCTTCGTATTTTTCCGGCACAGGCTGCAGGCCAAGCCCTGTCGTTAAGGCGTTGGCCAGGCTATTGCTTGCCACCTCGTAAGTACTCTTGGCGGAAAAGTTATTGCCTTCGAATTTAAAGATGAGGACGCGGTCGCCGCGTTGCCATTTTTCGCCGATAGTAACGCCCTCCGCTGACGTAACCGCTTCGCCGAGAGCTTTGTAAAACTCAGCCTTAGGACGAAGCTTATCCATAGTCTCGGTGAGCGTCTTATTTTCTTCCTCCGGAACGTCCTTGAGCTGTGCTAATCCAGCATCGATATTCTTGTGATAGTTCTCGAACGTTCTGCCTTTTTCAAATATGACTTTAGCTTCATTTGAAAAGCCTGCTCTGAGGAACTTCTGCCCGAGATTGCTCATAGCCAATGTCTCACCACGATCCTCTGCAGCACGATAAGCATTGACTGCTTTCACGGGCATCTTGAGGTTATCTAACGCGACGCCGAGATTGTTCCACACGTGCGCTTCGCGGCTTTCCCAAGGAATTTTATTGTAATGATAGAGCGCCAGTTCCTCATTACCCATTTCCGAGTGCTTGAATGCCAGCTTAAAACGTATTTCAAAATCGTCTGGAGCAATATCTACGATGCGCTCCATCGCAGCGATCAGTAAACCATCCGACTTTTGAGCTTCGGCAATTTCTCGCAAAGCCGACAGCAGCTTCAATTCACCGGCTACATCGCCCGCAACGGCTGGCTTCACCATGTTGATTTGCAAGATCACGTCACTTGGCTTCTTCGCCTTAGCATATTCGACTGCCGCGAAGCCACGATACAGACTCGATTTTCCCGCGCCTAAAGGCAGTTCGGCGGCTTGAACGAAAACGCTCGCGGCTTCCGCAAATTGGTCATAATGCGAATAGGCACGTGCAAGCAGAACTAATATTGAATCAGAATTAGGATATTGCTGAGCCAGCCCCATGAGCTTCACAATACTCCCCCCCCTACCGAGAAAAACCTTCATATATTCGAGGTTTGCGTCCCATTCGGCGACTGTTTCTGCTCCGTCATTCACAGGCGACTCGCGAAAGGCGGCATCTATTTTTTTGAGCGCTTCATCATCCTTTCGTAGATAAGCCCTAAATGCTCCAAACTTGTATTCATCGAGCTTCCACTCAGGCTTTGGAGCAATGTCAGGCACCGGATCGGCTTCCGCATCCGCTTCCGCTTCCCCAGTCGTTGCTGGTGGCTCCGACGCAACGGACGCACTTGGGAATTTTGGCGACAGAGCCTTAATCATCTCCACTATCTTGCCGAAGACTAGGCTAGGCTTATCCCGTTCAAACTCGATATATTCGATATTGCCCTGTAGTCCACCGGGCGCACGCAGGCCCTTTTCAACAAGCAAGACAAGTTCCATGCCGCGCCCTTTAGCAAGGCCGATCTCTTGTATGACCCAATCGGAAGTTTTTGCCTGAAGGCTAGTCACCGCGACTTTGCGGTGACTAGTACCCCAGAAAGTCGGTTTTAACACAGCGGGCGATGCTGCAAATTCATTCCGAGTGCAGATACCGATGAATGTGTTTTTGCCGTCAATAATTGCGAGAACTTTTTCCGCGAGTTCTTTCGGTTCTGCAGCTGTCGCGTGCTCCCATGAGAAGTGCGGAACAATTCCGGTCAGCTGATCGAAGTAATCGAGGAATGCATCAACGACAGGCTTGTCTGCCTGATTGAAGCTGTGCCCCACGAAGGCTTTTATCTGTTTCATTGTTCTGCCCCACCTCAGAACAAAATATTGGCGTCGTCTCCAAGCATCACTTCAAACGATTGATGCCCCAGGCCAGACTTAAACCAGCACATGTTGCGATACTCGTTTTGAGTTTATCGCGTCTACAAACCACCGGACAGGGCTTTTTTTTTGCGAACTACATTGCTGAATAGAACCATCAGCCTACGAATCGAATCTCAATGAGCGATCCGCGGCACTGGTCTGGGATTGGTGAATAACAAAAACGGCCCGCATTTCTGCAGGCCGTTTCCGAAACCAATATCGCGAAATCGCTTAGCGCTTCGAGAACTGGAAGCTGCGGCGAGCCTTCGGGCGGCCGTACTTCTTACGCTCGACGGCGCGCGGATCGCGGGTAAGGAAGCCACCCGGCTTCAGCACCGCACGCAGGGCCGGTTCATAGGCCACCAGAGCGCGCGAGATGCCGTGGCGCACCGCACCGGCCTGACCCGACAGACCGCCACCCGACACCGTCACGACGACGTCGAACTGGCCGTCACGGCCAGCGGCCACGAGCGGCTGGCGCACGATCATGCGCAGCACCGGACGGGCGAAATAGATCGTCTCGTCGCGGCTGTTGATGGTGATCTTGCCGGTACCCGGCTTGACCCACACGCGGGCAACCGCGTCCTTGCGGCGGCCGGTGGCATAGGCGCGGCCCTGGGCATCGCGCTTGCCTTCGCCGTCAGCGGCAGACTGGCCAGCAGGCGTAGCGGGCTTGGCCTTGATCAGCGTCGTCTTCAGATCGCCGAAATTCTTCACTTCGTCCGCCATATCAGGCCGCCTTCACGTGAAAATTGGTGTTCTTGGGGTTCAGCTTGGCGACGTCCAGCACTTCGGGCTGCTGGGCGGCATGGGGATGCTCGGCGCCCTTATAGACGCGCAGGTTCCCAAGCTGACGGCGACCGAGCGGCCCGCGCGGAAGCATACGCTCCACGGCCTTCTCGACGATGCGTTCGGGATAGTTGCCGCGCAGAATGTCTTCCGCCCAGCGTTCCTTGATGCCACCGATATAGCCGGTGTGGTGATAATACACCTTCTTCTTCACCTTCTGGCCGGTGAGGAGAACCTTCTCGGCGTTGATGATGATGACGTTATCGCCGCAATCCATATGGGGCGTGAAGGTGGCTTTGTGCTTGCCACGAAGGCGGAGCGCGACAAGGGCGGCGAGCCGGCCGACAACCAAACCGGTGGCGTCGATCACGACCCACTTCTTCTCGATCTCGGAGGCCTTGGCCGAGTAAGTGGTCATAGGGAAAAATCCATTAGAGTGGCGGGCCGTATACGTGCCTGCCGCGCGCCCGTCAAGCGCAACAGCCCGAAAATGCGCGATATTTTGCATACGGTATTATAATACCGTACAAATAAATCCCGGAGCAATCAGGCCCGCGAAACCAGCCAGTTGCGGCTTTTTTCCAGGATTTCCGCGGGTACATCCTGAGCGAGTTGCTCTCCCATGGCGGCCAAAGTCACGCCGCGCAGGCTCGTGCGCCACGCCTCATCAGCCTGCCACATGATGCGGGCGACCGTGCAAGGCCCGCTGGCGCGATGCTTCTTAGGTAAGCAGGGGTTGTTGGCGCGGATTTCCCCGCACTGAAAGGTAGAGCGCCTGCCCTCCACCGCCTCGACGATATCGAGGAAGGTGATCTCCTCAGGCTTCTTGGCGAGGCGATAGCCGCCCGTAGGACCCAGCGTGCCGACCACGATGCCGGCTTGCGACAAGGCTTGCAGCGCTTTGGAAAGATATTCCTTCGGCACACCATGAAATTCGGCCAGAACCTTTGCGGGCAGAGTGGCCCCGTCCGGCAGCGCCATCATCACGGCGCAGCAATGCAGAGCCCACTCGACCTGGTTCTTCAGATTCATGCCGTTATTGTAATCCCGCCTTTGTCAGGCCGTAAGCCGCATCCGCCGAACCCGGCACGGAGCGGAACGAGACGCCCAAGCGGTTCCAGGCATTAATGGTGGCGATGGCGAAGGTCAAATCGGCGATCTCCTTCTCGGAGAACTCCGCCCGGACCGCGTTATAGACCTCATCCGAGACGCTTTCCGGCGAAAGCTTGGTCACAGCTTCGGTCCATTCCAGCGCTGCCCGCTCGCGCGAAGAGAACAGGGGCGATTCCCGCCACACCGCCACATGATAGAGTCGTAATTCGCGCTCGCCATCGATCTTGGCTTCCTTGGAATGCATGTCGACGCAGAAAGCGCAGCCGTTGAGCTGGGAGGCGCGCAGATCGACGAGGTGCAACAGCGTCTTCTCAATCGCACTTTCCTTTTTTGTGGCGATCGAAAGCGCGGACAGCTTTTCGGTAAGGGTCTTGGATAACGCGAAATAGTTAAGGCGCTGGGTCATGGCAGGGCTCCTCTAGTGCTTGCCTATTACGGATATATGTTATCCGTAATTGACTTACAAGGCCGCTGGCCCTCGCAGTGCAATGTTGTCACCCAGCTACGCACTATCCCGAGCGTCAATTGGCGCGGTTTTGCTGACAGTGTCCACGTCGCGAAGCTCGCTCACCGCCATAGAGACCAGCCGATGCCGATCCTCTCCGCCCTTCTGATTGCCATGCAGAAAGCCTTCGACTTTTCCGGCCGCGCCGGACGGCTGGAGTTCTGGTCATTCGCGAGTTTCTGGCTGTTGGTGGCGGTTTTTGCCGCCAAGGCATTTCATCTGCCGCCCGCCCCTGCCCTGAGTTTGGACTGGAGCCTTCGCGCCCTCGGCGCCGCACCCGTGTTATTGCTTCCGGCGGCTTTGCTCGTACCCTTCGCCGCGGTCGCGGTGCGCCGCTTGCACGATGTCGGGCTTTCCGGCTGGTGGCTTCTCACCGCCACCGCGCCAGTGCCCATTCTCGATCTTTTGGTGATTGGCACGCAGATCGTCTGCTTCGCCAAGAAGGGGACCGCAGGCGACAACCGCTACGGCCCCGATCCGTTAGCCGCGCGCGGGGATATGCAACCCGCGTTCGACAGCGGGACGCTTTAAGCAGTCTTCCAGCCAGCGCTGCACATTCTTGAAACGCTCATAGCCGACGAGCTCACCGGCGCCATAAAAACCGACCAGATTGCGCACCCAACCAAGGATCGCGATATCGGCGATGGTATAGCCTTCCCCCATCAGATAGGCGTGTGTCGCGAGCCGCTGATCGAGCACACCCAGAAGCCGCGCGGATTCATCCGTATACCGCTTCAAGGGCCGCTTATCCTCGATCTCCTTGCCGGCGAATTTGTGGAAATAGCCGAGCTGGCCGAACATCGGGCCGATGGCCGCCATCTGGAAAAACACCCATTGCATTGTTTCGTATTTCAGCACCGGATCGGCAGGCAGGAACTTGCCGCTCTTCTCGGCGAGATAGACCAGGATGGCGCCAGATTCGAACAGCGCGAAAGGCTTCCCATCCGGCCCATGGGGATCAAGGATCGCCGGGATTTTGCCATTGGGATTGAGCGATAAAAATTCCGGCGTCCAGGTCTCATTGGCGCCGATGTTGATGCTATGGGCCTCATAAGGCAGGCCTATCTCTTCCAGCATGATGGAAACCTTCACCCCATTGGGTGTCGGCAGTGAATAAAGCTGCAACACGTCCGGGTTCTTGGCGGGCCATTTTGCGGTAATAGGGAAGTTCGAAAGATCAGCCATGAAACACCTCTGCACACATCGTCACCGATGTAGGCCTCGAGGTGGAACTCTTCAAGGGGCCGCATTTTGAGCTTTGCGGCGCATCTGCCAAGCCATAAGCGAAGCAAGTCCCATGGCAGCCAGAATCCAGGATGCAGGCTCGGGCACGGAGGCATCCGGCAGCGCCGTGATGGTGATGGTCTCGAAAGCCGATACGATATTGTCCCTGACAGTGAATTCGCCGGTCAAAAACGTCGGCGCCGAAACATCTCCGCTAAACAGTACATCCCCGTAATACCGCGTGCCCCCGAAATCCGGCCCCGCATAGCCAGCGGCACGTTTCAAGCCCCCATCCGGCTCGAGATAATAGGTGAAATCATCGATGTTGGTATAATCGCAGCGGTCAAACTGGGCCTCGCAAGTCTTTTGCCCCAGAATCGTAAAGGACAAGCCCGGAAAATAAGATGAAGGCGTCGGGCTCCGCGCTATGTCGAAACTGAAGGCGCTCGACGGCGATGCGATGACAGAAACTGTGACATGCACCATCGGCACGGCTTTGGCGGGCGCAATCACCATCAAAGACATCACTGCAGCGAATAGAAATTGGCGCATGTGAAGCCTCCCAACGATCACCCGTAAATACTGTGGGGCTTTTTGGGTGACGCCAAGCACAATTGCGCTTTGCATTGCCGATGTGACGCGCGCGTCGCTGCTGCGATTGCGCAGCGGCAAGAAACCTATTTGGCTGGCTTGCGCTGCCAATCGTTGAGGTGATCGTAGCTGATTACGCGCGTGAGCTGCCAATTGCCATCCGCCCAGCGCCATAGCATGAAGAACTTGCCGATGCCTGAATTCTCAGGATCGCAGCGCTCGAATTTCTTGGGATCGCAGAAGACATGCTCGCCAAGCTCGATCGCACCGTAATTCTTCAAGGGATAGACCTTGAGGGTGCTGGCGATAAGATCACGGCGCGTTTTACCGCAAACATATTGCTTGATCGACGCAATGAATGGCTCCCGGCCAACCGCCAGTCCCGATTGGTCGTGATAAAATTCGAGATCCTCAGCCACCATCGGCGCCATAGTGGCGGTATCGCAGGCGTTATAGGCCCCGAACAGCTTGGCGTCCTGGTCCGCAATCGCTTTGGTCAGAGCCTCGCCCAAAGGCATCTCCGCCGCCTGCGCGGCGCCCGCCAAAAACGCCAGCACTGCTGCGAAATATACCGCCTTCATCAGCCCCTCCAATCACCAGTCCCGCAAAACTACAACAGTGATTTCGAGACGACGCAAGTCTTAGGTCAGCCGCGCCAGGAGCCTTCCGGAACAAAGCTGTCGCGCTCAGTGGCGGCAAGCGTCGTTTCAAGCCGCACCTTATCTAACGGAATGCAATAGGCAGGACGGGCCCGCTCGATCTTCCAGCTTTCACTTAGCGGACCAAGATCCACAACATCGAATCCGATCGAATCCACAAATTCGGATACGGTGCTTTTCGCGGCCGCATCATCGCCTGCAATCGGCAATGCGCGGCGCCCGGGAGATCCGGCGGGCTGAACATCACGCAAGATATGCGCCGCCAAGATCGCATTAAAAGCTTTCACGATTTGTGCGCCCGGCAGATAGCGCGCCAGATACTGGCTGGTGGTGATCGCCTGGGTCTCCAACACCCCAATTTCACCATCGCGATTGGGATAATAATTACCCGTGTCGAGCGCGATTTTGCCATCGAAGAGCCGCGCATCCAGACTGGAATAGGCGTGAAGCGGAATTGCCAGCACCACGATATCGCCAAAGGCTGCCGCCTCCTCCACCGTGCCGGCCTTCGCGCCGATGGCGAGTGCCACGACAGAGATGCTCTCGGGCCCGCGCGAGTTGCTGAGAAGAACCGAATGCCCCGCTTTCACGGCGACCCGTGCCACGGATTGCCCGATATGACCAGCACCGACTATTCCTACCCGCATTGTACAATCTCCCGTAAACCGCCGTTTCGCATATGGGTATGGCCCAAGACTGCGACAAGTACCCTCTAAGGGCTTGGGCTTTAGCGCCGCATCGCCTACATAGGGGCGTCATCCCCCTTGGGAATCCGCTATGCCGACCTATTCCGACGACCTCATCAAATCGATCCTGCGCAACAACCGGTTCATCGCCATGATCGGGGCCAGCGGCAACGAAATGCGCCCAAGCTATTTCGCGATGAAATATTTGCTCGATAAGGGCTTTCGCGTGCGCCCCGTGAATCCGGGCCTGGCTGGCAAGACCATTCTCAATCAAGAAGTCTACGCGTCGTTGAAAGACGTGCCCGGCCCGATTGAGATCGTGGATATTTTCCGCAGCGCCGAATTTGCCCCCAAGATCGTCGCCGAAGCGCTGGAAGAAAAAGACCGGCTCGGCATTAAGGTGATCTGGATGCAGCTTGGCGTGATCAGCGAGGAAGCCGCCAAGATGGCCGAGGATGCCGGTCTCACCGTCATCATGGATCGCTGCCCGAAGATCGAATATGGCCGCCTCTCCGGCGAAATCGGCTGGATGGGCATCAATCGCAAGGTCATCGACAATCGCAAGCCCAAGCTGTTCCAGAAGGGTGGCAGCTTGATGCGCGAAGATCGCCCCAGCTTGAAAAAGGCCGATTGAACACCCCTTTTTCTGGAGAATTCCCCGCACGAAAAACGCTCCCTCCCCCATAGCGGCAGAGGGTGGCGGGGAGTAAAAAACCGCGACTCGCAAAAACCAAAATCACCCCATCGGGGTTTTTGCCTTAAGACCCACCCAATGAGCTACCAGGAGCGGCATATGGCGGAATTCGGTTTCGACACCTTAAGCGTTCACGCAGGCGCTCAGCCCGATCCGGCGACCGGCGCGCGCGCAACCCCGATCTATCAGACGACGGCCTACGTTTTTGAAGATTCCGATCATGCCGCAGCCCTGTTCAATCTTCAGGTTTTCGGCAACATCTATTCTCGCATCATGAACCCCACTAATGCGGTGCTGGAAGAGCGTGTCGCAGCGCTGGAAGGCGGCCGTGCGGGCCTTGCGGTCGCCTCCGGTCATGCCGCCCAGCTCATCGCGCTGCACACGCTGATGGCGCCGGGCAAGAACATCGTTTCGGCGCGCCAGCTTTACGGCGGTTCGATCAACCAGTTCAGCCAGTCCTTCGCCAAATTCGATTGGCACGTGAAATGGGCCGACGGCACCAAGCCCGAGACCTTCCGTGAACAGATCGATGAGAACACCCGCGCGGTCTATATCGAAAGCCTCGCCAATCCGGGCGGCATCATTTGCGATATCGAAGCCATCGCCAAGATCGCCCATGAATTCGGCGTGCCGCTGGTGGTCGACAATACGCTGGCCTCGCCGTACCTAATCCGCCCTATCGAATGGGGTGCGGATGTGGTGGTGCATTCCGCCACCAAATTCCTCGGCGGGCACGGCACCTCCATGGCGGGCGTGATCGTCGATAGCGGCAAGTTCGATTGGGGTTCGGATAAATTCCCCACCCTGTCAGAGCCCTGCCCATCCTATCACGGCATGCGCCTTTGGGAGACCTTTGGCGACATGGCCTATGCCATCGCCTGCCGCGTGCTGGCGCTGCGCGATCTTGGTCCTGCGCTGTCGCCGACCAACGCCTTCAACATCCTGCAAGGCGTCGAAACCCTTGGTCTGCGCATGCAGCGCCATTGCGATAACGCGCTCGCCGTGGCGCGCTGGCTGAAAGCCGATCCGCGCATCGAATGGGTCAATTACGCCGGGCTGGAGGACAATTCCTCCTACGCGCTGCATCAGAAATATTGCCCCAAAGGCGCGGGCGCGGTCTTCACCTTCGGCGTCAAGGGCGGCTATGAGGCGGGTCTCGGCCTCGTCAACAAAGTGCGCCTCTTCAGCCATCTGGCGAACATCGGCGACACCCGCAGCCTGATCATTCACCCGGCCTCCACCACCCATCGCCAGCTTTCGAGCGAAGAACGTGCCCGTGCTGGCGCGGGTGATGACGTGGTGCGTCTCTCCATCGGCATCGAGAATGTCGAAGACATCATCGCCGATCTCGATCAGGCCCTGACCGCGTAATTGCTGGCGGCCTAATTACTGGCCGATCTTATAGCCTTCGCCTGGCTTCACCCAGATCACGATTTGGGTGAGGTCGGGACGGGGCTTTCCGTCGATCGTCACCGTTGCCGAGAGCGCATTGTTGCTCGGCACATAGGTGGTGCAGATTTCCTTGCCGAACATCGGCTTCATGTTCTCAAGCAATTGGGCGCGAATAGCGGCGGCCTGATTTTCCGGCACTTTCGCTCCATCAGCGGTGAAGCTCGCCGACTGGATATCCGCTTCACGGCTTTTGCCGCACACCGCTTCTCCAGAAATGGTCACCGGCGAGTTGGTGGTCATGATCAGAAGCGGTTTGACGCCCATCAGCACGTCGGCTTTGTTGCTAATCACCTTGCCCTGAAAGCTGTATCCTGACAGCACCGCGCAGGTCTTGGTGAGCGTATTGGGATGATAGCATTGCAGTTGGCCCTCATGGGCTTTGGCGAGCGGGTCCGCCATGGCCGCCGAACAGCTCAATGCCGCAGCAACGAAAATCCAAGCTTTCATGTTACTCCCCCTGTTTGCGCAGTTCGAATGCCTGCCAAATAGCCGTTGAAAAGAGCAATGCCGCGAGCACCTGATGCAAAGCCGCCAGGCCGACAGGGGCTTGATACAGCAAGGTCTCGATCCCAAGTAATATCTGCAGCGCCGTCACGATCAGCACAGCCGTGGAGGCGCGCCTAGCCATGAGCGAAAGCGGCGCCTTGCTGCGGGTCCTCAGCCAGCTCCAGAAGAGCCAGGCCGCCGCCGCCACGCCATACGCCATCATGCGATGGTCGAATTGGGCGAGGCCTGGATTCTCGAAGATGCTGAGAAAACCGTCTGTGAACGGATGTTCCGGCAGGAAGTTACCGTTCATCGACGGCCAGGTATTGTATTCCAGCCCGGCATGCAGCCCCGCCACCAGCGCCCCCAGCAGCATCTGCACGAAAACCAGTGCGGCAAATCCCATGCCCAGCCATGCGGGTTTCGTCGCCTTGCCTTGCGGGCGCCCGCGCAAATATTCAAGCGCGACCCAGAGAATGGCGCCCAGCAGGATCACCGCCATGCCGAGATGAATGGCGAGGCGGTATTGCGAAACCGAGGTGCGGGTTTCAAGCCCGCTCATCACCATCCACCAGCCGACAAAGCCTTGCAGCCCGCCCAGCACAAAGAGCGTCAGCATGCGGGGCCAATCGGTCTTCTTGATCGCACCGGTCACCGCGAACCAGGCGAAAGGCACCAGGAAGACAAAGCCGATAGCGCGACCGAGAAAACGATGCCCCCATTCCCACCAGAAAATGGCCTTGAAGCCTTCCAGCGTCATACCCGCATTCTTGAGACGGTATTGTGGGATCTGCTGATACTTATGGAAGGCATCCATCCAGGCATCATGGCTGAGCGGCGGGATGGCGCCCATGATCGGCTTCCACTCCGTAATGGAGAGCCCAGAGCCCGTCAGGCGGGTAAGCCCGCCCACCGCGAGCATGGCCACGATCAAAGCAGCCAGACCGAAGAGCCACAGCCCGACCGCCTTGCGGCCAGGGTGCTCCAGAAATTGCGTTGACGCCATTATCCCCATGGCCTTGAGTGATAAGCGAAGCGCGCGGCACCGTCCAGGCCATGACCCCGCATTGGAAAAAACTCATCGGAACCATAGGCCTCTTGGCCTGGCTCGTCCTTTATAGCCTGATCGCGATGGCGATTGGCGCGCATATCCTGCCGCGCGCAGGTGCGATTCTGACCTTCCTCTATTACCTTGTGGCGGGAACGCTTTGGATCGTACCGGTCGGTCTAGCCCTGCCCTGGATGCATCGCGAACCCGCCCCAAGAGAACGGCCCTAAGCCTGGAGCACGCTTAGCCGTGGTGAGGCTTTACGGCGGGTGCGCAGCACCTCCCGCTTCATCCGCTGCATATGCCCTTCCATCTGGCGCAGGATGGAGGCGAACGCCGCCCGCATTGCCGAGGAAAGATCGGTATGCGACTCGCCCTCGCCTGATTTGGTGGCAATCTCGCGTCCCGGCAGCTTCATGGCCACGGCCACACGGAATTCCTTGACCTTGCGATGCTCATGCTTGGGCGCTTCCACTGTGACCCGGCAATTGAGGATACGCCCGCCTTTTTTGCTGAGCTTGGTGGCATGTTTCATTGCCTCGGCTTCCGCGCTTTGCGAAGGCGCCATATTGCGGAATACCACCGACAGCGGAATCGCGGCCTGCTCCACCAGTTGGGTGGTAGAGGCGCCATTCACCGGTTTCGCTGCCTTGCGCAGCACCGGTGAGAGTTTTTCCCATAATTGCTCAGTGGAAAGTTTGGAGAGGTTTTTTGAAAGCTGCTGCACCACAGTCACCTTGAGACGCGGCGTCAATTGCTCGCGCAGCTCGGCAAGCACCCGCGCCGGCGCGACCAAGCCCAGCTCCTCAAAGTGCTTTCCCGCAAAGGCGGAGTCCAAAAAGCTGCAAACATCTCGGGCGAGCTGCGTGGTATCAAACTTCTCGCCGCGTTCATCACGGCCAGAAAATGAAAAGCCGCGGCCGGGCTTTTCACTCTTGGCGATACGCCGGGCCTCAATAGTCTCCGCTGCCACATCGAAGACTTGCCCCTCCTCGCCGCGGCGCAAGGCGAAAAATCGCGCGGCGTTACCATCCATCACAACAATCCACATGGGTCGGTTTTTGCCAGCCATTGCCTACTCCTCAAAAGCACAGCCGACGGCGCGCATGCACCGTTTCGGCAGAACAGATTTTGGCAAATTCCCATCCGTCGGCCGTTTGGAGCGGCCTTAGAGTCGTCAGCGGGGCATGAGCAAAGCTCAGCAAACGCGCGGTTCTCCCGCCTTCCCCTCCCCCCAAACAGGAAGGTCAAAACGGATGGACTGAGAGAGTATGAAGCGGCTCGCCGGAAAAAGCATCAGGGGAAAGTGGCGCGAGAAGTTACATTTTCTAAAACTGCAAGGCGCCGGGGACCCAGCGCCTTGCCGAAAAATTCACACCGACGATGCTCAGCGCGCGGTGCGGTGGCGACGAGGCTTTTCCTCCTCTTCCTCCATGCTTTCCGGCTCGTTCTCGTCGTCTTCGTCGTCTTCTTCGTCCTCTTCCCCGTCCTCCTGCATGGCTGGGTTGAGTTCCTCTTCCACGAGCTGGGTAATGTTTTCATCCATCTCCCGGCCCTCGTCCAAGGTCCGTTCCATCGTCTCGACGATCTGGTCTTTGCCGAGCAGTTCGGCGAGGGATTTGGCGGTACCCCAGGCGGCGATGCAGTAATGTTCCAGCTTCTGCACCGAGGCTGCCAGAACGGGTTCCAGGAAGCGCTCTTCCTCGATCTCCGTGGCGTGTTCCTCGGCGTCCTTGATAAGCCCCTCAGCCGCCACATTCTTGGGCTTGGATTTGGAAGTTTCAAATTCCTCCAGCGCTTCGTCGATCTCCTCCATCAGACGTGCGCCTTGCTCGACACGCATATCGAGGCATTCCTTGAGCCGCACGTTGGAGATTTTTTTGGCAAGGCGCGGCAGTGCCCGTGCCAGTTGCTTTTCCGCGCTGTAGATTTCTTTCAGTTCCGTCGCGAGGACGTCTTCGGCCGATTTCGGGCTGGGCATGGCGACTCCGTTCCTGGGTGCTGTGACGAGGCCTCAACGCGTCCTGAAACACCCCGTTCCGCCTGCGCAGAAGAATGTTAGCTCCCCCGCTAAGATGACAGCCGTAAGCGAATTCCAGCCATGGTTAAGGGGCGTAAACCAAAAATCGCAAGCATCGAGATTTACATCGCGTTAACGCGGATCGCCGATGATCGCGCTACGAGGGAGAATGCCCATGAGCGCGGTGGGGAAGCCAAAGATCGTTCTGCTGGGGCAGAAGGATCCGAACAGCAAGGTTGAACTGACGGCTGATGAAGGTCCGTTTGAATCCTGGCTCGCCGTGGCCCAGGATATGTGGGGCCTCGCCAATCTCACCCCTGTCGATGGTATTTTCGCCTCTCGCGCGATTGGCACCATTGTGCCGACCCAAGGCGGTAATTTCGGCTGCCTCACCTATCATCTTGGCAGCCGCCTCTTCACCTTCTCGCGCGAGGGCGGCATCTGGATCGACGCCTTCGAGGCGGAGCCCACCATCTCCAAGATGGAGAAGCGGCCCAAAGACAAGGTCAAGCTCGCGACCTGGGCGCCCGGCAAGAACCTTCTGGCCGGGAAAAAAATGACACATCTGGCCATCCTCTCGCCGTCACTCATGCCCGGAACCGTGGCGCAGTTGATCGAGGAAGCCGCCCCCGCCGTGAAAAAGGACGGGCAAGTGTTTCTGGCGGATATCATGTGCGCGCCGAGCGGAAGGACCATGCCGCTCTGGAAGCACAAGCCCGCCGAATACAAAGACTGGCTAGAGAAGGCTGGCCTGAAGTTCTATTCGGAAATTGATCTGACCGACGATGTGCGCGTCTCGCTCCTGCGCGGCCTGCACAACTCGCTCAACATGCTTGCCAATGTGCGCAAGCTTTCGGAACCTTGGAAGGGTCAGCGCCTGCGCGCCTTCGAAAAAGAGCTGGAAATGATAGTCACTCTGCACACCGCGATCGAGCGCGGTTGGGCGGTGGCAACCGGGCTGTATTATACCAAGGCGTAATCGCCCTACAGCCCGGTCGCAAAGTCCCGGCCTATTTCTTGAGATTTGCGTTGGCGAAGTTCCAGTTCACCAGATGCGCCAGGAAGGTCTTGACGTAATCCGGGCGGCGGTTCTGGTAATCTAGATAATAGGCATGCTCCCAGACGTCCGCGGTCAGAAGCGGCTTCTTGCCATGCACCAGCGGCGTATCGGCGTTGGCCGTGCCCTCGATCTTCAGCTTGCCGCCATCCAGCACCAGCCAAGCCCAGCCGCTGCCGAACTGACCAACAGCCGTGGTCTGGAAGGTTTCGACGAAGGTTTCATAGGAACCGAAATCGGACTTGATGAGATCGGCGATATCGCCGGTCGGGGCTCCGCCGCCATTGGGCGTCATCGAATTCCACAGGAAATTATGGTTCCACACCTGACCGGCGTTGTTGAACAGCGCCTTCTTGGAGGCATCAGCCGCGGCGGCCTGAACGATCTCTTCCAGCGAGGCACTTTCCAGCGGCGTGCCAGCAATGATCTTGTTGGCGTTCGTCACATAGGCCGCGTGATGCTTGTCGTGATGGAACTCGAGCGTCTGGGCGCTAATGTGTGGAGCAAGCGCGTCTTTGGCGTAAGGCAGTTCGGGAAGCTGAATGGTCATGAAGAATCTCCAATGCGGGAAAGCAGGACTTTAGACGAGAGTTCCATCCGCGGTAACGCATACCGCGATTCCTACATTAGAGTTATTACAAGCAAGCAGCCGAAATTTCAACAAAATCGGGCAATTCATAGGCACCGGCAGGCGACAAAAAACATTCCCACCTTGCGGCAGGGCCTACTTTTCCCACTTCGGGCATGGTGAAAACTCAGACGCTGGTCTTAACCCGCGTCTTCAATCGGTCTCGAGCGGGCCCGGAATGACGCAATCTGCGGGAGCGCGCATTTCCAGTTCCTGACACAGCTTCTCAGCATCGTGGTCCATGCCGGCCCAGCGCAGCTTCGCGATGAGTCCCTTCAAACCGTCGACATCGTCGGGCAGCGCGGTATCTTGATTTCGCCCTTCGTCAGACCCTTGAAACATTACTGCCTCCAGATACAATCTACCTGCTCGATATTGCTCAGGCGCTTATTCCGCCTTTTGGTGCGGCTGCGCAGCTCGCGGATTTCTACAATAATTCGGGTACTTAAGTATGCCCGAACAGATGTTTGCATTGCCGCATGCAGCGCTAGCACCCTCATCTATTCCCCTACAAACCGGTCGAATTGAAGACTGATAAACGGCAGGATTCTGCTCGTTCCAAGATGGGCCCAATGGCATAGTGAAGCGGGGGGACATCATGGGCCGCAGAAAAAACAAGTTCGTTCTCGACGAGCAGATGATCGTCGAGACCATAAATCGTCTGCACGCGCGCATCGAAGCGCGCTTTCCAGGGTCAGGTTTAGGCCGCGTAGGCGCCGAGCTTTTAGACCTTGCCAAGCACACCGCAAAACGGGCCCGCAAATCCAACCGGCCATTTGTCAGTACAAAGCTGATCAGCATTACGCTCGCTGCGATCTGGGCCGGATCAATGGTCTATCTCGGCAGCTTCGTGAATTGGCGCGATGTACTGCATCGCGTGGATATCGTCAGCTTGGCCCAGGCGCTTGAATCGGTGGTCAATCTCTCATTCCTGATCGGCGGTGCGATATGGTTCGTCTGGACAAGAGAGACTGCAGTCAAACGCAAGCGGGTGTTTCATGCCCTTTATCAGCTTCGCGCCCTCGCCCATGTCATCGACATGCACCAGCTCACCAAAGACCCGTCGGTGGAGCTTGGAACCTACACCGAGACATCGGTCTCGCCGGAGCGCGTCCTCAGCGATTTCGAATTGTCCCGTTATCTCGACTATTGCTCAGAAATGCTGGCTTTGATCGCGAAGCTCGCGGCACTGTACGCCAGCGAAAGCAAGGACAATGAAATCCTCAACGCCACCAACGATATCGAAAACCTCACCACCAATCTCGGCCGCAAGATATGGCAGAAGATCATGATCATCAGCCAGCTTGCGGAAGCCAATAAGGCGGGAGCCTGATATGCGTCTTGGCTATGCGTTTGCTGTTGCGAGCCTGGTTACAGGTGGTGCTTTTGCGCAATGCCCCACGCCAGTCCAGCCTGTGCACGATATTATCGCCGACAGCTATTATGATGATCCGCCGGTTTATTCGCATATCGATCCGGCGCGCCATGCAGCCTATGAAGCGGCGGTGGAGCCAATCGAGACCAATCTCGGCGGCATTGCGAAAATGGCAAGTGCGGGAGACAGCACCTGCACCCTGCAGTGGCTGCAGAGCTGGGCTGGTGGCGGCGCCATGCTCGGCAAGATTGAGAAAGAGCAAGCCCATTATGAACGCAAATGGGTACTGGCAGGCCTCGCGCTCAGCTACGCGAAGGTGCGCGCCGCAGCCAACGCTCAAACGCGCGACAAGATCGATAACTGGCTTCAGAGCCTCGCCGATGGCGTAAAGGCCCATTCCGACGCTTATAAAGGCGTGCGCAACAATCACTACTATTGGGAAGGCTTAGCGGTTGCCGCGACCGGGGCTGTGACGGGCAACAAGGCTGATCTCGATTGGGGTAGACACGTATTCGATTTCGCCATGAACGAAATCAACGACGACGGCACCCTGCCCCGTGAAATGGCGCGCGGCACACGGGCCTTGCACTATCACTTCTTCTCCGCGGAGCCCCTCGTGATGCTCGCAAGCATTCTCGATGTGCATTCGGAAAAACTCGACAAGCTCGTCGCCTTCTGCCGTACCGGACGGAAAGACCCCGATATGGTCGCTGCGCGTGCAGGCATTGTGCAACTCGTTCCGGGCGCAGGGGCGGAAGACGCATTCCTGATCTATGATCGCCAGCGCGTGTGGGTACCTGAGAATCCGCTGCACCAAGTGCCCTTTAATAAGCGCCTAGGCGGCGATTTGGGTTTGGCCAATCCGCTGGAGCATCCGGTAAATTAGTTCGCCCCTTGAACTTCGCTGATCAGTTCCCATTTCTTTTTCATGGGTATTGAACGGAGCGGACCTACGAAGTTGGGTGCGCGGCGACGGTCGCGGCCGGGAAAAGTGCAAGTACATGGGTGCATACAAAGGTGGCGGACTTCATCTCGTGTAAGTCCAAGCGGAAAAGGCCGAGACATCGCCCTAGTCAGAGAGGGGTGCGGACGCGGAGCCGATTTCGCTTAGCCTTGAGGATACCGGGCCAAGGTGCCGATCCACTCCTTTAGGTGTGGTCTCCTCCAGCCTCTGCGATCCGGCGCGAAGCGGGCCATCACATGTGAAGACCCGCTTTTGGCTTAGGGCCGCTTTTCCGTATCCGGCATTGACACCACCCGCACATCGCGATGCGGATACGGCATGGAAATTCCCGCCGTCTTGAAGCGATCCCATATGGCTAGCAATACCTCGCTTTTGACATTGGAGGTGCCTAGGCGAGGGTCAGCGATCCAGAAATACCCCTCCAGACCGATCGCGCTGTCGCCAAATTCCTTCACCACAACACTGGGTTTTGGCTCAGGCAAAACCCGCGAAACCGAGGCGATGGCCGCAAGACATTCCGCGACAGCTTGGTGGGGATCGCTTTCATACGCGATGCCAACCGACACCGAGAGCGCCAGCCGGTTGTCCGAATAGGTCCAGTTCTCCACCCCATTTTCTAGAAAGTGGTCGTTCGGGATGAGATGCTCGACCCCGCCCAGGGTGCGCAACGTCACATAGCGCGCGCCCATGCCGGTGACGTAGCCGAAAGTGCCTTTATAGGCGAGAATATCGCCAGGCTTGATGGTCTGACCCAGCAACAGGCTAAGACCCGCCACAAGATTGGAAACCAGCCGCTGCAAGCCCAAACCGACACCAAGGCCAATGGCACCAAAAGCGACGGTAAGCGTGGTAAGATCAACACCCACTGTCTGCAGCGCGATCACCACCGCCATCGAAGGCAGGAATATCTGCAGGAGCTGTGTGAGGAGCACCTTCAACGATGGCGTCAAAGATTGCGCAGTTTCGATCTGACGACGCAGGAATCCATAAAGGAGGCGCGTCAGCCATAGCAGCACCACAAGCAGCGCCACGGCGCTGACAGCATCGAACAGCGTGATGTGATGCTGTTTGTTTTCATAGACGTCCACAGCCCGCATCCAGCGCGTCAGCGGCGTGTAGAGGTCGAGGATGCTGAGGGCCGCGATGGACCAAGCCGAAATGGCGATGACAACCGAGGCGGCCTTGCTCTTCACCGTGGAGCTGAGCAGGCGAATACAGATCCAGGCCAGCACAAGATCGATGGCCGCGCCAACAAAATGCAGTGGGACCTCGAAGACCAGCTCCACACCTCCGGCCAGCCACAACAGCACCAGCCAAAGAACCGGCATGGCTACGAATTCCGCCGTGAGCACCAGCCCTGCCCGCCATGCGGCTGGTAATGTCTTTGGCGCAATCCTGGTAAGTACCCCATGCAGGCGTTTGGACACGCTGTAAGCGATGAGGCCACTCAGGAGTATCCAAGCGAGCTGGCCTAAAACCACGGGGTTCTGCGCCTGCTCTAACAACTTGTGCGGGGTTTCGCTCAAGAGGCGGGAAAGATCGACGGAGCTTAATGGGCCGGGCATGGACATCGGATTTCGAGAATCGGCGGGTGTGTATCTTTGCCTCTGCGTCAGGCTGGTTCAAGTGATGGAACCAAAGCGGCTTGCCAGGATTACCATTGTATGGCCAATACCCCCACGATAGCCCCGCCCATTGAGCAGAACTGGGCCCTGTTTCTCGATATCGATGGGACCCTTTTAGACATCGCCCCCACCCCCGAAGCCGTGGTGGTGCCGGAAGGGCTGATCGCCTCCCTCGAAGCAGCCTCCCAGAAGCTTGGGGGAGCGCTAGCCGTAGTCAGCGGCAGACCTCTGATCTCCATTGACGCCCTGCTGGCCCCCCTCACCTTGCCCGCCGCCGCCGAGCATGGCGCCGTGCTGCGTAATCCTGACGGGTTGCTGCAGCGCGCCGGTGGCGGCTTGCCGTTACCTTGGAGAGAGAATATCCGCGAGGTGGCCGCCACATGGGAAGGCGTGGTGATCGATGAAAAGCCCCACAGCGTAGCCGTGCACTTTCGCCTTGCCCCCTCCCGCGAAGAGGACGTTTGCAGGCTCCTTCAGCAAGTCATCAATGGCCACGAGGATTATGAAATCCTGCCCGCCAAGATGGCCTTCGAGTTACGGCGCAAGGGGCAGCATAAGGGCGCCGCTATAGAGTCTTTCATGGCATTATCGCCCTTCGCTGGGCGACTGCCTGTATTCATCGGCGACGACTTCACGGATGAAGATGGCTTCGCGGTCACCCGCGCCATGGGCGGAAAGGGCCTGCACGTGCAGGATGATTTCGCGGGCGAACCGTCCAGAGTGCGCAACTGGTTATCTCAATGGGCCGGAACCTGACGGCTGTGTAACTCGTTTCCTCAAGGCAATCCGGGGGTAAGGTATTGGCTCGGCTCGTCATCGTTTCTAATCGTGTCCCAACTCCATCCAAAGCCGCGCGCGCAGGCGGGCTCGCCATCGCGCTGAAAGATGCCATTCAGCCTGGCACGTTGTGGTTCGGCTGGAGTGGCCACCAAGCGCCGCAAACTTCGAGCGAAGCCAAGATCACAAACTTTGAAGGGGTCGATTATGCGACCATTGATCTGAAGCAAGAGGACTATCAGAATTTCTATGTCGGCTTTGCCAATTCCACGCTCTGGCCGCTTCTGCACTTCCGCTTAGGGTTGATGGAATTTCGCCGGGAGAATCTCGAAGGCTACCGCTCCGTCAATGAGATTTTCGCGAAGGTCCTCGCCCCATTACTACGGCCTGACGACATCATCTGGGTGCATGATTATCATCTCATCCCGCTTGCAGATGAACTGCGCCGCCTCGGCGTGAAGAACGCGCTTGGATTCTTTCTGCACATTCCCTTCGTGCCGTCGAGTATGTTCGCGGCCCTACCCCGCGGCGAAGATCTTCTACATGATTTTTGTGCTTATGACGTGGTGGGATTTCAGACAGAGGAACATCGACACGACTTCCTCGATTCCGTGCGCCGCATCATTGATTTCCCCGCCGATAATGACGGCGTGATTACGGCCTGCAACGGACGAAAAGTGCGCGCCGTGGTGACCCCCATAGGCATCGACTCCGGTGCCTTCCGAAGCCAAGCTATCCAAGCCGCTAAAAGCCGTAATACCCGACGCCTTACAGAAAGCCTTGTCGGACGCAAGCTGATGATCGGGGCCGATAGGCTGGATTATTCCAAAGGCCTGCCAAACCGTTTTGAAGCTTTTAATCGCTTCCTGGAGCGTTTTCCCCAACACAAAAACGCCGTCAGCTTTCTGCAAATCGCAGCCCCCTCCCGCGAAGATGTTTCAGAATATGCCGCCCTGCGCCACCAATTGAATCGTCTTGCAGGTGATATCAATGGCCGCCACGGCGCATTTGATTGGGTGCCTTTGCGCTATATGAGCCAAAGTTTGGCCCGCTCCACCTTGGCAGGCTTTTACCGCTTCGCGCAGATCGGCGTCGTCACCCCATTGCGGGACGGTATGAATCTGGTCGCACATGAATATGTAGCGGCTCAAGATCCCGAAGACCCTGGGGTCCTGATTTTGTCGAATTTCGCAGGCGTGGCCGCCTATTTCGAGGAAGCCTTGATCGTGAATCCCTACGACCCCGATGAGATCGCGGAAGCAATGCACGAGGCGATGGTCATGAGCAAAGAAGAGCGGCAGTCGCGTCATAAACGGTTGTTTGAGAAGCTGCAGACCCTCTCGGCCCAGGCGTATTGTGATCAATTTTTGAAAGCTCTTTCGGGAGCTCAACTTACCAGGGCCGCCGCATGAAGAAATCCTATATGCATCTCATCCCTGCCTGGATTCCTGACTGGGTAGTCGCTGTGGTCGCGCTCGCATTGATCGCAGTTATCACCGCAATTGCCTTGGGATTTGTGCGCATGGCTTTACGGCGGCTATTGCCGAGTGACCGCACCCTCACCCATACAGTGCTGCAGCACGCCGGCGGCGTTGCACAATATGCGTTTACGATGCTGGTTGCGGGCCTGATCACCCCCGCACTCCCGCTTGACCGTGGCACTAATCAGATTGTGGAAAGATTTCTCTTTGCGGGATTCATTATCCTGCTGGGATGGGTCGCGATCATCGCCTCCGACCTCGCCATTAACCGCTATATGAGCCGCTTTCATTCGAACACTGCGGATAACCTCTTGGCGCGCAAAGCCATCACACAGATGAAGCTCCTAAAGCGTACTGTGGATGTAGTGATCGGCATTATCACCGTAGGCTTTGCGTTGATGACCTTTGACGCGGTACGCCAGTTCGGTGTTTCGCTTTTCGCCTCCGCGGGTATCGCTGGCTTGGCGGTGGGCTTCGCGGCAAAACCTCTATTGGAAAATCTCGTCGCGGGCGTGCAACTCGCCATTACGCAGCCCTTTCGCATTGATGACGTGGTGATCGTCAATAATGAATGGGGCTGGATCGAGGAGATCAACTCCACCTATGTCGTTGTACGTTGCTGGGATTGGCGGCGGCTTGTCGTGCCGTTGAGCTACATGATGACCAATCCCTTCCAGAACTGGACACGCCAATCCTCGCAGCTCATTGGCACAGTTTATATCTACGTGAACTACACCACCGACGTGGAGCGCATACGTAGCAAGGCTACCGAAATCGCCAAAGCCTCGAAGCTGTGGGACGGACGTGTCATAAACGTGCAGGTATCAGATATCAGTGAAAACAGCATGACCATGCAGGTGCGCATCCTGGTGACCTCTGCGGATTCGGGAAAATCCTGGGATATGCGCTGCGAAATGCGCGAAAAAATCATTGCCTGGATGCGCGATGAATATCCCGAAGCCTTGCCTGTCTGGCGTGAGGAAATCCAGCAATGGCCTAGCGTGCCACAACCGCTACACCAAGCCGCAGGACGGTATTGACCATCGCATCAACATCCGAAAACCGCGTACGGTGGTTAACGAAGGCGCAGCGGATTGCGAGTTTTCCGTTGATTGTCGTAGTCGAAGGCGCAGCCACACCGGTTTCTTGTAACTCTATCACTAGGCGGGCATTCAAAGCATCATCGCTGCCATAGCGGAAGCAGACGATATTGAGGCGTGCGGGCGTGAGAAGTTCCAGCTTCGGTTCAGCACGAATGCGTTCTTCCAAATGCTTGGCGAGTGCACAGCTATGGGCGACGACCTCACCCATTTTCTTCAGACCATAAGTCTTTAGCGTGAACCAGGTTTTCAAGGCGCGGAACCCACGCGAAAGATCTGGCCCGAAATCGGAGAACCACGGCGCGCCGGCTGCGAGCCCCTTGGCATTTGTCCGCAAATAGGCGGCTGGACTGGCAAACGTATCGCGATGCAAGGCGCCATCGCGCACCATCACGAAGCCCGCATCATAGGGTACTTGAGCCCATTTATGGAAATCAAAGGCGATGGAATCGGCTCGCTCTAGCCCCTTCATAAGAGGCTTCAACTCGGGCGACAGCACCGCCATTGCACCGAATGCGCCATCGATATGAAAATGAAGTTTTTCTGCCGCACAGAGATCAGCAATAGCATCCAAATCATCAACCGCACCGGTATCGACGGTGCCTGCCGTTCCTACAACGAGAAACGGCTTAAGGCCCGCGGCGCGATCTTCGGCTATCGCGGCTTTTAGCGCAGGGATATCCATGCGGCCATCGCCATCAAAGGGAATGGGGCGGACAGCATCACTTCCCAAGCCACTTAAATCCATACCCAGCGGGATGCACCGGTGCGCAGCAGCACTGGCATAGGCGCGCAGCTTGCTTCCCTCACCTCCCACTCCTTGCTTGCGGACCGACGGACCCAGAGCGGCTGTACGCGCCACCAAGATACCGATGAAGTTGGCGAGCGAAGAACCGGTTACAAACAAACCGGTGGCCGTCTCTGGAAAGCCCAAGATTTCCCGCATCCAGGCTACAATCTGCCGTTCCACCTCGACCGGCATGTGATCACGACCACCGAGATTGGCGTTAATGCCGCCCGCCAGCATTTCGGCCAGCATGCCAACCGCAGTGCCGCCACCATTCACCCAGCCCATGAAACCAGGATGCACATTGCCTGCCGCATAGGGCAGAACATCTTGCGCAAATTCCTGATAAACATCGCGCAGATCAGACGGCCCTTGCGGAAGCGGCGCGCGAAATTGCGCGCGTTTTTCATCGGGGATCGGCTGCCAGACCGGGCGGGTGCGAATCTGAGCGATATAGTCGAGCATATCGTCCAGCATGGCATGCGCCTCGCGCCGCAAGCTGTCCCAGTTTTCGGGGTCTAGATTGGGTTCGCGCTGTTCCATCGGCGCGCCTTATATAGCATCCGTCCTGCGGGTCGAGAGTTTTGGTTGCCACTACGCGCGTTAGAACGTCTTATGGCCGCGCTGAACAGGAGGCCGGAATGAAGGTTGGATTTATTGGTTTGGGCGCAATGGGCAGCGGTATCGCGGCCAATATCCTGCGCGAAGGCCACGAACTGGTCGTTTGGAACCGCTCGCCCGGCCCGCTGGAAGCTCTCAAGGCACAAGGCGCGGTTGTAGCAAAATCCCCAGAGGAGACCCTCACCGGCGATGCGCTTTTCACCATGCTGGCCAATGATGCCGCGGTGTCGGCCATCGGCCTTGATGGCCCACTTCTGGACAAGGCCGCGAAGGGGCTGGTCCATGTAAATATGGCGACGGTTTCAACCGCCTTCGCCAAGGCGCTGACCGAAGCTCATCGCGCGCGTGGTCTTGGCTATGTCGCAAGCCCCGTCTTTGGACGGCCTGATGCGGCGGCGGCGGGTAAGCTCACTGTGGTTGCAGCGGGCGCCCGCGAGGATATCGCCAAGGTCGAGCCGATCCTCACCAAAATCGGCGCCAAATATGCAGTAGTTGGCAGCGATCCCGTACAAGCCAATTTATTTAAGATTTCCGGCAATTTCATGATCGCTGCTGCTATCGAAGCCATGGGGGAGGCCGCCGCGCTTCTGCAAAAAGGCGGTGTGGATCCGGCAGTGTTTTTCGACGTGCTCACCAGCGCCAATTTCAACGCCCCGATCTACAAGATTTACGGCAAGATCATCGCCGAGCAGAGCTACGACCAAGCCGGCTTCAAACTGAGCCTGGGCTACAAGGATGCTGGCCTGACGCTCGCCGCCGCCAAAGAATTCGAAGCGCCACTCCCACTTGCCTCACTCGTGCATGATCACTTCCTGGCCGCCATGGCTGCGGGCTGGGGTGAAAAAGACTGGGCGAGCCTAGCCAAGCTTGCGGCGGATCGGACCAAAGTCGCGACCTCATAACCCTTCATTTGAGATGCATAATTGCGTATGAAAGCCCCTGCGCGATCCACGCGCGGGGGCATACGGCGCAATGACGAAAGAAACCTTCATTCTCACCCTGTCCTGCCCGGACCGGCGTGGCATCGTGGCCAGCGTCTCGCGCTTTTTGTTCGAAAGCGGCTGCAACATCATCGACAGCGCGCAATATGGCGATCCTGAAAATGGCCGCTTCTTCCTGCGCATATCCTTTGCATCAGAGACAGGCGCTGGCCTGAGCGAGCTACAGACAGGCTTTGCACCTATCGCCGAGGAATTTGGCATGACGGCCGCCATTCACGGTGGCGGCTCAAAAACCCGCACACTCCTGATGGTCTCAAAATTCGGCCACTGTTTGGTGGACTTGCTGTATCGCCACCGCATTGGCGCCCTGCCCATCGATATCCCGGTGATCGTCTCTAACCATCGCGATTTCGCCGATGTGGCCGCAGCGCATGGCATCCCTTTCCGTTATCTTCCGATCAATAAAGAGAACAGAAAAGCCCAGGAAAACTCGCTGGCGGAGATCATCACCGAAGAGCGGATCGATCTCGTGGTGCTCGCACGCTACATGCAAATCCTCTCGCCGGAGCTTTGCGCCTCTATGCCCGGGCGGGTCATCAACATCCACCACTCGTTCTTACCCAGCTTCAAAGGCGCCCGCCCTTATCATCAGGCCCATGATCGCGGCGTGAAGCTGATCGGGGCTACCGCCCATTACGTCACTGCTGATCTCGACGAAGGCCCGATCATCGAACAATCGGTCGAACGCGCCACCCACGCGATGTCCGGCGACGAAATGGCGGCGGTGGGCCGAGATATCGAAAACCGCGTGCTGGCCCGCGCGGTGCAGTGGCATGCCGAACACCGCATCCTGCTAAACGGACGGCGGACGGTGGTTTTCTATTAAGCCGAGCACTTCTTCAGCAAGGTAATTGTTATCTCTATTTCTACCGACGGGGAGGGAGGGATGCATCACCCTCCTCCGCCCAAGACGGCCCGTGGAGAAAAAATCGAATTCAAATAGCCAATTTTAGTCGTAAGCCACTATAAGAACTAGATAATCATCGCTCTTCCCGCCGGCCTCTGAAACGCCGATTGGGCGACCAGCACCCTGCCCCGCGCCGTCACGCGCGAACGCGTTGCAATCTATCCACCGCGTCAAAGAGCAACCTTCGACTTAGGTTGCCCGCGCGCATTTTCAACGCGCCACGATGTCATCGCCCCGTCAGGCCCCCTTCACCCATACCTGACTGAGGATCGGGCCAGTTTCGTGTTCGGGCGGATATTCACCGCCTGGTCCGGCACGGTTCATGCGGGCGTAATTGGGGATCGCCGTGAGCGGCGAGCCGTCTTGCCAATTACCGCTGATCGCCATCACGCCGCCGAGAAGATCAGCGCGCCACGTCGCGGTCAGCGGCGCTGTGCCAATCGCGCCATCGATGCGCGGCTGATCGGCGGTTTCGACATTGTAGACCATCGGCCCATACTTGAGCGCGACCTTGCCGCGGGTGGCCTCGATCCGCGCATCGGCTTTGACCGTCTGCACCGCCAAAGGTAATTCGAGTTCGATCTTGTCGCCCTTTTTCCAGCGCCTTACGATCACCGCATAACCGTTTTCGATTTTGACCGGCGTAGCGACGCCGTTGACGGCGACGGCCTTCATGCCCCCGACCGAAGGTGCAAGCTCGTAAAGCGCACTTGTCTTGCGGTTCGGCACGCGGATGCGCACCGCAAATTCGGCGGGCTTTTCGGGATTGACGGTGATGGCAACCGCACCTTCCCAGGGATAATTGGTCTCCTGGACCATTTGCAAGCGCGTGCCCGCCACCGCACCGACATCGATCTTCGAGCCGACGAACAGGTTCACGTAAATCCCATCCTCACCCTTCACATAGGTCCAGGTTGGAACCATTAACAGCGTGCGCGGAATATTGCCGACGCAGCACGGACAGACGTGCCATTTGTAGCGCGGATGGCGGTCTTCTAGCGGATTGGTGTAGGTGAAATGCTCGCCCTTCAAATCGATCGAGCCGAGCAGCGCATTGTACATGGTCTCTTCATAGAGATCGGCATAGCGCGCATCGTGATAAGCTAAGTTCAGCTTATATTGGAAGAAAATCAGGCCGCAGCTCGAGCAACTTTCACAATAGGCATCATTCGAGAGAACGTAGTTGTCACCGAAGCCTTCGGAGGTATCGCCGCTGCCGATGCCACCCGTGACGTAGTATTTCCGGTTGACCATGTTGTCCCAGAGCGATTTCACAGCACTCTGGTAGTCGCGGTCGTGGGTTTCGGCTGCGATATCGGCCATGCCGGAATAAAAATAGGTGGCGCGAACCGCGTGTCCCACAGCCTCGTATTGTTGCTGCGGCGGGCGATGACTTTGGTCGTATTCAGAGCCGCCTTGACGGGATTCGAGCAGGAAACGCGCGAGCTGGATATAGGCGTCGCCCTTGCCTTTTCCTTCCATATCATTGACGAAACGGCCAAAGCGCACCAACGCTTGTTCCATTTCCTGATGGCCATCAAACCATGCCTTTTTGCCCGGACCGATATTGGCCACCCAGCAATCGGCAAGTTTTTTGGCAGCGTTGTAGAGGCGCAAATCCTTGCCGTCGGTCAGCGTGTAGTGATTGATCGCGGATTCGATGAAATAGCCGGAAACATAACCTTCGTGATTGCCGCGCTGCTCGGGCGACCAGCGTGCAGGCCATTCCTTGCGGTCCGCGAGCGTATACGCTGTTTGGAGATAGCCATCAGGGTGCTGCGCCGAGAGAATGATCGGAATCCATTTCTCAAGAGTTGCGCGCATGTTTTTCTGCGCCGCAAGTATCTCGGGATCACCCCCAGCATCGACCATCAGGGCGATACACATGGACTCCACGGTTTGATGAACCCAGGCGTTCGAGAAGACATAGCCTTTATGTTTGGCGTGCGGTTCTCCACGCAAAGCCTTCGCGGCTTCAATGAAATTATCCAGACCGCCCTCACCGATTTTCAGATCCGTCCGCTCGCAATAGGCGATGCAGTGCGGAATCCAATTGACAATCATCGCCTTGGTGCGCGCTTTCCAGAACGGACTATCGATGCTGTAAGGCGTGGTATAAACCACATCGAGACGCTGCGGCGGTGGCGGCTCTTCGACTTTTACCCGCACGGTCGACGTGGCGAGGCCTTTGCCATCATGTGCCGCAAGCTGCAGCTCATATGCCCCTGGCGTAGTCGCCGATGCGGTGGTTTCGGCAGAGGCGGGGTCTGCGAATGCCAGCTTAGACGGACCGCTTTTTTGTGCCCATAACACGGCATGACCGGGTCCCTCGCTCAGCCAGCGCGCCTTGCCTTGAAGATAGGTCGAGGCACCGACGACCAGCGTGCGATCAAGCCCTGCATCCAATAATGGGGGAAGATCGGACGCCTGCCCGAGCACACGCCACTGCAAAAGCGCAAAGGACTTTTTCCCATCAGGCGTCACTTCCAGCCGGATGCGAGTGGTCTTTACCGGCTTGAACTTGGTGATGTTGAAACTGTCTTTGGCGACTTCCTGCCCCTTGGTCGCCACCACCGCTTCAAATGCCTGCCCATTCCAAGTCAGAATGCGATAGCTCTTGGGCAAATAGAGCCAGCTTCCCGCGGCATGCCAATAGATCTCGGCTTGGTCGATGGTAACCGGCTTGGACCAGCTATACTCGATCCATTGGGGCGCGGGTGGCTCCCAGAAACGCAACGCGTCTCGGCTGGAATCGGACGAGCTCTGCGGCGTGTATCCGCTATTAAGGCTTTCGCGCTCTGCCTTGCTGGTGCGGGAAGAGACCATCACCTTGGCTACCAGCGCCAAATTCAAAGCATCGTGCTTTATCGCTGCGAGAGATGGTGAAAACGCGGCCATGGTCGCGCCAGAGACGCCGCCCAGAAAGGCCCGACGCCCACACACGCCGAAATTGTCCCGCATCGCCGTCTCCCTCAGACCATTTGTACTGGTTCGGAGGGAGACTAGCGTGTGAACATACAAGGCTCAATCAATTGTCTGTGTTATGCCCGCCGTATTGCAGGCTCAATAGCGGGCATTGCCGGGCGTACGCGGGAACGGAATAGCGTCACGCACATTGGAAAGACCGGTCGCGTAGATCAGCGTCCGCTCAAAACCAAGCCCAAACCCGGCATGCGGCACCGTCCCATAGCGGCGCAGATCGCGATACCAATCATAGGCTTCCTTGACGATCCCGATCTCATCCATGCGGGCGTCGAGCACGTCCAGACGCTCTTCGCGCTGGCTGCCACCAATGATTTCGCCAATCCCGGGCGCGAGCACATCCATAGCGGCGACGGTCTTTTCGTCGTCGTTCACGCGCATGTAGAACGCCTTGATGGATTTGGGGTAGTTCATCAACACGACCGGCTTGCCGACATGCTTTTCGGTCAAATAACGCTCATGTTCGGACTGCAAATCCGTACCCCAGCTCACCGGGTATTCGAATTTTTCCTTCGTCCGCTCCAGAATTGACACCGCTTCGGTGTAATCCATGCGCACGAAGTCGGAATTCACGATGCCTTCGAGCTTGGCGACCAGTCCCTTCTCCACCCGCTCGTCAAAGAAGGCAAGATCATCGCCACGCTTATCGAGCAGCGTCTTGAAGACATGTTTTAGCAAGGCTTCGGCAAGGGTGGCATCATCGGCGAGATTGGCGAAAGCGATTTCCGGCTCCACCATCCAAAATTCCGCCAGATGGCGTGAGGTGTTGGAATTTTCGGCCCGGAACGTCGGCCCAAAGGTGTAGACCTTGGACATCGCCATACAATAGGTCTCGACATTGAGCTGGCCTGAGACGGTCAGGAACGCTTCCTTGCCGAAGAAATCCTTCGTAAAGTCGATTTTGCCCTTATCGTCCCGCGGCAGATTGGCAAGATCCAGGGTCGATACCCGGAACATGGCACCAGCTCCTTCGGCATCGGACGCGGTGATGATGGGCGTGTTCACCCAGACAAATTCCTGAGCATCGAAAAAGCCATGAATGGCCTGCGCCAAGGTGTGGCGAACGCGGGTCGCGGCACTGATGATATTGGTGCGAGGACGCAGGTGTGCGACTTCGCGCAGATATTCGACCGAATGCGGCTTAGGCTGGATCGGATAATGGTCCGGATCTTCCACCCAACCCACCACGATGATCTCCTCGGCCTGCATCTCGAAGGGCTGCCCCTTGGCCGGAGACGGCACGATCTTGCCCCTGGCTTCGACTGCACAACCCGCCGTCAGCCGGAGCACCTCGCTGGCGTAATTGCCCAATGTCGAGGGCACCACGACCTGAACCGGATGAAAGCAGGAGCCATCAGAAACCTGCACGAAGGAAATTCCGGCCTTGGAATCGCGGCGTGTCCGCACCCAGCCTTTGACGATGACAGTTTCGTCTTGAGGCGCTTCGCCCGCCAGAATGGCGCGGCCCGAGAAAGTTTTCATGACGGGAATCCAGGCAAAATGCGGGCGCGGGTTTACAAAGCCGCCACAAGGTTGTCCAGCCTTTCTCCCGTCGCAACCTCAAGTCGGGCCGCCGTGAGAAGTTTGTGACCGCGGCATTTGCCCCGCGACAGCGTGAAAAGACTCCACCAATGTCCGCCGCGGCCCTCCGAAAGGTCGGGCCATGCTGGGTGCATAACGGGTCCACCACAACTACTGAACCGCGCAGCGACTGATCTTCGCAGCCGTATCGGGCGTTTGCGCGCTTTGAGGGAATTACCAAATGACGGCCTCGCCGAGTTCAAACGACGAAGTCACCTTTCTTTCCAGTGTGAATGCCGATGGCACTCTCGCCCGCACTAGTTTCTACGGTTGGGATAAAAAGACACCTGCAACCTACAACAGCGGTTGGACAACCGCGCGCAAGTTTGGAGGTACGACGGCCGGGACATCTGGCGGTACGGTCTCTTACTATTTTAATCCCGCCTCCGCCTGGACCGCCACAGAGCAAAAATGGCTGAGCGCAGGGCTGGCCTTGTGGTCGGCGGTCGCCAATATCTCATTTGTGAAAACAACCACGGCGTCAGGCGCGGGGATTACTTTCAACCGTACTAATGACAACGGCTCATATGCTTATGCACTCTACAGTCCATCGGCAGATGCATGTGTGACCGGAGGCAAGGTTCTTGGCCGCCTCACCCGCTCTTCGGTGAATATCGACACTACAGGCACCTCTTTTGGCCCTATTTCCACCCTTGCTACAAACGGGGGCTTCACCATCGAGAATTTGCTGCATGAAGAGGGCCACGCCCTCGGCTTAGGCCATGCAGGGCCTTATGACGGCAGCATCAATACGATGACGCAACAATATAGCGCTTATGACAACCGCCAATGGACGGTCATGAGCTACATTAATCCAGATGTGGCGAGTAAATATGGCTCAACGGGTGCCAAATGGTACGGCGGAGAGCCAACAACACCCATGGTTCTCGATATTCAGGCGATCCAGCGCCTTTATGGTGTGCCGGTGAACACGCCGCTGTCTGGTGGCCAAGTATTCGGGTTTAACTGCAATATTTCAGGCGCAATTAGACCATTTTTCGATTTCACCCAGAATGCAAAACCCATCATCACGATTTGGGACAAAGGCAGCAATAATACACTGGATCTCTCCGGCTTCACGGGAACAGCTAATATCAATCTCAATCCCGGCACCTATTCGAGCACCAGCGGGCTCACTAACAACATCGGGATCGCGTTCGGCACACAGATAAATAAGCTGGTATGCACACAAGGCGGCTCGACCGTGATGTGTAACAATTATGGCGATACGGTGATTGGTGGCGCTGGAGCAGACAAGATCACGGGCGGAAGCGGTAATGACGTTCTAAGCGGCGGTAAAGGTAGCAACACCCTTAATGGTGGAGCTGGAACGGATACAGCCGTTTATAGCGGAACAGCCGCCAGTTATCGCCTCACCAAAAACAGCAACGGTAGCTACCTGGTGACGGGCAGCGGCGTTTCGGACGTGCTAACCTCCATCGAGATACTCCGCTTTTCTGATAAGTCCATAAAGCTCGCGGGGACGAGTCTAAACATCGCGAAAGAAATCGCAGCGGACTCTCCAGAACACGACGGGCTGCTGATTTTGCAGCCAAGTGATTCGCGATCACAACCGCTCGCGGGTCTTTCATCGTCACTAGCGCCTGCAAACTCACTCACATCATTGTCATCAAGCAACTCGTCGAGCGCGTGGCACATGGCGACGGGATAGCGCGGCTGAACCCGTACCTTCCGCGGGCCGTTGCATCATGGACATCAACGAGGAACTCTATGCCCAATCTCAATAAATATGATCAGCCTGCGGAAGGCGGCACTGAGCAAGTCAAACACACCGTGAAAAACAGTCGGAACAGACGGAAAAAACAAAGAAAACAAAGGTGAAACTGGAAATCCCACAACCTCGCAGAAAAGTCATAAGCAGGTGCGTGAAAACCCCTAGAGCATGAGCAATTCTTAATTGCACAACATTATTGCTCGCGGCAAGCGCGCGTCTAGTTCAGTCATAGCACTTGCTGGAAGAAAGAAAGCGGCATCTTTCGAGGGCATCTTTGACGCGGTTACGCCTCCATATGTCGCGTAGCCAACTGTACTGTTTCGAATACTGAGCGTTGCGTCAGGTTACGTGCATCGTTACGATGTCTTTGCGATAAGTACCCCCGCAGCAGGAAATCTCCCAACGCAATGCTAATGGAACAGACCTCGACACGGCGCGAGCGCAAGTCCGCGTCCCCCGCGACCTCCGAAAAACCCGCGCTTCGTCATAACAAACTCGACGATAATGTCGGCTACCAGCTCCGCTGGGCGTATGTTGCCGTCCGCCGCCACTTTGAGGACGCTATGGCGCGCCTCGACTTGACGCAAAAGCAAACAGGTGTGCTTTGGCTCATTGATGCCAATCCGGCTGTATCGCAGATCGCGCTCGCAAATGAGCTCGGTATGGATAGGGCCTCGATGATGGCGATCGTGGACCGACTTGAAGAACGCGGCTTGATTGTGCGCAAGCGTTCTGCCGAAGACGGCCGCCGTCAGGAACTCTACGTAACCGCCAAAGGCCGCAAGGTCCTGGCTCAGGCCAAAACGGCCATCCATGAGCACGAAAAGTGGATGTCGTCGAAGTTCAATAAAGCTGAACTGGCCGCCTTCATGGAAGGCCTGCGGCGCTTTACGCGCTGACCTTGACCGGGCGCGGAGCGTGTCAGGACACTGACTCGCTCCGCCCGGCACAGGGAAGCCAGTTTCTCCAGCAACAAACGTCTGCCACGCGTTCCTGCGGATCAACCGGTTTGTAAGTACCCGATACGACTCGGGTGTTTTCGGCTGGATGAACCCAGTCTTTGGCGCGACCAGCAATATTGCCATTGCGCTGGCACGGTTGACCGCCATTACCAGCGCATGGCCGTAATCGCCGAGAGTGGCACGCATAGAGATCTGGTCGCCTCAAATGGGTATTACGCGTCTTTGGTGCGCCGTCAGAGTTTGGGGTTGATTGCTAGGCCTGAAGCGATTCACAAATAAGTGAGAATTCCCCCGCCTGAAAGCTGCGGTTTTCCCCAGACTTGGGCACTGGCGCGGCAGGCCAGCATCTCGCACGGAGGCGCAACTGCCGCTAAGTTCGGCAGCGTCACTTTCCGAGCACTTACTTCATGACCCGTCTGTTGTCCGCCGCCCTGACGGCGGCCGCGCTTACCGCACTCTTTGCCCAGCCCACCACCGCCGAACCATTCACCGCCAAACTGATGGCGAGCCTGGACCGGCTCGATGATCCGCGCGTCTCGCCCGATGGCAAATACGTGCTCTACGATCTGCGCACGGTCGATTTCGGCGCTAACAAATCGGCGCATGCGCTGTGGCTCCTCGACCTCAAGACCAAAGCCACCCGCAAACTCGCCATCTCGCAAGGCGGCACCTCGAGCGGACGCTGGGGTGCGGATGGCAATATCTATTTCATTTCCAGCCGCAGCGGCACGGCACAGGTTTATCGTACAGGTGTCAAAGGCGAGAAGGCCGTGCAAGTCACCCATGCTGAGCTTGATGTCGGCGCCTTCAAACTTTCGCCGGATAGCAAAACGCTGGTGATCAGCCAGACCGTTTTCCCCGATTGCAAAGACATCGCCTGCACCGTCGAACGCAACAAAGCCAAAGAAACCCAAAAGACCACCGGCGTTGTCTATGACCGCGTTTTCGTGCGCCATTGGGATGAATGGGCGGACGGCACCCGCAATCATCTTTATGCGCTGCATCTGAATGCCCAAGGGATCGCCGAAGGTGCCCCCATCGCGCTGATGGCTGACTTTGATGGCGATGCCCCGACCAAACCCTTCGGCGGCGATGGCGACTTCGACATCTCCCCGGATTCGAAGACCCTCGTCTTCTCCGCCAAGATCGCTGGCAAATCCGAACCCTGGACGACCAATTTCGACCTTTGGCAGGTGCCTCTGGACGGCTCCAAGGCTCCGGTCGATCTGACGCCGACCAATCCGGCCTGGGATGCGGCCCCCGCCTTCTCGCCCGATGGCAAATGGCTCGCCTATTCCGCCATGAAGCGCCCGGGCTTCGAAGCCGACCGCTTCGGCCTGATGCTGCGCAATGTCGCCACCGGCGAAACCCATGAGGTCGCCCCCAATTGGGACCACTCCGCCGAAGGCGCGCAATGGTCGCATGACGGCAAACGCATTCTGGTCGCGAGCGATGATATCGGCCAGCACAAGGTCTTCTCGATCGATCCGATGAACGGGAAGGTTTCGGCGCTGACGGGACAAGGCCATGTCGGCGGCTTCGACCAGACGCCCAAGGGCCTCGTCTTCGCCCAGGACACGCTCACCAGCCCGGCGCAGCTTTATGTTCAGCCCTTCGGCGGCAAAGCCACCAGGCTCACCCATCTCAACGCCGATAAGCTGAAGGACGTGCCGATGGGCGCGCCCGAACAATTCAGCTTCACCGGTTGGAATGGAGAGACGGTGCACGGCTATGTCGTGAAGCCTGCGGGGTATCAGCCCGGTAAGAAGTATCCCGTCGCCCTCCTCATCCATGGCGGCCCGCAAGGCTCCATGGCCAATAACTTCCATTACCGCTGGAACGCCCAGGTCTATGCGGGCGCAGGCTATGCCGCGGTGATGATCGACTTCCACGGCTCCACCGGCTATGGCCAAGCCTTTACCGACAGCATCAGCCAGCATTGGGGTGACCGCCCGCTGGAGGATCTGCAGAAAGGCTGGTCCTATGCTCTAGATAAGTACGACTTCCTGGATGGCAAGCGCGCCTGCGCCCTCGGCGGATCCTATGGCGGCTTCATGGTCAACTGGATCGCTGGTAATTGGAGCGCGCCCTTCAAGTGTCTGGTCAGCCATGACGGCGTGTTCGATAGCCGTGGCATGGGCTACGCCACAGAAGAGCTGTGGTTCGACGAATGGGAGCGCGGCGGCACGGTGTATGATGTGCCGCAGAATTATGAGCGCTTCAACCCGATCAATCATGTGAAGGCTTGGGACAAGCCGATCCTGTTTGTGCAGGGCGGCCGCGATTATCGCATTCCGCTGGATCAGGCGATTGGCGCCTTCACGATAGCGCAGCGGCGCGGCGTTGAGAGCAAGCTGCTCTATTTCCCGGATGAAAACCACTGGGTGCTGAAGCCGCAGAACTCGGTGCAATGGCACGACGAAGTGCTGAGCTGGCTCAACACACACACCAAGTAGTCACACCCGCAAGGCGCCATGGCCGCTCTCGCACCGGCCATGGTCCGCCAGCGTGTCCAGAATTCGACACTCCGACACGCGGCCATGGCGGCAGGCTTTCATCATACGCGACAGCTCATTCCGCAACAGCGTCAGCCGAGAAATCTTGTCTTCGACCGCAAGTAAATGCTGGCGCGTAATGGCGTCAACGCGAGCGCAGGACTTATCTGGCTCATCCGATAAGGCCAGCATTTCCCGGATCGCATCGACCTCGAATCCGAGATCACGAGCATGGCGGATGAATTTCAGACGACGCAGATGCGCGGCACCATACATCCGCCTGCCCCCTTCGCTACGGGGCGGCTCGGCCAAAAGGCCGATGCTTTCGTAATAGCGGATGGTGGTGACCTTGACGCCCGTCTCGCGGGATAGATCGCCAATGGCATAATCGCGAGGTTCGGCTTTTTTTGACATCGGGCTTGCTCCTACAGTCACTGTAGGATGCAAAAAGGGCTATGTCGAATAGCTGTTGTGGCGATTCCGCCTGCGCATCCCCGAAAGTCGAGACCCCGCAACCCCATTGCGGGTGTGAGGACGTGGCTTCCAATGTTGAAACTGGCTCGGTGGCCTTTCGCCGGACCGTCTGGATCGTTCTCGTCCTCAATGCGGCGATGTTCCTGATCGAGATCATAGCCGGGCGGCTCTCCGGCTCTCTTTCCCTCCAATCGGATGCATTGGACTTCGCCGGGGATACCGCGACCTATGCGATCAGCCTCGCCGTCATCGGACACAGCATGAAGATAAGGGCGCGAGCGGCGCTTTTAAAGGGCGCGGTGCTAGGCGGCTTCGCTATCTTTGTATTGGCGAGCGCGGTTTGGCGGACGTTTGTGAGTGGCGTCCCCGAAGCGGCGACCATGGGCGCAGTCGGTGCCTTGGCTCTCGCGGTAAATGTCACGGCCGCATTGCTGTTGCTGCGTTTCCGCAATGGGGATGCGAATGTTCGTTCTGTCTGGCTCTGCTCCCGCAACGATGCGCTGGGTAACATAGCGGTGCTGGCGGCGGCCGCAATTGTGAGCCTCACCGGCACGAAATGGGCGGATCTCGGAGTAGCTGCGCTGATGGCGAGCCTATTTCTGAGTACGTCCACCCAAATCGTGCGGCAAGCCTGGCGCGAGCAGGACACCGCCTGACCATTCAGGAGATGCTGACTTTCGTCTTCTCCGCCAGGAAGGCCTCGTTCATCTCGAAGCGCTCGGCTTTGGAGAACTTCTCCTTCACGTCATCGAAGATGTCGTCTTCTTCCTCTTTGACGTGGTGCTCGATCATTTCCATCAAGACCTTCGCCGTTCCGGCAAATTCCGGCGAGGCAGCGTTTTCAATCGCCGACAACTCGTCCATAAGGCGGTCGGCCAAGCGATGCTCGGCTTCGCCTTCGAATCCATCAGTCCGCAGACCCTTATCGCGGTCGACGATGAGCGGCTGATAGACCACTTTTTCTTCCGCCCGCAGATGAGGGATCAGCGCAGCCTTGATCTGGCCGAGCAGCTTCTTCCGGCTGGCGCCGTTCTCCGCCTCGACCATTTCCTTGAGGAGCGCCGCAACTTCGCGGTGTTCGGTCTTCAGGGTGTGCAAGATATCGGTTTCGGCGATGTTTTCTTCGACATCCGCCATAACTTTCTTGGCCTTGTTCTTCGCCGCATCAACGATATGCATGGTTTCTCCCGTTAAAGACACTCCCTTCTAAACCCCGCACTAGAGCGGCGGTTCCCTATTTACCTTCAAGCTCCTCGCGCAAGGCCTCGAGTTCCAGCCAGCGATCCTCAGCAGCGGAGCGCTCAGCCTCTGCCTTCCCCAGGGCAGCCGTGAGTTCTGCGAATTTCTTGGAATCCTGATAGGCCTTGGGATCGTTGAGCTGGGATTGCAGCTTGTCGATTTGCGCCGTCAGCTTATCGATCTCGCCCGGCAGCTTTTCCAAGGCATGCTTCTCATTGAAAGAGAGTTTGCGCTTGGGGGCATCTGCTTTCACACGCGGGACGGCTTTTTCTTTCTTCTCGGCTTTTTCCAGACGCGTGGCTTCGACACCGCCGCCGCGCTGGGCCATCATATCGCTATAGCCGCCCGCATATTCGGTGAAGCTGCCATTGCCTTCCGCAAACAGCACCGCAGTTACGGTGCGATCCAAAAAGTCGCGATCATGGCTGACGAGAAGCACCGTACCCGGATAATCGTCGATCATCTCTTCCAGAAGGTCGAGGGTTTCCAGATCCAGATCGTTGGTCGGTTCGTCCAGCACCAGAAGATTGCCGGGTTTCGCAAGAACCTTGGCCAGCAAAAGCCGCGCCCGCTCGCCACCAGACAGCACATTGACGGACGTACCCGCTTGTTCCGGGGTGAAGAGAAAATCCTTCATATAGCTTGTGACGTGGCGCCATTCGCCGCCCACTTCCACGCGATCGCCGCGCCCATCGGTGAGCACTTCTTTCAGGCTGGCCGTCGAATCCAACAATGTGCGGGTCTGATCCAAATTCACCAGCACCAGATTGGTGCCGAGCTGCACAAAGCCGCTATCCGGCTTCAGCCGCCCGGTGAGCAAATTGAGCAGCGTCGTCTTGCCCGCGCCATTGGCGCCGATGAGGCCGATGCGGTCGCCACGCAGGATGCGGGTGGAGAAATCCTTCACCACCTGCTTGTCGCCGTAGGCTTTGCTGATGTTGTTGGCTTCGATCACCCGCGTGCCCGCATTGGCGGCTTCCGAGACCTGGAAATTCACCTGACCCAATTGGCGGCGGGCTTCACGCTTCTGCTGGCGCAGTTCGGCGAGACCCGCCATGCGGCGGACATTGCGCTTGCGCCGCGCGGTGACGCCATAGCGGACCCAATGTTCCTCCGCCGCGATCTTGCGGTTCAGCTTCTGGCGGTCGCGTTCTTCTTCTTCCAAAAGCTGATCGCGCCAGGACTCAAAAATGCCAAAGCCGCGATCGGTGCGCCGCGTCTTGCCGCGATCGAGCCAGATAGTGGCGCGCGACAAATCGGTGAGGAAGCGCCGGTCATGGCTGATGAGGACCAGCGCGCCCGGCATGGATTCAAGTTCCTCCTGCAGCCATTCGATGGCGGGAAGATCGAGATGGTTGGTCGGCTCGTCGAGCAGGAGAATATCGGGGCGCGGCGCCAATACCCGCGCCAAGGCCGCACGGCGCGCCTGCCCGCCCGACAGCGTGGTGACGTCTTCCTCGCCGGTCAGGCCCAGCTTGCCCAAAAGATAATGCGCCCGCGCCTCGCCATCGCCCGGCGACAGACCCGCCGCCACATAATGGAAGGCATCGGGATAGCCCGAGAGGTCCGGCTCTTGCGGCAGATAACGGATGGTCGCGCCCGGCTGGGCGAAGCGGCGGCCCGCATCTGGCTCCAGCATGCCAGCGGCGATCTTGAGCAAGGTCGATTTGCCCGAGCCATTGCGGCCGACAAGGCAAATGCGATCGCCAGGTTCGACGAAAAGTTCGGCGCCATCCAGAAGCGGGCTCGTGCCGATGGTGAGGCGGACATCTTGGAGAGTCAGAAGTGGTGCGGGCATGGGCACCGTCTAGCCGATCCTGCCGTGAATGGCACGCGGGAGTTTGCGATTCCGGCGGCTTGGCGCGAGGCGGCAGATCGATGATCCTTTCGCGGTGGCGGACCAGCTTGCCCCCCTCATAAACCTCATAAACGAAGACGTGGCGGCGGGGGTTTGCGCCCGCTTGGGCCGCGATTTCGGCCTCCACACGCGCGATCACCGCCTTGCAACGGGCGATATGGGCCAGGATTTTCGCCTCCAAGGGCGAGATTTTCTTGGCGGCGTTGCGATTGCGCTTTGGCGCCCCAGGGTGGCGGCCGGGCTGCGGCGAGGTATTCTTGCGCGCAAGATAATTGTTATGGGGCGTCGCAGGGAGGGGGGATACCCCCGCACCCAATTTGCCAATGGCGAGCGGGCGCGGACGCTTTCGCGCCAGCGCCTCTAAAATCATATCCGGCAAGATATTCGCCCGATCCAATCTGCCACCTTCCACTTGCACCACAGAAAAGAGGTGGGAGGTGGAGGGTAGGATTTCAAGCTATGCGGGAATTGTTCGCAGCTAGCTGTCAGCTCCCCACCAGCTTGCTCCGCCCCGTGGCGGGCTGGTTGTCGCTGGGACCAGGACCATCGATTTTCAGATCATCCACCGCCATCCGGTCGGGAATATCACTAAGGCCAGACACAGGATCGCCTGCCAGCGCGCCAGCATCAGCATCCGGTGGCGTGGTGCCTTTGGGATCGCGCCCCGTCGGCGTGGCCGCAGGCGGATGGCTGCCGGTCAGCGTGCCGCTTGGCGAAACCTCTCCCGGTGACTGCTCTGAGCCGAGGCCATCACCTTTATGGCCATCGAGTTCGCGGCTCGCCCGCTGCCAATGTTCGACATCGCGGCCATGGGGGCGGCCTTCGGATTCCCAAATGCTGTGGGCGCGGTTGCGAATATGCTCGTCACGGTCCATGGCGTTCCCTGCTCTGTTGGCTTCAGCAGCCACAACGCGCGAAGCCGCCACCCCGTTCAGCGCATAATGAAACGGCAAGGTTCGATCTTTTTCAGGGATCAGAACCTTGCCGTCTCTTTGTAAGCGGTCTTCTCTTTCGATCGTCCCATCTTACAGGGAAAGAACGGTGCTAAGCCTATGCCGTTCCCGCGTCGCTGAATTTTTTGCGCGGGGCATGTTTCCGTTGCTTATGCTGTTCCGGCTGGCAAGGTGAAGCGGAAGACCGAGCCTTTGCCCTCCTCGCTCTCCACCGTGATCTGTCCGCCATGGGCTTCCACAATGGATTGGCTGATCAACAAGCCGATGCCCATGCCACCCGGCTTGGTGGTGAAGAAGGGCATGAAGAGTTTGCGTAAGGTTTCTTGCGGAATGCCGTGGCCGCTATCGCGCACTGCAACTTCCACCTCACCATGGCTGTTGCGGCCGGTGGAAAGAACAAGCTCGCGCCGCGGTGACTCGCCCATGGCTTCCACCGCGTTGCGCAACAGATTGACCAGCACCTGCTGCACTTGCAGGCGATCGACAAATACAGATGGCAAATCCGGCGCCAGTTCCAATATCGGCGCGATGCCTTCGCCATGGGTGCCAATCAGGCCCAGCGCCAAGGCCTCTTCTACAATCGCGTTGACGCTCTCGTCTTTGCGCTTGGTTTCGCGATGCTCGATGAAGCCGCGCATTCGCCGGATGATCTCGCTCGCACGCTGCGCCTGCCCCACTGCCTTGGAAATCGCCGACTGCGCCCGCACCAGCTCCTTCTTCCCGCCGGAGGAAATGAGGCGCTTGGCGAGGCTGGAATAATTCATCATCGCGGCGAGCGGCTGATTGAGCTCATGGGCTATACCCGCCGACACCTGGCCAAGCTCACTGAGGCGGCCAACATGCGCAAGCTCGGTCCGCATGCGGTCGATGTTTCTCGAAAAGTGCCTCTTTTCCGAAAGGTCCCGAACGATCGCCCAGAGCGACTCGGGATTACCATGCACATCCGTAGCCACATTTACCCGCAACTCAACCGGAATGATGCTGCCATCCTTGCGGCGGTATTCCTTTTCATAGACGTCGGAGTAACCGCGTGTCAGTACCGCGCCGGTGACCTGTGATTCATCGACAGCATGCCAGCGCTCCGGCGTCAGATCCTGGTAGGTTTTCGCGCGCAGCTCCTCCGCGCTGTAGCCCAGCATCTGGCAATAGGTCTCGTTGAGGTCCAGAATTTTTCCATCAAGCGAGGTCTGCACAAAGGCGTCGCGCATGCTGTCATGCAACAAGCGATAGCGCTCTTCCGAGCGGCGTAAGGCTTCTTCTGAGCACTTTTGCTCCGTGACATCGCGATTGGTTTCGATCACGCGCGCAATGCCGTCTACGCCACGCATCAACTGCTTGCGGGCGGAGACAATCACCTCTCTGCCATCACGCGTGCGGTGACGCAGCTCGCCCTGCCAGAAGCCTTTCTCCAACAGCGCAGCGCGGATCTTCAGCCAGGGAATGGGATGAATGGTTTGCAGAAGATCATGAGTGACCCGGCCCACAGCTTCAGCTTCCGAAAAGCCATAAAGCATCTCGGCACCGGAATTCCATGCCTCGATGGTCGAATCCAGGCGCCACAGGATGATGGCATCGAATGAGAGCTTGAAAACATCGGCATGCAGTTTCAGCGCAGATTCCGCCGCCTTGGCCTCGCTGATGTCCCGCAGGATCTTCGAAATCCCGACAATATTTCCATTGAGATCCAGGATGGGCGAACCGGAAATGGACGCGATAAAGCGGCTGCCATCCTTGCGCAGCCGCACGGCCTCGTAATGGCGCAACACCTCGCCCCGAGCAATCGCCTCGCGTACCGCCGTCTCCTCTTCGCGGCATTCCGCCGGAACCAGAATCGACATCGGCAGCCCGATCACCTCGTCAGCGGAATAGCCGAACATCGCCTCCGCGGCACCATTCCAGCTTGTGATAATGCCATCCAGCGACTTGGTGTAGATCGCATCATTCGACAATTCGAAAATCGAGCGCAGGAGAATCGTCTGCTCTTCATAAGCCGAGCCGAAAGACGCGCCGAATCTGTCGCTGCCAAAGCTGTAGCTGGAGGGATGTTTTGCTTTTCTCTTGGGCCGGAGGGACAAGGGCGAAACACCTTCAATTCCAGCGGTAAGTAAGTCTTAACAGATCCTTTTCGCCTAGAACGGACTAGTACCTAGAACCATATAGAACCGGTACTGATTTTCCGCCTACGTCCTTTTGTGACAACTGCGTCATAGCCGGTTTGACACCGGTTTCATGCACATATAACCGGTGTCGACGCTGCGGCAGCATCGCTGGAATGCGCCGGGCCAATGCGAGCCCCCCTAAAAGGCCGAACATGACTCCGGGATCAGGCCCCGGCGCAGAAATAGCCGCCGGAATCAGGCTGAGCACTGCCGCCCATCCCGCCGCGATATTGATCTCCTGCCCATCATGACGAGACAGATCATGCGCGCGCTTATCAAAGGGGCGCAACAGCGCGAAGACTTGGCCAAAAAATGTCACGATGCCGATCACGCCGAGCGAGCCCGCGATAGCGGTGAACAGACTGGAGGAGCGAAAACTCCCCGGGCCAAAGCCGAGCCCATAACTCGTCTTAAACGCCAAAATACCAAGCTGCGCCCAGAACAGCCGCTGACGCCCCGAAAAGCTCTGGGATTTATGTACCGTCATGCTCTCCACCACCTGCACCAGCTTGTCGCCGAGCTGGGGATGGAAAACCGCGACCGCGAGTCCCGCCGTCAATACCAGAAACAAGACGCAGCCAAGCACCGCGAGTTTACGCAAGGACACGCGCGCAGGCGTGAGGAGAAAACGGAAGCCGAGCACCAGCGCGTAAATACCGCAGGAAACGTAAGCGGTGGAAGATGTCGTCAGCATCAGAACCGCCACCATGCCGAGCGCCGCCGCACCGGTGGCTCGCGCGCGCACATCCCGCAACCACAGCTCCACCATCACCACCAGAATTCCAAAGCCATAGGCGGCATACATGGATGGCTCGGGGAATATGCCATTGACGCGCTGAATACCGCCCGCGAGCTCCTGATCGACCTGGGCATAGTGGCCATTGCGCAAGAACATCAGCCAATCGGAATGACCGACCGTAGACAGCGCCAGATTGAGCACTCCGAAGAAAACATGCGCCCAACATAGCGCGATGAAAACTTGCACCACGCGCGTCTCAGACCGCTCGATATTCACGATCAGTGCGGTTGCCAAGCCCGCGAACAAAGTGCCGAGAAGATAGACAGCCGTCGTGATGTTTTGCGAAGACGGTCCCAGCGGCACCAAATGATAGATATTGAGAAAAGCAGCATCTGCCACATTCATCGGCACCACGCCGATCATGCCTGCGAATATCCGTGGCAGAAGGAAAGCGCCGATCGCGCCATAAATGCAGAATATGGCGAGGAACAGGTTGGGCCGCGTGACTTGCGCCAGATTGTTCACCGTCACCGCGCGCGATGCCAGAAGATAAAATGCCATGAACAAAAGGGCCATATTCGCGGGCGGAATGGAGGAGCCGCCTAGCGCGGGCAGATCAACAGCCGACGCGCCGCCAAACAAGGTCGCCACCAGGACCAGCGCCAGCATATTGGTGGCCGAACCCCGGAACATCAAAAAGATCGCCACCGCGATCAGAATGGCCCCGATAAAGGTTGGTGTCATTACTTGCGCCCCGCTTGGCCGCAGGCAAAGCCTTCCAGGTCACGCGTCACCGAAGCCGGAACGGGTGAATCCGAAAACCGCGCCAGACGCGGCGAGCCACAGGCAGGCGAAATGGAATCCGGCAAATAGAAAATGGTTTTGGGCCGGTAATTTTCAGCCAGCACAATGGAGCGGTAAGGCCAGGCCCAGGAAAAGCCCGCGCGATCGCTATAACGAAAGCCGACGGGGTCCATCACATCCCACCCCGCGCTAAAGCGGATAATAGAAGACGGGTTTTGCGCATTCACCCCCTTTTCAAAGGCGGCTAGCCCTTTTGTCCACTGCACCAGAAATACCGCATTGGCCGCGAAGATCACCGCCAGTACCCCGGGCAACGCGAGCCGCAAAAAGGTGACCGGCCCCGGCAGCGCCGCCCCCGCTTCGCCCTTTAGCCGCAAACCGATAAAGAGAATACCGAGCCCCGCCATGGAAAAGCCGATGATGCTGCGCGCGGAGTCATAGCGGCCAAGGGCATAATTGAGCTTGTCACCCGCGAGAATGGTGAGCACCGCACAAAGCGCCGTAAACCCCACGATCAGGACCAGCGGCGCCGCGCGTTTGGCAAATAAGGAAAACGCCGCAGCTGCAAGCGTGGCCGCCGCGACCAGCCAAAGCGCCGGGTCAATCAACAGGCGCCTGGGATCAAAAACATGCAGCGCATTGGCATTGCCGCCGGAGCCTCCCCCTGAGAGGATGAGAAAGCCATCCAGAACAAAAAGCGCGACAGCAACGGCCCCAAACAGGCGCGCCTGAAAAAGGGAAATAGCGCCAGGGGAGCCTTTCCCGCGCATCTCGATGAAGAACTGCAGCACCACCACAAGCGCGGCGGCGAGCGCCATTTCATGCGAAAACACCAACCCCGCGAAAGAAAATAGCAACACGCCCAGGGGAAGCGGGCGCTGCAGGATTGAAAACATGCAGATCCAAAAAAATCCCGGCGCCAACAAAATCTCGGATGGAAAGCCGTATCCAAGCCCGACGGCGAAGGCATATTGCACCAGCGGGAAGGCCAGCAGCGCAGGAAACCGCCGCCAGGCGATGTGCACCAGATAGGCAAATTGCAGTAGCGGCACGAGATAGAAGATTGCGCCATTCACCACCGCGATTTGCGAGCCATTGCAGGAAAGAGCGGCGCATACCGCCTCTGTCGGCACCACGGTGAGAAGATAGGTACTGATACGCGTCGTTAAAAACTGCCATTTCAGCTCCCAAGCGTGGCCTGTCGCCAAAGCGTAGGCAAAAAAGGAGCCATCTGCGAACAACATTACCCGGCTCGCCGCCGCGGCGATCCAAAACACCACCTGCCCCACAAGCACCACCAGCGCCATCTGGCGCAGGAATAAAGCCTGGCTGTTCAACACCGCCGAGACCTGCCCCAGGATAGGCCATAACCATCCGACCGGGCGCGGCGGCAGCAGGGCAACGTTCTGGAGGTTTTTCACGCCGCCCCCCGCGCATAACCGTAATAGCGACCATAGCCGAAATGCGGCAGCTCCTTGATATCGGCCTGGGACAGCACAGTTCCGGCAAGGCTCGCATCCGTCATAGCCAGAGCGCGCACCGATGCTTCCGCAAGCTTGCGCGGTGTCTTGCGCCACTGCGCCACCATCAGCACCGCATCAGCCTGCCGCGCAATAACACAGGAATCCGCCACCGCCAGGATGGGACTGGTATCCAGAATGACAAAATCAAACCTCTTGCGCAGTTCCTCCAGAAGCCCACGCATCGCCGGGCTGGTGAAGACATCACGCGGCGTTTGCGGGCGCGCCCCAACCGGCAAAATATAGGCGCCGGAGCGGTCATCCTGGATCAACACCTCGCTGAGCGAGGCTGAGCCATCCAGCACATCAATCAAACCTTTTTGCGCCGGGGCTTGCAGCAGTCCACTGAGACCGCGATTGGCAAGATCGCAATCGACCACCACGGTGGAGGCCCCCGCCGCCGCAGAGACCCGCGCCAAACACATGGCGGTGGTAGTTTTGCCCTCGCCCGGCAGCGCTGAAGAAACCGCGATGATCTTTACCTCATTTCCCTGCCTCCCATGCACCAGCATGGTACGGATGGCGCGAAAAGATTCGGTGAAGGGAGACCATGGCTGTTCCACCACATGATCTGTAGGCGAACGAAGGACTTCCGACTTGTCGAGCACCGAACCGAGGCTCGGAACCACCCCAAGTGAGGGAAAGCCAAGCCCGCGCTCAACTTCGTCCTCTGAGGAAAAGCCCTTATCCAGCATCTCCGCGATGGCGACGGCCACAGCGCCAAACAAGACCGCGATCACCACCGCCAGCGCCATATCAAGGCCGGTGCGCGGCAAGCTTGGCCCGATGGGCAGCGCGGCAGCTGAAATGACGCGCGCATCTGAGGGCGTCATACCTTGAAGTGCCACACCTTCCTTCAAGCGCTGCGAGAAGGCCTGATAGATCGAGGCAGCGGCTTGCGCATTAAGCTGCATCACCCCGGCTTGCGCATTCTGAAGATTGCTCTTCACCAGAGCATCCTTGGTGCGGTTAATGCTCGCCTCAAGCGAGGCCACGCGGTTATGCGCCACCTGCACCCTGGCCGAGAGGCTGGAAATGATGCGCTGCACTTCCGCATTTATCTGACCGTCGATATCCGCAAGCTCGCGCTTGGCCCGCAAAAGATCTGGATGGCGCGAACCATAGCGCCCGGACATATCCGCCACCCTCTGGCTGACACCCGCGCGTTGCGCGCGAAGCCCCTGAATAACGGGGGAACCCAAAGCCTCGCCCACATCGCCGCCATCGCTGCCCCTGCGAAGCTGCGCCCTGGCGGTGTCAAGCCGTGCCGTTTCCGCCGCCTCGTCCGCGCGCGCAAGCTGCAGTTGCTGATCCAGCGCCGAAACCTCCTGCTGGGTCAGCGTGGTGTCGGTGGTGACATCAAGAAGATTATGCTGCGCCTTATATTCCTGCAGTTTCTTGGAAGCCTCGGTCGCCTGTTCTTGCAGGCTTTCAAGACGCGCATTCAGCCAGCCGGTGGTCTGCTTCACCGCTTCTATTTTTGCCGTCGCTTGATCGGCGAGATAAGCATCGGCGAAAGCGTTCGCGATGCGCGCAGCCTTTTTGGGATCAGGCGAGGTATAGGAAATGGTAATCACGAATGTCTCGGCGACGCGCTGCACATTAAGCCCGTTCTGCAGATTGGCGATCGCTTGCAGGCGCGCCTTTTCGGGATCCACCACGCTCTTCGGCTTCAAGGATGGAATAATCGAGCCCAAAATCTGGCGCCACAGACTGACCTTTGGCGCAGGAGAGAACTCGGGATCCTTTTCCAGGTGCAGGCGATCGAACACCGATGCGGCAATCGCTGGGGATTGGATGATCTGGGTTTCGGTGTCGACGATGTTGGAATTATCCGGCAAGCCAGAGACGAAATCTTCGCTCTTCATGACTTGCTGCTTGTGCTGATCAATCAGCACCGTCGCCGAGCTTGTATATTTTGGAACCTGCGTGAACACCAGACAGGCCGCTATCACCAGCACAATACCGGCCGTCAAGAGGAATAGACGGAAATGACGCCGGAAGGCGGCGCCAATGCGGCCCGCATCCATGGTGATATTCTGGCCGTGCTCGTGGTCGTGAGAAAATCCGTTCCGCCGCTCAACCAGTGCGTTCATCACAAACTACTCCTGCTCATCATCTCTGCAACACAAAAGCCAGCGAAATGGTGTTGGAATTGAAGCCTGGCCCGCGCGCCAAGCCTTCGCTTTCCCGCGATTGATACGCGTAGGAAAGCTTCACACTCATCATGGGATTAAGAAGATAGGTCGCGCCGGCTCCCACCTTCCACTGGCTATCGCGCCGATCGGTGCCACGGAAGCTGCCATCGGAATATTCAACACCGGCATTCAGCACCACATTGCGGCGCAATTCGTGATCGATTTCGGCCTGATACCGGGTGACGAGGAAGCCCGAGGAAATCTGCATCGGTGCTTCTTCAATCGAGCGGCCGACACGAAATTTCACGGTGGTAAGAAGCGTGGGATACCAGGCGAGCGCAACATGCACCGCGAGCGTGCCCACATCCTGCTGCGACCCAGTGATATGAGGGTACCGCGCATGCAGATATCCGGCACCTATATCCCCGCTCAAAACATCGGTGACATGTAAATTAAATCCGCCCGTAACCTCATAGCCGTGGGATGAACGATCAAGCGGCACCAAAGGCGGTTTGGCAAGAAACTCGGTTGTGAACATGCGCCCGGAGACGAAGACCGAGCTATCGGGGCTGACGGCATAACCCCCACGAAGCCCGCCCGAAATGGTTTCGTAGTTCAGATCCTTTTCGAAAACGGTGCTGCCATCGGGCGCGACGCTATCCTGATAGGCGAGCCGAAGCCAATCGGCAAAGCCCATGAGCTGAAAGTTCCCAAAACCCTGCGTCGCCTCGAGATGGGCACTGCCTTGGTTATACTCCACGGGATGTTCGGTTGCAGGCGAGGACAAGATGGATTCGCGCGCCAGCACGGCGTGGCGAAAATCGATGCTGCCGCGCAAGGCGGTGGCATTGTGGATGCTGAATTCCGCGTCGCCATTGACGCCATAGGTATCGGTGTCTTCCGAGGCATGATCGAGATAGCGATTTATGCCACCAAAAGCACGCAACGTCATCTTATCGGTCGGCCACGCCGTCGTCAGACGCAAGCTTGGCGCGATCCTGAAAATAAGATCGCTCGCTGCGCCTGTCTCAGCCGCATAGATATTGTCATTATACTCGGTGGCCATGTTTACCTTTGGGTAGAAGACGAACGCACCAAGCGGCACGCCCACCGGATCGTATTCCGGCCGCGCACGTTCGCCGACATCGGGCGGAACTTGCGAAGGCGCAGCGGCCCATGCGCCCATTGTGTTGACCGCGATCAGCCCAGCGACGATCGCGCGGAGTTTCCCCAACGCCATTTCCCCTTATCCCATTGTAAGCGTCACGAATGACAGTATCAGAACCACCGCTCGCGAATTTCAATGGTGTCACCCGGATAGACTGGCGTATCTCCATCGATCTTGACCTTCTTTTCAGATTTGTCCGCAGCGTGTCGTATTTTGACCTCATCGGTTACGGCACGGTAGGTGAAGCCTCCCGCCATCGCCACGGCATTGAGCACAGTCAGACCCGGCACATAGGTGTATTGGCCGGGCGTCTTTACTTCCCCAAGGATATAGAACGGGCGCGCCGTCATGACCTGAATGGAAAAGCGCGGATCGGCGAGATACCCGCTGGAATAGGTCTTGATGATCTCCGTCTGCAGTTCGGAAACCGTCAGCCCTGCCGCCTGAATATCACCGACCAGCGGCAGTGAAATCTTTCCGTTAGCGGCGACGGTATATTCCGGCTGTGTGTTGAGCCCATCTTCACCGTAAAAGACGATTCGCAACTTGTCGGACGGCCCCAAAACAAACCCCTTATCCGATGCTCCAGTGACGGTAGCATCGGGGGGCGGATTTACACTTCCACCCGCCAGCGCCTGAACGGGAAAAATTGCAAGAAAGCCTGCAATGACGGCGATTTTCATGTGCGCGAAAGAGCTAGACACGGCACCCTCCTCAGGTTTGCACGGCGACACGGCCATAGATGTCTTCAAAGCGCACAATATCATCTTCGCCGAGATACGCGCCCGATTGCACTTCGATCAAACGCAACGGAACCTTTCCGGGATTTTCCAAACGGTGCGTCGCGCCGAGCGGAATGAAGGTGGATTCATTCTCGCGCAACATCCGGACCTCACCATCACAGGTGACACGCGCCGTGCCCTGCACCACGATCCAATGCTCCGCGCGGTGATAGTGCATTTGCAGCGAAAGGCTTTCTCCTGGCTTGACCATGATGTGCTTGACCTGGAAGCGGTCGCCATGATCGATCGTCTCATAGCTGCCCCAGGGACGGAACATAGTGGCGTGGTTCGCCGCCTCCGCACGCTTATCCTTTTGCAGCTTGTCGACGATCTTCTTCACGTCCTGGGCGCGGTTCTTATCGGCGATAAGCGTCGCATCCTTGGTGACGATCACCACCAGATCCTTCACGCCGACCAATGCGGTGACGCCGCGCCCGCTCGATACCAGGCTGTTTTCGACATCTTCCACCAGCACATCGCCTTGCAGCACATTGCCGTCGTCATCACGATCCAGCACTTCCAGCAACGCCGACCAGGAACCGACATCGTTCCAACCGAAATCGCAGGGCACCATCACCGCGCGTGCCGTGTGCTCCATCACCGCGTAATCGAAAGAGATGTTCGGCGCGCGCGCGAAACTTTCGACTTCCAGGCGATAGAAATTGAGATCACGCGTGGAAAGCGCGACAGATTCCTTGATGGCAGGCAGAATGGCGGGAGCGTGTGTCGCGATTTCCTCAAGCAGGACATCGGCGCGGAATACGAACATGCCGCTGTTCCAGTAATAATCGCCGCTTTCAAGATAGCGCTCCGCCGTGGGGGCATCTGGCTTTTCGACAAAGCGCTCCACCGCATAGGCGCCTCCCGAAAGAGGTGCGCCTTTCTGAATATAGCCATAGCCGGTTTCGGCATGGGTCGGCGTCATACCGAAGGTGACGATATTTCCTGCACGCGCTGCGTCCACCGCGGCTTGAAGGGCCAGCTTGAATCCCGCAACATCGGTGACGACATGATCGGACGGCAGCAGCACCACAATGCCCTCCGGATCATCTTCAGCGACAATTGCCGCGGCAACCGCCGCCGCAGGTGCAGTGTTGCGCGCCACCGGTTCGAGCACGATGGCATCGGGCTTCACACCGATCTCTTCCATCTGTTCGGCAACCAGAAAACGATGCGCCTCGTTGCAGATGATGATCGGGCCGGCGGTATCGGGAAGCGCGGCGCGCAAAACCGTTTCCTGGATCATCGTGCGCTCACCGCAAAGCGGCAAAAGCTGTTTAGGCAAGGATGCTCGCGAGCGCGGCCACAATCTTGTGCCCGAACCGCCCGAGAGGATGACGGGATAAACTTGGCTTTCCATCTCAACCTCCACAAAATTTCACTAGTGGTTCCGCGTATTCTCGTTATTGGCTTGTAGTGCTAGCAAAGTCTCGCTGACGGAGAATGCGCCATGAAACATGCTTTGCTGATGAGTACCGCCCTTGCTGCCGCAACCGGGCTCCTTGCTCTTCCCGCCGCGGCCCAAACAGTGCGCGCGCAGGATTTTGTCGATGCTATCGGCGTCAACGTGCATGTCGCCTATACCGATGGTGCGTATGGCAAGCTCGACAAGGTGACCCAGTCGCTTGATTACCTCGGCATTAAGCTTTTGCGCGACAGCGCGCCGAACACGCAGAACCTGCCGCGCTACAACACGCTCGCGAATGCGGGCTACCGCTTCAACTTCATCGTCAATGGCGGCGATACCGGCATTCTGGCCCAGCGTTTCGCGGGCATCACCACCAGCTATCCCGGCAGCGTCGTGGCGGTGGAAGGGCCCAACGAAGTCAATAATTTCAAGTTTACTTATGCCGGACAGACCGGCACCACCGCGGCGCTCGCCTATCAAACCCAGCTTTTCAACTCGGTGAAAGCGACACCCGCGCTCAGCGCCACCAATGTCTATAATTATACCGACTATCCGTATCATGCTGGCACAGCCGACAGCATGAACATTCACACCTATCCCAAATACGGCGCGCAGCCTTATGCCTCGCTGGTCTTCGATCTGAACAGCGTGACCACGGCCCTGCCCGGCCATCCGCGCGTCATCACCGAAATCGGCTATCCCCAGATGCCCGATCCTAAGCAATGGAAGGGGCCGGCGGATTGGAATCCGGTGGATGAGAACACGCAGGCGATTCTGACCCTGAACGCACTTCTGGATGCTTATACGCTCGGGGCGCAGAAGATTTATCTCTACCAGCTTCTGGAAGCTTACGCCGACACCCAGAACAAGGATTACGACACGCGCCTTGGACTGTTCGATGTCAATTACCGGCCCAAAATGGCTGCAACTGCGGTGCGCAATTTCCTGAACCTCCTGCGCGACAGCAATGCTGCCGCCAGAAGCTTCACGCCGCGCGCCACCCCGGCGAGCGTGATAAACCTTCCCGTGACCGCAAGAAGCCTGGTACTGCAGCGCGCCGATGGCAGCGACGTGGTGGTGGTTTGGAACGAGGCGCAGTTGTGGGACCGCGCCAGTCGCGCAGCCGTCTCGCCCGCAGCCACCAAAGTAACGCTCGCCAGCACCAACCTGCGTGATGCGGCGGTGTATGATCCTGTCAAAAGCGCCACGCCGCTTACCAGTTATAAGGCTGCGGCGAGCGTGGAGCTCAGCCTCGCCGCCGATCCTTTGGTGATTGTGCTGGCGCCGCGCTGACCTCATAGAACTGCCTCCGCCAATACGGCATGGGGCTCTAGAGCAGCGCGGCGGACGCTGCTCTCCATCCGCTCCACCAGAAGAGCGCGCAGCTTTTCGCTTTCACCCGCGCCATCAATGGCCGCGCCATATGCCAATGCGCTGAGGCAGGCCGCCTCATAAGCGGGAATGTTCTTAAAAAGCCGCGCGATAGAGGCTTCATTCAGCGGGAAGACGCAGCCTTCGCTGCCCGGCGGCAGGCTGTTGGCACTATGGGCGGAGGCAAAGACGGGCTTGCCATAGCGCAGCGCCTCCACCACCTTCATCTTGAGGCCGGTACCCTCTACGGGCGAAATCGCAGCCCAAGCGGCGCCATAGACCTCCTCCAAATCCTTCACGAAGCCTAATAGCGTGATGTTGGCATTCTGAGCCGCCAAATCACGCACGCTTTGCACCGCGCAGACCCGTCCCGCCAACGCAATGCGATAGCGCGAAAGCCAAGCGGCATTGGCGGCCAAAAACGCAGTGATCCCGTCCACATTGAAGTGATTTTCAGAGCCGACGAAGAGAAGATCATAACGCGCCGCCATGCGGGCGCGGGCGGAGACCGCAGCAGCTTCCGGATAGGATGGGACGTAGAATACCGGCGTATGGGGAAACCACAGGCGGAACATGGCGCTTTCCGGCGGCGCGATGGCGATTAATCCACCAGCTGCATTTAAAACATAGGCTTCGCTGCGCAGCTTTCCCATGACGCGGCCATCCCAGACCGGACGGCTGAATTTCTTCGCGTAATGGAGGAATTTTAGGTCATGCGTCTCTATGATGCAGTCCGCCGGATCGACCCCATTCAACTGCGAAATCGCATCGGCATAATTGACGATCATGGTGCGCGCACCACGCGCCTTCAATCGGTCAAAGCCCGGGGTCGCGCCTTTCACATGCCAGCGCAGCACCTCGCCCGCAAATCGCGGCGCCAATGTGAGACAGGCGTTCTTGAGCTTTGTGGCGCGATCCAGCGCTTTGCTGCGCCGATCCAGCACCAATTCCACACCGGGATAATCGCGATAAAATAGTGCGATTTCCTTTTCGCCCCAGGGGCAATCGGGATGATCCGCGAAACTGTAAAGCACCAGATTGGAAAACTGCGTCATCGCCCAGCGCAAGAGATTGCGCATACGCGCATGGGCGCCGTTTTCCACATTGACGAACGTGCCGTTGAAAAACAGGACCAGCGGAGCCGTCATTATGCCGCCTGCCTTTCCGCAAAAACGAGGCTGCGCTCTGCTGCTTCCGCCGTTACGCGATCCCAGCCCGCGAGGAATGCTTCCTCGGAAAAACGCGCCACCGATTGCGCCAACATGGCGCGGCGGCTTTGCCTTTCACTCTCGGGCATGAAGGCGAGATGCTGCATCGCGGCGGCGATCTCGGCGCAGTCGAGCGGATTCACCGCCAGCGCACCCTCGCCAGCCACTTCTTCCAATACGCTGTCACGGCTGACGATCGGCACCAGCCCGGCACGATTGGCCTCTGCCACCGGCACGCCAAAACCTTCCAATAGGCTCGGCAGCACAAATCCCTCGGCGTTGGCATAAAGCCAATTGAGTTCGCCATCGCCCACATATGAAAGAAGCTTCACGCCCGGTGTTTGCCCCGCCGCTTGCGCTACTGGCTCATAGCCCGCCTCGCGCCCGCCGCAGATCACATAACGAAAACCCTTTTCCGCAAGCCCCGATTGCTGAAAGGCCCTGATGGCGGTGAGCTGGTTCTTGCGCGCACCGACATATCCCACCGTGAGAAGGAACGGCTTCTCAATATCCAGCGGTGTTGACGCCCCGCTTCCAACTTCATTGCGCAGGCTTGGATAGACCACCTGCGAGGAGGAATAGCGGCCAGGGACGGCCTTATGAAACGCGCGCTCCGATGCTTTGGAGACAAATACCATATGCGCGCCGGCCTCAGCGATCTCGCGATAAGCCTCGCCATAGCCCGCAACAACATCGGGCTCGAAGAGTTCAGGATGGGTCAACGGGCCGACGTCGTGGCAGAGCACCGCATCATGCCGCGTGAGGCGATGGGTCAGCACCGTCAATGGATCAAGATGCAGCACAACCCGCGCCGGACGCAGGCGCAGTGCGCGCAACTCCGGGTTCATCGCCCGCAGGCGCATTTCATCAACCGCGAGCCGCCCGATGATCCTGGCCTTAAGCCCCAGCGGCGGCCCTTCCGCCGGCGTGCCTTTCAGCCGCCAATAACGAAGCTGATAGATGCGGCCGAGATTGGCATTGATGATATCGCGGCCGATGAAATACTTGCCGGTGCGGTTATGCAGCGCCAGCGTGAAATCGACCTCAATCATGCCGATGCGTTCAGACATGCAAGAGCCTCTTGGCAGGCGCTTTCACCTTTTCACGCAGGGCACCAGCCCGGCGCAGCATCTTGGTGGAAAGGCTGGACCACAGCCCACTACCCTCGCCGCGATCCCACTGCTGCGCCATCCACTCGGCTTCGGCGTCGAAATTGCGCAAGGCGACATCGATCTCGCCATCCGTGCTGTTGGGCACGATGAAACCGTCATAGCGCAGCGCCGCCATCACCGCCGATACCTTGGGCGCGAAAGGCGCAACCGCCAAAAGGCTGGACAGACGCGGTAGACGTATCTTCCGGCCGGTCTTCTCCGCATAAAGCGCACGGCCTTCCGCCAAATCACGCACGAAAATGGCCTCAAATCCCGCCGAGGCCGAGAAATCGTGCCATTTGAATTCGATGTCGATGAAGCCGGTGTTCCAATAGGCGAAGGGCTTACGATAAGCCGCAGCGAGAATGGCGCCATGCAAGGAGCCGGTCAGCACGAACTCCGCGCTGGCGATGGTTTCGATCAAGGCCACCAGCTCGCGCTCGCTTGCCCCCACTGAGGGTGATACCAGCATATCGCAGCCCGATTGCGCCAACAGCTCCTTGCGATCGCGCGGATCATGCATATGAGGCATGCAGATGGTCTTGCCCGCGCTTGAGGCCGTTGCAGACGGGTTCACGATCAGTGGTGTTAAAAGCCCAGGATCGCCCAGCACGGTTTCCAGCGGTAAGCCAAGAAGATCACGCGTCAGCGGGCCGCGCACGCCGTGAAAGCGGCAATTGGCGAGCACGGAAGGCGGAATGGCACGGTCTTCCCGCGCACCGCAACCCCAATAGACGATGCGCCCGCTTTCGATGCCCAGCATCTGCCGCAAATCCTCCTTGATGCGGGTCTCGCAAATCACGCTGCCGATCAGACGGAAGATATCTGCCTCCACGCGCGGCTCCGAGAAGAGGTGCTTGATCAGAAGGGCCGAAAGGTAATCGCCGAAATTCTGCCGGGCACTGCCTTTCAGGAAAAACAGGATTCTAGGATCAAGCTTTTCGAAGCCTGCACCGAAGCCGGTGTTGGTGGTCATGTCTAGCCTCCTGCCAATGCGTGGATGGATTGAATGATCCGCTGACGGAACAAGAATGCACTGAAGGCCCAAGCGAAGATGCCGCTGAACGCCAAGGCGGCGACAAGCTGCCATTTCGCCAAATCGCCATGGGCCAGAAAGAGGAAGAGCTCCGCACCGGCCGCGGTGGCGGCCGTGGTGGCGATCACCGTAATCACGGCATGCGCAAATTCACGTCGCGCGCCCGGGAAAAGGTGCAAGGCGCGCAAGAGCAGCCAGATATTGCCAATGCTCGCGATCACCGTGAGGCTCGCCGCTGCCGCGATCACGCCGAAGCGCGCAAAGATCAGAAGACCAGCCAACGCCGATAAAATCGTGACGAGCTGAAAATGAAAGACGGTCTTTTGATGATTGAAGGCGACCAGCATGGCGCTGGTAACCGCACCGAAGGTAGACCAGAGCTGGCGCACACAAAGAATGCTTACCACCGGTGCCGCGAGCAGCCATTTCGGCCCAAGGATCATGGGCACCAGCAAGCCCGCCGCGATGGCGAGCCCAATCAACGCGGGCCAAGCCAGAACCATCCAGGCCGTCAGAACCTTCGGCCACAGATCATCCGGCGAAAGCCCAAGCGCCGCGCGTTTAGAAAACAAGGTGATCCCGAAGGTCTGCGCAGGTTGCAGGAAGAGATCGGACGCGGCCTGAACGATGCGGCTGCCCGCGCGGTAAATGCCGGTTGCGGCGGGCGAAAGAAAAACGCCGAGCACGAAATCCGCCGCGTAGTTGGAGAGAAAACTGAGGCTCACACTGCCATAGCGGCTCCATGACCAGTGTGCGATCTCGATGATTTTTGTCCTGCTGATCCGCTCAGACAATAACGGGCGCTCAATCACTGCATAAAAGCACGTGAGGAGAATGGCGCGCCCATAGCTTTGTACCACCAAAGCCCAGATGCCCCACCCCGCCCATAAAAGCCCAATCGCGATCGCGCCGACCACGATATCTCCGGTGGCGGTCGCTAAATAGAAACTTCTTATCCGCCCGCCACGCAAGATTTGCGCTTCCTGCCACGAGGTCAGCACAGAGACGAAATTAGAAGGGATCAGCGCGAGCAACACCGTCGTCAGCATACCCATGCCGAAAACAACCCGGCCGCCATAGGCGAGACCCGTAAGGATCAGACTCAAAACGACGGTCATGGCGGCGTTGAGCAGCAGGCATTCCGTCGCCGCGCTGCGCGGATCGCTGCATTTCATCAAATATTCGTAGCCACCGGAATACAGCATATTGCGCACCAGCGTGACGCAGGCCATCGCCAGCGCGAAAACACCGAAATCGGCAGGTGCTAAGAACCGCGCCGCAATGATCGTGACCGCGAGCGCCATAAGCTGGCCGGAGGCTCTGGCGCCAATGCCGAGCCCCGCTGTAGCCAAGGTTGCGAGAGAGCGGTTTTTCACGATAGCCGCTCCGGCAAGGACTGCACCAGCTTCATCAAGCGTTCGCCAGCCGAAGCCCAGGTGAAGGTCGCCGCGCGTTTGCGGCCCTGTTCTATTTTCGCCCTGCGTAGCGCCTCATCTTGCCGCAAGCTATTGACCAGCATGACCCAGCCCGCGATGTCTGCAACATCGGCATAAAGCGCCGCATCGCGGCAGACTTCGGGGATGGCCCCCGCAGGCGCGACAATGGCCGGGCAATCGCACAGCATTGCTTCCAGAGGCGGCAGGCCGAAGCCTTCAGTACGCGAGGGATAGACCAGGCACAGCGCCGACTGATAAAGCGCGCGCAACTCGCCGTCGTTGAGCTTTCCGACAAACACCGCATTAGGCGGTGGATTTAGGCCTGAAGCACGCAGCTTTTCAGCCGATGGGCCGATTACCACGAGCTTCACATCGGCCAATTGTGGATCGGCAAAGGCAGCAAAAGCAGTGGCGACATTCTTGTAGACAAAGGTCGATCCGAACACCACGGCATAGCCGCCCTGCTCCAGCCCGTTTTTCTGCAGAACAGAGACGTCAGGAGCAGCTTCCAGAATATGATCGGCACCATTGTAGAGTACGCCGGTCTTCTGCCATTTGGCGACCCCGAACGCGCCCAACATTTCGCGCGAAAACTCGGAGACCGTCAGCACCGCGCGGCTCGATCGCGCCATGATCGGCGTCAGGATGCGATAGCCGATGCTGAAATGCGTCGCGTATGATCCCGGCGAAATATAAAACTGCGCGTCATGGATCAGCGTCACCTTAGAGCGGTGCATGATGGGCGAGAGATTAGCGAGGTTGATCAGATGACCATCCTTGGCCACGAAGGGTAGAATGCCCTGCTCCCAGCGCTGGGTGTGGCCGAGCTCCTGCTCTTCCACCTTAAAGACATTGACCTGCGGCGAGAATTGGCGCCGCTTGGGGATGAGCAGGCGCAAATCGAGCTTTTTATCACTCGCCGCCGCCAGCCGGTCGACCTCGCGGACAAGGCGATCGGCGACGCGGTGAACGCCATTGAGCTCACCCGCATAGAACTTCCCGTTAAAATAAATAGGCGCAGCCATGGCATTACACGGCAAGCGCGGGCACGAGATTTTGCGGGCCCATCATAGCGGTGTTGACGAAGGCAGAGAAGCGGCTGTCGAAGACCTCGGGCCGGAAGCGCTGAGCTTGCGCCACCGCCTTTGCCGGATTGAAATGCGCCTTCCAGCTCAAGAAGGTTTCCACCGCTTCGATGAGATGATCCACCGTCTGTTCCGCGAAGAGAAGACCGGTCTCACCATCGCGCACGGTTTCCGAGGCGCCGCCCGCGCCATAGGCGATCACTGGACAACCGCTCGCTTGCGCTTCCAGCGGCACAATACCGAAGTCTTCCTTGGCCGTGAAAATTAACGCCTGCGCTCTGGCATAAGCCTGGCGCAACTCGGCGAGCGGCAAAGACGAGACGAAGCGAATGGTCGGCCCCGCCATTTTCTTCAAACGCTTCTCTTCCGATCCCTGGCCCACCACCAAGAGCGGAAGCTTCATCCGATTAAAGGCCTCTACAGCGATCTCACAGCCCTTATACGGCACAAGCTGGCTGAGCCAGAGGAAGTAATCCTCCTTCACGTCGCTGGGCGAGAACAGATCCACACTGACCGGGGGATGAATCACGGTGGATTCGCGGCGATAGTATTTGCGGATGCGCTGCGCCACGAATTTGGAATTGGCCGCGAAGGAATCCACCCGCGCCGAAGACGCCAAATCCCATTGCCGAAGCCAATGCGCCATGAGCGGCATTGCCATGCGCATAGGCGCGCCAGAGGCATTCAGATAGGGGTGATACTGATCCCACAAATACCGCATTGGCGAATGGCAGTAGCAGACATGGGTCGCCTCCGGCATGGGAATGACGCCCTTTGCCGGCCCGGCTTCCGTGCTGATGACGAGATCATATTTCTCGAGATTGATCTGCTCGAGCGCCAGCGGCATCAGCGGCAAATAGCGCTGGTATAGCGCATTGGCGAAAGGCAGTGACTGAATGAAGGTGGTTTTGATGTTGCGGCTACGCAAATAGGGCGAAACCGCATCGGGTATGTAAACATGGGTGAAGATGTCAGCTTGCGGATAAAGCCGCGCGATGCGTTCGAGCACACGCTCGCCGCCCCGCATGGTTACAAGCCAATAATGGATAATGGCCGTTCTCATGGCGCCGCCCCCACGCGGTAAGTTGCGCCTTCCTGGGTCGTTTCCTGATTTTTTTGATTTTGTGCGGGATTAAGCAAATCCCGGTATTCCAGAAGCAATTCTTGCAGCCAAACCTCAGGCGTATTCGCCAGATGCCGCGTATTGTGAAAAGCCGAAAGGCTCATTTCATGGCGCCGTTCCGGATCTACGATAAGAATTTTCATGGCCTGCGCGAGCGCATCCGCATCCCCCGGCGTAAAAAGCACGCCTGCGTCGAGGCGATCTATTTCGTCGGCGAAAAACGACGTATTCGGCAAAATGACCGGCAGACCGCTCCATAAAGCTTCCACCGCGACCAGCCCAAAGGGTTCGGGATAGCGGGTCGGCATCACCAGCGCCGCGGCCTTGGTCGCATGTGCCGCGATCTCGCTCTTCGTCTGTTGCCCGAGAAACCGCACTGACGGAAAGCGCGCCACAAGCTCCGTCCGCAATGGCCCATCGCCAATCACGACCAGCGAAAGCCCTGCCTTGGTGGCTGCCTCGGCCGCAAGGTCAGCGCCTTTCTCGTAATCCAACCGGCCGACATAGAGAATGCTGCGATTGTCCTCTGCCGCGATACGCCCATTGTGATAGGGCGTGACGGGATTGAGCAAGGCCCGCATAAGCGGTTCGGAAATGCCGCTGCGCTGCAAATAGGGATGCATCGCGGGATGAATGGTCAGGATGCGCGGCGCGAGCTCGGCAACATCATAAACAGCGTTGCGCACCATCTGCCGCGCCGACCGCCAAAGCTTATGCGCATAGCTGCGCTTGTCGCAGTTGCTGCGCAAGCAGGCGGCTGACAAGGGCTCCAGCCCGCAGGGGGCGTTTGTGCCGTAATGCACGAAGCCGCCATTAGGACAAGCCAGAAAAAAATCATGCGCCGACAATACGACCCGCCCGCGCACCTTCTTCAGCGGCGTAAATACCGCTGGCGACAGAATGTGTGACCAGTTGTGCAGGTGATAGATGGTGCGCGGCGTATCATGCTGATCTATCCAGCGGGCAAGTTCCGATGCGGCGCGGCTGTTATAAAGCCCTTTCACAAAGGCTTTGCTTTCCAGCAGCGGCTTTTCATGCAGCGCGAAGGCGTCAATCCCCTCGCTTTGCAGCGCGGCATCGCCGGAAAAATAGACGACATCAATGCCTTTCGCCTTCAAACCTTCTGCCGAAAGCCGGGCCAGAGCGGCCGCGCCGCCGCCGCCTTTAGCGTAATCGTTGATCACCACCACACGCTCGGGCTGCGCTAGCGCCAGCGGCTGGCGGCTTTTGGGCGGCGCGAAAAGCAGCACAGCCACCCCGCTTGAAGCTTTATAGGCTGTCATCAGCGCGCACCCTCACGGGCAAGCACGGAGGGAATGGTGCTGAACAGGATCACCACATCCGCCCACAGGCTCCAATTGCGCACATAGCAGCTATCGAGGAAGACGCGGCGCGAATAGGTGGTTTCGCTGCGGCCGCTGACCTGCCACAGACCCGTCACGCCAGGACGGACCAGCTCATAGAAGAGAGCTTCCTCGCCATAGTAGAATTTGATTTCCTTGGCGATGACCGGGCGCGGCCCCACCAGGCTCATGTCACCGCGCAACACATTGATCAATTGCGGCAGCTCATCAAGGCTGGTTTCGCGCAGAAACTTGCCGATACGGGTGATGCGCGGATCATTGGTGAGCTTGAAGCTTTGACGCCATTCCGCCGCGCGTTCTGGATCACTCGCCAAGAGCTTGGCCAACACCTCGTCGGAGTTCACCACCATGGTGCGAAACTTCAGGCAGCGGAAGGGCTTTCCGCCACGTCCGATGCGCTCATGCCCATAGAGAATGGGCCAGCCGCTCGATGCAACCGCTGCAGCAATCACCGCCAAGGCAGGCGCCATGAAGATGATGAGCGACAAGGAGACCACGACATCGAACACGCGCTTGGTGGCGCGCCGCAGGGGCGACATCAGGCCATGGCGCGAACTCATCAGCACGGCATCAGACGCCATGCTCGACTGCACCGTGAGGCCTGCGAGGGAAACGCGCTGCACCGGCGGCACCAGGATGTAAGGCTTAAGGCAGAGATTCAGCGCATCAATGACGCGATCGGCGGCCTCCATTTCCGATGCGCTTGGCACCAGAATGGCCGTCTCGGCGCCGCGCATGGCGAGATCCTTGGAGAGCCAGCGCGCGAAATCCGAGAGCGACATGTCGCGCCGCACCGGAATGTGGCTGTGATAGGCCGCGTAATAGCCGGTGTAGCTGTTGGTCTCGATCGATTCCATCACGGCGCCATAGCGCTCACCGCTGCCCAGAATCGCAGCCCCAACCCGCCACACGCCAAAGGCGTCCAGTACGCGCCGGATGAAAATCCGCGCGAACAGGATAAGCACGCAAGCAAGCGGCCAAAGCGTGATCACCCACAGCCGTGGAGTTTGCTGCATGGCAGCGAATTCGACGAAAACGTCGATCAGAAACATCATGAAAACAAGGCTGACGAGACGTTTGGCGTCCTCATCAAAGGTCCAACGCGCGCTATAGGCGCCGCTCGCCGCGCTCCAGACGCATACCCCAACGGAATAATAAAGGCAGAACATCAGGCGGCTGGTCAGCGCAGGCGCATCGCTCTGAACCATACCGTTCCACAAGGCAGGGTCGATCATCCAGCAGATTGCCGCCGACAAGGCGACGGAACCCCAGAAGGCCAGAAAATCCATTGCGAAAAGCGCTGTCGTTATACCCGGATGGGCCAACAGGGATTGACGGATAGAGGGATGCGCCGAATGCGGTGCTCCCCGGGGCGATGGCGTTGACGCCTTGTCCATGATCTCGGCCGCCGGCTCCGAGCCGGTGACCACCGACGGACGCAATTCAATGTTCATCACACGAGCCTTCGTCAGTGTTCCGCGCTTCACACGGTAGTTTTCCCAAAGGCCCTTTTGGATGTCCCGCCCGATTGCCTCGTCTTTGTGCGAAGCGTTTTTGTTTTGCAGGCGAACATTCTCACAGCTCTGTGTGACTGGCTAGCGAGGCGCCGTAACGTTCAGCCGCAATGCCACAGCAAAGTCACAGCTTTCTCGACACATGCGTCATTCATTGGTGACGCGCGCGCCACGAACGCAAATGTCCGTAGCCGCACGGAGATGTTTTTTGGAAGAACAAGCCTCATGGTGATGTGCAAGGAGCTTCACCATGCGTGCGGAAGTGATTCTATGCTTTGTCCTCGCGCTGAATCTGTACCCAGCGCAGGCGGATGTTTTTGAGGTTGGCGATAGCGGGGATTTTATCTTGCGCGCCGGGCCATCTCATCAGGCCAACACAACGCGCGCGGTGGATAAGCCATACCGCGAAGCTTCCAATCGCGCTGCGGAAGCAGCGCAAATAAGCCCAGAGCTCCTCTCCGCCTTGGTTTCACAAGAGAGCGGTTGGCGCAGCACGGCTGTTTCCGCAAAAGGCGCGATCGGTTTAACCCAACTGATGCCCCACACCGCCGCGCGGCTCGGCGTCGATCCTCATAAGCCAGGGGACAATCTTCGTGGCGGCGCGATCTATCTTCGCCAGCAACTGGATCGCTTCGGCGATCTTTCCCTGGCGCTGGCCGCCTATAACGCCGGGCCCGAACGTGTCGCCGCTGTCAACAGCGTTCCCCAAATCGCGGAGACCCGGGCCTATGTAGATCGCATTTTAGCCCGCCTCGCTGAGATCAGCCTGCCTGAATCTCCTTCGCCAGATTTTCGTTTGAAAGACACACCATGAAACATGCAGTGCCCCTGCTTACTTTTGCCGCCCTTGGCCAAAGCGCCCTCGCGGCGGACCCTCAAGGCTCTGGCCCCATCCTGGCCGCGCTCAGCTGGATACAAGGCACGCTTTTGGGCAGCGTGGCGACCTCCGTCGCGGTGATCGCGGTGGCGATGGTCGGCTTCCTGATGCTGACTGGGCGGCTGAACTGGCGTATGGGCGCGACCGTGATCCTGGGCTGTTTCGTCCTGTTTGGGTCAGCCGCCATCGTCTCAGGCATTCAAGCCGTCGCGGGAGCGGCGCATTGATGAGCCAACTTAGCCGTGCCCCCGTGTTTCGCGCCCTCACCCGTCCGCAGATGTTCGCGGGCGTGACCTATAGCTATTTCATCCTCAATGCCGCAGTCACCACGGAAGCCTTTCTGATCACGCACTCCTTCCTCGCGCTGCCCGTCGCGCTGCTGCTGCATGGCATCGGCTATATGGCATCGCTGCGCGAGCCGCGCATCTTCGACCTCTGGCTGACGAAAGTCACCAAATGCCCGCGTTTGCGAAGCTGGTCGCGCTGGGGCTGCAACTCCTATGCACCATAAGCGCGCGCTACAAAACTGGACGGGGCTGGCGGCTTGGTCGAAAAACGAGACCAAGGCAGGAACCCGCCTACCCTATGAGCGCCTCCTGCCGGACGGCACGCTGAAACTGCGCGGTGGCGGACTTTTGCGCGCTCTGCAGCTCACCGGGCTTTCTTTTGAAACCGATGACAGCGAGAGCCTGGACCATTACGCCCGAGTGCGCGAGCTTCTTTTGCGCAGCAGCCTCGATGCGCGCTTTGTGCTCTATCATCACATCATCCGTCATCGCGTGGAGGTTGCCACCGACGGTGTGTTCGCAGCCCCCTTCGCGGCGCATGTCAATGCGCGCTGGAACAGCCAACTGCGCAACAGCAAGCTTTTCCTCAATCAGCAGTTCATCACCGTGTTGCGCAGGCCGCCGCGGGGCAAAACCGGCTGGCTGGAGAAAATGGGCCAAGGCCTGCGTGACGAGAAAATGGCGGATGACCTTCGCCTGCTTCATGGTGTCGTCACCACGCTGGTCAGCGGGTTGGAACCATATGGCGCGCGCAGCCTCTCAAGCTATATGCGCGGTACGCAGCGTTGCTCGGAGATTCTGGAATTTCTCTCCGCGCTCTATAATGGCGAATTTCGTCCGGTCTGCGAACCGCCGCCTGAATGCGATATCGGCCATTACCTGCCCTATAGCCGGGTCAGTTTCGGACTTTCCGCGCTGGAAACACGCGGCCCTCAAGGGGGCAGTTATGGCGCACTACTTTCAATAAAGGAGTATCCAACGAGCACCTATGCTGGGCTGCTCGATCCACTGCTGCGCCTTCCTGAAGAATTCGTACTGACCGAAAGCTTCGCCCCCGCCGACCGGCAGATCGCACGCGAACGCATCGACCTTGCCTTGCGGCGGCACAAATCCGCCGATGCCGATGCGGTAACGGAACATGCAGAATTATTCGCTGCAAAAGACGCACTTTCTACAGGCGCCATCAGCTTTGGCGACCATCATCTGAGCCTGTTATTACGGGCACCAACCCTGCCCGCATTGGATCGCGTCTCTGCCGAAGCAGGCGCTGTACTCGCCGATATCGGTGCGGTGGCGGTGCGCGAGGACACCAATCTGGAGCCCGGATTCTGGGCGCAGTTTCCCGGAAATGAAGCTTATATCGTGCGCCGGGGGTTGATTTCGTCTGCCGCAGCTTCGGGCTTTTTCTCTTTCCACGGATTTTCCGCCGGCAAGGCGGAGGGAAATTTGTGGGGGCCATCGGCGGCGGTGTTCGAGACCACCAGCGCTACGCCCTATCACTTCAACTTTCACAAAGGCGATCTTGGGAATTTCTCGGTGATCGGGCCTTCCGGCTCCGGCAAAACGGTGGTGATGGGCTTTCTCGCAGCCCAGGCACAGCGTTTCGCACCCAAGCTGGTTTTCTTCGACAAAGACCGTGGCGCGGAAATTCTTTTGCGTGCGCTAGGGGGGCATTACACGCGGCTGGTGCCGGGCACGCCAACGGGACTTAATCCCTTAGCGCTGCCAGATAGCCCCGGCACACGCGCCTTCTTGCGCGGTTGGCTTCAAGTGCTTCTGCAGGCAAGTACAAGCGAAGAGATGGCGATCATCGCGGCGGCGGTGGACGCGGCCTTCGCGCATGATCCCGCCTTTCGCCGCCTTCGCTATTTCCAGGAGCTTCTCGGCGGCGGGCGGCGGCCTGAAGAGGGCGACCTTGCTGCGCGGCTTTCACCCTTTGTGCGCGACGGTGAACATGCCTGGCTGTTCGATAATGCCGTGGATGCTGTCGGGCTGGACCAGAAGATCACCGGCTTTGACATGACCGCGCTGCTGGAAAATCCCACCCTTCGCACGCCTGCGATGATGTATCTTTTTCATTGCGTGGAAAATCGCCTGAATGGCGAGCCCGCGATGATCCTGATCGATGAGGGCTGGAAAGCATTGGATGATGCCGTTTTCGCCGCGCGCATTCGCGATTGGCTGAAAACCTTGCGCAAGCGCAACGCGATCCTCGGCTTTGCCACCCAGAGCGCGCGCGACGCCCTCGACAGCGCGATCTCCGCCGCGCTGGTGGAGCAAACCGCGACCATGCTGTTCATGCCCAATGCCAAAGCGCGCGAAGAAGATTATTGCGGCGGCTTCGGGCTTAGCAGCCATGAGCTTTCCATCATCCGCGCTTTGCCCGCGCATAGCCGCTGCTTTTTGCTTCGCCACGCCAACAACTCCGTGGTGCTACGGCTGAACCTTTCCGGCATGCCCGATATTCTGACCGTGCTTTCGGGGCGCGAGACGACGGTGCGCAAACTGGATCAGCTGCGTGCCGAACTCGGCGATGATCCGTGCCGTTGGTACACCGCGCTGACCGGCACGCCTTGGCCGATTGCGGAATCCGGTTTGCAGGAGGCCGCGGAATGAGTTGCGCCGCCGTGCCCTCCGCCAGCATCGCCGCATTGCTGCGCGACGCGGATTGCCTTTCCGGCGACGCCACCAGCTTTGCCTTCGCGCACCTGTTCGGGCTGCATGGCATGCTGACCGGGGCATTATCGATCTTGCTGACGCTCTATGTGGCGCTTCTTGCCTTTTCAATGCTGACCGGGCGCGGGAGGCTTTCCGCCCTGACGCCGCGCGCGATCACGCTGGGGCTGGTGCTGACCTTCTGCACCTCCTGGAGCGCCTATCAGCAAGTGGTGTGGACATTGGCGAGCGGTGCGCCAGATCAAATCGCCACCATCGTCACGGGCACCAATGCCTCAGCCAGCGATCTTTTCGCCCGTAAGCTGGATGGCGTGTTCCAATCGCTTTCGGAAATTCCGGCGGACAAGCAGATCAAAGAGGAAGAGAAAAAAGAAGCATCTGGAATGCCGGCGGACGATCTTGTCTGGGTTTCGGCTCTGATGATGCTTTTGGGCACAGCAGGCGTGATGGTGACCAGCAAAATCGTGTTGATGGGCTTACTGTGCCTGGGACCAATTTTTGTTGCCCTGGCTCTTTTTTCCGCAACCAGAGGGCTTTTCGAAGGCTGGCTGAAGGCGACCGTGCTCTTCGCCTTGGCACCGCTTTTTGCCGTGGTATTGGGACTCTTTCAATTCCGCCTGATGGCGCCGCTGTTGCAAGCCCTGCACGTGAGCAGCGACCACAACACGCTCGCAGTACCGCTCTTCCTGCATGCGAGCGTGTTCACCTTCCTGATGCTTCTCTCGCTCTGGGCGGCGCGCATATTGGTCGGGCAGTGGCGGATGTTTTCGCCAGAGTCCTCTCCAATGCCTGCTGGCCACCCACAGCAGACAGAGGCTTCGATCTTCGCCTCCCGCGTGGAGCAAAGCTCCGCATCACACGATACCCGCATCAGCCAAATTGTAGCGGCGGCTTCCACCCATATGCGCCTTGCGGCGCCTGCGCTTGCCGCGTCCTCCTCTGACACCCGCCAGCGCGTGCGCGGCTTGGTGCGCCCGGAGTCCGGTTCATGAAAATCCTCACCGCCTTGTTCCTTTTTGCAGGGGCCGCTTTGGCCGATGACCGTGTGCTGACTCAGCCCTATGACGAAACCGCCGTGGTGCAGTTGACGGGTCGCGAAAACTATCAATCCGCGGTGGTCTTTGGTACCGATGAGAAAATCGAAAACGTCGCTGTCGGCGATAGCACTGGCTGGCAGGTGACGCCGAACAAACGCGCCTCGGTGCTGTTCCTGAAGCCGCTCGGGCCGCATGCTCGCACAAATATGACCGTGGTCACCGACAAACGCGTCTATAGCTTTGATCTTCTCACGGCTGCAAAAGCGAGCGCGGGGATATACACCTTGCGTTTTTCCTATCCCGCGCCGCCGCCCGAAGCAAAACCCGCACAGGGCGATTTCAATTTCGCCTGGCAAAAAAGCGGCGCCAAAGCCCTGTTCCCGGCGGAGATCTTCAGCGATGAGAAGCATATCTATCTGCATTGGCCGAAAGATACCCCCCTGCCCGCGATTTTGAGCAAATCCGTGGAAGGTCGCGAGGGACCTGTGAACACGCATGTAGACGGCGAGATGGTGACGGTGGATGGCCCGGCGAAGACATTGGTGCTGCGGCTCGGCAAAGATGTGGCGACGTTGACCAACGCTACGATCAGGAGCGAGCCTTAAAATGGAGCTTGTATCCAAGCGTTTTGTGGTTGACCCGCGCCAGACCATCGATGATACCAGCTTGGAAGCGGCCAGCCGCAACGGGTTTCCGCTCGTTGCCGCCCATGTGCAAAGACGCGACCGCGCCGGGCTTGCCTTAGGCCTTCTTATTTCTCTCGCGCTTGGCGGCTTCACCTTCTGGTCGCTTTCCGGACACGCACCGCAAGCCGAGAAACCAAAACCTGCCCCGCAGGCGCGCGCAGTACCGAAGCCGGTTCCGCAAGCAGCACCAGCTCTTCCTATTGCCGCCGCACCAGTCTTACCAGTTGAAACGCCCAGCGCCCCCACCCCCGCCTTGATCATCGACATGGCCGAGGCGCCCGCAGCCATCCCCGCACCGCCCCCGACCGCCGGAGATGGCGCGGCGGAGACCGTGACCGCGAGCGCGATGGCCCATCCCGCGCAAACCGTGGCGCAAGGCACCATGATTGCCGCCGTGCTGGAGACGGGGCTGAACAGCGATCTTCCCGGCTATGCCCGCGCGATTGTGAGCCGCGATGTGCAAGCCTTCTCCGGTGGCGAGATCCTTATCCCGCGCGGTTCGCATCTCGTCGGGCAATATCGTACCGCGCTGACGAGCGGTCAGCGCCGCGCCTATATCCTGTGGTCCCGACTGATCCGGCCCGATGGGGTTTCGATTGCCATCGGCTCTCCGGCCACCGATTTTTCTGGTGAGACCGGGCTTCCCGGCGAGGTCAATAGCCATTTCTTCGCGCGTTTCGGCTCGGCCATGCTTCTGTCGGCGATCAATCTTCTTTCCACCGTGGGCAGCGCGGGTGTTATCCTTTCTTCCGGCTCTTCGAGCGCCGCAAGTGTCGCCGCGCAAAGTGACAGCCAGATATCGCCCACCATAACCGTGCCTGCGGGGACACCGATCCGCGTCTTCACCGCGCATGACCTCGATTTTTTCGCCGTGAGCGGATCAGAAAAGTGAGTGCGGGCGAATCCGTTTATCTCGCCGCCTATCTGAAGCCGTTCGAGCCTTTTTTGGCGCGCGAGGAAATTTCCGAAATCCTGGTCAACCGGCCCGGCGAGATATGGATTGAGCGCGCAGGCGCAGCCGCTCTAGAACGGCTTGCCGCACCTGACATCGATGATCTTTTGCTGAAGCGGCTCGCCGAACAGGTGGCGCGCGTAACCTATCAAGGCATCAATCGCGAGCGGCCCATTCTCTCCGCAAGTCTTCCTGGCGGCGCGCGCATTCAGATGATCGGGCCACCCGCGGTGCGCCATTGGTGCCTCGCCATTCGCCAGCATCGTTTATGCGAACTGACGTTGGATGATTATAAAGATCATGGCCCTCCGCGTGCACGCGATCTGGAACGGCGGCAGGATGAAGACGTCATCACACAACTGCGCCGGGCGGTGAAGGCGCGCGCCACCATTCTCATCAGCGGCGGCACCTCCAGTGGCAAAACGACCTTTCTCAACGCGCTGCTGCGCGAAATACCCGAGAGCGAGCGCGTCATCCTGGTGGAGGATACGCCGGAGCTTCACCTGCATCATGAAAATGGCCTGGGGTTGGTGGCGGTAAAAGGCGAGCTTGGCGAAGCCAAAATCACTACCGATGATCTATTGCAGGCCGCGCTGCGCCTTCGCCCGGACCGCATGGTGCTTGGGGAAATACGCGGAGCGGAAGCGGTGACGTTTCTGAGGGTAATCAATACCGGCCATCCCGGCTCTTTCACCACCATCCATGCGAATTCGCCTGAAGCGGCACTGGAGCAGCTCGCCCTGGTGGTGATGCAGACAGGACTTGGACTGTCGCGCGCCGACACGCTTTCCTACGCGCGCTCCGTGATTGATGTGGTGGTGCAACTGGAGCGGCGCGGCGGCAAACGCGGCATTTCGGAGGTGATGTTCCTCTGAGAGAGGTCTATGCTGGCCACCTCAGCGAGGCCAAAATGTACCTCATTCAGATTTTATTGCCGCTCAGCGATAATGACGGCCAGCCCTACGACGAACAGCTTATGCAGGGGCTCCAACACCGTTTGACCGAACGTTTCGGCGGCGTGACGGCCTATTCGCGCGCCCCTGCCGAAGGCTGGTGGTCAGCCGGCGGCATGCGCACCAAAGATGACATTATCGTTGTTGAAGTCATGGCACGCGACTTCGACCGCGCGTGGTGGCGAGCGCTGAAACAAGAGCTGGAAGACAGCTTGCGCCAGGAAGAGATCGTCATCCGGGCGCAAGCCTTGGAGCTCTTATAGCCGAATTATTTCTTGGCGGCCTTCATCACCTTATCCAGCTTCTGCGCATCGGCGAGATGCATCTTCACCGCCTTATCGGTATCCGCCGCGAAGGCCTTGATCGCGGTGCTGTCGCCATCCTTGGCATAGCCACGCATCAGGATATCGGCCTCTTTATGGGCCGCCACTTGCTGGGTGATGTAGCGGTGATCGAAATCGGCAGCCGAGGCGCCTTTCAGATTGTCCAGCATACCCTGGCGGCGGCTGTCGACCGTGGTCGGCGGCGTTACCTGAATATTGTTGGCGGAGATGATGCCCTTGAGCTTGGTGGTGGTGCCGGTATGGGCATCGACCATTTTCTGTGCGAAGGCCTTCACATCCGGCGACTGAGCCCGTTCCAGCGCAATCTTGCCGGCGGCCACTTCATACATGTCACTGATAGCCGCCGCAGTGACGAAACCCTTGGTCGTCGAGGTCATCTCTGCGGAGACCTTTCCCACCAATGCCGCCGTGGTATCCTCTACGGCGCTCATGGTTTCCGAATTCTGGCCAGGCCTGGGGCTGGTGTTGTCCTTCTTCTCCATCGACTGCTGGGCAAAAGCGGCCGTGGTAAGCGCGAAGACAGCGGCGGTAGTCAGCAAAAACTTTTTCATGCGTTTCTCTCCGAAGTGTTGCTAGCGCAAATGCTTGGGAGAGAGCGGCGGTTCCAAATTCAAGAAAATGGGGCCCGGAACAACCCGGGCCCTTCAGGTGATTATGCCGACAAGATGTCTTTCAGATCTTGCTCAGGCGTCGTGATCAGCTTCAGCCCGTATTCCTTGTTCAAGACCGCAAGCAGGTTCGGGGTGAGGAAGCCCGGTGCAGTCGGCCCGACGCGAATATTCTTGACGCCGAGGGAGAGCAGCGTCAGCAGGATCACGATGGCCTTTTGCTCGAACCAGGAGAGCACCAGCGACAGCGGCAGATCGTTAACACCGCAACCAAAGGCTTCCGCGAGCGCGAGGGCCAGTTGGATCGCCGAATAGGCATCATTGCACTGGCCGACATCAAGCAGGCGCGGAATGCCGTCGATATCGCCGAACTCCAGCGAATTGAAACGGAACTTTCCGCAAGCCAGCGTCAGGATGATGCTGTCATTGGGCACCGATTGGGCCATCTCGGTGTAATAGGAACGCTGTTTCTTATCGCCATCGCAGCCGCCGATCAGGAAGAAATGCTTGATCTTGCCAGCCTTGACCGCATCGATTACCGCAGGCGCGGCGCCCATCAACGCGTTGCGGGCGAAACCGGTGTGGGTATAGACGGGGGTTTCATCCGCCGCGAAACCCGGAAGGCTTAAGGCCTTCTCGATCACCACGCTGAAATCCTTACCCGTGATGTGGGCGACACCCGGCCAGCCAACGATGGAGCGGGTGTAAAGACGATCCGCATAAGACCCCACATTGGGATCGATCAGACAGTTTGAGGTCATCACGATGGCGCCGGGGAAAACCGCAAATTCCCTTTGCTGGTTCTGCCAGGCGGTGCCGTAATTTCCGACCAGATGGGGATATTTCTTCAGCGCGGGGTAGCCATGGGCCGGCAGCATCTCGCCATTGGTATAGACGTTGATGCCCTTGCCTTCAGTCTGCTGCAGGATGAGTTCAAGATCGTGAAGATCATGGCCTGAGACCAGGATGGCCTTGCCTTTGACGGGCTTCAGATTGACGCGCACCGGCACGGGATGACCGAAGGTATCAGTCTCGCCCTTATCCAGCATCTCCATAACGCGGAAATTCATCCGGCCAATATCGAGAGCAGTCTTCAGAAGCGCATCGCCATCGGCGGGATCGGTGCCGAGATAGGCCATGAAGTTGTGGAAGTCGCCCGCCACATCACTGTCTTCCTGGCCGAGCACGCGTGCATGCTCCATGTATGCCGCTGCGCCTTTCAGCCCATAGAGGCAGAGAAGACGAAGACCCAGCACATCGGCGTTGATCTGATCCTTGTCGCGGTTCAGCGGCACAAGCTTGGCTTCGGCCAGAAGAATGGCGCGTTCCTTGGGCAGGGTGAAATCGGCAGCCACAGGCAGCGCCACTCCGGCGGCAATGCAGGCGGCCTTCAACCGGTCGCGATAGGCTTCGGCTTGGTTCGCGAAAGCGATGATCCGCTCGGGATCGAAATTCACATTGGTCAGGGTTGCGAAAAACGCCTTGGGCACGAAACGGTCGATTTCCGCATCGATGATCCCTGCCTTGCGCGCCGCCTCAGCATAAGCCGAAACGGCCTGCAGCATGCGCACCAGGATATCCTGCAAGTCGGAGACTTCCGAGGTCTTGCCGCACATGCCTTTGACATAGGCGCAACCCGGTCCCTGGGCACCGCGCATGGTATGCTCGCATTGGACGCAAAACATCGGATTCTCCCGTCTGGCGTTGGCGGGCTTCTTCACCGGCCCGGCCAAGCTTAATTGTGGTATTTAATATACCAATTACTGCCGGGTCATTGTGGTATCGTCAATGCATGTTTGAAGGGCGCGCCGGTTGGTCGCAGCCATGAAGGCCTGACGGTATTCTTCCCAATGTGCGTGTGGGCGAAGGCGGGCGAAGCCGCACAATCAGATCGCCCCCCCCAATAGAAACCTCCAAGGTACTAGCACCCCGTTGAAGTATGTTATAACATAACAGCCCTCAGGAATGACAGCCGCCGCGGCGGCCGGATATGTGGATGGGAACGACATGGCACGGCGCAACAGCGAACAAGCAGCCAATCATGAGACCGTGTTTGCGGCCCTCAACGCCAGCCGCAAGCCGATGACGGCCTATGATCTACTTGCCCGCCTTAAGACCAAGGGTATCACGGCGCCCACCACCGTTTATCGCGCGCTGGAACGGCTTTTGGGCGAAGGCCGTGTTCACCGCCTTGAATCCCTCAACGCCTTTATCGCTTGCGAGTGTGCGGATAAGAGCCACACCGCGATGTTCTCGATTTGCGCCGATTGCGGCCAGGCCGAGGAAATCGCCAGCGCCAAGCTGCAAGATGATCTTATGGCGCTCGCCCGGCGCTCCGGCTTCAAACTGAGCCACTCTGTCGTGGAATTGCATGGCCGCTGCAAATCCTGCGCCGCCGAGGCAAAGCACTGAGTGTCCCTTGCGCACTGTTATGTTATAACATACTACGCTCGTCCCCATCAAAGGAAATACCGATGTCCGCCGCCGATGACAGCCGAATTCCGGTAACCTTGCTGACCGGCTTCCTTGGCAGCGGCAAGACCACAATCCTCAACCATCTCTTGCAGCACCCTGCCCTCGCCAACGCCCTGGTCATTATCAACGAATTCGGCGAGATCGGGCTGGATCACGCGCTTCTGGTGCACACCAACGAGGATGTCGTTGTGGAAATGTCGAGCGGCTGCCTTTGCTGCACCATTCGCGGCGATCTTTCCAAAACCCTGCGCGAAGCCCCCTGGCGCTTTGCCCGCAACGGCAAACGCTGGTTCGAACGCGTGGTGATTGAGACCACCGGCATCGCCGATCCCGTTCCAGTGATGCACACGCTGATGATGGATCCCAAGGTCGAGACGCTGTACCGCCTGGACGGCGTCATCACCACGGTCGATGCCGCAACCGCGCTGACCACGCTCGATCGCCAGTTCGAGTCGATCAAGCAGGCCGCCGTTGCCGACATGCTTCTTTTGACCAAGACAGATCTGACCTCAAGCGAAACCACCGAGTTCGTCGAAGCAAGGCTGCACGAACTCAATCCCGCCGCGCCTATTGTTCGCACCACACAGGGTGCTGTCGATCCAGCCCTGCTGTTCGGCACCGGTCTGCATATGCCGGCCGCCAGAACGGAAGACGTCAAGCGCTGGCTGAGCGCAGAGGCCTATGAGCATGAAACCAAGCACGGCCATGACCATGACGAGCACCATCATCACGACGTCAACCGCCATGGCAAGGATATCAGCGCCGTCTGCGTGACGGTGGACGATCCCATTCATCCCGAAGTGTTCAACGGCTGGCTGGGGCTGCTGGCCGCCTTTCGCGGGCCGGACCTTCTGCGCATCAAAGGCATGGTGAACATCATTGGCGAGCCTGGTCCCGTGGTCATCCACGGCGTGCAGCACATCTTCCACCCCTCGCAATCGCTCCCCGCCTGGCCCGACGACGACCGCCGCTCCCGTATCGTTTTCATCGGGCGCAATCTTCCGGCGGATAAACTGCGCGAATCTCTGGCCGTTCTTGTTGCGGATTACGCAGCAAGACACCCGAGTGTATGAACGGCTTACGCCAGCAGATTTTGGATGGGTAAAGGACGATCTTTCCCGCTATCGCGCGCAGTTTTCCGTCGATGAGATAGGATTACAGCGTGCGGGCGCATGGCTCGGCAGAACAACCGCATAGGGACCGAAATCGGCCCTTGGTTCAGGGTAATCGGTTGAGACGTATTGAGCCCCGGAAGCAAAAGCCGCATCGCGACGGGACTCATCGTTGATGCGGGCTTCATGGGTTCCAGCATCGGCCCGCGTGCGCACGACAAAACCGGCCTTCACATCCGCTTGGATGCGCTTGGCCTCGGCAATCGGCTCATTAAGCGTGAAGTACGCCGCGTGCGGCGCATCCTCGCCCACAGAGTTGACGAACATTGCCAATCCTTCTAGCGAGGCGTGCCCACGCATATAGACCTCAACAACCTCTGGGCCCTCATCCAGCGCCAAGAGGAACTTGCCCCGGGCCTTTTCCAGTATAGGCCAGCCGCCTGCCAGCACCGCCTCGCGTAGTGTTTTATGGCTACCGCGCACCATATCCGGCGTGATCAGCTTATCAGCCCCCAATGCGGATCGAATTTCGCCATCCAGCGCATCAAAGGCCTGCGCATCGAAAGATAGCGGCGCTACCCCGCCCGGTGCATCCGCCTTACCTTGTTTCGCGTTCATGGTGATCAGGATTGGCACATGCCGGGGATGGGCGTCGGACCAGGCCCGGATTTGCTGCAAGCACATCACCAATGTGGCGCATTGGCTGCGAACATCCACATCCGGAACATGCAGCACCTTGAATCCGGGTTCGGCCATGGCGGTTGCGTCATAGGGATCGGTCCCGCCGCTCTGAGAAATACGTTGCGGCAGCATCGGATGCGCATAGCGGCCGCCTTGCGGATCATAGACCACATCCAGCTCCAAGGCCCGCATCCCCATATCGAGCTGCTGCGCCAGAGGGCGGTGGCCATAATCGAGCTCGATTGCATCCTGAGGCGAATATTTGCGGATCACCGCAAGTTCAGCCGGTGGAATGGCGCGCTTGTAGCTGTTGTGGGTACCCACAACTTGCAGCTCATTAAGCCGTACACCCGATGCCGGACAAGCCCCTTCGAGCGCGGCGGGGCTGCAGGATGCAGCGGTCGCGACTTGGATCGAGACTAGGCTCAAAATCGCGATCGCGGCGCTACGAAGCCAGAGTCTAGGCATGGGACTGCTCTTTCAACGAGAGGAATATGGGATTTGAGTAGAACCATAGATCGGTCCAGGGATTTTCGTCGCGCGCGTCGGGCAGCGGCTCCAACTCTGAACCATTCGTACCCCGTACGCGCAAATAGGAATTGGCAAAGACGTGCTTCAGCACAAAACGCATCGTGAGCACGCCATTTCTCCGTGTCCAATCCTTAGCGGTGAAGCGGCGAATAACCCTTGTGCTGGGGTTGGCGATGGCTGATGGATCCGCGTCACGTCCGGTAACTTTTCCCATGATGAGATCAATACGGGCGAGCTTGGGATGCGCACCCTTCGCGTTGGGGCCCGATGGCTCCCGCACCGCGATGATAATCGTGACATTCTCACTTTGGCGCACAGCCAAGGTCTCACCCATCCCCGCCCGTAAGCGGCCAACCGAGGCTGTAACGGCAAGCGCGGAGATCAGATCACCCGTCGTCACGAAGATGCGCCCGTTCCGCAAACCATCCAATATGTCGGCTGGATCACGGCGGGCATAGACATAGGTCTTGGAGTATTGGCCTGGCCAGAAATCCTCGCCACCATCGGCGAGATTATGATGAGAATCGGAATTGGCTGTGATCCACCAATGCCGCCCCTCGCCCAGCATGGCATCCCAAACGCCGCCAAGCTGAGCCGTCATGATATCGAAACCGCCGTAGGTCGGCAGCTTCTTATAAAGGCCACGGCCACGCGGAGACGGCCCAGGCTTCATGGAACCCGCCTGATGACCTGGTGCGCCTTCCATGCCGACCGCAACCTCAGGCGCCGCATCATTCCAGGCGCGCATATCGCTGGGCGTATGACCGCCTTCGGGATCGCCGACGAACGCGGACCCGCGCGAGGGATGATTGGCAAAGACCAGCGGCTTGGGCGAAAGCCCATTCATCTCCCGCAGAGCCTGCAGCATGAGCTCGGTGCGATCACGGGCCGGATCGTGGGGATAGACTTCGTTCGCGTCATAGGCGGATTCGAGCCGCAGCAGCCGCTCGCGCTCGTCTGCGGTGATGGGCAAAATCAAACTGGCATGATCACCGCCTGGGGAGTCGAGTTCCAGCCCGTAAAACTGGATTACCTCCGGCACCGCGGCACGCGACTGGAGCAAGGCAGCGTAGGATTTCTGGAAATGCAATTGCGAAAGGCCGGGCCCGCCATGGTCGGTCATCGCCATCCAGGACAGGCCGAAGCTCAAGCCGCGGCGCGCGTTTTCCGAGATTGGATAAATACCATCCGTTCCCAAGCCATAGGACGCGACATCACCTTTGCGCGCGCCTTCCGGATAGCCGCCGCTGAACAGGCTATGGACATGATGATCACCCGCGAGCCACGCGCGGCCGTCGCTGCCGTCAGGCGCGGCGGAAACCGACAGCGCGCCAACCAGCAGCGACCATATACAAAGCCGCTTAATCATCGCGCCTAGCCGAGCGCGGGATCACTGCGGCTGACCTTGCCGGTTTCGACATGGCCAGAGAAGCGCAGGCGCTGTGCCCCGGCCGTGATGGAAAGATCATACCAGTGGTCATGGGCTGCGATCTCCCAACGGTCCTGAATGGTCTGTCCGGCAAGAAGCGAAAGCACATGCGCATTGCCCGAGGCATAGTCATCCACCACGGTGACCGGAATATTCTTGGCTGAAGTGTTGCGCAGCGTGAGAACCACAGCGTCCGCATCGGCCGACAATTCGGCGAGAACCGGGCTTTCCCCCGCCTCGCCCTGATAGGCACGGAAGAAGCCGTTCGGACCATGCACGGTGAAGTGATATTTTCCTTTCACCGCGATCTCATCCTCCAGCGTCTTGCCCGCTTCCACGGTGTAGAACCACGGCCCGTCCTTCTGGCCTTCGGCGTAAGCAATGAAGCAGGCACCCGCAGTGCCGGTATTTCTCATGCGAAGAACGAATTTTCCGTTCTCAATCTTGGCGTCGCAGGACAGCGCATAAGGCAGCGGCCGCGCCAAACGCTGGCCTTTTTCCTGGCGCGGCAGCGGCGCGTCATGCACCGGCGTGGTTTTCGGCAACTTCTTTGCCGCTTCGACACGCTGCGAGTAATCGGAGGTGTCGGGCAGAATGACGTCCCACGGCTCCTCGGCTTTCGAAAAATCGAAGGCAGAGGTGAGATCGCCGCACACCGCACGGCGCCAAGGCGTGATGTTGGTTTCCGTCACCCCGAAGCGCTGCTCCAGGAAGCGCAAAACAGAGCTGTGATCAAAGAGCTGCGAATTGACAAATCCGCCCTTGGTCCAAGGCGAGATGACAAACATCGGTACGCGCGGGCCGAGCCCGAAAGGCACGCCATGATAGACTTCGCCGGTCGCCGCGACCGTGCTCTTGCCGATATCCGCCGTCGGCGCGGGTATCGGAATTGGCATGTGGTCGAAAAGCCCGTCATTCTCATCGAAATTGACAAAGAGAACCGTCTTCGACCAGATATCGGGATAGGCAGCCAAAAGGCCGAGCAGCTTGGAGATGAATTCCTCGCCATAGGCGGGCGATGAGGTCGCGGGATGTTCACTGAGGAGCGCCGAGGTAACGATCCAGCTCACCTGCGGGAACTCACCCTTCTTCAGCGCCGCTTCCATCTCCGCCAACAGATATTCACCACGCGAGGTCAGCTTGGTGTCCGGATTGGACCCTGCCGCATAAGTGCGCCCGCGCTTATAGAGGTTGGAGTTCTTATCGATGAAGCGGAAGTTCTTGAAATAGGTCAGCGGATTATCGTCGAAATTATCGTATTCCTGATAGACCTTCCAACTGATCCCTGCTGCTTCCAGCCGCTCGGCATAGGTGGTCCATTCCCAGGCCTTGAAGGATTTGGAGTCGAGCGCGGCATCGGCCGTGCCATTGCTTTCACCATCCGGATTCGTGATGGCCTGTTCGCCGTCATTACCCGCATTCACGCCGCTGGTTCCTGTCCAGAGGAACAGGCGGTTGGGATTGGTGGGGCCGAACACCGAGCAATGATAGTTGTCGCAAATGGTGAAGGCATCCGCGAGCGCGTAATGGAAAGGCAGATCCTCGCGGGTGAAATAGCCCATGGTCATCGGACCTTTCTTTTGCACCCAGGCGTCATGATGCTTCCAGGCGTCGTGGCTTTTCTTCCAGCTATGATCGGTGCTGGGCACAACCAGCGCATCGGTCGCCTTGGTGTCAAAATGGAACGGCGACAGCGGTTTGCCTTTCGCATCAGGCTGCTGCCACACCGGCTTGCCCCCAGGAAGCGTGATCGGATGCGGATCGGAAAAGCCGCGCACGCCGCGCAGCGTGCCGAAATAGTGATCGAAGGAACGGTTTTCCTGCATCAGGATGATCACATGCTCGACATCCTTGATGGTGCCGGTCTTGCGGTTCGGCGCGACAGCCAAGGCCTTCTGGATCGACGGCGGAAGCATAGCCATCGCCGCACCAGCGCCCAATGAAGCAGTTGCAAGCTTGATAAAACCTCTACGTGATCCTTCGGCCATAGCGTGCCCTCACCCTTTATATGCAGCGCGAAGGCTAGGCGCGCTGTATGACAGTGATGTGGAGTTTTTTGGATATCGCCGTTACCGCGGCAAAATACCCACACAAACAGGCAAGAAGATTAAGCCTCGTTGCGCAAGACATCCGTCACAATATCGAATGCTTGTGCCAGTTCGGCTTCGCTGATCGTCAGCGGCGGACAGAGCGTGATGACATTGCCGCCGCCAATCTTGAAACTGAGGCAGCGTTCCAGGGAGCGATACATTGCGCTATCGGCCCGCGCGGCACTCTCAACTTCGATGCCGAAATAAAGCCCCAACCCGCGTACCGCGCGCACACCGGGAAGAGCGCCCACACGCCGACGCAAATCATCGAGCGCCCACGCGCCAAGATCAGCCGCTTTGGCGACCAGCCCCTCCTCTTCGATCACCGACAATGTTGCGAGCGCCGCCGCGCATCCCACGGGACTTTTTTCATGGGTGTAATGCCCGATAGCGCGATCTGACACCGCATCAAGATCGCCACGAGCGATCAACGCCGCCAACGGGAAAATGCCGCCGCCAAGACCTTTTCCCAGCACCAGCATGTCGGGGACAACACCCGTCTGTTCCGTCACGAACATAGTGCCGCTGCGGCCAAGACCGCTTGGGATTTCATCAAAGATCAACAGAGCCCCGTGGCGATCACAGCTTTGGCGCACGCGCTGCCAAAATCCGGGCGGCGGCGGCTCAACCGTGGTCCAGCGCATCGGTTCGGCAATCACCGCGCCAACATCACCCTGCACGCCCAGAACATAGTCGATATAATCGGCTAGCCGGAGCGGAGCTTCCGCATCATCGCCAAAAAAACGCCGGGCCAGCGAGGGAGGCGGGACATGCTCCGTGCCCGGAAGAAGCGGACCTGCGCCGCGGCGAAACTGCGCTTCCCCACCTACGGAGATCGCATCGAGCGAAGCGCCGTGAAAGGAATCCCACATCGAAACGGTCTTGTGGCGGCCCGTAACATGGCGCGCGAGCTTCAAGGCCATACCGATGGCGCTGGTACCACCTGGCGCAAAGAGGATTTTGCTCAAATCCCCGGGCGCCAAAGACGCAAGTTTCGCGGCCAGCGAAATCGCCGGCGCATTGGTGTAGCGCCGCGGGCAAAATGGCAATGTCTCGATCTGCTCGCGCATGGCCTGCACAACGCGCGGATGACCATAGCCAACATGATGCGCGGCATTGCCATGGAAATCCATGATGCGCCGCCCGTCCGTGTTGATGAGATAAATGCCTTCGGCGCCCGCGATCGCATCCAGGCAGGGCGTGGAGAGAGATTGATGGATAAACCAGCGCGCATCTTCCTCGAGCAAGCCCCGCGCCTCAGCACTGACATGATCCTTCAGCCAACCCGTCTTGTTGGGGCTGAGATTGGTGTCGCCTTCGGCGAAATCGAAAATATCCTGGGTCATCCCAATGCCGTGTGTTGAGAAGTTTACGGACGCGCACCAACCCTGAGCCGGGCGGCAATATGGTGCAGCACCGGCATAAGATCAGCGACCGTCTCAATGACATAATGCGCCCCGGCCAATTCAAGTGCGCGGCGCGCAGCAGCGATTTTGACCAGCCGCTCCTGTTGCGGCAGAGCCATCAATTCTTCGAAGGAAAGGCCAACGCCATTGCCAGAGGCAGCGACACCAATGCTCCACGCGCCCGCATTCACCCCTTCGGCAATGCCTGAGGGCGCATCATCGACCTTGACGATATGCTGCATCGGCCAGATGCCGAGATCAGCCGCAAGACGATATATCATCAACGGGCTTGGCCGCCCGGCGCGCGTATCACCCGCACACATCACTGCATCTGGTCGATAGCCTTGCGCTCCCGCGCGGGCAATGACTGGCCCCATAGTCGCGGCGGAATATCCCGTGGTCGAACCGATACGAAGCCCGGCCGCGCACAAAGCGCTGTAGGTCTCCGCCGCACCGGAGATGAGTTGAGAGGCTTCCACCGCCGCAGCCGCAATCAAAGGTTCGAGACGGCGGTGAATCCGTTCGACATCCATCTCCTCAGGCAGACGGCCATGGAGCTCACGCCACCTGTCGGAGAGCCGGCCCAGCAAACACCGCACATGATCTTTTTTGGCAAGGCCCATATCGGCGCGGATAATCTCTTCGCCGATTGAGAGACCTTCTTCAGCCAGCGCCGCCTGCATGGCTTTCACCGGCGCGGTGCAGCCGAAATCAATCATGGTTCCGGCCCAATCAAAGACCACCATTTTGAGCGGCTCTATCATGCGGCGGCCTCACTCACGAGAATTTCCGGGCGGTTGAAACGGCCACGCTGTGCAAAGAGCCAATGCCCCAGAATGCGCGCGGCCAAATTCACATAGAAAATCACCATGCCCATGGCTGCAGCGGGCGCGAGATCGCCTGCGTCATCCATATTGAGCACCGCTACGGCTGCGAGCTTGAAACCCGGCGGATAGAGGAACATCACCACCGACACCGTGGTCATGGCGTTGACGAAGAGATAAAGCGCGATTTCCATCAGCACCGGCGCTGAAACCGGCAGAGCAACAAGACGCAAGACACTGAAACGGCTGCGGCCAAGGCTTTGGGCGACAGGCTCTAGCTCCTTATCCAACGCTTTCACCGCGCCTACGGCACTCAAATGCGCCACGGTATAGAAATGCGTGATATTGGCGATAAGAAGCAGCGCCACGGAGCCATAGATAATATGCAACGGATTGGCCGGAGCGTTGAAAAACAACACATAGGCAAGGCCGAGAGCTAATCCCGGCACAGCCGCCGGAAGCAAGGCGATGCGCGAAAATAGGCCACGCAGGAATGCTGCCTCTTTCATCCGCTCTGAAATATAAGCGCCCAGAAACGCAATCGCGGTGCCGCAAAGCGCTGTCGCCCCAGCCAGTATGACGGAATTTGTCACCGCATCCCAGCCACCGCCATCATAACGATCAAGCCCGTAATGCGCCGTGGTCAGCGACAAATCGTAAGGCCAGAGACGCACCAGTGCCACCAACTGGCAGACTGCCAAGAAAAGGCCAATCCCCCCTGCGAGGCTATAGCACACCAGCCCCACAAGGCGATCGCGCAGCTTATGGCGCACAGGCGAGAGGCGCTTAGCGCGCGCCGATACCGAAGCCGCATGGCGCTTAGCAGCCGCACGCTCGAACAGAATGGCAAGGAAGCTCGGCAGCATCAACAGTATCGCAGCGACCGCGCCAAGCTCGAAATTCTGCTGCCCCAGAACTTGCTTATAGATAACGATTGCCAGGACATCGAAATCGCCGCCAATGACTTTTGGCGCGCCGATATCGGTGATGGTCAAAGCAAATACGACCAACGCCGACGAAACCAAGCCATAGCGCGCGGAGGGAATGGTGATGGTCCAGAATTTACGCCAACTGCCCGCCCCCAGCAGCGTCGCCTGCTCATAAAGCCGCGCATCGGCGTTTCTGAGCGCGGTGCGCAAAATAATGATCGCATGCGGCAGCGTGGCGATGGCATCCGCGAAGAGCACGCCGGGAAAGCCGTAGATATTCGCGCCGCCCAGGAGTGGCGTCAAAATCCCTTGGCGGCCGAAGAGATAAATCAGCACCAAAGCTGGCAGAAGCGAAGGCACCAGAAGCGGTACCGCGGCCATGGCCGAAAGTATGGCTTTGCCCGGCAATAACGCACGCTCCAAGCCATAGGCAAATGCAAAAGCCAGCGGCACGACCAAAGCGACAGTCGCACCGCCCAGAAAAGCGGTGTTGACTAGCGCGGTGAGAAGCCCGGGCGTTTTGATATACGCGGCGTAATGGGCCAGCGTGAAACCATCCGGGCCGGAAAAACTGCGATAGACCAAAATCCCTAAGGGCAGTGCCACCGCGATCATTGCGGCCAAGACGAGACACGCCAGTACAAGAGCCGCGAGAGAGAGGCGAAAACGCGCCATCAACGCGCACCCGCCGGGAAGATATGCAGGCGTGACGCGGGCAGAAAGATCTGAAGCTCCGCCCCCTCTATATGGGATCGGCCAAGGCGTTGCGGCAGGTCCAACGCGAGCATGGCCCCTGATTGCGGTTCCACGGCTTCCAAGCGCATCGTGCTGCCCAAAAATTCGCGGCGCTGCACACGCAAGGTGAGTGCAACGCCTGCGCCATCTTCGGCGAGCGCGACGTCTTCCGGGCGAATGCCCAGATCGATGTCTACCCCCGGCAAAATGGGGCCCGTATCGGCCGGAAAGGAAAAGCCGCTGGCGAGCTGCACTACACCTGCGGCAAGGACCTTAGCCGCGAGAAAATTCATGCGTCCGAGGAAGTTCGCAACGAAACGGCTTTTAGGATGACAATAGAGCTCAAAGGGTGACCCCGCCTGCACAATGCGGCCTTGCTCCATGAGCGCAATACGATCGGCAACCGCCAAAGCTTCGCTTTGGTCATGGGTCACCATCACGGTGGTCACCCCAAGACGCTGCTGCAAAGACTTAAGCTCGCTGCGCAACTGAACACGCAATTGCGCATCCAAGGCCGATAAAGGTTCGTCCAGGAGGAGTACGCTTGGTTCTGGCGCCAAAGCACGGGCAATCGCAACACGCTGCTGCTGACCGCCGGAAAGTTCTTCGGGTTTGCGCTTGGCAAAACCGGCGAGCCCCACCGTATCCAGCAGCGCGTCCACACGATCCTGGATCTGGCGGCGGCTCCAGCCGCGCGGCAAGCCGTAAGCGATGTTGCGCGCCACCGTCAGATTGGGAAACAGCGCATAGGATTGAAACACCAACCCCATATTGCGAGAAGCCGCAGAGCTGAATGTGATATCCCGGCCACCGCATAGAATGGCACCCTGCTCGGTCGTTTCGAGTCCACAGAGAACCCGCAGCAATGTGGTTTTGCCGCAACCGGACGGCCCCACCAGACAGGTGAAGGACCCCGCTTCAACATCTAGCGTCACATCTTTCAGAACATCCTGATGGCCGAAGCGTTTGCTGATTCCGGTCAGCTTCAGCAAAGGCTCTGCGGCAATGGCCTGATGCGCGTTCATGGCGTGGGCGCCTTATGCGCGGCGTATCGTGCAGACCAGGTATCGATGACGCGCGTGCGATTTTGGGCAAGCCAATTGAGATCCGCTTTGGCAAGGCGCGAAGGCAGATCGCTAGGCAAATTGGTCACCGGCGCGGCAAGCTTGGGCACCGCGACCACGGCAAAGCTTTTGGCATAAACCCGCATGGCATCGGCCGACATCGCCCAATCCATGAAAGCCTCGGCTTCTTTAGAATGCTTGGTTCCGGCGATGATGGCAGAGGCTTCAATATCCCAGCCCGTCCCCTCTTTGGGAATGACGATCTCGATAGGCGCGCCCTCGCCTTTGGTTTTGGCCGCACGGAAATCAAAGGAAAGGCCGATGGGGATTTCACCGCGCGCCGCATCCTTGCAGGGTTTGGAGCCGGAATGGACATATTGGGCGATGTTCTTATCGAGCCTATTCATATAGTCCCAGCCTTTGGCTTCACCCCACATCTGCAACCAGGCCGATATGGTCAGAAGACCCGTGCCCGATGAGCCGGGATCCGGCATCACGATCATGCCGCGATAGATCGGCTTGGTGAGGTCTTCCCAGCTTTGCGGCACCGGGACGTTCCGCTTGGCGATCTCGACGGTATTGACACAAATCGCGGACGACCACAGCGCCTCACCGCTCCAATGCGGCGGCGTGCGCGGATCATTGAACCGCGCATCGCGACCAGGCTCGCCTCTCGGCGTGTAAGGCTGCAGCATCTTTTCCGCATCAAGCTGCAAAAGCGAAGACGCCGCTAAGGCAAAAACCACATCGGCTTGCGGCGCATTCTTCTCCGCGAGAAGCTTGGCTGTGACGACGCCCGTGGAATCGCGCACCCAGACAAGCTCGATTTCAGGATGGGCTTTGTGAAATGCAGCCTCGTAGGCAGGCAACTGATCGGCTTCCGCGGCGGTATAAACCACCAACTTATGCTTTTGCTCCTGACAGCCGCCAAGCAGCAGCGCCATGGCACAAATGACGATCCCGCTGAACTTCATGCCTGCCCCCTTGACCGTTTCACGCAACGCAACACCACGAAAAAGGGCACGCACCGACATTCAGTCAGGCTTGCCTGCAATCAAAATCTCGACGCCATCCATCACCTTGCGCAATTCCGGCCCCGGATCGGCATCGGTGACGAGAACGTGAATGTCCTTGAAATCGAAGGTGCGGATGAGACCGTGACGTTCGAATTTGGTGGAATCGACGAGCACCACGATCTTGCGGGCCAAAGGCGCGATGGCCTGTTTCAACTCCGCTTCCGGCAGGAAGTAATCGAGCAGGCCACGCTTGGCTTCCATGGCACCAATGGAAAAGAAGGCGATTTCCGGCGTGAAGCGTTTCATGAAATTCTGCGTTTCCGGCCCGAAGCTGGAGCAGTAATTCTCGTAGATCTCCCCGCCGGCAAAATAGACCCGCGCATTGTTGCGCCCGGTCATTTCACGCGCCACTTCGATGGCATTGGTGATGATGGTGAGATTGCGCACCTTATTAAGCGCCTTCGCCACCCAATAGGCCGAGGAACCGGAATCGATCAGCAACGTCATGCCGTCGCTCACCATCTCGGCCGCCTTCAGCCCGATCTGGCGCTTAAGCTGCGCGTTTTCATTGATGCGCTGATGATAGGCGGCCTCGAAAACATTATCGGGAAGGCGCACCCCGCCGTGCACTTTGCGCACGCGGCCCGTATTCTCGAGCTGGCGCACATCGCGGCGGATGGTTTCTTCCGACACTTCGAAACGCTGGGCGAGATCGGCGATGGAGCAGGAGGAATTCTCCTCCAACAGCTCCAAAATCTCATGCAGACGGCTGCTCTGGTCCATGGATTTTGACTGTTCAAGCCGTTTGGCCGGAGCGGACGGTTTGGAAACTTTTCGCGGCGACATGGGGCAAGCACATCATTTTGGCTTCTGCATCGTTCTATAAGCCGCTGTGGAAACCGCGACCACAGCACCAAGGCCTAGCCGAAAAGCATGACAGTTGCGCGAAGGCGTGTTGGTTTTCAGCCGATTTTGCAGATTTCCCACAAAATTCGGGCACTAAACCACGAACTGCAACATTTTGCGGCTTTAGTCGGGTTCGACAACGACCTCGATGCGATCCCCGGCGAAGGCGGTGTCGACGGCTTGCAGCGGGGAACCATCGGGCGCGGCATCAAGGCCAGAGGAATGCAGAACCGGACTTCCTTCTGGAATGTGCAGCAGCCTTGCCTCTATGGCTGTGGCCGCGCGCGCATGAAGACGTGTGGAGAGGCGCTGATATTGCGCAATGCCATAGCTTGCCAATGCCGCGCTGATAGAACCGCCCGCATTGGTCAGGGCCTGGGGAAAATCGGGGAAGCGCGCCACAGAGAGAAAATGTGTGGAGAGCGACAAGGGCATGGAAGACGCCTCGCTCAGAATGCGGACGCACCAGGCGCGGGCGTTATTATCGAGCCCGATCGCAGGGGCAAACTCCGCCGCCGTAACCGTGGCATCCAGCACCGTGTTGCGGCTTTCCATGCCGCTTTTGGCAAGGTTGGTGCGGAACGACACATGCCGTCCCACCGGATAAGGAATGCGTGGCGAGGTGACAAATGTGCCCCGCCCCTGCTCCACCGAGACGCGGCCCTGGCTCGCCAAAAACTGAAAGGCCTGCCGCACCGTATGGCGGTGCACACCATAGCGGGCCGACAATTCCTGCGCCGTGGGCAAGGCCTCTTCCGGCTTATAGGCGCCGCGCTCGATATCGCGCGCCAGATCATCCGCAATCTGCCGCCAGAGCGGTTTCACGAAACCTTCGCCCAAAATGTCTAGACCTTTTAATTCCTGCCGTTATATGTATAGACCAATTCCAAGAGGTTCCGCCAGATGGAGTCGTCAGATACGGCCAAACGCCAGCACTGGATGGCAGTTTTGGCCCGCGCCAGCCGAACCCATTTGGCGACTTTGATGGCAGATTTTAGCGACTATCCCGCCCCCGAGATCGTGCGCCCGGCAGAGACCGGCACGGTGATGGCCGAAGGCCGCGCGGGTGGTACTGGCGCCCGCTTCAATATTGGTGAGGTGACGGCGACGCGCTGCGTGGTGCGCGTCGATGGGCGGCTGGGATTTTCCTATGCGCTCGGGCGCGACCGCGCCAAGGCCGAACTCGCGGCCACGCTGGATGCTTTGCTGCAAAACCCGGAGCGGCAAGAGGCGCTGCTCACCAAGATCATCACGCCTTTGGCGCAAGAAGAAAAAGAAGCCAGAGAATTGGCCTCGCGCAAGGCCGCGGCCACCAAGGTCGATTTCTTCACCCTGATCCGAGGCGATGAATGATGCGCAGCGGTTTTGCTGATCCCGTTTTCGACGCCCAGGCTGTGTTTCGCGGCGTGCAGGACGCTTTGGCGCGTCCGGGCTTGCCACAGTCTGTAGCGCCCCCGGGCAGCGCGGAAGGCTTATCGCCCGCCGCTGCCGCCATTCTTCTTTGCTTGACCGATTACACGACGCCTGTGTGGCTGGCGCATGGCAATGAGCATCCGGCTGCCTCCTGGCTCGCCTTCCACACCGGCGCGCGCACAACAACCAAAGCTAAAGACGCGCAATTCGCCGTGCTTGCCTTGGGCGCGGCTGCACCACTGCTGAGGGATTTCGCGGCGGGCGAGGATTGCTATCCCGACCGCTCCGCCACCCTGATCGTAGAATGCCGCGACTTTATATATGGCACGAGGGTACGTTTATCGGGTCCGGGCATCCGCGATACCGTCGACATTACGCCCACGGGGCCGCGTCCCGGCTTCTGGGCGGAGATGGCAGCCAATGCCGCGCGCTTCCCGCTGGGGGTAGACGTGTTTCTGACGGCGGGAAATGCGATGATCGGTCTGCCGCGCTCGAGCACTATCCGGGAGATCGCCTGATGTATTTGGCGGTCAAAGGCGGCGAAGCGGCGATCGACGCAACCCACAAGCTCCTGAGCGAGACACGGCGCGGCAATGTGGATGTGCCCGAACTCGACTGCGTGCAACTGCGCGAACAGATGAGCCTGCTGATTGCGCGGGTGATGAATGAAGGCGCGCTCTATGATCCCGACCTCGCCGCCCTCGCCTTGAAGCAAGCGCAAGGCGATGTGATCGAAGCGGCGTTTCTCTTGCGCGCCTACCGCACCACGCTTTCCCGCTTCGGCTCATCGCTGCCGCTCGACACCGCCAAGATGCATATCCGCCGCCGCGTTTCGGCGACCTTCAAGGATTTACCGGGCGGACAAGTTTTGGGCTCGACCTATGACTACACCCACCGCCTGTTCGATTTTTCCCTGACAGCCAGCGGAGACCGGGCGGAAGCAACCGTGGCGCCGGCCCCCTTAAGCGAAACCATGCCGCGCGTGCTTGATATTCTGGGTGCGGAAGATCTGATCGAATCCGAAACACCAGAGGATGGCGATCCGGCGCCGGAAGATATCACCCGCGATCCCATCAGCTTTCCGGCGGAACGTGCTGCGCGGCTGCAAAGCCTGACACGCGGGGACGAAGGCTTTCTCCTCGGCCTCGCCTATTCGGTTCAGCGCGGTTATGGCCACAACCATCCTTTTGCCGGGGAAATCCGGGTTGGAGATGCGGCGGTCTGTTTTGCGCCGGAAGAGCTCGGCTTTGAAATCGAGCTTGGCGACATCACCCTGACCGAATGCCAGATGATCAACCAATTCACCGGCTCCAAAAACGCGCCACCGCAATTCACCCGCGGCTATGGCTTGGTCTTCGGACATAATGAACGCAAGGCCATGAGCATGGCCGTGGTCGACCGGGCGCTGAAGACCGACAAGTTCGGCGAAACGCCCGCATACCCCGCGCAGCAGCAGGAGTTTGTCCTCTATCACAGCGATGCGGTGGAAGCAGCGGGTTTTCTGGAACATCTGAAACTGCCGCATTACGTCGATTTCCAGGGCGAATTGGAGTTGGTGCGGCGGATGCGGGCTGAACAGGGCGGAGAGCCGGAATGAAAAGCCGCCACGATCCCGATTACAACTACGCCTATCTTGATGAAGCCACCAAGCGCATGATCCGGCGCGCGCTCTTAAAGGCGATTGCCGTTCCCGGCTATCAAGTGCCGTTTGCGAGCAGGGAAATGCCCTTGGCGCGCGGCTGGGGCACAGGCGGCATTCAGATCACCGCCGCGATCATCGGCCCCGAAGACACTTTAAAAGTTATCGATCAGGGTGCCGACGATACCACCAATGCGATTTCCATCCGCCGTTTCTTCGCGCGCGTAACCGGTGTGGCGGAAACCGAAGACACGCGCGCGGCCAGCATCATCCAGACACGCCACCGCATTCCGGAAGAGCCACTGCAAGAGGGCCAGATCTTGGTCTACCAAGTGCCGCTGCCGGAGCCTTTGCGCAAGCTTGTGCCCTCCGAACAGGAAACGCGCAAAATGCATGCCTGGGCGGAATATGGTCCGATCTATGTGCGGCTTTACGAGGACATCGCGCATTCGGGCCATGTCACCTCGACCTATTCCCACCCGGTGATAGTCAACGACCGCTTCCTCACCTGTCCTACGCCAATTCCGAAATTCGATAATCCGAAAATGGATATGTCGCCTGCCCTGCAGTTGTTTGGCGCGGGAAGGGAGAAGCGAATCTATGCCATCCCGCCATACACAAAAGTGAAAAGCCTCGATTTCGAGGACCATCCCTTCGAGGTGCAGCGCTGGGACCAGCCTTGCGCCCTGTGCGGCTCGGATACTTCTTATCTTGATGAGGTGATCATCAACGACGCGGGCGAGCGAATGTTTGTCTGTTCCGATAGCCATTATTGCGAGAGCCGCCGCGCGCAAGGCCATACCGGGCCGCAATTGGAAAAAGCCAAGGCCATTCACCTTGCCGGAGCGCAGACATGATGGACGACGCGCTTCTAACCGCAACCAAGGTGACCAGAACCTTTGGCGGGTACGGCGGCTGCCGCGATATATCGCTCTCGTTATGGCCGGGCGAAGTCTTGGGCATTGTGGGCGAATCCGGCTCGGGCAAAACCACTTTGCTGCGCAGCCTCGCAGGGCTGGACCGGCCTGATACCGGGCGAATCCTTTTTCGTCACGGCGAAGATCCCATCGATATTTATGCTCAGGACGAATCCAAGCGCCGTGCCCTGATGCGCACCGAATGGGGCATGGTGCATCAAAACCCACGCGATGGACTACGTTTGGAAGTTTCTGCCGGTGCCAATATCGGCGAATCCTTGATGGCCAAAGGCGAGCGCCATTACGGACGCATCCGTGCAAGCGTTCAGGATTGGCTGGCGCGCGTCGAAATCGATCCCGCGCGCATCGACGATAATCCCAAAAGCTTTTCCGGCGGCATGCAGCAGCGTTTGCAAATCGCGCGCGTTCTGGTGGCCGAACCGCGGCTGGTGCTGATGGACGAACCGACCGGCGGGCTTGATGTTTCGGTGCAGGCGAAACTGCTCGATCTCTTGCGCGTGCTGGTGCGTGATCTTGGCATTGCCGCTATCGTGGTGACCCATGATCTCGCCGTGGCGCGGCTTCTGACGGATCGCCTGATCGTGATGAAAGATAGCAGGATCATCGAGGAAGGCCTGACCGATCAGGTTCTCGATGATCCCCATCACGCCTATACGCAGCTTCTTACCTCTGCCGTTCTGAGCGCGTGAGGAGCCCATGACCATCCTTCTTGAAGCGCGAAACCTCAAAAAGACCTTTACACTGCATAACCAGCAAGGGGTTGTGCTGGATGTGCTGCAAGACATCGACCTCGACATCACGGCCGGAAAAATGGTGGTGCTGAAAGGCCCCTCGGGAACTGGAAAATCCACACTTCTGCGCATCCTTTATGGAAACTACCGCCCGGTATCAGGAACGGTGCGGATTCGGCATCAAAGCGAGATGGTCGATATCGTCGGCGCGCGCGCCAGCCTTGTCTTGGATATCCGCCGCAAGACGTTATCCTTTGTCTCGCAGTTCCTGCGCGTCATCCCGCGCATCTCGACGCTTGCCATTGTCATGGACCCAATGCTGTCGCGCGGCGTCCCCAAGGACGAAGCGAGCGACCGGGCAGCGGAGATGTTGAAACGGCTACATCTTCCAGAGCGGATATGGGGACTTGCGCCTGCGACCTTTTCTGGCGGCGAACAGCAGCGCGTGAATATCGCGCGATCCTTTGTCGACCCGACCCCGGTGATGCTGCTGGATGAGCCGACCGCCTCGCTCGATGCAGAGAACCGTGACATCGTGATCGAGCTCATCGCGAATGCCCGCGAACGCGGTGCAGCCATGGCCGGTATTTTCCACGACGAGGCGGTCAGCGACCGCGTTGCCACTCGTACTATAAGGCTGAGCAATCATGCGTGAGACTGTTATCACCAATGCAACCTTGGTCTTGGAGAACGAGTCGGTACGCGGAACCCTGGTATTCGATGCGAATGGCATTAAAGCGATCGACCAAACCAGCACGGCCTTGCCAAGCGCGATCGATGCCGAGGGTGATTATCTTTGCCCCGGCCTGATCGAGGTACATACGGACAACCTCGAAAAGCACTTCATGCCGCGTCCCGGTGTATTCTGGCCGGATGGGCTTGCTGCGGCGCTGGCCCATGACAATGATCTAGCTGGTGCTGGCATTACCACGGTCTATGACAGCGTCTCGGCTGGCACGCCCTATGGCAAGAAAGAGTATCGCCGCTCGATCTTCGCCCACACCATGGACGCGATCACGACCGGCAGCGCCAAAAATCTGTTCCGCACCGATCACCTGATCCATATCCGCTGCGAGCTGAGCGGCGAAAATCTGATCGAGGATGTCGCGCCCTATATCGATCACAAGCTGGTGCGCCTCGTCTCGCTGATGGATCACACGCCCGGCCAGCGCCAATGGCGCAATCTTGATGACCTCAAGCGCTACAACAAAATCTCCAAAGTCGAGAGCGATGAGGAATTCGAAGCCAGCGTGCGCGAGGAGATGCAGACTGGTCCCATCCATGTGGCGCGCAACTGGCCGAAGCTGGCCGAAATGCTAGCGAGCAAGAACGTCCCGCTGGCTACCCATGACGACACGACAATAGAAGATGTCGAGCAGGCGCAGAAAATGGGCGCGGTGATTTCCGAATTCCCGACCACGGTGGAGGCTGCGCGCGCCGCCCATGAGCGCGGCATGGCGACGGTGGCAGGTGCACCTAATGTGGTGCGCGGCGGCTCTCATTCCGGCGGCGTTTCGGCAAGTGAACTGGCGCGGCTGGGCGTGCTCGACGGGCTTTCTTCCGATTACGTGCCCGCGAGCCTTTTGCAGGCAATCCTCAAACTGGAACGGGATTGCGATTTGCCGCTGCATCAGACGCTCGCCATGGCGACTTGGAAAATCGCCGATATTGCTGGTCTTTCGGATCGCGGCCATCTGAAACCAGGCCTGCGTGCCGATTTGTTGTGCTTCCGCAAGGTGGGCGATACGCCCGTGGTGCGTAGGCTCTGGTGCAATGGCCGCGCGGTGCTGCAATCCTAGGCAGAACATCGCCCAAGCTCAACGCAAGCATCACGCAAACCAACACGAAAACCACACACCAATCGCTCATTTCCACATAATGTCACACACCTGCAATAAGACAGAACAAAATGCTCCGTAATTGCTTGGCACATTCGGCGTGACCTGAGGTGGCCGTTCCATCGAACGGCTGGGTCACATCGGTTGTGGAGGGGTAATTATGTCTCGAGAGCATTTCGCTTGGGCCGCGCGCCCAAGCCTGAAGAGCGTATTGATGGCCAGCGCGGCAGTGCTGGTTGCGGGCGCCACGTCATCTGCTGCATCAGCTCAGCAAGTCGCAAGCAACACCGTTGAGACGGTCGTCGTCACCGGCAGCTATCAGGAATCGCTGACCGCGGCGCGCAATATCAAGCGCGAATCCGTCATCCTGAAAGACGCGATTGTCGCCGAAGATATGGCCAAGTTCCCGGAACTCAATCTGGCCGAATCCCTGCAGCGCCTGCCCGGTGTGCAGATTACCCGCGAAGCCGGCGAAGGCCGCCGCATTTCGCTGCGCGGTCTCGGGCCTGATTTCGCCCGCGTGCAGCTGAATGGCATGGAAGTGCTGGGGAACGTCGACTCCGCGCAGGACAGCCGCGGCCAGCGTTCGCGCGACCGCTCTTTCGACTTTAACATCTTTGCCTCGGAACTGTTCTCCAAGGTCGAAGTCGAAAAGACCTTCCAGGCTTCGCAGAATGAAGGCGGCATGGCCGGTACGGTCGGTCTCTTCACCGGCAAGCCGCTCGATTACAATACGGGCTTCAAGGGCGCGGTGACGGCCAAGGCGGGCAGCAACCAATATACGGGAGACTTGCAGCCGCGCATCGCCGCGCTGGCGAGCTATAATTGGGACGATAAGTTCGGCATCGCCGTCTCTGTCGCCTATGGCCATCGCCGGACGACCGAAGAAGGCCACAACACCTATAACTATTCGCTGCTTGGGGCGACCACGACAGACGCGAAAACCGGCAAGCAGACCGGCAAGGCGCTCGACCTCGTCGCGTCCGGTGTCGACATCTCGCATCTTTCCGCCGACAAGCAGCAGCGCTTCCTCGCGGGCAATCTCTATTTCCCCGATGGCAATCGCATCTCGTCCTGGAACGGCAAGCAGGACCGTTTGGGCCTCACCGCGGCGGTGCAGTGGAAGCCGACAAACAACATCCTCTTGACCCTCGATGCGCTGCACGGCGAATTCACCGTTCATCGCGATGAGCTGCATCTGGCCACCCGCCCGCTCAACGGCCTTGGTTCGACCAATTTGGATGGCCCCAAGGGTTCGCCCTGGCCCGCCATCTTCCAGAATGCCACGGTCTTCAACAACTACACGGTGGATGCGAACGGCTATGTCACCATGACCGATTCCTCCAACGTGACCTTCGGCAGCGAACATCGCCGCGAAAAGAACCTGAACGTGTTCAACCAAGGCGTCCTGACCGGCACCTGGGACGTTTCCGATGCGCTCACCATCGACGGCCATATCGGCGCCGAGAAGTCGCTTTATAAGACGCCTTACGACGACAAGCTCTATATGCGCGCCAAGGGCGGTCTCATTGCTAATTACGGCACGGACGGGCGTTCAGCCTCGTTCCAGTACACCAACTGGGACCCGACCAATCCGGCCAATTACGCGATGGATAACTTCTACTATCGCGCCTTCAATAACTCCTCCGAGCTGAAGGAAGGCGTGCTGAACGCGCGCTATAAACTCGACGAGCATGTGACGCTGCGCGCGGGTGTTGCCTATCACAATTTCTCGCAGAACGGCGCGTCGTACTACTATGACGGCGGCGACAATGGCACCACGGCCATCACGCGTGGCACCTCTGTCGCCGATATCACCACAGTCTTCCACAACAGCTACGGCTCGTGGCTGATCGGCGATTACGACAAGGCCTTTGCGAAGTACAAGGAATATCACCGTCTTGCGCCTAAGGCGGATGGCACAGGCGGCGCGCTGAAAGACATCGAGAACGTCTTCAAGGTCGACGAAAAGACGGTCTCCTATTACGCGCAGGTTGACTGGGACAGCGAAATGTTCGGCAAGCCGTTCCGCGGCAATATCGGCGTGCGCGGCTATAGCACCGACACCCGCAGCCAAGGCTGGATCCAGGGCAAGAACTACGCCTATCTCGGCACTGCGGATGTGAAGGGGAGCTATGACGGCCTGCTTCCGGCCCTGAACACGGTGCTGGAGCTGACGCCGGAGGTGCTGGTGCGCTTCACGGCAACGCAAAACCTCAACCGCCCGAGCCTTGGCTCGATCGCGGCGCAAGGCAGCGCCTTCCAGAACAACACTTCGACTTGCGATCCCACCGCGCCAAACTCCAAGAGCAATTGCGACTTCACGGCTTCGCGCGGCAATCCCAACCTCAAGCCCTTCCTGGACACTACGCTGGATCTCGGCGTGGAATACTATTTCGGCAAAGTCGGCCTGATCTCTGTCGGTGTTTTTCAGAAATACGTGAAGAACTTCATCACCTCGAAGACCTGGAGCATCGATAATGGCAATGCGCTGACCTATGCCCAGGCTCAAATTTCGCCCGCGACAACCCCGGGTGCGACGGCTGACACACTGCTCGAATCCTTCTCGATGCCGATCAATGATCCAGGCACCAAGAAGATCACCGGCGTGGAATTGGCCGCACAGAGCCAGTTCGACTTCCTGCCGGCACCATTCAACAACCTTGGCGCGGTGGTGAACTACACCTATGTCGACTTCCCGCAATCCATTACCGGGATTTCGAACACCTCCTACAACGCCACCCTTTATTACGAAACCAGCGACTGGGGCGCACGCGCGTCTTTGAGCCATCGTAGCAGCTGGTTCACGGGCCACGGCGCCACCCCAATGAGCGCCGATACGAGGGGCTTTACGGGCGGCAATTATGTCGATGCGGCCCTCTTCTACAACATCACGGACCAGCTGCAGGCCACGCTGGATGCGGTCAACCTGACCAACCAGAAAGACACACAATTCTGGGGCCAGAACCGCTACCTCTATAATCAGACCCAGAGCGGTACGACCTATATGGGAGGTATCAGCTATAAATTCTGACATGTACCTTTAATACACTCTCAGCGCGCCTCCTCCCTCGAGGGGGCGCGTTTCCCATATCAGGTGCCCCGTGATCATCTCCCACCGCCATCACTTCATCTTTGCCGCCGTGCCCAAGACCGGCACGCATTCCGTGCGCCGGGCTTTGCGCGAACAGATGAGCGGTGACGACCTCGAGCAGGTGGGATTATTCGTGGACAGACGTTTTCCCTGGGCCGATCTGGCTGCGCTTCAACATGGCCATCTTGCATTGCGACAGGTTCGCCCTCATCTCGGCCAGGATGCCTTCGGCAGATATTTCAAATTCGCCTTTGTGCGAAATCCGTTCGACCGCTTCGTCTCCTATTGCGCCTTCATGCTGCGCGGCGGGGATCTTTTTCGTCAGCAGCCGCGTGAGGTGATGCGCCATTTCCTGTTCCGCGACCCGCCGGAACAGCACATTCTTTTCCAAGCGCAAGCCTCGCTGCTTCTGGACGATGATGGCAAGACCTTGCTGACAGATATGGTCGGCCGGGTGGAAGACATGCAGGATTCCTATGAGGGGATCTGCGCCCGTATCGGAATTTCGTCCCGCCCGCTCGAGCGCGTGAACAGCACAACGCGCGGCGATTATCGCCAATATTATGATCGCGACCTGATCGATGGCGTTGCTGCGCGCTATGCCCAAGACCTGGAATTGTTCGGCTACAGCTTCGAGGGGAAATGATGAACACCATCGATTTTGCCGAGCGCGACGCTCTGTTGAAGAAGGCTATCGGCTTTCGCGCCGCAGGGCGCCTGCCGGAAGCTCTGACCACCCTCAAACTATTGCACTCTGTCCATCCCCGCTTTAGCCGCCTCCATCAGGAGCTGGGCCATTGCCATGTGCTCCTCAGGGATGGCCCAGCAGCCCTTGAAGCGCTGCGCGAAGCCGTACGCCTCAACCCCACTCTACCAGCAAGTTGGGATATGCTGGAACAGCTTTACCGGCTCGCGGGCTACACGGCAGAGGCTGAGCAGGCGGCAAGAAATCTCTCCACCTTGAAACAGCTTCCGCCGGAAGTGGTTGTGGCAAACAGCCTGTTTGCCGATAGCGATCTTGATCCGGCAGAAGATGTGATCCGCGAATACCTGCGCAAAGATAGTGGCAATGTCGGCGCCTTGCGCCTTTTGGCACGCATATGCCAAGCCCGCGGCGCGCTGGATGAGGCCGAGACGCTCTTCCGTGCGGTGCTGGTGCAGGCGCCGGACTACCATGCTGCACAGTTTGACTACGCCGCGCTTTTGTTAGAGCGGCAAAAACACTTGGCTGCGAGACAAGAGACCGAGAAACTACTCAAGCTGGAGCCCAAAAACCGCGCCTATCTCAAGCAATACGGCATGGCTTTGATCGGCTTGGGCGACCACGAACCAGTCATCGATGTCTGTGGGAAACTTCTTGCGGGGCAGTCATCAACAGGACCGGAAGCGGCGGATTTGCACTTGTGGCGCGCAGATGCGCTGAAGATTATCGGCCGCAGAGATGAGGCCATCGCAGAATATCACGCCGCTCTGGCGGCTCGGCCGGATTATGGCGTGGCCTGGTTTGGCCTTGCCAATCTGAAGACCTATCACTTCAGCGATACCGAACTCTCACGCCTGCGTGCTGCGGAAGCACAGCAAGGTATTGAGGACACGGATCGCGTCTATCTGTGCTTTGCCTTGGGCAAGGCCCTGGAAGACAGGAGCGACGTTGAATCCTCTTGGCAATATTACAAGCGGGGCAATGCCGTGCGGCGGGCGACCAGCCGCTGGCGCCCGGATATTGCCGAAGCTGCAGTAACACGGCTGAAGGAAACCTTCACGGCGGAGTTTTTCTCAGCGCGCAAAGATTGGGGCAGCGATGATGCTTCTCCCATCTTCGTCGTGGGGCTGCCGCGTTCGGGATCAACCTTGATCGAACAGATCCTCGCCTCCCATTCCCAAATCGAAGGCACGCAGGAACTGACGGAAATCGCGGGCTATATCGGCAAAATCTGCGGTCAGGACGGCCATTGCGGCCTGCCATCGAACCCCAAGGCGCTGCTTGAGCTTTCGGTCGAGGATGTGCGCGGGTTAGGTGAGCGCTTCATCGCGGAGACCCGCGCATACCTCAAACTGGGGCGCCCTTTCTTCATCGACAAGATGCCGAATAATTTCTGGCACATCGGTTTTATTCACCTGATCCTGCCGCGTGCCACCATCATAGATGTGCGCCGTGAGCCCATGGCCTGTTGCTTCAGCAATCTGAAACAGCTCTTCGGCACGACCAATCAGGAATTCAGCTACGATGCCCGCCACATCGCGCGGTACTATCGCAGTTATCTCGATCTTATGCGCCATTGGAATGCCGTACTGCCGGACCGGGTTCTGAAACTGCACTACGAGGATGTGGTGGAAGACCTTGAAGGCAGTGTTCAGCGGTTGCTCTCGTATTCCGGGCTCCCGTTCGAGCAAGCCTGTTTAGAGTTCCACAACACGCGGCGCAGCGTGCGAACGCCAAGCTCCGAGCAAGTGCGCCAGCCCATCAGCCGAAATGGCCTCGACCAATGGCAGAACTATGTGCCCTGGCTTGCGCCGCTGCGTGAAGCGCTGGGCGATGCATTGACCACCTATAAAGACTGAATGCGGATGGGGAACGATATGTTTTCAGAGACATTGGACTTTTCGGTTTCGGCGCGCGGCAAAACCATGTCGAATTCCATTGCCGCCTTTCTCGCTATCTTCTTCGAAGACATCCCCGTCAAGTCGGTCTTCGCCTTTCGGGAATACACCCCACTCTATGGTGGACGCATCTATCACGGCCCGGAGCTTTCCGATGCCGACATTCATTGGATGTACGATAACGGCATCGGTTATCGCATTCCGCTGCAAAATATCGTGACGTCGCGCGAGGAATATCTTTCGAGCAAGCCGTTTCTTGCCAAATATCACCGCAAGGGTAATTCGGTCATCGTCGCGCGCGCTGAACTCGCCCGCTGGATACGCGAGGACTTCCCGGATTTCGAACTTGAAGCTTCCGTGATCAACCAGGTGCGCACGCTCGATAAGCTTTCGAGCTTCCTGGAAAACTATGATGTTGTGGTGCTGCATCCCATCATGAATGACGATCTTGCGGGGCTTTCCACCATCGCCGACAAGTCCCGCATACGCCTCTTCGTCAATGCGGGCTGCATGTATCAGTGCCCGACGATGGAGTGTTACGGCTCGATCTCACGCATGAACAAGCTGGTGCCCAATACGGAATTCAAGTGCGCGCAGGACCATGTGCCGGAATACGCCGAGGCGCGGCTGACAGCGGAGGGCATGACCGAATTCGATACCGCGGCCTTGGTGAATTTGGGCTTCACGCGCTTTAAGCGTATGCGCAACAAATCCAACACCGCATACTAGCCTTCCCTTGCTTCAAGCCGCGTGCGTCATCTCAGCCATTTCCAGCTTCAGGATCGACGCCAGACGCTTGATGCCTTCATCGATCTTGGCAGGTTCGCTCAAGGAGAAGCTCAAGCGGATGGTATTGCGGCAGGAGCGATCTGCGAAGAACGCCGCGCCCGGCACGAAGGCGACCCGCCCCTCTTCTATGCAGCGCTTGAGAAGCTCTGCACCATCGATCCCTTCCGGCAATGTCACCCAGACGAACATTCCACCTTCCGGGCGCGTGAAGTGGATGCCTTTGGGCATGTGTCGGTCGAGCGCGGCCAGCATGGCATCCCGCCGCGCGCGATAAACCCGCCGCATATTCGCTGCCAGATCTTCAATGCGCGCCGAAGCAACCTCATGCATGACCATCTGGTTCAAGGTGGAGACATGCAGGTCGCTCGCTTGCTTCATCAGCACCAGCTTCTGAATGACCGGCTTGGCGGCCACGATCCAGCCGATGCGCAGTGCCGGAACTATACTCTTGGAGAAGGTGCCGCAATAAAGCACCTTGCAGTGATCGATCCCGCCAGCGCGCTGAGCCGCCAGTGCCAAGAGCGACGGCACGCGTTCGCCGTCATAGCGCAGCTTTTCGTAAGCACTGTCCTCCACCAGGGGTAAATCGAGTTCCGCCGCCGTATCGAGCAGGCGCTCACGTTCGGCAAGGCTGAGGCTGGTGCCGGTCGGGTTCTGGAATTCCGGCATCACATAACCGAATTTCGGCTTGGCGGCGCCTTGGCTAGTATAGCTTTCCAAGGTGCGATTGGAATTCTCCCCTGGGAGCACATCGAAACGCGGTTCATAGCTGCTGAAGGCTTGCAAGGCGCCAAGATAGGTCGGCCATGCCACAAGCATGCTGTCTCCTGGCGAAATGAACAGCTTGCCAACGAAATCGAGAGCCTGCTGCGAGCCATTGGTGATGAGAATGTTCTCAGGCGTGCAGGCGACACCCAGCCGGCCCATATATCCCGCCAGCCATTCGCGCAGCGGCAGATAACCTTCGCTGATGGAATATTGCAGCGCCACCGCCGAGAGCTGCGGATCGCCGAGAATGCGCTGATAGGCTTGGGCAATCTCCTCGCGCGGAAACAGCGCGGGATCCGGAATACCGCCAGCAAAGGAGATGATGTCGGGCTGATCCAGAAGCTTCAGCAATTCACGGATTTCCGACGCCTGCATATGGGAAACACGCGTCGCATAATGCTCGGACCAATCTGACATCACATTCCTCTAAACATTACGCATGGGCTGAATGGGCTGCCTGATCGGCCGCCGCCCTCGCTTACGACTTATAATTTCATGATTTCATTCAGGCTAGATATTTTAATGCGACACATAGGGCCAATTTCAGAATTTAGCGTCAGATATAGATAGGCAAAGGCGTCAGCGGCACTCCAGAGAAGGAATGGGCATGCGTGGAAGAGCTGCTACGCCTTGAGCGCAGGCAGACTGGCGGCGAAATGGATGTGTTTGAATGGAATGGTCGGAGCGAGAGGATTCGAACCTCCGACCCCCAGTCCCCCAGACTGGTGCGCTAACCAGACTGCGCCACGCTCCGACCTCATCGCGGGAAACCCGCGGGTCTGACCGGTTCGCTGGTTGGGCGACCGGTCAATTTGACGGTCTCACTCCTCTTTCGAGGGGGCGACCGCCGGGGGAAATTCCTTGAAGGGGTACCTCAAGGGCGGCGGACTATAGTGGCCGATGCCTCGAAGGGCAACCGCAGAAACCGCCGCAAGATCATGTTTTTTGAGGATTTTTGAGAAAATCTGACGCGGGCTTCTCAGAACTGGAAACGCGGCGCCTGGCGCAGGCGCGCCTTGAGCTGTACCAGCTCAGCCAGGAGAATCTCGAGCTTCTCACGCTCTTCCTCAGCCAGATCGCGGCCACGGCGGAAGGCGAGCACGGCTCCCTCTTTCTTGGGGCGCGGCGCGGCAGGCACCAGCGACTGGCGGCCGACATCGGCAACGAAACGGGCACCCTTCTCGCGCAAGAGCTTCTGCACGCCCTTGATGGTGTAGCCGTCGGAATAGAGAAGGCTTCGGATTCCGCGCAGAAGATCGACGTCCTCCGGGCGGTAATAGCGGCGCCCACCGGCGCGCTTGGTCGGCTTTATCTGCGAAAAGCGGCTTTCCCAGAAGCGCAGCACATGCTGCGGCACGTCCAGCTCCACCGACACTTCACTGATGGTACGGAACGCTTCAGGAGATTTAACTGACGCGGCCTTGTTCGCATCAAGGCCGGCTACCACCGCAAGCGACATCAATCGGCCTCGTCATAGCCATCGGGCGGCGTTTGCCCGTTGATTACCGCCTTCAGCACATGGCTGGGACGGAAAACCAACACCCGGCGCGGCGCAATCGGAACCTCGTCGCCCGTTTTGGGATTGCGGCCCATGCGTTGCGATTTCTGGCGCACCGCGAAGGTCCCGAAAGAGGAGAGCTTTACCGTTTCCCCGCGCACCAGCGCCGAGCACAGCTCTTCCAAAATGTCTTCCACCATCTGGGCAGATTCGTTACGCGAAAGCCCAACCGCCTGGAACACCGCCTCGGTGAGGTCGGCACGCGTGAGAGTAGTTGTGGTCATGGCAGAAGCCGAATCCCTGGTTCTGGAGGTAAACGTAAACAGAACAGGGATTTTCCGTCAACATCAAAGGTTTAAGACGGGGCTTTACAGGTTTCTGCGAACTGCTACCAGCGAATCAGCCCGGCGCCCCAGGTCATACCCCCCCCGAGGGCCTCTAGCAGGACGAGTTGACCGGGTTTGATGCGCCCGTCACCGACCGCGGTGGCCAGCGCCAGCGGCACCGAAGCCGCCGAGGTATTGCCATGCAGCGCCACGGTGGAAATCACCTTGGAGGCATCCACGTTCAGCTTCTTGGCGATACCATCAAGAATGCGCTGGTTGGCCTGATGCGGCACAAACCAGTCGATCTCCTCCACCGGAACGCCCGCAGCTTTTGCGGAAGCTTCAATGGCGACGGAGATGTTGTTGACGGCGTGCTTGAAGACTTCCTTGCCCATCATGCGCAGATGGCCAGTGGTGCCGGTCGAAGACGGCCCGCCATCGACATAGAGCAAGTCATGCATGCGGCCATCGGAGAAGAGCTGCGTATTGAGAATACCGCGATCGGCCGCCGTACCCTGCCCCTCACCCGCGTTGAGCACGATCGCGCCCGCGCCATCACCGAAGAGCACGCAAGTTGAACGGTCTTCCCAATCGAGCAAGCGGCTCATGGTTTCGGCGCCAATCACCAAGGCGCTGCGCGCCTGTCCCGATTTGATAAAGTTATCCGCGGTAGCGAGCGCATAGATGAAGCCCGAACACACCGCCTGCACATCGAAAGCAAAGCCGCGCGTTATGCCGAGGCGCGCCTGCACCATGGTGCCGACACTCGGAAAGGTCTCATCCGGCGTGGTGGTGGCGACCACGACCATATCAATATCGGCGGCGGTGCAGCCCGCGTTTTTGAGCGCAGCTTCTGCAGCTTTTACCGCGAGATCAGACGTCTTTTCGCCCTCAGCCGCGAAGTGGCGCTGGCGAATGCCGGTGCGGGTACGGATCCACTCATCAGAGGTATCCATCCGCTGGGCGAAGTCATTATTGGTGACGATGTTCTCCGGCAGATAAGCGCCATAGCCAAGAACATGCGAGCGGATCACGGAGCGGGTCACGGCAGCGCCGCCTCGGGCACTACACCCGCACGGTCGGCCGCGATGGATTTGTTCACGCCGCCCACCGCCATATCGATAGCCGTATCGATGGCATAGGCGAAGCCCAGCGCATCCGAACCGCCATGGCTTTTGACGACAATGCCGTTGAGGCCGAGCATCAAGCCGCCGCCCGCCGCGCGCGGATCGAGCTTACGCTTCAAGGCGAGCAAAGCGCCAGAGGCGAGCACGGCACCAAGCCGCGAGAGGAAGGAGCGTTTCAAGGCGCTGCGCAAATAGAAGGAGATCAGCTTAGCCGTGCCTTCCACCGTCTTCAGCGTGACATTGCCGGTGAAGCCGTCGGTGACAGCGACATCGACCACGCCTTCAGCGATGTGATTGCCTTCAATGAAGCCGACGAATTCCATCGGCAGCTTGGCTTCGCGCAAGATAGCAGCCGCGCCGCGTACAGCGTCATGGCCTTTCATATCCTCGGAGCCGACATTGAGAAGGCCAACCTTGGGACGCGGCAGGCCGAGCACAGCGCGCGCGAAGGCTTCACCCATAACGGCGAAATCGACGAGCTGTTCGGCATCGCATTCGATATTGGCGCCGCAATCGAGCACCACCGTCTGACCGCGCTGGGTGGGCCAGACAGAAGCAATGGCAGGACGGGAGATCCCATCCACCAAGCCGAGATTGTACATGCCCATGGCCATCAGCGCGCCGGTATTGCCTGCGGAAACGACCGCTTCGGCCTCACCGGTCTTCACCGATTCGATGGCATGCCACATGGAGGAGTCGCGACGGCGGCGCAGCGCATAGGACGGCTTTTCGTCCATCGCCACGCGCGTCGGTGCATGGCGCACAGACACGTTCGTGCTGAACCTGCCTTTGCGCTTGGCAATCAGCTCATGCAGCACGGTTTCATCACCGTGCAGGATGAACTTGACCTCCGGGTGGCGCTGCAAAGAGCGCACCAATGCGGATATGACGATCGAAGGGCCGGCATCACCGCCCATCGCATCAATCGATACCGTCAATTCGCCGGCCAAGATTCACCTGTCCCTATGCGGGCCGCTTAATGAGGGCCGCGGCCCCTAAAGCGGGCCGCATGACGCGACCCGGGTCCTTAGGCTTTCGCTTCAGCAGCGACTTCACGGCCATCGTAATGACCGCAGGAGCCGCAGACATGATGCGGGCGCTTGGGCTCGCCGCAATTCGGGCACTCATTGTAGGAAACCGGCGCCAGTGCATGATGCGACCGACGCATGTTGCGCGCAGACGGCGACTTTTTTCTCTTTGGGACCGCCATGGCGGATACCTACTCCATCGGTGCCCCGTGCCTCGCGGCAGGGGGCGGTAAAAGCAGGCGCGGGAGGTAGCAGGAAACGGCCCAAAGTTTCAAGCGGCAAAAACACCGTCTATTTTGCGATTATTCCTTGCCCTTTAAGGCCTTGAGCACTGCAAAAGGGCTTTCTGGCAGGGTTTCTGTGGCCGGGGGTGGCTCAAAAGCCGCACCTTCCTTGCGTGCATAAGGGTCAATCGCAAGAACAAATTCCTCGAGCAAAGGCGTCGCAAGGTCATAATCCAGGCTGGTAATGACCTCCGGAACGTCCTCATCGCCGGCGGAAAGGGTCAATTCGCCGGTTTCTTCTACCTTACGTGGCATCAAATGCAGCTCTCGCGCGATTTCGCGGGTGAGATGCGATTCGATTGGTTCCAGCGTGACGACGCAGGCCTGCACGATGTCCGCCGTAAGCTCGGCGGCATAGGAAAATCGGTTCTGGCCAATCCGTTTCAGATGCACGGCGGCGGAAAACCGCTTCACCTCACGCACATCGGCCCAGACGGCAAGCGCCTTCAGAACATCGGCGGGGGCCTCCACCTTAATGTCGGAGCCGGCCTGGGTGAGATCGCCCAGATCGAACATATGGATGAAGGGGGTATCAACGTCTTTATCGCTGCCTGAAGCCATGAGAGGTACTCGGATTAAGTGTTAAGGGCTGCCCGGCAAGGGACCGAAATCCACGCCGCCGTCCGGGCTCACCTTTAGGATCTGTTTCGCCGCTAAGACGTAATCTGCCACAGCGCCGATGCAAGCGGGGAGTTCTCCGCGATAGAGGTTGCGCACAAGCGCCTCGCCCATCGTGGCTGGGTCGGTGGCAGCCTCATAGGCCGCAAGACGGCCATAAAAGGCATCCGCCATCTGTTTCATCCGCCGCCCCATGGCGATGTCCCCTGCCCCAAGCTCGCGCAGCGCCTCGTCAAAGGCGGTAAAGAGGCGGTCTACCAGCGCTTGCGCGAGCTTTGTGCGCCCCTCCTCCTTTAGCCGGCTGAGCACAAGATAGGCGTGCAGCGTGAGAAGATCGAAGCGGCCATCGAAACTATCCGGCACGGCCAAGGTGACGAAAAAGAAAGGTTCGCGCGACCGCGCCACGATGCCCGCATAGGTCCGCGCCGCGTGGGTTTTGATCTGCTTGCTCTGGCGAAGCGCGTTCAGCATGATAGGTCTTGCCTACGGGAAAGCCTTGCAACAGGCTCGGCCCAAGGCTAGCACATTTACCGCCGTTCCAAGGCTGTGGATGGCGTTTTACAGTGTGCGCCTGACTTCACCTGACAGGGATTACTCGATGAACCGCCTTTCCGTTTCCACAGCCGTCCTGGTGGTCGGCCTCCTTTCGGCAGGCTGCACGCCGGTGGTCAGCAACCGCGGCTATATCCAGAATCTCGACGCGGAAGCGGGTGTCGCCATCGGAACCGATACCAAGACCGCCATAGAGCAGAAGCTCGGCGATCCATCCGTGCAGGCGGCCTTTGGTGGCGATGCCTGGTACTACATCACCCAGACCGAAAAGCAGGTCGCCTTCTTCACGCCTTCGGTGCTGAACCGGCACATCCTGGCCGTCTATTTCGACAAGGAAGGCAAGGTCAGCGACATGAAGCATTACGGCCTGGAAGACGGCAACGTGATCGCGTTTGAGACCCGCACCACGCCCACGCGCGGGCGCGAGCTCACCTTCCTGCAGCAGCTCTTCAACGCCACACCGGGCGTTCCTGGCGGCTATGGCAGCCAGCAGGAACAGAACCCTGGCGGCGGCGGCGGTCCGGGCCGGTAAGCTCCGGATCGACCTGGCAGACGGCTCGCGCAAGCGGGCCGTTTTTGTTTAGGCTGACATCTTAGCTTTGGCTGTCATCCCGGCCGCAGCGCGTGCGAGCCAAAGCGAGCCGCGCGCAGAGCCGGGATCCACTTCAAAATCTGCGCAGGCGCAAAAGTGGATCCCGGATCGCGCCCGCGTGCCGGACTTCAAACTCAGCATGGGCGCGTCCGGGATGACAAATTCTCTCTACGGCCAAACAAAAAGCGCCGGGGTTTCGCCCGGCGCTTCGCATTTATACGTGTACGGATGATCAGAAATTCGCCAGCGCGGCGAGCAGAAGCAGCGCCACGATGTTGGTGATCTTGATCATCGGGTTGACGGCAGGACCTGCGGTATCCTTGTAGGGATCGCCGACGGTATCGCCCGTCACAGCGGCTTTGTGGGCGTCGGAGCCCTTGCCGCCGAAATGGCCGTCTTCGATGTACTTCTTGGCGTTATCCCACGCGCCGCCGCCCGAGGTCATCGAGATAGCGACAAAGAGACCGGTCACGATCACGCCAAGCAGCATGGCACCGAGCGCGTTGAAGGCTTCCACCTTCGCCGCAGAATCGCCGCCCGCCGCATAGAAGACCACGAAGTAGAGCACGATCGGGGACAGCACCGGCAACAACGAGGGGATCTGCATCTCCTTGATCGCCGCCTTGGTCAGCATGTCCACGGCCTTGCCGTAGTCAGGCTTCTGGGTGCCTTCCATGATGCCGGGCATTTCCTTGAACTGGCGGCGCACCTCTTCCACCACGGCGCCCGCGGCGCGGCCCACAGCCGTCATCGCGATACCACCAAAGAGGTAGGGAAGCAGACCACCGAAGAACAAGCCAACCACGACCCAAGGATCGTTGAGGCCGAAGGTCGGCTGCGTCACATCCGCGAAATAGCCTACCTTCTGGGTGATGAAGTATTTCAGGTCTTCGGTATAAGCGGCGAAGAGCACCAGCGCGCCAAGACCGGCGGAACCAATGGCATAGCCCTTGGTCACGGCCTTGGTGGTGTTGCCCACCGCGTCGAGCGCATCAGTCGTCTTGCGCACATCGCCTTCGAGGCCCGACATTTCTGCAATGCCGCCCGCGTTATCGGTGACAGGACCGAAAGCATCGAGCGCCACGATCATGCCCGCCAGCGAGAGCATCGTCGACACCGCGATGGCGATACCGAAAAGGCCCGCCAACAGATAGGTGGCGATAATGCCGACGCAGATCACGAGGGCGACCGGCGCGGTCGATTCCATCGAGATGGCGAGGCCTTGGATCACGTTGGTGCCGTGGCCCGTGACAGAAGCCTTGGCAATCGACGTTACCGGGCGCTTGCCGGTGCCGGTGTAATACTCGGTGATCCAGATCAGCAGACCCGTGACGGCCAGACCGACGACACCGCAGAGGAACAGACTGGTGCCGGTGAAGGTCTTGGTACCCGCAGCAACGAGATCGGCGCTGACGCCGCCCGGAAGGATCGCGTTCATCAGGAAGTAAAGGCCGATGAGCGAGAGAATGCCCGTGGCCAGAACGCCCTTATAAAGCGCGCCCATGATGTTGTTGGACTTGCCGAGCTTCACGAAGAAAGTGCCGATGATCGAGGTGATGATCGCCATACCGTTGATCGCCAGCGGCAGGAGCATCAGCGCGGTCTTCTGATCACCCGTGAAATAGATCGAGGCCAAGACCATGGTGGCGACGGTCGTCACCGCATAGGTCTCGAACAGGTCAGCGGCCATGCCCGCGCAGTCGCCCACATTGTCACCGACGTTATCGGCGATGGTGGCCGGGTTGCGTGGATCATCTTCCGGAATACCGGCTTCGACCTTGCCCACCATATCGCCGCCGACATCTGCACCCTTGGTGAAGATACCGCCGCCGAGACGGGCGAAGATCGAAATCAGCGACGCACCGAAGCCCAAGGACACGAGCGAATTCTGCACGATACGGGCATCAGCTTCCGCATTGGCGGCATCCGCGCCAAGACCAAGCACCTGCGTCAGGATCAGATAATAGCCAGCCACGCCGATGAGGCCGAGGCCGACCACCAGGAGACCGGTTACCGCACCGGACCGGAACGCCAGCGACAGGCCAGCCGCGAGCCCCTGACGGGCCGCTTCAGCCGTGCGCACATTGGCGCGCACAGACACGTTCATGCCGACATAACCGGCCGCCCCCGAAAGCACCGCGCCGATCAAGAAGCCCACCGCCGGCTGCCAGCCGAGCAGAATGAGCGCCAGAACGAAAATCACGACGCCGACAATGGCGATGGTGGTGTATTGGCGATTGAGATAGGCGCGTGCGCCTTCTTGGATGGCCCCGGCGATTTCCTGCATCCGGGCATTGCCTGCACTTTTCGACAGGACCGAGCGCACCGTCAGCCAACCATAGACCAACGCTGCCAGGCCGCAGGCCAAGGCTGCATAAATGTAAAGTTCCATGATCTCCCCTTACTTGTCGTATTCTTGGCCGGCGCATGCGGCCAGAGCCGAGGTCCGGGACAGGGTGCTGTTTTTTATCCTGCCGGGAAGAAGGCGGAGTTGGTATGCCAAATGGCTAAAGCAGACGCAACGAGTCTGCCTTATTTCGGACGCGATTTCTTTGTGTCGCCCTTCTGGACAGCGGTGTCTTTTGGAGCGGTTTTAGCGTCCGCACCGCTCTTTGCCGCAGCCCCCTCAGCACCCGGCTTGGTCTCGGCGCCGGCTTTGCCCGCGGGCGCCTGTTCCGGCGGCGGCACCCCGCCATCGGTCGAATCGGAGGGATGCAGTGGGGCATATTTGATCTCGGTGAAGATCACCGTGACGATGCGCTTGTCGCCTGCGATCCGCTTGGCGTTGGTGGTGAGGCGCTGGGCCAAGAGGTCCTTGTCCACGGCCTTGGGATCACTCGCCAGGCTGATGGCGCGCGCGTTCACCTCGCGCACATTGGCGTCTTGAAGGAAGGCCAGCTTCTCGCGCACGACAATCGCCGCATCGGTCGAGCTGCAGACCACCTTGCTGGAAATGTAGGAATAGCCGAGCAATTTGCCATCCAGGCTCATGGGCGCGACCAGATAGGGCATTTCGACCGTGGTGCCGGGTTCGGGCTTCTTGGCCTTGGCCCCGCCCTCTTCCTTCTCTCCGGACGCAAGCGCAGGCCAAGCGAGAACCGCCGAGACCAGAAGGGCAAAGGCCAGAAAGGGAGAGAGGAGCGCGCGCATGCGGTCAGCCTCGCAAAACGAGTCTAACAGAGGGTTACCGAAACAAAATTGCTCAGCAGTCGAGACGGAAAATCGCCGCTGACTCTAGAAGTGCACAAAGCCCGGACGGGGCACCGGAACGACGTTTCCGGCGGCGTTCAGCAGCACAACGCCATCGCCCGGCGCGGTGTAACCGATCTTAGTGACCGTTACCCCACCTAACGAAAATGCCGCAGGCAGCCCGGCACTCAAAGGTGCCGTGAAGGCGATCTCGTAATCGTCTCCGGCGGTCGCGGCGCGCACGATTCCGTCCTGACCGGGCCAGAGCGCGGCAAGCTCGGGGGAGCGTGGAATAGCCTCCGCCTCGAGAACGATGCTGAGCTTGGAGACCTCGGCGATGTGGCCGAGATCGGCGATAAGCCCGTCTGAAACATCCAGCGCGGCTGACGCCAGGCGACGCAATTCTTTTCCTAAGGCCAAGCGCGGCGTGGGACGGCGATAGCGCTCGATAAGGAAGGAGTTCCCGGAGGCAATTTCGTTCCCGGGCGAAGACGCGATTCTGCCCTGCAAAAGCTGCAAGCCTCCGCCAGCGTCGCCAATCGTTCCACTGACATAGACCGCCTCGCCCGGACGTGCCCCGCCGCGTTTGAGCATAACGCCTTTGGGAGCTGTGCCGAGCGCGGTGATCGCAATAGTGAGCGGACCAGGTGTGGCCGTTGTGTCACCGCCGAGAAGCGAAATGCCGAAGCGGGTTTGATCCGCTTCCAGACCGCGCGCGAAAGCGGCAATCCAATTTTCCTCAATTTGCCGCGGCAGCGCGAGGGCCATCAAATAACCGCGCGGCGTGGCGCCCTTGGAAGCAAGATCGGAGAGGTTGACCCGTAAGGCCTTGGCCGCAATCAGTTCTGGCGGATCGTCGGGCAGAAAATGCACGCCTTCCACCAGCGCATCCGCGGTGATGATGGTCTCGCGCCCTGCCTCTTCCTCGAGCACGCAGGCGTCGTCTTTGAGCCCCAGCGCGGCCCTATCGGTGGCCAGCGGCGCGAAGTAACGGGCGATCAGTGCAAATTCGGAAATGCTGCGGTTCAATTCTGGAAGACCTTGGCGCCTTGAACGGCCTCTTGCCGCCCTTATATCCAAGCCATCCTAAACGGGATCAACCAGCCGCGAAACGGCGCAGTCACAGAAGGCCATTTTGGCACCCATATTTCGCCACGCTTTTGCCCCTAGCTGTTGGAGCGGCGCGTGAAACAAAGGACGAGATCGGGGCGTTAAAAGCGCAAAGGAGAATGGAGAGTGTCATGAACCGCAGCAATAGCCAGAACCCCGTCCGTACCGTGATTGTCAGCGCCATGGGCCTGACCCCGGTGGGTATCGTATCCGGCATGATGCTGATGCAGATACTGGGCATCTGGACGTATTGATCGCGCTCTTGCGCCATCGCAGCGATTTTGTGCGCCTAAAAGCGATTTGGCCGCCCGATGAGGCGGCCATTGCTTTAACTGACTAGACCTCGACGTTTCTAGAAGTCCCCTTCTGGGGCTTTCTCGCCGAACTCTGCGGCGCGCTTCCTATGCGCCAGCTTGTCGAGCGCAGCGTTGATGAAGGGCATCTCCTGCTCGGCCTCGAAGCCCTTGGCGAGCTCGACATATTCATCAATCACGACTTTGGCCGGAACATCGGCGCGCGCGATCAGTTCATAAGCACCTGAACGCAGGATCGCGCGCACAATGGAATCCACCCGCGACAGGCGCCAGTTGGCGGCAAGACATTTGCTCAAGGCATCATCGATCTCAGCCTGACGTGCAGGCACGCCGTGCACGAGGTCGGCGAAGAACTCCTCATCCGGTTCGCCGGGCGTCACCTCGGGCTCGCGGCGAAAGCGGAAGGAGGAAAACTCCTCCGTAACGCTGTCGGCATCCACGCCGGTAATTTCCATTTGATAAAGCGCCTGCACGACGGCCAAACGGGCCGCCCTGCGGGCCAGACTGTCACTATTAATCATCGACGCATACCAAGACGGGATTTCAAACCAATCAATGCAAGACAAGCGCGCGCGGCATCGCCGCCCTTGTCGCCCTGCTCGCGATCCGCGCGCACCAGGGCCTGTTCCTCGTTCTCGACGGTGAGAATGCCGTTGCCAACCGCGAGGCCGTAATTGAGGCCGAGATCCATCAAGGCGCGACCGGATTCACCCGCCACGATCTCGAAATGGAAGGTCTCGCCCCGGATGACGCAACCGAGCGCGATATAACCGTCGTAATGCTTGCCGCCATGCTCGCCGCCCTTCATCGCATAGTAGATGGTCGGCGGGATTTCGAGCGCGCCGGGAACGGCCACACTGTCGAAATAGGCCCCGCCCCGCTCCAGCGCCGCGGTGGCGCCATCGAGCAGCTTGCGGCTGATCTCAGGGTAAAAGGTCGCCTCAACAATCAGGATGTTGGGCTTGAAGTCAGTCGCGTCCGCGGATCGGGTGCGTGCCGACGAGGTTGAGACCGTAACCATCGAGTGCCACCACTTTCTTTTCGGGGGTATCGGTGAGGAGGATCATGTTCTTTACGCCGAGGTCGAGCAAGATTTGGGCGCCTACGCCCGACTCCCTGACATTGCGGCGGTCGTCTTCGGAGAGCCGCTTCAACACGACATCCGTGACGAAAGTGGGGCGCGGCTGGCGCAAAAGCACCACCACACCCGAACCTTTATGGGCGACGATGCGCATGGATTCAGCAAGCGTATCGCGAGCGCCATGCGCCTCGCCCAGAAGATCGGACAGCACGTTGATGGCGTGCATGCGTACAAGCACCGGCTCATCACCGGAGATGTCGCCCTTCACCAGCGCGATATGCTCGGCATATTCCATGGTGTTCACATACACCACCATCTTCCATTCACCGCCGTAATGGCTTTCGAAGACGCTTTCGGCGCTGCGCTTGACGAAGTGATCATAGCGGCGGCGATAGGCGATCAAATCCGCAATGGTACCGATCTTGAGCCCGTGGAGCTGGGCGAAGGACACCAAGTCCGGCAGACGCGCCATGGTGCCGTCGTCATTCATGATCTCGCAGATCACGCCCGAGGGGTTGAGCCCCGCCATGCGCGAAATATCGACCGCGGCTTCGGTATGGCCGGAGCGCACCAGCGTGCCGCCTTCGCGCGCCACCAGCGGAAAGACATGGCCCGGCATGACGATATCGCCCGGGCCTTTGGAAGGGTCGATGGCGACCGCCACGGTATGGGCACGGTCATGGGCGGAGATGCCGGTAGTGACGCCTTCCTTCGCCTCGATAGAAACCGTGAAGGCCGTCTTGTGCGGGGCGGCGTTGAACTGCGTCATCATCGGGATCTGCAGCTTCTCGGCGCGATCCTGGGTAATGGTGAGGCAGATCAGGCCACGGCCATGCTTGGCCATGAAGTTGATCGCTTCGGGCGTCGCCATCTGCGCGGGGATGTAGAGATCGCCTTCGTTCTCGCGATCCTCGGCATCCACCAGAATGACCATTTTGCCGTTACGCGCGGCATCAATGATTTCTTCGATGGGCGAAATATACTGGCGATACATGCGCGCTCCCGCTCAGCCCTTGACCAGACGCGCCACATAGCGCGCGATGGTATCGATCTCGAGATTGACCTTCATGCCGGGCTTGAGCTGCCCGAAGGTCGTGACCTCCTGGGTATGCGGGATGACATTGATCCCGAAACGGTTGCCATCCACTTCGTTGACCGTCAGCGAGACGCCATCGAGCGCCACCGAACCCTTTTCGGCGATGAATTTGGCAAGCGGCTTGGGCACCTCGAACAGCATGCGGGTGGATTCGCCCTCGGTGTGCATTTCCACGAGCTCAGCGAGGCCATCGACATGGCCGGAGACGATATGGCCGCCAAGCTCGTCGCCGACTTTCAGCGGCAGCTCGAGATTGACCTTGGTACCCGTCTTCCAGGTGCCGATCACGGTCTTGGAGAGGGTTTCAGCAGAAGCCGTCACGGCGAACCAAGGATCGCTATCAGGGCCGCGTTCCACAACCGTCAGGCAGGTGCCCGCACAGGCCACCGAGCCGCCCATGGGCAGCTTATCCATCGTGTAGTGGGTGGCGATCACGATATGGGTATCGCCGCGCTTTTCAATCTGCCGGACCTCGCCGACATCGGTAACGATTCCAGTGAACATGGCTTCCTGCTTTGCCGCCGGGTTGAAGAAAAACGGCTAATCCGAGGGTACTTATCTAGTCCTCGGTCGCGTAGCTTACCAGTAGGTCGGCCCCAAGGCTGCGCCTAGCGGTCATTTTGAGGCGGGGAGCCTCGGAAAGCGCCAGCGCCGCCAGGGTATCCACTGAGGGATGGCCCGATCCGCCGAGAATCAGGGGGGCCGAAAAGACCTCCAGCCGGTCGGCGAAACCATGGTCCAGGAAGGAGGCATGGATCGACGCCCCGCCCTCGACCAAGAGGCGGGTGATGCCCCTGTTCGCCAGCGCGGCGAGAACCTCTTCCAGCCGGGGACGGCCGATGGCGTCGCGCCCGACCCGCACAACCTCCACCCCGCAGGTGAGCAAGCCGCCGCCGCCCTCAGAGGCCGAGGTGAAGACCAGGGTCGGGATCTGCTGAGCGGTCTGGGCGAGCTTTGACCACTCGTTCAACTTGAGACGGGAATCCAGCACCACCCGGACCGGCGAGCGATCTTCCAGCCCCGGCAGGCGGCAGGTAAGCGTCGGATCATCGGCCACCGCCGTGCCGGAGCCGACCAGAATGGCGTCATGGGTGGCGCGCAGAAGGTGGCCATAAGCCCGCGCGGGCTCGCCAGTGATCCAGCGGCTTTCGCCGGTGGCGGTGGCGATACGGCCATCCAGGCTCTGGGCGATTTTGAGGGTCACCAGCGGGCGGTTTTTAAGGGTCTTGAGGAAGAAGCCGGCGTTGATTTCGGCGGCCTCCGCGCGGCAGAGCCCCTCTTCCACTTCAATTCCGGCGACCCGCAACATGGCGAGGCCCCGGCCATTCACACGCGGATCGGGATCGCCGATCGCCACCACGACGCGAACCACGCCTGCCGCGATCAGGGCGTTGGCGCAAGGCGGCGTCTTGCCGATGTGCGAACAGGGCTCGAGCGTGACATAAGCGGTGGCGCCGCGCGCCGCTTCGCCCGCTTGGGCCAGGGCCTCAGTCTCCGCATGGGGCCGCCCGCCCCGCGCGGTGCGCCCACGGCCAACCACAACGCCGTCTTTGACCAGAACACAGCCCACCGCCGGATTAGGCGCCACGATCCCCAACGACCGCCGCGCCAAGCGCAAGGCGTGCTGCATGTGGGGGAGATCAAGGTGGTTATCCTGCCCCATCTTACGGCCCAACCGGTATTTGGTTCACGCGGAGACGCGGAGACGCGGAGCTACTTACCATGGGATACACGCAACACACGTCCATCGTCTTTACGAAGTTCTATCACCGCCACGCCACCGCCCCAACCGCGCGGCAGTGAGCCCGATACGACCCAAACATCGCCCTTAAGCATCGCCTTAAAGGGGCGCTCAGAGCGGATTTTATTGCTTCCATAGATGGGTGTCAGAATGGCCTCAGCAACCGAAATCGCCGTGCGCTCGTCCGGCACAAATCCCTGCGGCGGCGTATAAGAATGCTCGGCGATTGCGACCGAAGAAAACAATAGGGCAAAGACCACCGCCCAAGCTGTCTTCGAGAATAGGCTGGGTTCCCTATGGGACAAATTCATATATCTCCCATCGCCCCCACCCGAAGCGCGTCGCGCTTCGACCTCCCCGCAAGGGGGAGGTAAAAGTGGTCGTCAATCCTTGTCTTCCACCCCGCCGTGGATTTCGCCGAGGATCGTTTCGAAGTCTTTGGCTTCGCGAAAGTTCTTGTAGACGGAGGCGAAGCGGACATAGGCGACTTTGTCGAGGCTGGAGAGCGCTTGCATCACCAGCTCGCCAATCATCGGCGACGGGACTTCGTTTTCCCCCATGCTTTCTAGGCGGCGCACAATGCCGGTGATCATGCGATCAACCCGCTCGCGCTCCACCGGCCGCTTGCGCAGCGCATGGGTGACGGAGCGCTCGAGCTTGTCGCGATCGAAAGGCTCGCGCCGCCCGCTTTTCTTCACCACGATCAATTCGCGCAACTGAACGCGTTCGAAGGTGGTGAAACGCCCACCGCATTCCGGGCAATGACGCCGCCGCCTGATGGCGGAGTTGTCCTCGCTCGGGCGGCTGTCTTTGACCTGGGTGTCGTCGTGACCACAAAAGGGGCAGCGCATTGTTGGACCTTTGGACTATCCGAGTGGATGGGCCTGACGGATTAGAGTCTCACCCTCAAGCGTAAATCGGGAAACGGCTGCAAAGCTCGCGGACACGAGCGCGCACCTTGGCCTCGACCTCGGCATCGCCCTCATCACCCTTTTTGCCAAGAGCGTCGACGACCTCGATGATCAGATTGCCAATTTCCTTGAATTCGACGGCACCGAAACCGCGCGTCGTCCCTGCCGGCGTGCCGAGACGGATGCCGGAGGTGATGGTGTATTTCTCGGTGTCGAACGGGATCGAGTTCTTGTTGCAGGTGATATAGGCGCGGTCGAGCGCCTTCTCGGCGGCGCGGCCGTTGGTGCCCTTGGGGCGCAGATCGACCAGCATCAAATGGGTGTCGGTGCCGCCAGAGACGATATCGAGACCGCCAGCATGCAGCGTCTCGGCGAGAACTTTCGCATTCTCAACAACGGCTTTGGCGTAGATCTTAAACTCAGGCTTGAGGGCTTCCCCGAAGGCCACGGCCTTGGCGGCGATGACATGCATCAAGGGGCCGCCCTGCAGACCGGGGAAGACCGCGGAGTTGATCTTCTTGCCGAGCGCTTCATCGCGGCTCAGCACCATACCACCGCGCGGACCGCGCAGGGTCTTGTGGGTGGTGGTCGTGACGACATGTGCGAAATCAAGCGGATTGGGATGTACCCCGCCTGCCACCAGACCCGCGAAGTGGGCCATGTCGACCATGAAATAGGCGCCAACTTCATCGGCGATGGCACGGAAGCGCGCGAAATCGGGAATACGCGGATAAGCCGAGCCACCCGCGATGATGATCTTCGGCTTGTGTTCCTTGGCGAGCGCCTCCACCTCGTCCATGTCGATGCGGTGGTCCTGGCGGCGGACCTTATAGCCCAACGGCTTGAACCACTTGCCCGACTGGTTGGCGGGTGAGCCGTGCGTCAGGTGCCCGCCGCAGGACAAATCGAGACCGAGGAAGGTATCGCCAGGCTGCAGAAGCGCCATGAAGACCGATTGGTTCGCCTGGGCGCCGGAATGGGGCTGGACGTTGGCGAAGGTGGCGCCAAACAATTCGCATGCGCGCTTGATCGCGAGCTCTTCCGCAACATCAACGTATTCGCAACCACCATAATAGCGGCGGCCCGGATAACCCTCAGCGTATTTGTTGGTCAGAACAGAGCCTTGCGCATCCAAAACGGCCTTGGAGACAATATTTTCGGACGCGATCAGCTCGATCTTTTCTTGCTGACGCTTGAGCTCGTCACCGATGGCGGATGCCAACTCAGGATCGGCTTCAACCAAAGATTTCTCGAAAAATGCGCTACGCCCGGCCACGCTCGCCTCCATAATCGCCGCTACTACCCTTTTATGCCCGGGCCTCATGCGCCACGGAGCATGTTGGGGTGGTACGCGTACCTCTTTACCAAATCTAGCGCCAGCCCCTAACGCACCGGACGCTACCGCTTCGCGCAGATTCGCCCGAATCGAAATAAACAACCCTAGCTTTAGGGAAATTCATTTCCGATGTGATTTCTAGCAAGAATAGAGGACATTATTTCCGTTTACTAATAGGAAGATTTGCCAAATCAAGCGAGCTGTTATTACAGTCATTGCGTCGCTCAATACCAAACTCAAATCTTGCGAGTACTTGATTCGCGAGACCAAACATTCAGCATCAGGCGACGGGTGCGGAAGGTAAGGCGCGTTTTCCGATGGACAGCAGCAAAAGCTCAGAGCTTTTGAAACTGGCGAGCGACATTGTCGCCGCCTATGTGAGTAACAATCCTCTGCCCGTCGGCGAATTGCCCGCTGTCATCAAAAGCGTGCACGCCACCCTGGGCACCTTGAATGGCGGTATTGCGTCCCTGCCCGACGCCGAAGCGAGTGGCCAGAAACCTGCCGTACCGGTCAAAAAATCGGTCACGCCTGATTATTTGATCTGCCTGGAAGACGGGAAGCGGCTGAAGATGCTGAAGCGCTATCTGCGCTCGCGCTATGGCCTCTCGCCCGACCAATACCGCGCCAAATGGGGCCTGCCGCCCGATTATCCTATGGTGGCCTCCAATTACGCGGCCCGCCGCTCGGAATTCGCCAAAAAGATCGGCCTTGGACGCCCGGCCGCCAAAAGCCGCCGCCGGAGCTAATCAGTCCTATAGATCAGTAGATCAGGCCTTAAAGAAAAAGGGGCGCTGCGATAGCGCCCCTTTTTGTGTCTGAATGCCGAAACCAGCCGAGCTCAGGCGGCGCGGCGCAGCGCGTGATACTTCCACAGCTCGTTCAGCGCGCCCACCAGCTTCTGCATCATCGCATCGGTGTGGAGTGGGCCCGGCGTGAAGCGCAGACGCTCGGTGCCGCGCGGCACAGTCGGGTAATTGATCGGCTGAACGTAGATATCGTAGTCGCGCAGAAGCGCATCCGAGACCGCTTTGCAGCAGGTCGGCTCGCCCACCATCACCGGCACGATATGGCTTGGCGATTCGATCACCGGTAGGCCCGATTCCTTCAGCATCCGCTTCAGCTTGGCGGCGGCGGCCTGTTGGCCTTCGCGCTCCGCATCGCTTTCTTTGAGATGGCGAATCGAGGCGATCGCGCCAGCGCAAATGACCGGCGCCAGCGAGGTCGAGAAAATGAATCCGGGCGCATAAGAGCGGATCGCATCGACAATCTCGGCCTTCGCCGTGATGTAGCCGCCCATAACGCCGATTGCCTTGCCCAGGGTGCCTTCCACGATATCGATGCGGCTCATGGTGCCATCACGGCCCGCCACGCCCGAACCGCGCGGCCCATACATGCCGACGGCGTGCACTTCATCGATATAGGTCAGGGCGCCGTATTTCTCGGCGAGGTCGCAAATCGCTTCCGTAGGACCGAAATCGCCATCCATTGAATAAACGCCTTCAAAGGCGATCACTTTCGGACGGCTGGGATCGATCGACTGCAAAATCTCTTCGAGATGGGCCACATCGTTGTGGCGGAAGATCTTCTTTTCGGCGCCCGAGCGGCGGATGCCCTCGATCATCGAGTTGTGGTTCAACGCATCCGAAATCAGGACGACATTGGGCAGGATCTTCGCAAGCGTCGACAGGGTGGTGTCATTTGAGACGTAGCCCGACGTGAAGGTCAGCGCCGCTTCCTTGCCATGCAAATCCGCGAGCTCTCGCTCCAATTCGACGTGGTAATGAGTCGTGCCCGAGATATTGCGCGTACCGCCCGCCCCGGCTCCCACCTCTTCCAGCGCGGTGTGCATGGCCTGAAGCACCTTGGGGTGCTGGCCCATGCCGAGATAGTCGTTGGAGCACCAGATGGTGATGGTTTTGCGGCTGCCGTCCGGGGCTACAAAGTCGGCCGTCGGGAAATTGCCTCTCTTTCGCAACAAGTCGGCGAAAACCCGATATCGCCCTTCATTTTTGAGCTCGGAAAGGGATTCCTGAAACCGACTAAGGTACGGATAGGCCATTGTTTTTACTCTTCTCAGCCGAACGGCGGTACGATTTGGAATTTTATCGTTTCAAAACAAGGTTGCAATTACGGAAAGCGCCTACATTGTCACAGGCGGGAGGTTGTGCTCGCCGTTAATGCCCGCCTGCTACCGCATTTACCACCAGCGCGATGAGCACGGTATTGAAAAAGAACGATACCAAGGAATGGCCGGTCACCGCCCTGCGCATGTCACGCCCCGCCACCTGCACATCAGAAACCTGTGCTGTCATACCTATGACGAAGGAGAAATAGGCAAAATCCCATATGTCGGGTTCTTCTGTTCCGGGAAATTGCAGCGCCCTGCCCGGCTCGCCCGGCCCCGGCGGATCGAAGTAGTGCAGGTTGGCGTAATGGAAGGTCATGATGGTATGCAATACAAACCATCCCAGCGGAGCCGCCGCAACCAGAAGCACGAGCGAGGCGGTGCCCATGGCCGATCCGTGATCGAGGGCGAGAACGACGGAGGCGATGTCAATCCCGATCACGCCGAGCGCGATCGCCACCACGAGGAGGATGCCCTCGTCCTGCATCGCAGCCCGTTTTTTCCATTCGGCGGTGGTATAGGTCAGGAGCATCCGCAAAGCTCCGAGGAGATAAACCACGAAGAAGGCATCTCCCGCGGCAACGACGGGCTCAGGCCCATGCCACAACGTGCCCCCCGTGAAGACAGCCAGTCCCACCGCGGCCGCCGTGTAAAAGCGGGTGTGATGATAGAGATGGGCCTTGTTGAGACGCACGCGACTTCCCCCAGAAGTGACTCGCGAAGCCTCTCATGAGTCGGCGCCGATTACGCCCCTGAATAAGACTATGGCCCGCGCTCCACTTAAGGAGGCGGGCCATAGCAACCAGGAACTCACGTTCGGGCTTAAAGCCGGAAACGAACCTGATCTATCCAGAAGCGCTCAATACGGCGCAATGAGGCGTTCATGTTCTCGAGGTCCGAATTGGCCACGTTGCCGACGGCCTCAAGCGAGCCAAGATGGCGCCCGAACAGCTCGCGCAGCATATCGCGCACAATCTCGCCCTTCTTGGTCAGACGCACCAACACCGAGCGGCGGTCCACTTCGGAGCGCTCGTGGTGGATATAGCCCAGATCTACAAGCTTTTTCAGATTGTAGGAGACGTTGGAGCCAAGGTAATGGCCGCGGGTGCGAAGCTCGCCGGCCGTCAGTTCCTGGTCGCCCACATTGAACAGGAGCAGGGCCTGCACGGAATTGATCTCGCGCTCGTCCCGACGGTCGAGTTCGTCCTTGATCACGTCGAGCAACTGACGATGCAGGCGCTCAACAAGGTTGAGGGTTTCGAGATAGTACTTTGCTTGCTCGCGTGCGCCATCAACCGCGGCCGCCGCTAGCGGTCTTGCCAGTGCCGTCATCATCTTCCCCCCCATTTTTTTGGGGGCCCACCAATTATTTTGTGATGCCAGCGTAGGCGGGAGGTCTTAAAGACCCGTAAAACTCGCGACGAACACGCGGCAAATCTGTACGTGTCGGCATTTGCTGCCGGGCAAATTTTGCACGCGGCAAACAAAGCGTAAAGGCGCGGAGCTCGCACCCCGCACCATGACGTTGCGTATGGAATTTATGGATAACCCTTAGAGAACAAGCTCTTTCTCGATCGGCGCGAAGTAGGATTGTATGTCATCGAGACTGACATCGCCGAGCGCCGGCGGGTCCCATTTTGGGGCATTATCCTTATCCACAAGGACGGCGCGCACCCCCTCATAGAAATCCTTGCCTTCGAGAATGCGTTTGACCATGCGGAATTCCATCCGCATGCATTCCTCGAAGCTGAGCGTCTTGCCGAAGCGGATTTCATTATAGGTGAGCTTCAGCGAGGTCGGCGAACGCCCACGCAAAAGCGCGGCGGTAGAACTCGACCATTCATCCTCATCCTCTTCGTCCTGATCGAGAACGGCCAGGATGTCCTCCACCGAGGAGCCCGCGAAAACGCGGTCGATCTCGACCCGGCGATCCGAAATGGGCGCGCTCGGCAAAAGGTCACGCGCAATCTCAGACAGCACATCGGCCGGATCATCGCCCGAAGCCATTCCCTCAATCACACCGTCCCAATACTCAGATGGCACCCAATGGGTAGCGAGCTTGAGATAAAGACTATCAGCCGCCTTCACGCGTGCCCCTGTTAGACCGAGATAGAGACCGACCTGCCCCGGCAGACGCGAGAGGAAATAGCTTCCCCCAACATCAGGGAAAAAGCCGATCGCGGTTTCCGGCATGGCGAAGATCGAGGACGAGCCCGTCACGCGATAGCGCCCGTGCACCGACAGCCCCAGACCACCGCCCATGCAGATGCCATGCACCATCGCGATATAAGGTTTGGCGTAGCGCTTGATCAGAGCATTGAGGGCATATTCGGCACGAAAGAACTCTTCCGCGTAGGAGGTGCCTGCAAGACCTGATTCTCGCACCGCGCGGATATCGGCGCCGGCGCTGAACGCCCGATCCCCCGCCCCGCGCACCACCACGGTTGCAACCGCCGGATCATCGGCCCATTCCGCGAGCTTGGCCGTCATGCTCTGCACCATATTGAGGGTCAGGGCATTCAAGGATTTGGGGCGATTCAAGGTGATGAGACCGACAACGCCGCGGTTCTCGAACAGAATCTCGGGTTCACTCACGGCTATCACCTCAATAAACGGACCAGAAACGGGGATGTTCGGCAGTAAGCCGCAGTCGACCGCGAGCCGCAAGCCTGCCCCCCTGCGACCTGCTGGCTTCAAAGCTGACAGGTTGATCAAAATTCACGCACAAGCGGCGCTCCGGGGCATATCCTTAGGGCTGCGCTGGGCCAGCCCAGTGGCCTATACTGCCCACCAAGAACACTTGATCCGGAATTTCCATGCCGCAATTTCCTTTGACTCGTATGCGCCGCACCCGCGCGAATGCCTGGTCCCGTGCCCTGGTTGCCGAAAACATACTCACCGCGCGAGACCTGATCTGGCCGCTTTTTGTTGTGGATGGAGAGAACAAACGGGTTCCGGTGGCTTCTATGCCGGGTGTCGACCGGCTTTCGGTCGATCTCGTCGCCGAAGCAGCCGTGGAAGCTGAAGCGCTCGGCATCCCGGTCATCGCGCTGTTCCCTTACACCGATCCGGCGAAGAAGGACGAAGTCGCGAGCGAAGCCTTCAACCCCGATAATCTCGTCTGCCGCGCGACACGCGCCATCAAAAAGGCCGCCCCAGGTATCGGCGTTCTCTGTGATGTGGCGCTCGATCCTTATACCAGCCACGGTCATGACGGGCTGATCAAAGACGGCTATGTGGTCAATGACGAGTCCGTTGAAGCGCTGGTCAAGCAGAGCCTGGTACAGGTCGAGGCGGGCTGCGATATCATCGCGCCATCCGACATGATGGACGGGCGCATCGGCGCCATTCGCGAAGCACTCGAAGATGGCGGCCACAAGAATACGCTCATCATGGCGTATGCCGCCAAATACGCTTCGGCCTTCTATGGCCCGTTCCGCGATGCGGTGGGCTCAGGCAAATCGCTGACCGGCGACAAGCGCACCTATCAGATGGACCCGGCGAATTCCGACGAAGCCTTGCGCGAAGTGGCGCTCGACATCAAGGAAGGCGCCGACATGGTGATGGTGAAGCCTGGCATGCCCTATCTCGATATTGTGCGGCGGGTGAAGGATGAATTCCTGATGCCAACCTATGCGTATCAAGTATCGGGCGAGTACGCGGTGCTGATGGCGGCCATTGAACGCGGTTTCCTGGAACGCGAACGCACCATTTTGGAAAGCCTTACCTGCTTCAAGCGCGCGGGCGCAGACGGAATCCTCACTTATTTCGCGTTGGAAGCAGCGAGGCTTCTCAAAGCGGGCTGATCCGCGTGTTTGGCGAGGGGGACCTAAATGAACACCAGACGCCATTGTCTGATCACTATGGCGGCAGTCGCCAGCATGTCCGCAGCTCATGCCAGTCTTGCCTATGAGGTGCTCAAGCGTGGCCCCTGCCCCAAACTCGTCCCGGGCAAACCCGACAAGGTCGATTTCGGCCACGGGCTGCTCATTCCAATGAGCAAGGACGCCTTCCACACGCTGTGGGAAGGCGATGACCGCTTCATCGCTTATGGTCATGGTTTCGGTCAGAGCGAGGCGGCGGCGATGGGCCAAGCTGAGGAAGCAGCCATCGGGACGATGAAGCTGTATCTGCTTACCCTCGCCTTCGCACCTGACCGGCTGATGCACATCGATGGCGGCGGCTGGGTTTTGAAAAGCGGAAAGACCGAAGATCTCGTCAAAGGCGATGTTGAACTGAAGGGCCGCCCCGTGATGCCCACCACCGACACCAAGTTCAGCTATTCCGCCAATGAGGCGGCGGGCGGCGACGCGGGCGACGAAACGCGCGGCGGCGGCGGTGCGGTACATGCGACCACGGGCTGGCTGATCTGGAAATCGGATGCCGATCTGGAGTATGTGCGTCAGCACGCACACCTCCTTGCACCCTGAGATCCCAATGGCCACGCCCCGTTTTACTGCCAACCGCTACCGTTTGATCGTGTTAGTGGTCCTCACGGCCATTACGCTGGCCTATGGCTATTATCTTCTGCGCAGCTATATGCCCGGTCAGGCTCCGGTCGCCGCGGAGAAATACTCCGTGCCGGTTTCTGTTACCGCGGAAGGCGGAATAAAGCTGGAGGGCACTCTCTATACCAGCCCCGAGGCGCTGAAGACCAAGGTGGCCGATCTACAGCGCCTTCATCCCGGGATGGGCTTTTCCATCGCCGCCAAGCGCGGGGACTCGCTGGAAGCCGTCGCGAAGGCGGTGGTGCTGCTCCAGCAAAGCGGCGCCAAAACGGTGTGGGTGCTCAACGAGCCCCAAAATCCGAAATAGCCCGTTCCTATTCTCTGACCGCAAAGAGCGAACGCAGCAAGATCTCAGCGCGTGATGGCAGGACGTCCAGCCCGGAGCGGCGCTGGCCCAGATCGATCACGTTTTCGAGAACAAGCATGGCCAAACCATGCACCGCCGCCCAAACCGCCAAACCCAGTGCGGAATCGTGCAGCGCCTTGCCGATCTCGTCCCCCACCGAATCCGCCGCTTCCGCCAGCTTGGGGAAGGATTCACGGTTGGGGAGCTGCGGCCCGAACATCAGGCGCGCCAGGGCCGGACGCCGTGCCACAAACCGCATATAAGCGGCCCCGACCGCAGCGATACGATCGGGTTCCGCGCCTGGAGTTGCGGCAGCTTCGACAATCTCCGCCTTGAGCTCTGCGAAACCTTCGGACGCCAATTCAACCAGCAGCGCCTCGTGATTGGGAAAGTGACGGTAGGGAGCCGCGTGGCTCACCCCTGCCCTGCGCGCCACCGCCCGAAGACTTAGCGCGCCCAGGGATTCTTCTTCCAATATCGCCCGCGCCGCGTCCAACAGGGCGTTGCGAAGGTCTCCGTGGTGATAGGGCCTTTTGGGCCCGGTAGACCGTACATCCATGATCATGCTTACCTTTGCCTCCAGCCTTCCTAACGGGCGACAGGCGTGATGTATCCATCGGCGGCAGCCTCGCTTATCGCGCTCCCGCGCTCTGGCGAAATTATGGCGGCTGCGAACCTTTAAACCCGGTCAATTTACGCGTCGCGGCTGTAAATGGCGCTATTCCATCGCCTCAACCGCAGGACGCTGCGCGCCGCTGGTGAAAGACGGACGCCGCATGAGCCAGATTAAAGGATACATTATCAGGGTCAGATAGAACATGAATAGAAAATCATTCGCATACGCTTCAATCGCGGCACGCAACGAGATCAGCCCGTTAAAGCCAGCTTGCCCCGTGGGAAGCTGCAGATTGTAGTAGAGCGCCTCCCCATTGACGCCTAAGCCACGATTGAAGGGCGTGGCGAAGCGCACGAGATCCGAGCGGATCGCCTGCAGGCTGTTGGTAAGCACAGTCGTCGAAACCGAAACACCAATCGCGCTGCCGACATTACGCACGAGATTCATGAAGGCGCTGCCATCGGTGCGGAACTGGCCCGGCAATGTCGCGAAGGCAACAAGGTTCAGCGGGACGAAGACCATGCCGAAGCCGAAGCCCTGCACCGTCGAGACATAGAGCAATTCCCAATAATCGACCGACGGGGTCCATTGCGCCATCTGCCAAAGCGACCAAGCCACACAAGTGACGCCGATGGTCATCAACACACGCGGATCGGTGAAGTTGGCGATACGCCCGACTAGGATCATCGCGCCGATAGTGCCAAAGCCTCGCGGACCTAAGAGAAGACCCGTCTGCAGCACCGAATAGCCGCCAAGATTTTGCAGGAAAGGTGGCATCAGCGCCGAAGAAGCCAGAAGTACCGCGCCGACCACGAACATCACGATCTGCGAAAAGGAGAAGTTTCGGTCGGCGAACATCTTGCGCGGCAGGAACGGCGCCTTGCCGAGGAAAAGATGCACCATGAAGAGATATATGCCGAGGCCGGTCAGCACGGCATAGATGATGATCTCGAGCGAGGAGAACCAGTCCTGGGTCTCGCCGCGATCCAACATGAGCTGCAGCGAGCCCATCCCCACGGCCATGAAGAGAAAGCCGGACCAGTCGAATTTCAGGCCTTCGTTGCGATTGGTATCCTTGAACACCAGCCAGAGGCCGAGCGTCGCCGCGATACCGAAGGGGACGTTGACGTAAAACACCCAGCGCCAGCTATAGGCATCGGTGAGATAGCCGCCGAGTGTCGGGCCCAAGATCGGGCCAAGCATCACGCCGATGCCCCAGATCGCCATCACCTGCGCGCGCTTTTCGATCGGGAAAAGATCGATCATCACCGACTGCGATAAGGGTGCGAGCGCCGCGCCAAAGACGCCCTGCAAGAGACGAAACACTACGATCTCGGAAAGATCAGTGGCCATGCCGCAGAGCATCGAGGCGACGGTGAAGCCGATCATCGAGACCAGCAGGATGTTCTTCTTGCCGAAGCGCGCGGCGAGCCAGCCCACCGGCGCCGTCATCACCGCCGCCGCCACGATATAGCTCGTCAAGACCCAGGTGATCTGGTCCTGCGAAGCCGAGAGACTGCCGCGCATGTAAGGCAGCGCGACATTGGCGATAGTGGTGTCGAGGGCCTGCATCAGCGTGCCGGTCATCGAACACATCACCACAATGATGAGTTCGGTGCGGCCATAGTGCTCGTGACTGTGGCCGTGGGCACCTGCAGATGCGGCTGCGGAAGCAGAAGACATACTTATCTGTCCCAAAACTTACTGGGCAAAACGATTTACCGGTTCGAGAACATGCGGCTCCAGCGACGCTCGCCGGTGTCGATGGAGACGATGGCGCTCATGCCCGCACGCAGCTGCGGATCAGAGGGCTTCACATCACAAGCGATACGCACCGGAATACGCTGCACGACCTTGACCCAATTCGAGGAGGCATTTTCCGACGGCAACGCCGAAAACGCGCCCGAGGTCGCCCGGGCAATGGCGCCGACATGGCAGCTCCAGGTCTTGCCCGGATAAGTATCGATGGTGACATCCACCGGCGCGCCGACGCGGACATGGGTGAGATCGGTTTCCTTCATATTGGCTTCGACCCACAAATCGGTGGTCGAAACCAGCCCCACCGCGGAGGTGGTGGAGAAAGAGGACATCGCGGAAATCAGCAACGTACCCGGCTGCAGAGAATCCACCTCGGTGACATCACCGTCGAATGGCGCACGCACGGTGGCGTGGTTCAGCTGACGCACGGCTTCATCATAAGCGGCCTGAGCCTGCAAATAGGCCGGCGCTTTTTCGGGCGGCAGATCGGGATTGCCGAGCAGCTTGTCCAACTGGGTGCGGGCATTTTGCTGGCTGGCTGCCAAGGTCGCCTGGGCGGAGGCCAAAGTTGAGCGTGCCTGATCCAAAGTCTGCGGCGCGATGGCGTTCGACTTGGCGAGCGCGGCATAGCGGGTATAGGTCGTCTGGGCGAGACGCACTTGCGCCTGCTGCGCGGCAACCTCGGCCACCAAAGCCTTATACGCGGCCTCGGACGACAGCACGCCTAAACGCGCCTCCTCCAGCGCCGCCTTGGAATTGGCAACCGCGATTTCGAAGGGGTGCGGATCGAGGGTGAAGAGCACCTGCCCTTTTTTGACATGCTGACCAGCGCGCACATCGACGGTTTTGACCAGACCGGAAACGTCGGTCGTCACCATCAGCTTGGCGGCGCGGACATAGGAATCGTCGGTTCCGACATAACGCCCGCTGGTGAGCCAAGCCGTCAGCGCCACCACGGCCACCAGCGACACACCGCCGATCATCAGCACGCGGCGGAGCCGCGCCTTATCTTCGATCAAGCCGCCGAGCCAGGAGTTGCTGCGCTTAACGTTGGAGCCTTCATAATAGGTACCGGTACTCATGACTGATCTCCTTCGGGCGCCCCAAAACCTTCGGTCAGCAGGGTTTCCTTGAATTGTAAAAGAACGCGGTGGGCCGCTTCCCAGTCAGCGGGGTCCACAACTTCGCGCAGCTTGGCCACGGCCATGGCGCGGTATTTGTCGATCTCTGCGATGAGGGGCGTGGCGGCAGGCAACAAATGCAGCCGATGCATGCGGCGGTCGGACGGGTCCGGGCGGCGCTCCACAAAGCCTGAGGCCTCCAGGCGATCAATCAGCCGGGCCACCGTGATCGGCTCTACCTCCAGGATCGCGGCAAGCTCGGTCTGGGACATGCCCGGGCGGCATTCCAGCTTCATCAGGGTGACGCACTGGGCCCGGGTCATCCCGAACTGGCGCGCATACTGGTCAAAACGGGTGCGCATCAGGCGCGCCACGTCATGCAGCACAAAAGGCAGATCGTTTTGTATGGTCTTTGGCATGGCTCATCCGTCCGGCCAAACAGATAAGCTTGCTTATTATGTCATGCAAGATGATAACGCAGCCTATTTTAAGCCGCCACAGTAAGATCACATTTTTGGCGGAAACGCGGCGTTTCTGTCCCAGAATGTCTCAGCCCCGAGCCCGCGCAGCCCTAGAAACGCAGAAAGGGCGGCCCGAAGACCGCCCCTTCAAACTACCCCCCACTCAACTTAGGTCTTAGAAGCCCGAGCCCTGGACTTGCTTCCAGCTCGCTTCGATCGCCTTGGTGGCAACTTCCGGCAGCGGGACATAGTCGAGGCTGAGAGCAGCGTTGCCGCCGTTCTTGTAGGCCCAAGAGAAGAACTTCAGCACGTCCTTGGTGGTAGCCTGATCGGCGGGCTGCTTATAGACCAGGATGTAGGTGGTCGCGGTGATCGGCCAGGTGTTGGCGCCGGGCTGATCAACGATGATCACGTAGAAGCCGTTATTGGCAGCAGCAGCCCAGTCAGCACCCGAAGCAGCGGCCTTGAAGGTGTCAGCCGACGGGACAACCGTCTTGCCGTCCTTATTGATCATGCGGGTGTGCTTGAGGTGGTTCTGCTTGGCATAGGCGAATTCGACATAGCCAATCGAACCCGAGGTCTGCGCGACGTTACCGGCAACGCCTTCGTTACCCTTCGCGCCGATGCCGACAGGCCAATCGACAGCCGTGGCGGCGCCGACCGACTTCGACCAATCCTGCGACACGCGGCTGAGGTAGGTCGTGAATACGAAGGTCGTGCCCGACGCGTCAGCGCGATGGACGACGGAGATCGCCTTGCCCGGCAGCGCCAGACCGGGGTTCAGCGCCTTAATGGCGGCATCGTCCCAACGGCCGATCTTGCCCGCGAAGATGTCGGCGAGAACCTGACCGGAGAGAACCAGCTGGCCAGCGGCCACGCCCGGAACGTTCACGACCGGCACAACGCCACCGATCACGGTGGGGAACTGGGCCAGACCGAACTTATCCAGTTCAGCCTTCTTCAAGGGAGCGTCGGTGGCGCCGAAGGTCACGGTCTTCGCCTTGATCTGGGCGATACCGCCGCCGGAACCGATCGACTGATAGTTCAGGCCCACGCCGGAGACGGACTGATAGGCGCCCGCCCACTTGGCATAGATCGGATAGGGGAAGGAAGCGCCGGCGCCGTTGATGTTCGCGGCAAGCGCGCCCGTCGCAATCACCGCCGCCGAGGCAATCCCGGCAATGGCAGTCATCACAGACTTCAGAGAGACGTTCATGTGAGTTCCTCTCAAGGGAGATAGGAAGAATTAGTTCGTGAACTGGAGGCGGATGCCGACGATGTTCAGATCTTGACCGATCTGGGTACCGGCAACGCCGCTCTGACGCTTCACGTTGACGATGAGATCATGCACCTGGAGCTTGACGTTATTGTTGAGGTACCAATTCAAGCCGAGGTCAACAATACGCTCATCACCACCATTGATGCCAGACTGCGAGGTCGCGGTGGCGGCCAGATTCTTGTTCCAGTTCAGGTTGGTGTCGCTGTAGCGGGCGACCAGTTCCCAAGCGCCCCAGCTTTCGCCGGAGAGCGAGAAGGGATTGGCAACCTTCGGCGCGCCGAAACCGCCGACTTCGTTGTTCTGCGAGGACACGGTGTAGGTCTTCGGCTCACCGGTCAGGACCCACGAACCTTCGACATAGAAGCCGGAGAAGCTCGGGCTGTCGCCAGCCTGGGCGCCGTTCGCCAGACGATCGACCTGGAAGTTGGTGTATTCGCCGCCGAGATAGAAGTTCTCGATATTGGCAGCCGCATCGAAGGCATACATCGAAGCATGACGCGCGTTGAGACCGCCGGTCGAGATTAGACGGGTCGGGCTGACGCGGATTTCAGGACGATCCTGCAGGTTCACGAAACCAGTGGTGGAGTTGCCGCCCTGGCTGATGATCGTGGCTCCCGAGGCGCCAATCGAGGCGTTCGACACGCCGTCGTTCCAGAAGCGATAAGAAGCGCGGCCGAGGAGCTGCGTCTTTTCATCCGTGCCGGTGGCGTGGTCGGTGCCGGTGCCGGTGGTGTTGCCGGTGAAGGCGACCGAGAGAACCAGGTTGTCGTCAGACTTGAAGACGCCAGCCTTCTGATAGGTCAGTTCAACGCCGCGGCGGCTGTCGCCAGCGCCGAAGACGTCGGCAGCGATGTTGTCGATTTCCGGACGTTCCAGGAACATGAGCTGGCCCGAAGAGGTCGTGCCTTCGAGCATGAACACCGGCTCGATCACGCCCGCGCTGAGGCGGAAGTTCGGGATGCCGTTATAGTTCACGCGGGCGATCGACATGCCGAAGCCTTCAGCATCCGTGCCGCCGCCGTTGTAACGGAATTCGTACCAGAAATCATTGAAGGCCTTGCCTTCAACGCCGAAGAAGCCACGGCGGATGACGGCGCCGGAGGCCAGATCCTTGGTCGCGCCAGCCGGCAGCGAGGCCGGGCTGTCCTGCATGAAGCCCGCGAAGTCAGCCTGGAAGCGCACGCGGAAGGCCATCGAGAAACGGCCATCACCCGACGAGATCACCGGACGGCCGTTGTCGAAGGTCCACTTCGCGTAATCGAAATTCTGTTCCAGGGTGGAGAGACGCGTGTGGTCGCTCGAAGCCTTGGATTCATCGGACTGGAGGGCATCTTCCAGCGCCTGGATGCGCGCCGCAAGTTCGGCGTTCGTCGGGCCAGCCGGAGCCGCAGCCGGAGCAGTGGCCGGCGTGACGGACGTGGCGTCGGACGATTTCTTCGCTGCGTAACCGGCTTGGGCGGTCGCAAGGAGTGCGATCGCTGCCACGCCTGCCAGTAAGGCTGACTTCCCCTTCATAGATACCTCTCTAAAATTTCCCAGAGCGAAGCGGCCAGCTATTCCCCGCCGACGGTGCTTTCACCCGCGCGGAGGAATTACAGTGGGGAAAGACAGGTAGGTGACGTCTGGATGAAGTAAATGTGACAGCGCCTGATGGCCCGGAATTCGTTGCCGGTAAGGCACACTTTTCCAGCAACCAACTCTCGTAATCGCTTGAATATATTCACCTGCACGATACCGTCTGCCGCATGACGGGGGCCGCACGCATCGCGAGAGTATGGGCGATTTTCGCCGGCCTTATATTTGTATTTCATGTTTACGACAGCGCCCGCGCCGCAGAATCAGCGCCCTATTCCATCCGCGCCACACAATGGAGTGATGCCGACGAACGCAGCTATGAACGCTTCATCGCTTCTATCGGCGAATCCGATTGCGGCACGCTGGATGAATGCTTGCGCTCCTCGGCTAATCCTTTCTTCGGCAGCGATCCGCCCTCACGCCATTTCTATTCGGACTGTGCCCAGCTTCCGTATCTCTTGCGCTTCTATTATGCCTTCAAACGCGGTCTGCCCTTTTCCTATGTAAATGGGGTTGCAGCGCATGACGCAGGCGTGGCGGATCTGCGCTATTCGCGAAATGGCAACAAGCCGGTCTCACGGCGTGATCTGGCGAGCGGGCGCAACGGCTACGCGATCCTCGATCAAATCCGCGGCGAGGTATCGTCGGCGAGCTATCGCATCCATCCCGATATCGATGGGCCCGTGGCACCGGATTTCTATTCTCCTGCGATCAAGCCCGGCTCCATCCGCCCCGGCACGGTAGTCTATGATCCTGCGGGACATGTCGCGATTGTCTACAGGGTCGATCCCGATGGGCAGATCCATTCCTTTGACGCGCATACAGATTTCACCCTGACCCAGCTCACCTTTGATGTACGCTTTGCACGCTCGCGGCCCGCCCAAGGCTCAGGTTTCAAAAACTGGCGGCCCTTGAGGCTGGTAGGGGCGGAAAAGCATCCGGACGGCAGCTATCGCGGTGGGCGCATCGTGGCGGCTAAGAATAGCGAGATCGCCGATTTCTCGACCGAGCAATTCTACGGCACCGGCCCGCGCCCCAAGGAAGAAGCCTGGGCGAGCGGCAGCTTTACGGTGAAAGGCCAGACCTTCGGCTATTACGATTTCGTGCGGGCGAGGCTTGCCGGTGGGGTACTGCGCTTTGACCCAATCAAGGAGATCGGCGAGATGACCTCCTCGCTGTGCTCCGATTTGCAATACCGCGCCGGCGCCGTGGAGCTTGCCCGCCGTATGAGCGCGCTGCCGCACCCCGCCCGGCTGCCCCGCAACATCTATGGCAGCGATGGCGATTGGGAAATGTTCTCAACCCCATCGCGCGATGCCAGATTAAAGATAGCCTTCAAGTATTTGCGGGATATGGCTCAGAGATTTGTTGAACTTGCTGCGCAAAAGGACACGAGCCATCTCGCCTATAAGGGCAGCAATCTGGCGGGCGATCTTCTGAAGACCTATCAGCGCGCCAGCGCCACCTGCATTATCACCTATCGTAAGAGCAACGGCGCGCAACAGAGCCTATCCTTTGAAGAATCCCGATTGCGGCTATTCCAGATGAGCTTCGATCCCTATCACTGCCCGGAGCGCCGCTGGGGCGCCAGCGATCCCGCCGAACTTTCAAGCTGCCGCGATGGCGAAGCCAAAAAGGCGTGGTATGACGCCGAACAGCCCTTACGAAACCAGATCGAGCGGACCTATGACGCCCGCATGGATTTCACTCTGGACGAGCTGAAACGCCCCGGGGTCGGCGCCGCCTTCCCGCCTGATACGGATGTGGCGCGGTATTTGACCCGGGCGGCGAAACAGGAATGAGACCCTTAGCGCTTGAGCTGGTCGGCCAGAACGATCCCCGCGATTAGCGCCGCCACAAAGACCAGGACCTGCGGCGCCAAGCTCGAAAGCAGGACCAGCGCCGGGCCAGGGCAAATACCACTAAGGCCCCAGCCGAGGCCAAACACCGCCGCTCCCAACACCAGTTGCCAAGTGATGGCGAAGCGATTGGGCAACTCGAAACGGGTTCCCAAAAGGGCGCTACGGCGCCGACGAGCCAGCCAGAACGCCGGGGCCGCCACGACCACAGCCCCACCCATGACAAAGGCCAGTGCCGGGTTCCAAGCGCCCGCGATATCCAAAAAACCAGCGACCCGGGCCGGGTCCGTCATATGCGACAGGATCAGTCCTAAGCCGAAGATGATCCCAAAGGCGGCGGCAGTGACGACGAGAGCGACATGGCGAAGGATCATCTCACAGCCCCGGCACGACATGGCGGACAACGAATACGGTCACGCCCGCCACCGCCATGAAAATGAACGTAGCGAGGAGCGAGCGCGGAGAGAAATTCGCCAAGCCGCAAACGCCATGACCGCTGGTGCAGCCGTTAGACAAGCGCGTGCCAAAGCCCACCAGAAGCCCGGCAAGACCCAAGACCACCAGACCGGCCTGATGCTGCGGCACCACCGGCGCGATACCGATCAGACCAGCGGCAAACGGCGACGCGATGAGACCGGCCAGAAAGGCATAGCGCCATGGCGCGGCACCCCGGCGAAGCGCCTCTCCAAGGATGCCGGAGATCCCCGCGATATGGCCGTTGACCAGCAGAAGCCCTGCCGCCGCCGTGCCAATCAGTATCCCGCCAAGCAGGGACTCTCTTACGGTATCCAGAGAAAGAGGCATGCCACCCTACAAATGCCAGCCCACCGCCAAACCAGCGACGACCTCGCTCAAATGCACATTGACTTCACCACCGCCGAAATTCGGCGGAATGGAGCCAGTGCCCGTGATCGTGGTCTTCGGCGCATAAGTCAATGACGCGCTCACCTCGGTGCCGCCTGAGGAAGTCCAGGTGCCACCCGCGCTAAGGTGATGCTGCACCACGCCCGGCGCCAAGGTGTTCAGGAATGTCTCGCTATGGCGCACAGGCTGCGAACCCCAGCCCCAACCGGCCCTCACCTGCCATTGCGGCGCGATGGCGTAATTGAAGCCGAGTTTCACCGCCGTGACATCACGCCAGCCAAAACCAGGACCGGCATCACTGCCAAAGGGATTGCCGAGGAAGAGCTGGCTGAGGCGGTTTCCGACGGCATCGACGCCGCTATAGTCGATACGCTGCACATCCAGGGCGACATCCAGCGCGTCGGTCAGCTTGTAGCTGGCCCCAATGCCGTAAGACGACGGCACATCGAAACTGCCCTGACCGGCGAACAGCCCCGCGTATTTCTTGAACGCCCCGGAATAGCTCTTGGACTGCCAGAAGGCGCCCACACTTAAATCCGGCGTCCATTGGCCGAGATAGCCGACCCGCACGCCAGCGCCCCAGGCGTGATCGGTATTGCGGTTCGAGAGTTTGGTGGGCGCCGACGAAAAGCCCGTAAAGATACCAACACCCTCAGCCTTGAAGAGCTGGTAGACGATGTTCAGCGACACGCCGATGCTGTGGCCCTCGGCGATTTTGTAAGCCACGGTTGGAGAAATGAACGCCTGTTCGAGATTGACCCCCGCTTTTCCAGTCGCGCCAAACCGCGCGAAGGGATTGTTGTCATACGACGTGTTCATGCCGCCATTGCCATAAACGGCAATACCAACCGCCCAGTCATCACTGAGGACGCGCGTGTAGCCGATCTGCGGAATGAGGAAGGTGGACACGCCACTGCCGTCATAGCTCTGATCAGGCGCCACTGCATTGCCCTTGATCTCAGCGCCGCGATCAGGTGCAAACAGATCAGCGCCCACATCAAAGCGATTGCCGATCTTGAACAGCGAGGCCGGATTGCTAGCGAGCGCCAGGGTGTCTTTCGGATAGGCGATGGATGCGCCCGCCAAGCCTTCGGCCTGCACGCCAATACCATGCTCGAAATAGCCGAAAGTGGCATGGGCCGGCAGCGCCGATACTAAGACCAGAGCCGAACCCGCAACCGCCCCTTTTAATCCCAAAAAATGCTTGTGCATTACATCCTCCGCTCTCACGGAAGCATGTAAAATGACGCGCGCCATAATGTCTAGTTATTCTATAGGAATTGTTATATTATACAGAACACCTTCGTGAATTGCGATAACTTGCGGATTTTCGATGGTGGGCAGTTCCTACTCCGCCACACCATAGCGGCTGCGGAAATAGGTCAGCGCGGCACCGTCTTCCCGCACACTGAAGCGCGTCACGCGGCCTACTAAAATGACGTGGTCACCAGCATCATGCATCGCCTCGCGGCTGCACTCGAACACCGCCAAGGCCCCCTCCATCGCCGGGGCGCCGTTCTCTGTCTTCGCAATCGGCAGACCAGCAACCGAGCAATCGGCGCTACAGGCCAGCCGATCGGAAACCGACCGCTGATCGGCGGCGAGCACCGAAATGGTGAATTCGGCGGGTTTGGTAAAGAGATCGTAACGGCTGGAATTCTTGCCCAGGCACCACAGCACCAGCGGCGGGTCCAGCGACACCGAAGAAAAGGAATTCACCGTAATTCCCTTGGCATTCTCGCCCTCGCCCGCCGTCACCACAACAATCCCCGTAGGGAAAGTTCCGAGGGCTTTGCGGAAGGCACGGGTATCTACGGTCATCGAAAGATCCAAACTGAAAGCTTCGGTTAAGCCAGATGCGGCATTCTCCGCCGACGTTAGGCGAGGTTCGCAGCGGCGAAAAGGCCGGATAGCGAAACCCGACAGGGTAATTACAGGGGATTGGCGGTGGCGGACCAGCCGATTGTCATTAAGCGCATAAAAAAAGGCGAGCACGCCCATCACGGCGGCGCTTGGAAGGTGGCCTATGCGGACTTCGTGACCGCAATGATGGCCTTCTTCCTGCTGATGTGGCTCATCAATACGACCACCCCGGAGCAGAAGCGCGGGATTGCCGACTACTTCGCCCCCCAATCCATCTCGCAGACGGTTTCAGGCGCCGGCGGCGTTCTGGGCGGCAAAGTCATGGGCCAGGAGACCGCACGCGCCGGTGGCGCCACCTCCATGTTCCAGAAAAACAGCCCCCCCTCCAAGAATTCCTCGGAGAAATCGGCGCAGAACGGTTCCAGCCAAGGCGGCTCCAATTCCTCTGAAAACGCCAGTGACACCAACGCCAACGCAGAGGCCCAATCGAGCTCGACCCAGAACGGCGATTTCGCCCATGCCGCCGAAGCGATCCGCCAGGCTATCGCAGATAACCCTGATATCGCCCAGCTTTCCAAGCAGGTGATGGTCGATCAAACCCCTGACGGCATGCGCATCCAGCTCGTCGATCAGGATGGCCGCCCGATGTTCCAGCAGGGCACCTCCACCCCCATGCCCTATACCCGCAAATTGCTTGAGACTATTGCCAAGGTGATTGATCGCCTGCCCAATCGCGTCTCGATCTCCGGCCATACTGAGGGCAAAGCCTTTACAGGCCCCAGGGGCATGACCAATTGGGAACTTTCCGCCGAACGCGCCAATGCGGGACGGGCCATTCTTTCCGCCGCCGGGCTCAATTCGGATCGCATCTATGAAGTTGCAGGCAAGGCGGGGGCAGAACCATTGCTGCCGGAAGACCCCAACGCCTCCGCCAATAGGCGTCTTTCCATTGTTCTGATGCGCGAGGCGCCCCCTGTCCCCGTGGGTCATCAATTGTAACGCGATTTTCTCCTAAGAAAGGCTGGCGCTCGCGCCCCTAGGGCTGTCATAGTCCTTTTGCACAGGGCGGGTTACGAACAGTGACGGATCAGAAATCCGCGAGAGTTCCTCAATTTTTCCTGACGCCAGGCGGGCCTTGCCCCTATTTGCCCGGCAAAACGGAGCGCAAGGTTTTCGCGCGGTTGACCGGCACCCTGGCCCAGCCTCTCAACGAGGCCCTCACCCATTCCGGCTTCCGCCGCAGCCAGACCATCGCCTATCGCCCGGCTTGCGATGCCTGCTCGGCTTGCGTCTCGGTGCGCATCGTCGCCGAAAGCTTCGAGCCCTCTCGCAATCTGCGCAGGGTGGAGAAGCGCAATAGCGATCTCCTGCGCAATGTAGTGCCCCCCGAAGCGACGCGCGAGCAATTCGCCCTTCTGCGCACCTATCTCGACTCCCGCCATGCCGGCGGCGGGATGAGCGATATGGGCCTGTTCGATTACGTCGCCATGGTCGAGGAAACCCCGGTCTCCACCCATATCGTGGAATACCGTCTGAGAGACGGATCGGAGCGCGGCAGGCTGGTGGCTGCAGCCCTCACGGACGAGCTGCGCGACGGGCTTTCGATGGTCTACAGCTTCTTCAATCCCGGAGAGGACAGTCGCAGCCTCGGCACTTACATGATCCTGGATCATGTGCTGACCGCGCGGGCGCGCGGCCTGCCCCATGTCTATCTCGGCTATTGGGTGCGCGGCTCCAAGAAGATGGACTACAAGGCCCGCTTCCACCCCATGGAGGCCCTCACCCGCGAAGGCTGGGAGCCTCTTAATACGGAAGAGTAACGTCAGGCATAGCCGACCCAGCCGCGCCATGTGAAGGCGGCGTAAAACAGGCTCACATCAGAAAATCCTGCCTGACGCAGCACAGCTTCGTCCCTTTGCGGACTGAGCATCATCCCCATGGCGTCCACGGCATCGCGCGCCTTGGCCACTTGCTCGGGATCCGCGCCGGAGGCAATGGCATAGGCGGCGTAGCGCGACAGCCAGAGCGCTTTTTCTGGCCCCTCTTGCGGAAAACTGCCATGCGCTGCCACGAAGGGCGCGTCAGGTTTCAGACGGCGGCAGATTTCACGCGCGGTTCGCAACCGTTCGGCCTCATCCAGAAAATGCAGCGTCAGCAGGCAAACGGCAGCATCGAACGGGCCCTGGGGCGCATCATCGATATAGCCTTGAACGAAGTCCACACGCGCGGCATCGCCGCCAAGAGTCGCCTCGGCCAATTTAAGCATCTGAGCCGCCGGATCGACGCCGACAAAGCGCCAGCCGCCAAAACTCTCCGCGAGTGCCCGCAATTCGAGGCCGCCGCCAGCACCGAGCACCAAGATCCTGGCGTCGCTCGGCACGCGCTCCGCGAGAAGAATGCCGGTCATGCGATGGAGCGCCTCAAGACCCGGTACGAATTGGCGCGGGCCATCATGATAATGCACCGCCATCAGCGGATTCTCGAAAACTTGTAGAAAGCACGCCGCGCCGTCTTTCGGGCGGGGTTCACCATCAGACGTCATCAGCCAAATCCTTTCGAGATACGGCGGAGCAGCTTGTCCTCCGCTTGCAGAAATCGGCGCTCAAGGTCGCTAGCGTGACGGCGCCGAAACGCTGTAACAGCAGCTCTTCGATTTGCACAAAGGTCTGAGACAAGGACGCGTTCACCGCCTGCTCCACCAGACAGCTTGAGGCCGGATCACGAAGCCCGATCGCCAACAAAGATGGGCTGCCCAGCGCCTCATAGATGTCGCGCAAACTGGTGGTTTCAAAATCGCAGGCCAAGGTCCAGCCGCCGCCATGCCCCTTTTCAGAGCGGACATAACCGCGGGCGCGCAGACCCGACAGTAAGCGACGGACGACAACCGGGTTGGTCTGCATCATCTCGGCCAAGAGCTCCGACGTCACAGGCTCCTGCCGCTCTGCCATGTGCAGCAGAATGTGCAAAACGCCGGAAAGTCGATTGTCCTGGTTCATGTAACTTCATATGTTACATTACAGAGCAGCCGTCAAGACCTCCGTAAAGGCCTTGACTAAGAGGGTAACGGGCTAAGCTTCTTGCCCGCCGAAACGGGTCTTCCACTCGGCGAGCTGCTCGTCGGTGATCTTGGCGAACATCACGTCGGGCGGCGTGATCGCCTGACCTGGTTCGAGATCGTCGAGAAATTCCACCATCGGCTTATCCGGCCAAGGGATGATCTGCGGCGCAGGCTGAATGGCCTCGTGAATCTTCTTCGCCGAGGCGGGGAGTACCGGCCAAGTGAGATGGCCAAACAGATGCACCAGATTGAGCCCCATGCGCACGCCAACAGCCGCCTTTATGCGATCGGTCTTCACATGCGTCCAGGGCGCTGCCTTGGTGAGATATTCATTGCCTGCCACCCAGATAGCGCGCAGCTCACCCAAGGCTTTGCGGAATTCTATGTCTTCGAGATAAGCGTTGTACTGCGCCACACGCTTATCGAGCTCAGCGATCAGCGCTTTTTCGTCCTCGCCATATTCGCCTTCGCCGGGCACTTTGCCTTCGAAGCGCGAGACCGTGAATTTGGTGACGCGGTTGACGAAGTTGCCGAGCACGTCCGCAAGGTCCTTGTTCACCACAGAGGCGAAGTGCTCCCAGGTGAAGGAGCTGTCGGCGCTTTCCGGCGCATTGGCCATCAACCACCAGCGCCAGTAATCAGCGGGCAAAATCTCCAGCGCCTTATCCATGAAGATGCCGCGCTTCTGCGAGGTGGAGAACTTGCCACCATAATAGTTCATCCAGTTGAAGCCTTTGATGCGGTCAACCAGCTTCCAATTCTCGCCCGAGCCCATGACGGTGACAGGAAAGCCCACGGTGTGGAACGGCACGTTATCCTTGCCCATGAACTCGACATAGGTCACGTCTTTGGGGTTCTCGGGACGCCACCAGCGCTGCCAGTCGCTATCGGGCTTGCCGAGGCTGTCGGTCAGCTCTTTCGTGGCGCCGATATATTCGATGGGGGCATCGAACCAGACATAGAAGACTTTGCCCTTAAGTTCGCCATTGGCGATGTCGTCCGGCACGGGCACGCCCCAGGAAAGATCGCGGGTGATGCCGCGGTCATTCAGCCCCTCGTCCAGCCATTTCCTGGCAATCGAGAGCACGGCATTCGGCCAATCCTGGGCATGGCTTTCGATCCAGACGCGCAGCTGCTCGACAAAGGCCGATTGCTTCAGAAAGAGATGCTTGCTGTCGCGGATTTCAATCTCGGTAGAGCCGGAAATCGCCGAGCGCGGATTGATGAGATCGGCCGGGTCCAGCACGCGGGTGCAGTTTTCGCACTGGTCGCCACGGGCACGCTCATAGCCGCAATGGGGACACGTGCCGACGACATAGCGGTCCGGCAGGAAGCGCTTCTCGGCGTGGGAATAGACCTGCTTGGTGGTGCGGACCTCAAGATGACCATTGGCCCACAAGACCCGCGCCAGATGCTGGGTCAACTCACGGTTCTGCACACTGGAGGAACGGCCGAAATAGTCGAAGGAGAGCGCAAAACCCTCGCCCAGCGACTTCTGGATTTCGTGCTGCTCGGTGCAATAGGTGGCTACATCCTGCCCGGCTTCCAGCGCCGCCAGCTCGGCGGGGGTGCCATGCTCGTCGGTGGCGCAGATGAAGAGGGTCTCATCGCCCTTGGCGCGGCGGAAACGGGCATAGACATCTGCCGGCAGCATGGAGCCGACCAGATTGCCCAAATGCTTGACGCCATTGATGTAAGGAAGAGCCGAGGTGATGAGATAGCGGGTCATGATGGTCCAGTCAGGCGGGGCCTGCGCGAAAATCTGGTGCCGGCTACCGGATTCGAACCGATGACCCCCTGATTACAAATCAGGTGCTCTACCAGCTGAGCTAAGCCGGCACTCTATTTATTTCCAAGCACTTAGGCGGAAATTCTAGCGCGTGTCTAGCCGTCTCATGCACTTGGGTCGAGCATCAGGCCTGCCGCAAATGGCGGCTGGACCCGGCCGCCCCTGCGGTCTGGGACCGCGAAGCAAGCGGGGATTAGATAGCCTCCGCCCGCCGGTACCGCAATGGATAGCAAGCGCCAAAGTCTCGATCTGTCCGCGACGCTTCGGGCGGGGCCTCGGATGGCTCCCGCGAGGTTAATTGGTCAGCGGCTCCTCATGGGGCATTTCCCCGTTGATGCCGAGGCCAAAGAGCCCGGGAATTTCGCTCTGCGGAAGCATTTCCACCTCGTGCAGCCGCCGGCTCATCACATTGGTGCGGAAGCCGAGCTGATCGATCACATTGGAGGCGGAATTGAGCTGCTTCTTCAGCTTGTCCACCGTATCGCCGTGGCGGCTGAATTCCGTGCGCACCGCGGCCAAGAGTTTCCACACCTCGCTCGAGCGGCGCTGCAGCGCGTGGCTCTGAAAACCCATCTGGAAAGCAGACAGCAAGGAAGTCAAAGTGGTCGGGCCGGCAATCGTCACGTGCCATTCCTTTTGAATCTGCTCAAGCAGCCCAGGCCTGCGCAATACCTCGGCGAAGATACCTTCGGTGGGCAGGAACAGAATGGCGTATTCGGTTGTCAGCGGCGGGCAGATGTATTGATCGTGGATGAACTTCGCGCAGGAGATGACGCTGGCCTCAAGCGCGGCTGTCGCCTGAGAAATGGCATCAACATCGCCGCGCTCCGACGCTTCCACAAGCCGCATATAAATGTCTTGCGGGAATTTGGCATCGATCGGCAGCAGCACTTCGGCGCTGGTATCGCGGCCAGGCAGCCGGATGGCATATTCCACACCGCGATCCGCGCCCTCGCGAATGATGGCGTTCGCGCAATACTGTGCCGGTGACAGAAACTGCTCGAGCAACATGCCGAGCTGTACTTCACCTAGACCGCCGCGCGATTTGACATGCGAGAAGAGTCGCTTGAGATCGCCGACGCCGCTCGCCAGCGCCTGCATATCGCCAAGACCTGAATGCACCCGCTCGAGCTGTTCCGTCACGGTACGGAAGGATTCCCCTATGCGCTTCTCAAGGCCGATCTCAAGGCGTTCATCGACATTGCGGCGCATCTCTTCCAGCTTCTGAGAGCTTTCCGCGCGGATTGCATCCAGCCGCGTCTCAACGCTGACACGCAAGGCGTCCTGCGATTGCAGATGATGCTGCGAGAGAATTTCCAGCGCGGACAGAAGCCGGTCGAGCCGCTCCTTCTGATGATCGCTCAGCACCTTTATATTACTTACCAGCAAGGAACTCGTCTGTTCCAGGCTATTGCTCAAGCTGTCGCGAAGATCGCGGGTCGAGCTGGAGATGCGCTGCTCAGCGGTATCGAGCCTTTTCTCCACGGCGGAGCGCAACAGATCACGATGGCCGAGGTTATCATCGCCAAAGGATTTCAGCTCATCCGAAATGCCCGTGCAGGAATTCAAGACCGGCGTGCGGATCGCCTCTACCGCGGCTTCCATATTTCGTTCAACAACAGCCTGAACGAAATTTCCAACTTCCTTGCAGTTATGGCTCAAAACGGCCGCGCGGCTCTCTGAATCCAGACGCCAGCGATAGGCCTCTTTGCGCAAGGCGGAGGCGATGCGCTTCTCTGTATTACCAACACTCCAAACAGCGGTGACGCCAGCGCCGGCTGCTATAAAAGCAAACCCAAGCGTGATCAAATCGGCCATTCCAGCCACAACGCCCAAAGCAATTCCCCCTAAGAACGCCACGCCCCCACGGCATGCGATTAGCGAGCCAACGCGGCCCAAAAATCATTCGTACACATATATATGAATCGATGAGGCGCAAAGGCGCGGTGCTGTCGCCCCAAAGACAAACCCGCCTTTAGTTCCAATTTTTGTATTTATACATAACAATTTTGGATGCGGGCCGACATTCTACGCGTCGCCCAGCCGACGAACCAACCCACGACACACATCATTACATCGATGCAATTATCGTTGCAGGAGTGGGGTTATATGCATCACACCAATTTCGAAGCATTCTCCGCACCGCATTCATCAACACGCATACAAACCCGCCATGTCCGGAAATTTTTCCAAATGTCGCTCAATAGACAGACAATCGGATGTGAAAGGGACAGATTATACTTCATTAATCATTGGCGTTGAGGACCTGTTGCGCGCACTCGGAGTGATGCCCTGGCTGATGTTTCTCTTTCTAGCTTGCCCGCTTCCACAAATGGGTATGGCGCAATCGAGTGTCGCATTGGTGCAAATTGTCAGCCTGCAAAAGAGCCTTCGCGCGAAGATGCTGATTGCGGCACGGGACATTCAGGCTTTTCAGCCGTTTTCTCACCTCAACGACCGGTAATTTCAACTGCAATTCGCGAGCGGGTTTTCATTGCCACAGCAACCAATATTGATGATGCGAAACTATGTCTGCGAGTTGAAAAACGCAGCAGCCGCAAGTGAAGCCAGGCACAACGGCCCTTGCAGCGCATTGCTGAACTATTGGAGCAGCCTCGCCGCCAGCGGAGGCATTCCCGCGCAATCAGCGGTTCAGCCGCGGCTATTGAAATCCACATTGCCTCACACCTTTATCTTGGATGAGGCAAAGGATCCTGCGTTTCGCCTCGCGGGCACTGCTTTGTGCGAGGCGTTCGGCCATGAGCTCAAGGGCACCACGTTCCTTTCGCTGTGGGATTGGGGTGCGCGCAACGCCGTCGCGCTGAGCCTGCGGTTCGCAAAGGAAAACGCATCGCCCGTGACGATTGAGGGCTACTGCGCCTATGAGGATTCAACCAGCAGCAAGATCGCGATCGCGATCGCGCCCCTGCGCCATATGGCCGATACCACACGGCTGATCGGCGCAGTCGAATTCCTCACGCGCATTCCCATGCATGAGCAACGCGTGCTCTCGCCGCTTTTTCTGGATGCACAAGGCGCCGCAAAATTTTCGCCCAAGCCTAAGGCCGAAGATTTATCCCCTGCGAATGCCTGGCTGAACCAGCTGCTGCACATCGGCAGAGGCCGCCCGACAAACTCACGCGAGAAATTTTGACAAACATTGCCGGCGTTGGCCCACGCCGAAAGTCTAATGGAACGGATAGATGGACAGAGAAAAGAAACTGCAGGTGCGCTCCATTCCTCGACGAGAGCACCCGCCCCTGTCGCTAGGCGATCTGCCACCGGCGGACACGCGCCGCTGGGGGATTCAGAAGAAGGCCGCGATTGTGCTCGCCGTTCGCGGCGGATTGCTGAGCCTTGAGGAAGCCTGCCTGCGCTATTCACTGTCGTTGGAAGAGTTCGGCGCTTGGCAACGGCAAATGGAGCGGTTCGGCGTTCAGGGACTGCGGGCAACCTGGGCTCAAATGTATCGCACCTAACAAACGTCAAGGCGATAGCGCGATTTAGTATTTGTGTAATTCTTTCCTGTTTGTCATTCTCCCGCGCCTATGAAAACGGCAGGAAAGACAGGGAAAATTGCGCAGGCGACGGGGCTTTGGCTCGCTTTTGCCGCCCTTGTTTTGCGTCTTGCCGTGCCTGTCGGCTTTATGCCGGGGCAAACACTTTCCGTCCCCCTCGTCCTGTGCACCCCCAACGGGCCTGTGCAGATGGCCCCATCGGCGGACCATCATCCATATCCCGGAAAAAGCAGCCAGCATTCCACTTGTGCTTTCGGTGCCGCACCGCATTTCGCCACCCATTCACCGGCGCTCGCGCTTGCCACCCCGCCAGACACCGCTTGGCAAGATGACCTGCCGCGCGGCAACGCCATCTGCACGGGATCCCCCTGCTATAGGCCGCAATCCCCGCGCGCCCCACCTCTCGCTGGATAGTCCGGATCGCTCGCGCGGACCACCTCCGCGCGTCCCCAAAATCTATTTCCAGAAGAGACTCTCATGCGTTCAACGCATTTGGCCGAGGGCGCATGTGCCCTTGTCCTACTCCCATCGCTCGTAGCCGCGCATGCAGCCGCGCCGCAAAGCGAAACCGTGATCGTAACTGGCACCCCTTCCCAAACCGAAGTCGCCAGCCACATCGAGAGCATCGATGCCGCTACCGCAAAGGTGAAGATCAATGTGGTGAATACCGAGGACATGCTGAAATACCTGCCCTCTATCACCATACGAAAACGTCATATCGGCGACACCCAAGACCCTATAGCCACGCGGACCAACGGCGTGGGCGCATCTGCGCGCAGCCTGATTTTCGCGGACGGCATCCTGATTTCATCGCCTATCGGCAATAACAACTCTGGCGCCAGCCCCCATTTCGCCATCGCGCAGCCGCAAGACGTGACGGGCATAGAAGTCCTCTATGGGCCTTTCGCGGCGGAATATGGCGGCGGTTCTATCGGCGCGGTGGTCAATATCCGCACAAAAATGCCGGACCGGTTTGTCGTCTATGCTGGCGTCACCGGCTCGCTTCAGCCTTTCGCGCAATACGGAACCTCGCACGATTACGGCACATGGCAGGTCTCCGCAGGGGTTGGCGACCACATAGGCGCCTTCTCCTTCCGGCTTTCGGCCAACCACCTCGACGCAACAAGCCAACCGCTTTCGTATGTGACCCTCGCGCGGCCCTCAAATCCAAGCTCGGCAGGAATGCCTCTGCGCGGCGGCTTTAATGATCTTAGCCGCACCGGAGCGCCCATCCTTGTCGCGGGGGCCAGCGGGATTGAAGCGCAGTGCCAGGATACCAGCACACTGAAGATGGCCTATGATTTCACGGAGGACTGGCAGGCGACCTATACCGTCAGTGTTTTTCATCAGGGCGATACCGCCAAGGCGGAAAGCTATCTGCGCAACAGCGCCGGAGACATGGTCTATGCGGGCAGCAGCAATATCGGCGGCTACGCATATTCCATCGGGGCCTCAGTATTTTCCAATGGCGTATGGCACTGGAACCAGACCCACCTTGCCCAAGGGCTGACACTGGCGACGGCCGCAGACCGCGCCTGGAGCTGGGAATTCGTCGCTAGCGATTATGCCTATCTCAGCGATAACCAGCGGATTCCCGGCACCGCGCTGCCCAGCGCCGCAACAGGTGGTGCAGGAACAATCACGCGTCTTGATGGCACCGGCTGGTACACACTGGATGCCAAAGGCATCTGGCGCGGCTGGGCAGAGCACACGCTGTCTTTTGGCCTTCATCACGACGCCGAAGCGTTTTCGCAAACCAAATTCGCGACCGCAAACTGGATTACGGCCGCGCCTGGCTCCATCACAGCCAAGGCCCAAGGGCGCACCGCAACCGAGGCCGTTTGGCTGCAAGATATCTGGGCTTTCGCAGAGAACTGGAATGCCATCGCCGGGTTGCGGCTGGAAGGCTGGCGAGCATATGACGCCATCAATATCTCGGCCACCCCACCGCTGAATGTGAACCAGCCACGTCTCTCGGCACGCGTTCTCTCGCCCAAACTTTCCGTGCAATGGGAGCCAGCGCATGCGTTGCGTCTGTCTGCATCTTGGGGCTTAGCCCAGCGCATGCCCACAGTGACCGAGCTTTATCAGACGATCACCACGGGGCCGACGCTCACGGTCCCAAATCCCAATCTCAAGCCCGAGCGGGCCTTAAGCTATGAGCTCGCCGGTGAGTATCACACGGACCAGACACGCCTGCGCCTGGCCCTCTTCCGCGAAGATATCGCCAACGCTCTGCTCTCCCAATCCGCGCTCCTGGTTCCCGGCTCGACCACGCTTTACAGCTATGTGCAGAATGTGGACCGCACGCGGGTTCAAGGCATTGAGGTGGTGGCGGAGAGCAAGGGCTTTGTGATCGAGAATTTGGATATTTCGGGAAGCCTGACCTATGCCGACGCAAAAACCGTGAAGGATCTGGCCTTTGCAGCAGCGGCAGGAAAACGCCTGCCCCAAATACCGAAACTCAAGGCAACCGCCCTGGCGACCTATCATGTCGGCGAGGCGCTCAGCCTCTCTCTTGCGGGGCGTTATGCCGACAGAAGTTTCGGCACCATCGATAGCTCCGATTCCAACGCACATACCTTTACCGGCTTTGATGGATATTTGGTTCTGGATATGCGGGCCAATTACCGGATCGACGAGCATTGGAGCATTGCGGCAGGCATCGATAATCTGAACGAGCGGCGTTATTTTCTCTACCACCCATTCCCACAGCGCAGCTTTCAAATGGAATTACACTACGCCCAGTAGCCATTCACCACACCGGGATCAGACCTGAAACCAGATCGTAGCAACAAAGCCTGTTTCACGGACGGTATTACGTCCCAAAGGCGTAGTGAAATATCCACTTTGGAGGGACAGGCGGCGGCTGAACCTGTGCACCAGGGAAATTTCGAACTTACTCTGGCGATAGGGCTCATATGGCCGCCGCACCCCTTCGCCAGAGAACACCGAAAAGCCTTGAAGCATGATGAGGTCATTACGCATGACCCACAGACCCAGGGTCATGTCCAAAACGTATTCATCAGGACGCGGACGTTTGATCCAGCGTCGGGCGAATTCGATATCGAAAAAAGCGTCGTGCCCTGCCAGCTTGAAGCCATGCCCGTTGAGAAGGCGCAACTCGTATTGCCGCCCGCCCTCGCCGCTCGCCGAGATGGACATATCAAAAGCGCCCGCGCTCTTGGCGCTCGCCTGCAGGGAAAGCATTCCGAGGCGCTGAGTCAGCAGTAGCCTCCCCCCGGCTTCCATGGAGAAGGAGGAGACGTTCACACGTCCGCCATCAACCGTTCCGGTCTCGGCGATAACATATTGCGGTGCCACGACCAGGGTGAAGGCATCAGTCACACCATATTCGATCCAGTTTTGGATCAGGATTTTGTTGAAGACTGCCGGCCCTTGCAGCACGCCATGGGTATCATAGCGCTTTGATGCACTGCTCGACGTCACACCGTTGAAGGTTTTCAATGTGCCTTGCGGCAGTGTCCATGCTCCCGCCGTCGTCGGCGAGATGACGAGCCAAAAAGCCAGCAGCATTGCTGCGAGGGGCCTCACGGCAAGCTTGCCCCATGCGGGGTCTTTTCCCACAGGAATGGGTCTCGAACGAGCTGGTACAAAGCCCGCCAGCCCGCCACAGAAATCAGCAGCCAATATAGCGGATAGCTGAGTGTGACATACCAGGGCGGCAGCGCTTCGCTGCGGGACACTTGGAGGCGCCCGATCTGCGCCAGAAGCGCGTTGACGAGCAATAGCGTGAACCCCGAGGCTTCGGCGATCCGGGCCAAGAGGTCTGGTGCCGCGGGCTGGCCAAAACTGGAAACGGCAAAGAAAATCCATAACAACGGATTGACCAACGCCGACCACACGGCACCGCCCAAGAACATGTGAATGGTGAAAGCCCCAATAGGCCCCACATCGCCAATGAAACGCCGTGGCTGGCGCCAATGCACCAGCAGGGTTTGCATATATCCCTTCATCCAGCGTGTGCGCTGGCGCAGCCAGACACCAAGCGCTTGCGGGGCTTCCTCCCAAGTCACGGAATCAAGAATCCCAACGCGAAATCCCAGCCGCGCCAAGCGCAAACCAAGATCTGCGTCCTCTGTCACGTTGTAAGGATCCCACAAGCCCGCCTTGAGCAGCGAAGCACGGCGGAAATGATTGGAGGTGCCACCCAAAGGAATGGGCGCTGAAAGATATTCCAAGCCAGGCAAAAGCGCGTTGAACCAAATACCGTAATCCAACGCGAACATGCGCTGCAGCCAATTCCGGCAGCGGTCGATACGCAGCCGCGCCTGAAAACAGTCGATATCGGGATTGGCACGAAAGGCCCGCACGGCTTTTTTCAATTGGTCCGGCTCGGGCCTGTCCTCGGCATCAAAGACAACCAGAAACTCGCCGCCAGCGAAATGCGCCGCGTAATTTGCGGCCTTCGGCTTTGTCTTGGGACGCGATGGGGGCACCACCACACAGGCAAAGGGCGCTTGAGCTACCGCAGCGCGGGTCTCAACATCATCTTCTTCCAAGATAAGGCGGATATCGAGCTTGTCTTTCGGGTAATCGAGCGCACAGAGAGATTGAACAAGCTGCGGCAGCACCTCCACCTCATGAAAGAGCGGCACCAGCACGGAGTAAACTGGCCACGCCCACTCCGCCTCAGTCGAACCGACCCGGCGATAGCGCCCAAGCAAGACCAGAACGGTCCGCATGAAAATGCTGACGACAAAACCAGCCGAGACCACCGCCACTACACCGGTAATGCAGTGGCCCGGCGCATGAAGGAAGAGCCCGACAAGTAGCAGCGCCAGGGCTGCCATTGCTATCGCTTGGCCGGGCATCAAAACGACCCGGGCCGAGAATTCCGGCCGCTCACCAGCGAGCCTTATGACAGCGTTTTCTGCTGGAAGCGCACATCGTGCGCAGGGATGGCGTGACCGCCCTGTTTCAGCCCCCATGACCGCCCCCGATGGTCAAATGACCAACCGATCACCTGTAGTGGTACAACCACACAACTTTCGTATTACGGGAATTTCGCCGAAATCACACCACTCACCTATGGTTGCAAAATCGACTCACCACCAACAATTCGAAACAGGACGAAAGTCCCAATTACGTCAGCGGAAGCGCATTAAGCTTTAGGATGGTTAGGGTTTCTAGCCCGTTAGGGTTTCCCCAGGCGTTAAATTTAACATGCTGTTAACAGCATCTTGCTAATGCTCACAACTGGCACAACAGCCAGATTGTATGGGGCAAACTGTGGGACTGACAGCACGCGATATGAGCGATATGGGCCGTCTCGCCCAACTCGCCTCCAATCCGCAAGATACCACGCGGGAGGAGCTCTATCTGGCTGTCGCATCCCTTTATCGTGTCCAGGGCAGCCATCTTAGTGAGCGCGAACGCCTTCTGATGCGTGACATCCTGCTCCGCCTGACCCACGACGTTGAAATGGCGATCCGCATTTCCCTCGCCGAGCGCCTTGCCGATGATCCCACGGCGCCGAATGATCTTGTTCTGTTGCTGGCCGACGATACGATCGAAGTCGCTCGTCCCGTCATTCTGAGAAGCCCGCTTCTTTGTGACGAAGACATGCTGCATCTCATCGCTGAATGCGGCGTAGCGCATCAGGAAGCTGTCGCGGCAAGGCCTCATATCGGCGAAACCGTAACTGCAGCCCTATCGCACTGCGAAGCAGAAACCGTGCTGGTCACGCTGGTGCGCAATGCGACGGCCAAGATTTCCGGCTCCACGTATGAAGTGCTGGTTGAGAAATCCCAGCATATTGAAGCGCTGCAAGAGCCGATCACGCACCGCAAAGATCTGCCGCCGGTTCTGGCGACCAAGATGTGCGGCTGGGTGTCGGAGACGCTGAAGACCTATATCCAGCACCATTACGAAGTCGACAACGCGGTACTTTCCAAAGCCGTTGGCGAAGCCGAGACGGCAGTCCGGACGGAACCGGCCGCGCCGCGCCTCACCCCCAGTGAGAGCGCTCAAAAGCTGGTGGACAAGCTCTATGCCGCCGGACAGCTCAAGGCAGGCTTCCTGCTGCGTGTGCTGCATCAAGGTCAGATCGATCTCTTCGACCTCGCTTTCGCGCGGCTTTTGAACCTGCCACTTAATGCGTTTCGTCAGCATCTCTATGAACGCGGACCGCGATATGTGGCGCTGGCTTGCCGTGCGGTGGGCATCGACCGTTGCGTTTTCTCGACGGTGTTCAGACTCTCGCGCCAGGCCCGGATGATGAAGCCCGTGTTGTCGGATGCCGATCTTGCCGCGGTTGAGGAAGCCTTCGCCGGATACAGCAAGGCCGAAGCTCTGCTGGTTCTGAAAGAAGCCGCCCTAACGGCGTAAAGCCCTAGACCAAAAAGGCCTTAGCTCGCTATTGGGCAGCCCGTTGGGGCCTGCTAGGGTCTGATCATGATCGACCCATTCGGCCGAAAAATTACCTATTTGCGAGTCTCTGTGACGGACCGCTGCGATTTTCGCTGCGTCTATTGCATGGGCGAAAACCCCGTCTTCCTGCCCAAGCGCGAAATCTTGACCTTGGAGGAGATCGAGAGGCTCTGCACGGCCTTCATCCGCAAAGGTGTCGAGCGGATTCGCATCACGGGGGGCGAGCCGCTGGTCCGGCGGGGTGTTCTGGGCCTTTTCGAAAAGCTGGGCCAGAACATCGGTGCTGGCCTCAAGGAACTAACCCTGACCACGAATGGCAGCCAGCTTGCCGGCATGGCGCGCGGCCTCGCGGCAGCCGGGGTCGAGCGGATCAATGTCTCGCTCGACAGTCTTGATCCCGACCGCTTCCGCGCCATTACCCGCTGGGGCGACCTCGCACAGGTGTTAGGGGGCATTGAGGCCGCCCAGGATGCGGGCCTCTCCATCAAGCTCAACACGGTGGTGCTGAAGGGCGTCAACGACCATGAACTCTCCCAGATGATCACCTGGGCGCATGAGCGCGGCATGGACATTACCTTGATCGAGACCATGCCGATGGGCGGGGTCGCGGAGGACCGCACCAGCCAATACGTGCCGCTGTCCCTGGTCAGGGCGGCGCTGTCGCAAGAATTCACGCTTCTGGACAGCACCCATCGTACTGGCGGACCGGCCCGTTATGTCACCGTGGGCGAGACCGGCGGCCGCCTCGGCTTCATTACGCCCATGACCCATAACTTCTGCGAGAGCTGCAACCGGGTGCGGCTGACCGCGACCGGCCAGCTCTATCTTTGCCTTGGTCAGGAGGATGCGGCGGATTTGCGTTCCCCCTTGCGCGCCACCGAAGACGACGGAATGCTGGGTGCAGCCATCGATGAGGCCATTACACGAAAGCCCAAGGGGCATGATTTCGTGATAGACCGGCGCCATAGAAGCCCGGCGGTGTCCCGTCCGATGTCGCTGACAGGGGGCTGAGACCATGCGGCTGCATTTCGTAGCCACCAGTGTGCCGGAGGCGCAGACCGCGCTCGCCAATCTGCGTGGACTTTACAAAGATTCAGGCCCCGATGGGGCCGACATCATCGTCGCCTTGGGCGGCGACGGATTCATGCTGCAGACCTTGCACGCCTTTCTGGGCCAGGGAAAACCGATCTATGGCATGAATCTCGGCTCCGTCGGCTTCCTCATGAATGAGTATGTCGAGGCTGACCTGATGGACCGGCTCGCCCTGGCCGAACGCGCCACAGTGCACCCGCTCAGGATGCATGCGACATCTTCGGAAGGCTGCTTTGACGGGCTGGCCTTCAACGAGGTCTCGCTGCTGCGCCAGACCCGCCAGGCCACCAAGCTGCGTATCCTGGTCGACGGCAAGGTGCGCATTAGCGAGCTGATCTGCGACGGCGCCCTGGTGGCGACGCCAGTGGGGTCCACCGCCTATAATCTTTCCGCCCATGGACCAATCCTGCCCATAGATTCCGCGCTTTTGGCCTTGACCCCGATCAGCGCCTTCAGGCCCCGGCGCTGGCGCGGCGCGCTTCTGCCACATAACGCCAAGGTCCGCTTCGAAGCCCTGGAGGTGGAAAAACGCCCCGTGAGCGCCGTGGCGGACGGGCTCGAGGTCCGCAACATCACCTCGGTGGACGTAGAGGAAGACCGCTCGATCGCCATGGTCATGCTGTTCGACGCGGGGCGGAATCTGGACGAGCGAATCCTCGCCGAACAATTTGTCGACTAAGAAGTTCATGAGACGTTAAGGGCAAACCCTTACTGTCGCCCCTGCCCGGGGGAGGCATGCGGGGAGCATGAGCGGCATTCGTTTCGACAGGCTGCGCGTCATGATCGTCGACGACAATCTGCATATGCGGCGCTTGATCGTCGCCATCATGCAGGCGTTCGGCGTGCGCGAATATTTCGAGGCCCATGATGCCGAGCAGGCCTGGGCAGCGCTGCCCAATGCCAAGCCCGACATCATCATCCTCGACTGGCAGCTTCCCGGCATAACGGGGATCGAATTCGCCCGGCTGGTGCGCACCTCGCCTAAATCGACCAATCCTTTCGTGCCCATCATCATGCTGACCGGCCACACCCATGTCGACCATGTGCGCCAGGCGCGCGATGCTGGGATCAACGAGTTTCTTGCCAAGCCGGTATCGGTCAAAGCCATGCTGGTAAGGCTGATCAATGTGATCGAGAACCCGCGGCCATTCGTGCGCTGCGACACCTATTTCGGACCTTGCCGCAGGCGCAAATCCATCACCGCGTATCAAGGCCGCGAACGCCGCGAGCCGGACCTCGTGACGGTGGACTAATCAAGAGATAGCAAATGAATAAGCCCCCGAAGAAAGCTCAGATCTTCATGCCGCCGAATACGCTGCGCGCCAAGGTTGGCGGCGGCGGCTACATCGACAGCGATATTCTGGCCCGCGCAGAGAAAGCCGTGGACGGCCTCAAGGCCGAATTCTCCGACTGGCTCGCCGCCGATATTTCCGCGCTTAGCGCGGCAACTGTAGCATTTACGGCGAAGCCCAGCCCAGAAACCGCCGATGCGCTTTTTCGCACCGCGCATGATCTTCGCGGCCAAGCCACGACCTTTGAATATCCACTGATCGCGCGGATCGCCGCCTCGCTCGCCAAGCTGATGGAAGGCCTCGGCAAAACCAAAACAGAGGTTCCGCCTGCCCTCATCTCAGCCCATCTCGACGCGATCCAGGTCATTTACCGCGACAAGGTGAAGGATATCTCGAACTACGTCGCCCTCGCCTTGACTGAGGAGTTGGAGCGGCGTGTCTTGAAGACACTGGAACGCGCGCGCCCCTGAGGCGCCGCCGCCAGCAGTACGGCGAGGCCGCATATCATCGTGGCCGCCACAACGGCGAAGAAGCCGGACGGCCCCATTGCACCCATCGCCAAGCCGCAAAGTAACGGGCCGAAGATAGAGCCGAACCCGAACAGCAGCACCAGCCCAGAAGCTGCCGCCACCCGGGCCTCCTGCTTCACGCCATCATTCACCAGCGCGGCCGCTACTGCATAGATGGGGAAGATAAAGCCGCCCGACAAGGCCGCTGCGATAAGATGCGCGGAAGCGCCATCGAAGGCGATACCGATGAGGCTTGCAAGTACACCGCCGCCAAAGAGGATGAGCAGCACCGGCTTGCGGCCCCAGCGGTCCGACATCCAGCCCGCAGGCATTTGCATCACACCGCCCGCCGCTACCGAGATCGCCATCAGGAAGCCGATGCCCGCCATGTCGAAGCCGACGCGCTTGGCATAGACCGGGCCAAAGGTGAAGAAGATGGACCAGGAAAGCCCAGCGAGCAGCGTGACCAGCGCACCGCGCGGAGCCAGACGGAAGAGCGTCGGCAAAGGCAGTGGCTTAGGCGGCGCACCCGATGGGGCCGTGTGGCGTGCCGTAAGGATCGGGATCGCCGCCATGAGGAACAGCGCCGCCGCCAACACGAACATGTAATAGGTGTCGGCGGTGCCAAAGGTCAAAAGGCCTTGTGCCAAGGTCATGCCGACGAGCTGGGAAAACATATAGAGGCTGAAGACGCGTCCGCGCAGGCCATTGCCGACGGATTCATGAATCCAGCTTTCCACCGCAACATAGGAAATGGCGAGGGCAAAGCCGGAGAGTGCGCGAAACAGCGCCCAAGCCGGCGCGGTGATGAAGAGCGGCTGCACCAGGATCACTGCAGCGGGCAAGAGCATGGTGACGAGCACGGTGTTGATATGACCGATTCGCCCGATCACCACGCGCCCGATCAAGGGGCCCATGACATAGCCAAGATAATAGGTCGCCATCATCAAGCCGATCACGCCTGAAGCGAAGACACTATCGGCTTTCAAGCTGATGAGGTCGGTTTGGAGCGCATTGGCCGTTTGGACGAAAAACGCGCAAAGAATGGTCGCCCACACGGCGGCTAAGGCGGTACGCACGGAAAGCCCCTGTAAAAGGATGGCAGGGCTTTACTTTTTGCCGTGGTTCTTAGCAACCGTCTGAAGCACGTCCAAAATGGCCGGGGTCATCGCAAAAGGCGGCGCATTGCCTGAATTCTCATCAGATGAGAAGAATCCTTTCCTGGGCTGCGACCATAAAGCCGCCATTGTGGCAGCCGTGGTATCGGTCGACAGCACGCCCGTTTTAAGGGAAGGCACCTCCGCCATACCCGTGGTTTTCAGCGTGGGCGTCAGGGCGACCTTGGTCTGATTGGTGGTCCAGGAATAGACCTCTTTCACCGTCTTGGGCGAGCCATCCTTATTATAGAAGATGTTTGGATTGGCGTCCGCAGCCTTGGGGAAGAGATCGCAGGCCGATTCATGCGGACTGCCCTGGGCTGAACGGATCAGCTTGCAGGCCTGACCGGGCCCGAAGAGATGGCCGGCATAAAGCTCGCCAGAGGAGACCTTGCGGCCAAGCTTGTCTTCCATATCGGATTGGGTCTGCTTGGCATATTCGCCCGCCATCAACGCGCTGATCTGCGGATCGTTACGCAGGCGCAAAATGGCGCTGCGATCAGCCGGATCCTTGGCACGATACCGGCCGTCCTCGCCCTTCTGGATCGCGTTGGCCATGGAACCGAGACCGTATTTGGCGCCATGGTCCTTCACCAGGCTCATCCAGGTGTTTTCGACGAACTGAAACAGACCTGAAGCCGAGGAGTTGGAGGCCTTGGCATCGCTCTTCAGCCCAGATTCCCGCATGGCCGTGCCGAGCAGATAATTGAAATCCACTCCGGTTGCGGCACTCGCCTTTTGCAAGGCTTGAACCACCGTATTGGCGGCGGCTTTTGCGGCTTCGGCCAGCATTCGGGTTCTCCCGGGCAGTCGTCGGCGCCATTAATAGCGTGTGAACTGGTTAAAAAGCGTTAAACGAAGCCCAACGCAATGAGGCGTTTGCGCAATTCCCGTACCCGTTTTTTGAGCCCTTTAAAATCGGCTGCGTGCAGGCCGGTTTTAAAGGCACGGGCGTTTCCGGGTGGTGTTCCATTTCTTGGTTGCCCATACCACGTCAGAACACAAGGGCTTGATTCCTGTTTTCGCGTTTTCTGATTTCTTATGTACCCCTCCCCTCATCGCCGTGTTCCCTGCTGGTGTGTTCCACGATCATGCGGTGGCGGGTTTCCCGCAATCGCGAGGCGTGACAATGAGGGTGTTAATACTCATATGCGATGGCCCCCGGTGCGGCGCTGTTAGTCAGCCAAGAGGCTATATTGTAAAGCGCGTTGACGATTGCCGCAGATCGCATGCGGGCAAAGCGCACGAAATCGCGATTTCCGACTGTGGCACACTGCATGCTTGTACAGGCGTGGGGCCTGGAGATCGCTCGATGACCAGATTGTCACGCTTCTTCGCAGTCGCCACTTTCGCCGCCGCACTCATCGCGCCCGCGAAGGCCACGCCCTATCCGATGCAATATGATTTCGTCGGCGAGGTGGTTGGGGGACCGCTTGCATGGCAAGGCCACTCATTTCACGGATACTTCCGCTATGATGCTGGCACAGCGCCCTCGGCGCCTGGCGTGTGGTCTCTGCCGGATGCCGTCTATCATGTCGTTTTCCCGAGCATGATTATCGACACCACCCAAGTCACCGCGACGGTGTCCGCTGGCGGAGAAGCCATCACCTTCGAAGCCCAGATGAATCCGGCCGAACTGCCGTTCCCAAATGACTATGGCGGCACCCTTGATATGCGGTTCGAGACCTACCACGATAATTATTTCAGCCTCTGGCATCTGCCGACCAGCGTGCCACCGGGCGATAAATCGCTTTGGCTCGATGTTCCACTTCCCAACGGCAGCGAGTTCGGAGTCACCACGGATACGGCTTTCGGAGTCTCACTTGTGCCCGAGCCCGCTACGGTGGCGCTCTTCATGACGGGCCTGATGGGGCTTGGTCTGCGGCGGCGATCGAACGCGAAGATGCCGGCGCGGCCTTCAGCCTGAGTGCCCCATCAATCCCGAATTCACGGCCCCAGATACCTTTCGGGCACGGGGCCGGTGGAGAGGACGAGCTTTTCCAGCACCGCGTTATCGCTGAGGCGCCAGATTTTGAGCGTGTGCTTGCCCGCCGTGACGCGGGGGAATTTCGCGCTGAGAACATGGATGTTGTTCGACACCGCCTCGATCCAGGCCGCCTGATCGGGATTGGCCGCAGCACCCGGCGTGGCGAGAAGGTTATAACGCAAGGTCTCTACCGGCCCATCATCCAGCGACACGCCGATGGTGATGCCGCCCGCGCCTTTGGCATCAATGGTCGGCGCCATATAGAGCTTGAGCGTGGCTTCGCCTGCTTTTGTCAGCGTTACATCGTATTCGAGACGGACATTATCGGCTGGCGTGGTAGCGCCCTCGCCTTGCGGCAGCGCCAGCACCGCGCCTTTGGTGCGGCCAAGATGGGCGATGGGTGTCCAGGTGAGGCCCTTTCCGTTCACGGCGCGCGTAAAATCGGGGGCTTCGCGCGAGATCACATCGGGCGGAACAGCGGTCGCCGGGATGACTATAGCCCTTTTCGGCGCCTCGCCCGGCACGCGCCTCACCTCGGGCATGATGTCGGTCTTGGGCTCGTTCCAGTAGGTATAGCCGATATGGGTTTGCAGCATCATGCCATCCCATTTTCCGCCCTTAAGGGCGTGGTATTGGGCGGAAAGTTCCTTATCGCGCTTGAAAGCGGCTTCGGCCTTATCGGCGAAAAGATTGGCAACAGGATTGTTCTTGGCCGCGAACATGCGGTTCAGCGCGACGTTGTAATACAGATCATAGAGGTTGGAGAGCGCCAGAATGGGATGCTCCACCAGCTCGAAATAGGCATCCAGCGCCTCGGGCGGCAGCTTCTTCTTTTCCGCCCACATATCGGCGACCAACATCTGCCATTGGGTGGCAAAGATTTCGTAATCGGAGAGTGAGAAGGTGGCCGGATCGATCAGCTCGGGCTTTTTGCGCGCAGCGAACTGGCTGTAGCGGGTGACGAGATCGCCAATCGCGGCATTTTCGGCCCCGAACGTCGCCTTGGCCCATTCCGCCGGATAGGCTTTGAGGGCAGCGGGCGTCATCGCTTCCGGGTTCCAGGCCTGCTTCAAGAAGAACTGCAGCGGAAATTCCATCGGCTTGATGTCGCCGACATTGACCACCCAAAGCGAGCGCGCATTGGAGCGGTAAGCCAGATCCATCTGCTGCCAGGTCTTTTCGATCTGGTTGGTGTTGATCCATTTGTAATTGCGCGGACCGCCGACATAGTCGAAGTGATAATAGATGCCGAAGCCGCCTTTGTGGTTCAGATCGCGCGTCGCGAGACGGCGGAGCTGGCCCCAATTATCATCGGCAAAGAGCAGGATCACGTCATCGGGCACGCTCATGCCGTGGTCGTAGTAATCCTGCACTTCCTTATAGAGCGCCCAGACCTGCGGGGTTTGATCGGCGGGTTTCTTGGTGACATCGGCGATGATCTTGCGCTGATCGGCGACAATGGTTTCGAGAAGCTTGGTGGCGGTGCCTTCGGCCATGGGCTCATCGCCATCGCCGCGCATACCGACGGTGACGAGGCTCTCATAGGGCGTGCCATCGCCTTTGGACATCATGCGTTCGATGCCGCCGCGCCAGAATTTGCGCAAGTTTTCGCCGTTACTGGTGTAATCCCATTTGCCGCCGGTGACACCCTTATCGGTATCGCGGTGCCACTCGTCTTGCGCGCGGGTCATCGGTTCGTGATGGCTGGTACCCATGACGACCCCCATGGCATCGGCGAGCACCATGTTCTCGCGATCATCGGCATTAAACGCACGCGGCGCCCACATCGCGGGCCAGAGATAATTGCCCTTCATGCGCAAGAGATATTCGAAGATATGGGCATAGGCTTTGTGATTGGCGCCGCCGAATTTTTCCTTGGTCCAGGTAGAAAACGCGGGCGCTTCGTCATTGATGAAGAAGCCGCGGTAGCGCACTTTGGGCTGATCTTCGCGACTGCCCGCGGTGATGAAGAGATTGTCGGCATGGCGCACCGGCACATCGGCGAACCAATAGGCGGGCGACACGCCCATCTTTTCGGAAATATCATAGGTGCCGAAGACCGCACCGCGGCGGTCGGCGCCGACGATCACCAAAGCTTCAGCGACACCCTTATAGGGCTTCTCGACCACGATCTGGCGATAAGCTTCCCATTGGCCTTTGATGTCTTCGGCCTTGAGCTTACCGCGCTTGATGAGGTCATCGAGGATTTTGGATTGACCAAGCACGCCGATGATCACCATCGGGCCTTTGCCGGGCGCATTGGAAAGTTCGGCCTTCTTGCCGCTGACGCGTTCGAGATCTTCGGCGAAGCTTTCGGCGACATGGCGCACGGCATTGTCGGCTTTGGCGTCAACAATCACGCGGGCTGGCGTGCCCCCCGCGATCAGCGCCAGCGCGCCGGTGCTTTGTTTGGGGCAAACCGAAACCGGGGTATCGCAGGCATAAGCCGCACCCGAAACCGCCATCAGCACCGTGATGAGAGCCGAAATCCGCATGACATCCTCCGCTGCCGGTTCTGAAGCGACCAGCTCCCCCCTTCCTGCCATGGTACCGGTATCAACGACAAGAGGCTGGACCGACGCGGGGGCCACCGGGAAAGAGGCTCAGAACATCTTCACCACGGCGTCGACAAAGGCCTCTAATGCCCTGGGTTCATAGGGAACCGCGGCGCCCTGCCCCCATACAGGCCCCGGCCAGGCGGCATCGCCCGGGTTACGCGCAATCACATGGATGTGAAGCTGCGGCACCACATTGCCGAGATTGGCGACGTTGATCTTGTGACAGCCCGTCAGCGCTTTCAGCTTCTCAGAGGCCAGCACCACCTCTTCGGTGAGCATGACGCGATCGGTGGGGGTGACGTCGAAGATTTCAGTCAGATGCGGGCGGCGTGGCACCAGCACCAGCCAAGGAAAGCGCGCATCATCCATCACCAAGACGCGGCTTACCGGCAGATCCAGCGCCTGAACCGTGTTGGAGGAAAGGCGCTTATCCAGGAAGAATTCCGTCATGACGGATGCCTTCTATAGGTCTTTAGAGGTTCACCGGCAGCGGCAGACCCTGCCGAACCAAGATGAACGCAAGATAGCACCCATAGGCGATCATCAGCAAAACGCCACGGGGTCGCGACAAGCGCCAGCGCATCGCGATCAAAGGAAGGAGAATGAAACTCGCCCCGGCCAAGAGGAAGACATCGAATTTGCGCAACTGCTCAGGTACGGCGAAAGGCTGGATCACCGCGACAAGCCCCAACACCAACAACAGATTGAAGGCGCAGGCGCCCAGAATCTGCCCCACGGCAATGGAGGTCTGGCCGCGCACCGCCGCTGTCAGCGTCACCAGCAGCTTGGGCGAGGATAGCCCCGCCGCGATCAAAGTGAGACCGATGGTGGTCTCGCTCCAGCCGATTTCTCGCGCCAGATGGATTCCCCCCAAGACCGCCAGATGCGCCCCCAAAGCCAGCGCGATCAGCCCCAGCACCAACAGCACAAACGCCCCAAGGAGTGAGGGCATTTCGCCTTCGGAGCGGAACAAGGCACGCGCCGTCGGCACAGAGTGATCGGGCGTGCGCCGCCAATCGGTCACCGCGATCAGCCCGACATAAGCGGCAGAGGCGAGCAGCAAGACGATGCCGAATTGGCGCGTGAGCTCGCCCGTCAGGGAGATAATCACCAGCAGCACAGCCCCCACCAGAAGCGCGCCACCATCGCGGAACAGTACCTTCGGCGGCGCGGCCATGGGATGGATCAGCGCCCCCAGCCCCATCACCAGCAAGAGATCGATGAGGTTGGAGCCTATGATACCGCCCAGTGCCATTTCGGGACGGCCCATGGTGGCGGCGCGATAGGTCACGAACAGCTCAGGGAAAACCGTCAGCACGGCGACCACGAAAATGCCGGTATAAAGCGGCGGCATGTCGAACTGGCGCGCGATCCCCACCGCGCCGCGCAGGATTACCTCCGCCGACACGAAGATCATTACCAGACCCGCGATCAGAATTCCGTCGGCCATCCCCTTCCGGCGCGCCCCTTGGCGAACCGTCTCCCCCTACGCACCCAGCCCACAATGAAACAAGACGGACGGTGAAGCTATAGCTGAGCAAGAGTAATGCCTAACGCGCCCCTGCAGATGGACCGTCCACAGAGGATCAGCTGGCGAGAACCAGGATTCGGCGCAACCCTATGGAGAGACAAGCCGTCAGACGGTGTAGGGCTTCAGCGCCTTTTCCATCCGCTCCAGCGGCGGCAGGCTCTTGTCCAGCACCAGCGCCTCGCCTGTGAGCTGCTCGAAAAGCGCGTGATAGCGGCGCGAAAGTTCGGCGACCATCTCGGCAGGCGCTTCCGGCAGCACGGCGTCCTTATAGGGATCGCAGTGATCGCGGAACCAAAGGCGCAGGAATTCCTTGTCGAAATATTCCGGCTCCTCGCCCTTTTCGAGGCGCGCGCCAAAGCTCGCCGCCTGCCAATAGCGCGAGGAATCGGGCGTGTGGATTTCATCGATCAGGGTGAGCTGGCCTTCATCATCCAGGCCGAATTCATATTTGGTATCGACCAGGATAAGGCCGTGATCGGCGGCAACCTCTTGGCCGCGCGCAAAGAGCGCCAGCGCGGTGGATTTCACTTCCGCGAGACGCTCGGGCGTGATGAAGCCTTCCGCCACCAACTCTTCCTGGGTCAAGGTGCGGTCGTGGGCATCTTCCTTGGTGGTGGGATCGAAAATGGCTTCCGGCAGCGGCGCGTTCTTCTTCATCCCATCCGGCAGCGTCACCCCGCCGAAGACTCGCTCGCCCGCCGAATAGCGCGTCCAGATCGCCGTGGAAGTCGTGCCGGTGAGATAACCGCGCACCACCGCTTCCACCGGCAGAGGCTTCAGCTTCTTGGCGACCAGAACGTTCGGATCCGGCACGGCGATGACATGATTCGGAATGATGTCCTGCGTGGCGGCAAACCAGAAGGCGCTGGAAAGATTCAAAATCGCGCCCTTATCCGGAACATGGGCGATGATCCGGTCGAAGGAAGAATGGCGGTCGGTTGCGATCAGGATCAACCGCTCGGGTTGGATGTAGATATCGCGCACTTTGCCCGTCTTGAGCGTGCCGAGGTTTTGAAAATTGGTCTCGCGGATGACGGTCATGACGGCGGTCCTTGGGGCCAGGAATCGGTAGGGTCACACTAGCCCCTGCGCCAGCCCTGCCGAAAGCGGCATGTTTTCCGCCGCCTGTGGATGGGCGGAGATTGCGATTTAGACCTTGTATGACCGTTCAGATATTCTGCTAGTCTGAAACGGTGATCACCGGAGCAGTTTCATGGAAAAAGCCACATTCGGAGCGGGTTGTTTCTGGGGGGTGGAAGCCTTCTTTCGGGAAGTCCCCGGCGTTGCCGATGCGGTATGCGGCTATGCTGGCGGCTGCATGAACAATCCCAGCTATCAGGATGTCTGCTCGGACCAAACCGGCCATGCCGAGGTCGTGGAAGTGACCTTCGACCCAGCTGTCGTCTCCTACGACAAGCTGGTGGACGTGTTTTTCCAGAGCCACGACCCCACCACGCTGAACCGCCAAGGGCCCGACGAAGGCACGCAGTACCGCTCGGTCATCTTCACCCATACCGATGAGCAGGAAGAGGTCGCGCGGAAGAAAAAGGCGGAATACGCGGCTTCGGGCAAGTTCAAGAGCCCGATCGTCACCACCATTGAGCCGGCCCCGACCTTCTGGCGCGCGGAAGAATACCACCAGCGCTATTTCGAGAAGAACGGCCTGCCATCCTGTCACATCAAAACTGCGGAGTAAGACGCGTGCGTTGGACTGGGGGGATTTTGGCTGCGGGGCTTTGTTTGGCGGCCGCGAGTATTGCCGTGGCCGCGCCGGTTGGGCGGGGCGATCGTTACGCCGGGGCGCCCTGGGCCAGCCAGGCCCCGGCCCTTGGCCAGCACGCCATGGCGGCGACGGAAAATCCCCTGGCCACGCAAATCGCCCTCGATGTTCTGAAAAAGGGCGGCAGCGCGATGGACGCGGCGATTGCCGCCAACGCGGCGCTGGGGCTGATGCAGCCGGTGCTGGATGGCATCGGCGGCGACTGCTTTGTCATCGTCTACGATCCCAAGACCAAACAGCTCTACGGCTATAACGGCTCGGGCCGCTCGGCCAAGGGCCGCGATCTGAAAAAGCTGAAGGTAGAAATCGCCTCGGCCTATCAGAAAGCGGGCCTGCCCTATGAGCCGCATATTTCGCCGGTAGGTTCCCTGCCCGTCACCGTGCCGGGCGCGGTGGATGCCTGGTTTGCGCTGCATGACCGCTTCGGCAAACTGCCGATGAAAGAGGTGCTGGCACCCGCGATCGGTTATGCCGAGAACGGTTTTCCCGTGGCGCAGCTCGCCGCCGCTTACTGGAAAAGCAATATGGCCTCTTTCGCGGGGCCGAAACGGCGCGGGCTGATTGAGGAATTCGACAACGCCAAGAAGACCTATCTGATCGCGGATGCGGAAGGCGGCCATGCTCCGCGCGAAGGCGAAATCTTCAAGAATCCCGATCTTGGTCACACCTATCGCCTGCTGGCCGAGGGCGGACGCGATGCGTTTTACAAAGGCGAAATCGCGCGCGTGATGGACACCTACTTTAAGCGCATCGGCGGCGATCTGCGCTATCAAGATTTCGCGGACCATCATGGCGAATGGGTGACGCCCATTTCGGTGAATTATCGCGGCTATGACGTCTACGAGCTGCCGCCCAACGGCCAAGGCGGCGCGGTGCTGCAGATGCTGCAGGTGCTGAAAGCCTATGATCTGAAAAAAATGGGCTGGGGCACGCCGGAAACGCTGACCTTGATGCTGGAAGCCAAAAGGCTGGCGTTCGAGGATCTGGCGAAATGGTATGCCGATCCGGCTTTTGCCAAGGCGCCGATGAAGGGGCTTTTGAGCGATAAATATGCCGAGGAGCGGCGCAAGCTGATTTCAGCGGATAAGGCCAATCCCGCGCTCGGCCCGGGCGATCCAAGGTTGTTTGATGGCGATACGACCTATCTGACTGTGGCCGATGAGAGCGGCATGATGGTCTCGCTGATCCAATCCAATTATCGCGGCATGGGATCGGGGCTGGTGGCCGATGGGCTTGGCTTCATGTTCCAGGATCGCGGCGAGCTTTATTCGCTCGATGCCAAAGCGGCGAATGCTTACGCGCCGGGCAAGCGGCCCTTCCACACCATCATTCCGGCTTTTGTGATGAAGGATGGTGTGCCCTTCATGAGCTTCGGACTCATGGGCGGCGATATGCAGCCGCAAGGCCATGTGCAGGTACTGACCAACATCATCGACTTCGGCATGAATGTGCAGGAAGCGGGCGATGCCGCGCGCTGGCGCCATTACGGCAATGCCGAACCCACCGGCGAAAAAGCCCAAGGCCTGGGCACGGTGGAAATGGAAAGCGGCTTTACCGCCGCCGCGAAGGACGAACTTGCCAAGCGCGGCTATAAGATTGCGCCCGGTACCGGCGCGTTTGGCGGCTATGAGGCGATCATCTTCGACCCCAAACAAAAGGTCTATTGGGGCGCAACAGAGATGCGCAAAGACGGCCGCGCGATGGGGTATTGATAACCTTCACCCTCCCCTTGAGGGCGGGTCGAAATTTTTGGCGAGCGCAAGCGAGCAAAATTTCGGGGAGGGGTTAGCCGCAGCAGAGGTAGTGAGCCAAGCTCATTTTGTCATTCACGACATACCCCTCCCCGAATTTGCTCACGCAAATTCGACCCTCCCTCAAGGGGAGGGTTGAAGAGCTTTTTTCAGCGGCTCCAAATAGGCTTCATAAGCTTTCCAGCGGCCCATAGCGGTTTTGTAGAGCGGAGAACGAACCTGCTCGACGCTGACGGTAAAGACAGCGCGGTCGGTCTTGTGGAAATCGAGACAGGCCGGGTCGAAATCCAAGCCACAATAATCGAGGATATTGCGTGTGCCGCCTTCCAGGTCTGCCACGAGGTCCTCGTAATCGATTTCCAGCATCGCACCTTGCGGCAGCACCGCGCGCCAATGTGCCATTAAGCGTTCATAGGCGGCGTAATAGCGGCCAAGCTCGCCAAGGTCGCTGGTGTATTCGAGCCCATTCGGAAACAGGCTGCGATAGCAGGAGAAGCAGGTATCCATCGCATCGCGGCGGACATGGATGATCTTAGCGCCCGGCAGTGCCAGATGGATGAGCCCGATATGGCGGTAATTGGCGGGCAGCTTGTCGGTGACGCGTTTTTTTCCTTGCGGCAAACGGGCGAGATATTCCGCGCCCAGCGCACTCCAGGTTTCCGGCGGCAATTCGTCGAAGCCCTGAAGATAGACCTGCCCCAGACGGCCTTCGGCGATGAGATCAGAGAGAATGCGCTGCTCGCCCATGGCGGCCACGTCTTTATGGCTGGCCAAAATTTGCTCCACCAGCGTGGTACCGGAACGCGGCATGCCGACGATGAAGACCGGCGTCTCGGAGGGATCGCCAAGGCCTTCGCGCGCGGCGATATATGGCCCGTTATAAGCGTGTTGGATCGCCTCCATATGGCCAAGGACGGCGGCTTCATCATACTGTGTCAGCCGCCGCTTGACGAAATTGCCCTCGCGCCAAAGCTCGAAGGCACGGTCGGGCTCGCCGATATCATCATAGGCTTTGGCCAGCGCGAAATGCAGCGCCACGCCTTCGCCGACAGGAAGCGTTCCCGCGTTAGAGAGAAGACTCTCCATGGTGGAAATCTGCGGATCGCCCGCTTTAAACTTTTTGCCCTCAGCGACAGCGCGGTGCAGCGTCGGGATATGCGGCGCCATAGCGAGCGCTTTTTCGAAGACGGCCTGCGCCTCTGCCGAACGCCCCAATGCGCGCAAGGCTGATCCTGCCCCCAGATAAGCGGCAATGAGATCAGGATAGGCGTCCATCAGCGGCGAAAAAACGGCAAGCGCCTCTTCGGCGCGCTGCAGGAGAAAAAGTGTCTGGCCGAGCTTCACCTGCGCCTCGGGATAGCTTTCATGGCCTTGCGGGACAGAAGAAAGCTGAGTGATTGCCTCCTCCAGCCGTTCGCCCGCGATCAGCACCGCGCCGAGACCGTGATGGGCTTCCGACGCAGAGGGATCACGCATCAGGGCCCCGCGCAAGGCAGCCTCGGCTTCCCGCAACTGGCCTGAAGAGGCAAAGAAGCGGCCCATCTCAATCAGCGGCGCGGCATAGTTTTCATTCAGCGTGGCGGCGCGGTTGAAGCGGAAAAACGCCTCTTGCAGGCGGCCCGCATTGGCCAAGGCCTGACCGAGGCGGTATTGCGCCACCGCTGAGTCCGGCTCGCGCGCGGCCATCTTGATCGCCGTGGGCACATCCAGGATGGGCGTTTCCATTTTATCCCTCTTCATTCCGCCTGAGATTCATCAGTACCACGATCATCGCGAGAAAACTCATCAGCGTGCCAGGCAGCCAGATGATGAGACCGCCATAATGCAGATCGTTCAAGGCCGTCATATCGATCACACGGCCGCAGATGGCATAAACCGGGTAGAAATCCACCTCTGCCAGCGAAAGGATTGCGCCCAGCGCCATCTGGGGCAGCTCAATGATCAGGATGGCAAGCGCCCGCCAGAGCACAGAGAGCCGCGCGGGCGGATGAGGGCGCGGATCAACGATCAGACTCCAGAACATGATGCCATTGAGCGCCATGGTCCAGTTCATCAGATCATAGAGCTCCCGGTCGAGCATGACGCGGGTGTGCAGACCCGGCAGCAGCCAAAAATACAGAAGCCCCACAAAGAGAAACGGCGCGACGAGTTTGTGCTGAAGGATAGCGAGGCAGGCGCGGATGGGTTTGGCATCTAGCATGGGGTTAAGCCAGAACGGCATGCCGGCGCGGATCACCTTCCCCGCAAGACCGAGCGCGATGAGAAATCCACCCAGATGATGCAGCCAGAAATGCGCCGCGCGATGGATGAAGAACATGTGCTGGGCGACATAATCGATATGGGTCTGCAAGACGGCGTAATTGCCAAGCATGCCAGCGATGAACACCAAGCCGCGCCAGAGCGGCGGACGGTCCTCGGGCGCAAGGCGCTTGAGGCCGAGGAAAAACCAGCCGAGCCCAAGCGTGGTGAAAAGCCAAACGGGCCAGGAAAATTCCCACGGGAAGAAGGCCGGAAGATCGGCGGGGAAAACTGCGCAAAGCCGCTCCACCACGCCCCCCGCAATCACCGCGAAGCCGTAGAGAAGGAAATCGTGATGGAGGTCACGGGCGCTGTGCAACGAGGGCTCCTGCCGTATGTCACCAGTTTAGGGATGCAGGGGCCCCGCCGTCTATGCTTTCCCCGGGGATGACAGGATGGAAGCTCAGGTGCTAGCCTTCTGCTATGCGCGCGCTGACCTTATCCCTTGCCCTCCTCCTCATTCTGTGTGGCTGCGGGCCCAAGAAAACCTGGCATATGAGCGATGTTTCCGGTGCGGTGCCGGACTTATCGTTCTCTATGCAGCGCGCTTCGGATGGCGCCATGGTGACAGGAGAAAGTTACCGCGGCAAAGTCGTGCTCGTCTATTTCGGCTATACCCATTGCCCGGATGTCTGCCCGACTACCCTGTCGGATCTGGCCGATGCCTTGAGCAAGCTCGGCCCAGAGGCGGCGAAGGTGCGGGTGCTGTTCGTGTCGGTCGATCCGGAGCGCGATACGCTGGAGCTGCTGAAAGGCTATGCGCGCTCGTTCGGGCCGCAAGTCGATGGCCTGCGCGGCACGGAAAACGAAATCGCCGATACGGCGCGGCGCTATCGCGTGGCTTATTCAGTGAAGAAGAAGCCAGAATACACCGTCATGCATACCAGCGCGGTCTATGTCTTCGACCAAAACGGAAAAGCCCGCCTGGTCACGACCGATACGCGTGACCCGGCGGGCATTGCCGCAGATTTGAAGGAGATCGTGGCGGGCGGATAGGCTCCGCCCTGCCCCGTTACACTTAGATGTGCAGCGCCTTCTTGTCGGCATCGAGCACGGCTTCGTGCATCATTTCCGACAGAGTGGGATGCGGGAAGACGACGCCAGAGAGCGCTTCTTCAGTGCCTTCCAAGCTCTTGGCAATGCCATAACCCTGGATCAGCTCGGTCACTTCCGCCCCGACCATGTGGGCGCCCAAGAGCTCGCCGGTTTCGGCATCGAAGACGGTCTTGATCAGGCCTTCCGGCTCGCCTAGCGCAATCGCCTTGCCATTGCCGATGAAGGGGAAGCGGCCGACTTTGATCTCGCGGCCCGTCGCTTTCGCCTTGGCTTCCGTCATGCCGACAGAAGCAACCTGCGGCTGGCAATAGGTGCAGCCCGGGATCTTGGAGGTGTCGAGCGGATGCACGCCCTTCACGCCCGCGATACGCTCGGCGACGATGACGCCTTCATGCATGGCCTTATGCGCCAGCCATGGCGGACCGGTGAGATCGCCGATGGCATAGACGCCATCAACGCCGGTCTCGCACCATTCATTGACCACGACATGGGTGCGGTCGACTTTGATGCCGACCTCCTCGAAGCCCATATTCTCGACATTGCCGACAATGCCGACCGCGAGGATGGCACGATCCGCGGTGACGGTTTCGGTCTTGCCGTCCTTGGACTTCAGCGTGGCTATAACACCATTCTCGCCCTTGGTCAGCTTCTCGACCGTGGTGGCGACCTTGATCTTCATGCCCTGCTTGACGAAAGCCTTATGCGCGAAGGCGGAGATTTCCTCGTCTTCCACCGGCAGCACACGGTCGAGCACTTCCACCACGGTGACATCGGAACCGAGGGTCTTAAAGAAGCTCGCGAACTCGATGCCGATGGCGCCCGAGCCAATCACCAGCAAGGATTTCGGGAAGGTGTTGGGGACCAGCGCTTCCTTGGAGGTCCAGATCAGCTTGCCATCGGGTTCCAGGCCCGGCAGCGTGCGCGGGCGCGCGCCGGTGGCGAGCACGATGTTCTTGGCGGAGACCTCGTCGGTCTTGCCGTCCTTGGTGACATGCAGGCGATTCTTGGCGACGATCTTGGCCTCACCCGCGATGACGGTGATCTTGTGCTTCTTCATCAGGAAGCCGACGCCGTTGGAAAGCTGCTCGGAGACCTTGCGCGAGCGCTTGACGATCTTGTCGAGATCGAACTTCACATTCTCCACCATGAAGCCGAACTCTTCAGCGCGGTGCATGAGATGGAAGACTTCGGCCGAGCGCAGCAGCGCCTTGGTGGGGATGCAGCCCCAGTTGAGGCAGATGCCGCCCAAGCGGTCGCGCTCCACCACGGCCGTTTTCAAGCCGAGCTGCGCGGCGCGGATCGCGCACACATATCCGCCCGGGCCACCGCCCACCACGACAACATCAAATGTTTCGGCCATGTGATTTCTCCGATGATCAGGCCCCGAAGACACTGGCCGCCAAAGCGAAGACCAGCGCGGGGACGAGGAAGAAGACGGCGTAGATGAAGGCGATCCCGGTAAATTTCAATCCGGTTTTCACCCAACCTTGTCCGTAAAAGACTTTTAGCGACAGGAAGAGATAAAGCGCCAGCACGCCTAGCGTGAGGCGCGCCACCCAATGGGCCGACATCACCTGCGCCGCGAGTGCCGCCCCGATCAGCACCACGAAGACAAAGCTGTGCATGGTGAGGGAAAACACCAGGTGATCGACAAAAAGAAAATGTTTTCGCTGCCTGCGGTAGAAAATAGCGAGCAGGATCGCGAACAGCGGCAAAAGCACGAAGAGGATGCGCGGTATCCAGGTGGTAAGCGGATCATTCAACGCCGCCGGGCTATCCTTGAGCCGCTCCAACGTGCCATCCAGGCCCTTCTTGATCCATTGCACCCCGTCGCCTTCGACGTGGATCGAAGACCGCGCCTCATCGAGCTTCTTGTCGATGAAAGGCTTGTCCTTCGGCGATTCCGGCACGACACGATGGAAGAACGTGATCTTGCCAGAAAGCTCGTCATGCAGCTTGCCATCAGCAATGGTGTTGTTGTCCAGCGTGGAAATCGCCTCGTCGCCCGCCGCTTTTATGAAAATAAGCTTGCCGTTCTTGTCGGCGGTGAAGCCTTCCAGTTTTTCACGCTTGCCGTCCTGTTCCTTGAACACCTGGCCGTGCCCATCATGGGTCAACCTTGTGTGCTTCACCACCAGATTGAACTGCATCAAGGCGATGCCAGTAAACGAGAGAAACAAGAAGAAGAGCAGCGAAACGAAGAAATAGAGCCGCACAGACGGCACATAACGCTGGGTGCGCCCTTCACGAAAAGCCTTAGGCAATTCGCCGGGCTGGATCATCAGCGCCTTGGCAGTGCGCAGGATGCGGCTGTCGAAACTCGCCACGTCCTTGACGATCTCGTGGAGCAGCCGCCCGAGGGAACGGCGATGCGTGTTGAGCGGCTGACCACACAGAGCGCAGAACGGCCCAATCATCGGCTTTTGGCAATTGGGACACGGCACCGTTTTGCCGCCCCGCTCCGCCACAGCACTTGCTGCGAGCTCTACAGCCGCCGCCCCGCCCGTTTCCAGAATAGCTTCAAACTCGTCCATCTCAGCCCCACATCACAGCAGCCGCGATGACCAGGCCAAAGGCGGGCAGCACGCAGAAGAAATAATAGATGAAAGAAACCGCCGCCCATTTGAGCACGGTCCAACGCCAACTCTGGCGATAGAAGCGCTTCATCGCAAGGAGCAAATATAGTGAGAGCACCACCACCATCGCGGCTACCGCGTAACCGCCTGCAATCACCTGCGCCAGCGCAGCCGCCGCCAATTGCAGCGCGAAACCAAAGCTGTGGAAACTCAGCGAAAACACAAGATGGTCTACGAAGAACAGCGATTTTCTCTGGCGCCAATAAAAACCTGCCAGCAGCAACGCAAAGAGCGGTAATAGCAGAAACAGCGCGCGGGGAATCCAAACCGTCAGCGATCCATTCAGCGCCGCTGGATCATCCGCCAGTTTACGCAAGGTGCCGAACACCGTCTGGGTGACAACGCTGGCATCCTTTCCCTTGTCCTTGTTTTTTCCGAGCTCGGTCTCGACGCGCTGCGAGATATTATCCAGTTGGGCCTTGGACAAGTTGGAATGCACGGAGCCTTCGCGCTGGAAATAAACAAGGTCAGAATTATAGGTGTAATGCTTTTTGCCGTCGGCATAGCGGGCGGACATTTCTTCTCGCTCGCCATTCTTGTTGACCTGATAGGGTTTGCCCTTCTCTATCACGATATTGATCGGATCGGCCCGCAGCACGAATTGCAGCAGCGCGACATGGGAAATTGAAAGCGCGACAAAGAAAATCAGCGAGACGAAAAGGTATAGCCGAACCGGCGGTACATAGCGCTGGGTGCGCCCTTCGTGAAAGGCCAGCGCCAGCTCGCCCGGCTTGGCCAGCATGGCGTAAGCGGTGCGCAAGATGCGGCTGTCAAAGCTGGCGATATCCTTGACCAGATCGGCCACCAGATGCCCGACCGAGCGGCGATGGTTATTGATCGACTGGCCGCATAGCGCACAGAAAGGGCCAATCATCGGCTGACCGCAATTCGGACAATAAACGGTTTTGCCGCCGCGCTGCGCCATCGCGGATGCCGCCACTTCCAGCGCTGCCGCGCCGCCCGTTTCCAGAATGGCTTCGAGTTCGTCCATCCTAGCCCCACAACACCGAAGCAATGATTACGCCCGCGAAGCCCGGCAGAACGCAGAAGCAAAAATAAACCGCGAGTACCGCGACACATTTGCCTGCCGTCCAGCCCCAAGCCTGGGCATAGAAACGCTTCATCGCGAAAAGCAGATAGACCGCTGCGACGCCCCCCATCACCAGAACTGCGATGGCGCCATCAATGAGCTGTGCCAATGCTGCGGTCGCCAGAAGCAGCAGCCAACCGAAGGTGTGAAATCCCAACGAAAAGACGAGATGATCGACGAAAAATAACGTGTTGCGCTGGCGCCAGTAGAATGCCGACAAGATCAGTGCAAAGAGCGGCAAGAGCAGGAAAAGCACGCGCGGCATCCAGGCCGTCAGCGCACCATTCAGCGCCGCCGGGTCCTTGGCCAGTTTCAAGCTGGTTCCAATCACCGTCCTGGCAATAAAACCATCCTTGCCCTCCCGGGACTTAACCGCCTTGTGTTCAAGCTCGTTGGTGAGCTGGCTGAGCGCTTCCGGATCGATCTTGGAATGGGCGACACCCTCACGCTGAAAGAGCTCCACCTCGCCACTGATGAGAAAGTGATTTTTACCATCCTTAAGCTCGGATTTGCTGATCTCCGTACGGCCGCCGCCGCTCGTCGCCAAATAGGAGTGTCCATTCGCTTCGACAAGCTTGGCCGCGTGCGACTTAAGGACAAACTGCATCAGCGCGAGGCCGGTCATCGACAGAGTGAGGAAGAATAAGAGCGAGACGAAGAGATAGAGCCGGATCGGCGGCACATAGCGCTGGGTGCGCCCTTCATGGAAGGCCAGCGCAAGCTCACCCGGCTTCATCAGCAAGGCGTAGGCGGTGCGCAGGATGCGGCTATCAAAGCTCGCGATATCCTTGAAGAGATCGGTGAGGAGATGTTTGACCGAGCGGCGGTGATGATCCGAGGATTGTCCGCAGACTGCGCAGAACTTGCCTGTAAGCGCTGAACCACAATTGGCGCAGTGGGTAGGTTTCACCAGGGCCGAGGCGGCCAGCTCTACAGCCGCCGCCCCGCCCGTTTCCAAAATCGCACCCACTTCGTCCATCAGGCCCCCGCCTCAGACTTTAGAGCAGCATTGCCGCCGGTTCCTCGAGGAACTGCTTCAGTGCCACCAGGAACTTGGCACCGGCTGCGCCATCCACCACGCGATGATCAACCGACAAGGTAACGGTCATCACGGTCGCAATCTCGATCTTGTCGTTCTTCACGACCGGCTTTTCGATGCCGGCGCCTACGGCCAGGATCGCCGCATGCGGCGGATTAATGATAGCCGAGAAGCTCGAAACACCGAACATCCCCATGTTCGAAATCGCGAAAGAGCCGCCTTCATATTCGTTCGGCTTCAGCTTCTTGCCCTTGGCGCGCTCGACGAGCGACTTCACCTCATTGGAAATTTCAACGAGGCCCTTTTCTTCCGCGCGCGCCACGATAGGCGTGATCAGACCGAAATCCAGCGCCACGGCGACGCCGATGTCAGCATGCTTATGGCGCAGCACTGCGGTATCGGTCCAAGAGGCATTGATTTCCGGCACTTTCTTGAGCGCCATCGCCACCGCCTTGATGACGAAGTCGTTCACCGACAGCTTATAAGCCGGGACCTTATCCTTACCCTTGGGGGCGGCCGCGTTGAGACGCTCACGCGCGGCGAGCAGCGCGTCGAGGGTGATGTCCATGTTGACGTAGATGTGCGGCACCAGGCTCTTGGCCGCGGTCAAACGCTTGGCAATCGCCTTGCGCATGGAATCGTGCGGGATCTCTTCGTACTCGCCCGGCTTGGAATAGATGCGCGCATCCGGCAGACCGCCGATTTGCGGCGCGGCAACTTCCACCGGCGCCGAAGTGGGCGCGGCGGCTTTCGGAGCAGCGGCAACGGGTGCAGCCTTGGGCGCGGCGCCCGGGGTGGCGTGCTCAACGTCGGACTTCACGATGCGTCCGCGCGGGCCAGAACCAGCGATGGCGGCGAGATCGATGCCCTTCTGGGCGGCAATGCGCTTGGCCAGCGGCGAGGCAAAAATGCGCTCGCCATGCGCTGCGGGCGCAGCAGCGGCAGCCACAGGTGCAGCAGGTTCGGCCTTAGCCTCTTTGGTGTCCTTGGCTTCGGCGGAGACCGCAGCCTTGATATCGCTCATCGCGGCGGGAATGTCGGTGATGGCGCTGGCGTCTTCACCCTCTTCCAGAAGAATGGCGATAAGCGTGTTGACCTTCACTCCTTCTGTGCCTTCAGCAATCAGGATCTTGCCGATCTTGCCCTCGTCGACGGCTTCGAACTCCATCGTCGCCTTGTCGGTTTCGATCTCGGCGAGAATATCGCCCGATTTGACGGCATCGCCTTCCTTGACGTGCCATTTGGCGAGCTTGCCCTCTTCCATGGTGGGCGACAGAGCGGGCATCAGGATTTGTGTGGTCATCAGCGAGCCTCAAGCGGCATGAGTTTGGCCGCGTTTTCTTCCCAGTGCTTTCCATCGAAGGAATTCACCGTGACCTTCGTGAAGCCCTTCTTATCCAGGCAACGGAAGTTCACGCTAACACCATCGGGGTGGGAACGCGGGATGTAAAACGATTTTATTCCGCAGACAGAACAAAACATATGCTGGGCCGTACCCGTGTTAAACCGGTAGTTAGTCAGCTTGTCTTGACCTGAGAGCAAACGAAAGCGGTCTTTCGGCACAATCAAATGCAAAAAGCCGCTCATAGAGCAGATCGAACAATTGCAGTCGTCGATAATAACTTCGGCAGGCACCAGGACATCAAAGGAAACGGCGCCGCAGTGGCAGCCGCCCCTATGCCAGGACATGGCAGGTTTGACGATGGCGGGTTCCACATCCATCCCGGAATCCTTATTCGTCATGGCCGCCCTCGAGGCGGCCATCCAGCCAACGCGCGAACGCGGTGGATGGCCGGGTCCCGGCTTCGCCTTCTGCTACGCCGCGGCAAGTGAGATACACTTGGCACGCCAAAGCCAAAGGCGTAGGCGGCAGGCCCGGCCATGACGATTGGGATGTGCGAGCGTATCCGCCCATCATCAAGACCTATACGTGACCGCCTTTACCGCCTCGATCACATCGTGCGCGTGCGGCAGTGCGAGCTTTTCGAGATTGGCAGCATAGGGCATGGGCACGTCTTTGCCCGCGACCTTGGCGGGCGGCGCATCGAGATAATCGAAAGCCTTATCCACCACCTGCACCACCACTTCGGAACCGATGGAGCACACCGGCCAGCCCTGTTCCACCGTAACCAGACGGCCCGTCTTCTTCACCGATTCAATCACAGTGTCGGTGTCGAGCGGACGCAGGGTGCGAAGGTCGATCAGCTCCGCATTGATGCCCATCTTGGCGAGTTCTTCTTCAGCTTCGAGCATGATGCCGACCGCGATGGAATAGGCCACGATGGTGACATCGGTGCCTTCTTTGATGACGCGCGCCTTGCCGATGGGCAGGACGAAATCATCGAGCTTCGGAACCGGGAAGGACCGTCCGTAGACGATTTCATTTTCCAGGAACACGACCGGATTGGGATCGCGGATCGCCGCTTTCAGAAGCGCTTTAGCATCGGAAGCGAAATACGGCGCGATCACCTTGAGGCCCGGAACCTGGGCATACCAGGCCGAATAATCCTGGCTGTGCTGCGCACCGACGCGCGCCGCCGGACCATTCGGACCGCGGAACACGATTGGGCAGCCCATCTGACCGCCGGACATGTAGCGTGTCTTGGCCGCCGAATTGATGATCTGGTCAATCGCCTGCATGGCGAAGTTCCAGGTCATGAATTCCACGATCGGCTTCAAACCGCCGAACGCCGCGCCGACCGCAAGACCAGTAAAGCCATGCTCCGTGATCGGGGTGTCGATCACGCGCTTGGCGCCGAACTCTTCAAGCAGGCCCTGCGAAACTTTATAAGCACCCTGATACTGGGCCACTTCTTCGCCCATCAGGAACACGCTTTCGTCGCGGCGCATCTCTTCGGCCATGGCGTCACGCAAAGCTTCGCGCACCGTCGTGGCGATCATTTCAGTGCCTTCGGGCACTGCCGGCTCGATGATGACGGCCTTTGCCACCGGTGTCACATTGGCCTGCGCAGGCGCGACGGCTTCGGCCTTGGAAGCGGGCGCCTTAACCGCAGCGGTTGAAGCGGACTCGCCATCTTCGGAAATCAATTCGGCGATCGGCGCATTGACCTTCACCCCTTCGGTGCCTTCGGCGACCAGGAGCTTGCCAATCGTACCTTCATCGACGGCTTCGAATTCCATCGTGGCTTTATCAGTTTCGATCTCGGCGAGGATATCGCCGGACTTCACCGTGTCGCCTTCCTTGACCAGCCATTTGGCGAGTTTGCCCTCCTCCATGGTGGGGGACAGGGCGGGCATGAGAATTTGCGTGGACATCAGATGAGCACGTCCGTGTAAAGCTCCGATTCCTTGGGCTCCGGAGCATCGATGGCGAATTCCGCAGACTCATTGACGATGAGGCGGATCTGCTTGTCCATGGCCTTCAGCTCATCCTCTTTGAGGATTCCGCGAGCCACGAGCTTGGCGCCGAACTGGTCGATGGGATCCTTGCGATCACGGATCGACTGCACTTCGTCGCGCGTGCGGTACTTGGCCGGATCCGACATCGAATGGCCGCGATAACGATAGGTCTTCATTTCGAGGATCATCGGCCCGCCGCCTTCGCGCACAAACGCGACCGCCTTGGCCGCGGCGGCATAGACCGCCTCGACATCCATGCCGTCGACCTTCTCGCCCGGCACGTTGAAGCTTTCGCCGCGCTTGTAGAACTCTGGCTGGGAGCTGGCGCGCTCGACGCTGGTGCCCATGGCGTATTGGTTATTCTCGACCACGAAAATGACCGGCAGCATCCACAGCTTGGCCATGTTGAAGGTCTCGTAGACCTGGCCCTGGTTGGCCGCACCCTCGCCCATATAGGCGACGGAGATATTGCCATTGCCCTTGTATTTGTTGGCGAAGCCAAGCCCCGCCCCAAGCGGCACCTGGGCGCCGACGATGCCGTGGCCGCCATAGAAGTGCTTCTCGGTCGAGAACATGTGCATCGACCCGCCCTTGCCTTTCGACAAGCCGGCCTCACGGCCAGTCAGCTCGGCCATGACGCCTTTGGGGTCCAGACCACAGGCCAGCATGTGCCCATGATCGCGATATGCGGTGATCACCTGATCGCCCTCTTTGAGGGCTTCCTGCACGCCCACCACAACGGCTTCCTGTCCGATATAAAGGTGACAGAAACCGCCGATGAGACCCATGCCATAGAGCTGGCCCGCCCGCTCTTCAAAGCGGCGGATCAGAAGCATGTCGTGGTAGAATTTTTTCAGGGTCGCCGAACTGGGTGCCGCCGCGTTGTTGACGCCGGCTACTTCGGCCACGCTCGGGTTGCTCATAGAGATTCCATTTGATGATTGCCGTGACATTCGGCGCAATGGTTGTTTGTCGCAGGCGGGGAAGGTTTTTGCAAGCACTCAGCGTGCCTTGCAGCCGATTGACGGCCCCGAAAGCCTTGCATAACGGCGGTTAACGCACCACCAATTCCTGTGGCCAAAACAAGCCTATTTCGCGCGCGGCTCTCTCTCGCGCGGGACCGCCACCTGACCGGGTGCGCCATCCATCAATTTGGTGCGCGCGAGTTCTTCCACAAGGTCGGGATCCCCTGACTTCAGAAGATCGATGCGGTGCTGCAGACGCAGCCGGTCACTTGTCAGTTGGGCGAGATGCGCATGGGCCTGCGCCAGCTCCGTGTTGACGGTCGCCAGCTTGACGTAACCGCGTTCGCCATAGAGCCCGTAATAGCCGAAATAGCTCGAGCCTAAGAGGAGCGCCGGAACGCTCAACCCCCAAAGAACTCGCACAATGCTCGGCCTGATTCGCATGCTGTCTACCGAATCATGGGTGATTCGGTGCGTCAATATTTTTTTGGTTAAAGGGGACGGCCGAGCGGGTTTACGTAAACCCGTACGGAGCGGATTTCTTTAGTCTGTGAACGGGTTAGAGCGCAAATCTTTTCGACCGAAACTGACGAAATATCGCGCCGTTATTTTTGCAACGCGCACTGCGCTGTCACAAACGCGCAAGAGCACGCACTCCCCCTGAAATCCCAAACGGCATCTTAGAAAGACAACACTGCCCCGCGCAGGGCGCAGTTCCTGCCAGACCGCTTTGCGGCTTCCATGCGGCCGAGACCTCCTACATGTTGCGAGAGATGATGCGTACAGACGTCGATCCACTGATCCTGCATGCGTGGCTCTCAGCCCGGTCGATTTCGCGCGGACTGCCACCGCCCGTCTCCGAACATGGCGGTTTTCGTATCGATACCAATTCGAAGGCCGAAATCGCCCGCTGGGTTTTCCCAAAAATGGGATCGGGCCTGGAACACCTCGCCCGGACGATCAACAAGCCCCGCTACCTCTTAAAACTCTGCGGGACGGCTGAGGCATTGCGCGCGGCGCTAACGGAAGGCTGGAACCTCCATGCGCCTAGCTACTTCATGCAGGCCACGGGCATGCCTGGGCCGAAGCCTCTGCCCGATGGGTATAAAATCGAAATTACACAGACCGGCCATGTGTGGGAGGCACGCATCCTCTCTGAAACAGGCACACTTGCCGCCAGTGGTTATGCGGTGGAAATACAAGGTGTCTTCATCTACGACCGCATCGGAACAGAGCTTGAACACCGCCGAAAAGGGCTTGGGCGCGCCCTCATGCAAACACTGCATCAGGCCCGACAACATCGCAGCGGCCTGGAATTGCTGGTCGCCACAGAAGATGGCCGAGCGCTTTACGAGTCGCTGGGATGGAAAACGATATCCCCTTACTCCACGGCCTCCATCATTTGCCCCGGGCTTTAGCTTTTTGCGCTGACGCCAGCCCTTCCCCAAATACGAAAAGGCCGCCCTCGCGGACGGCCTTCCCAGTTTTTCTTTTCCCCCACAAGGGCCGTTTTGGCCCTTGGTACCCTTACGCCTTGAGGACGGCTTTGCCCTGATACACGGCTTGATCGCCCAGCTCCGCTTCGATGCGGATGAGCTGGTTGTACTTGGCGATACGGTCGGAGCGCGACAGCGAGCCGGTCTTGATCTGGCCGCAGTTCGTCGCCACCGCGAGGTCGGCGATGGTGGAGTCTTCGGTTTCACCCGAACGATGGCTCATGACGGCGCGATAGGCAGCCTTGTGGGCCATTTCCACGGCTTCGAGGGTTTCGGTCAAGGAACCGATCTGGTTCACCTTCACCAGAATGGCGTTGGCGGTGGCTTCCTTGATGCCGCGAGCCAGACGCTGGGTGTTGGTCACGAAGAGATCGTCGCCGACGAGCTGAACCTTGTTACCGATCTTGTCGGTGACGAGCTTCCAGCCAGCCCAATCGTCTTCCGCAAAGCCGTCTTCGATCGAGATGATCGGATAGGCGGCGGCGAGCTTGGCGAGATATTCGACCTGCTCGGCAGAGGTGCGGGTGACGCCTTCACCTTCGTAGACGTACTTGCCGTCCTTGAAGAATTCGGTCGAGGCGCAGTCCAGCGCGATGTAGATGTCTTCGCCCGGCTTGTAACCGGCCTTTTCGATGGCCTGCATCACAAAGGTCAGGGCTTCATCGGCGCTCTTGAGAGCCGGGGCGAAACCGCCTTCGTCGCCGACGGAGGTGTTGTAACCGGCCTTCTTCAGGGCCGACTTCAGGGCGTGGAAGGTTTCCGCACCCCAACGCAGCGCTTCCTTAAAGGACGGCGCGCCGACCGGCATGATCATGAATTCCTGGAAGTCGATCGGGTTGTCGGCATGCACGCCGCCATTCACGATGTTCATCATCGGAACCGGCAGGGTGTTGGCCTTCGCGCCACCGACATACTTGTAGAGCGGCAGGTTGGCGGCTTCAGCGGCAGCCTTGGCGGCAGCCAGCGACACGCCCAGGATGGCGTTGGCGCCGAGGCGGGCCTTATTCGGGGTGCCGTCGAGGGCGATCATGGCGCGGTCGAGACGGACCTGGTCTTCGGCTTCCATGCCGCAGAGGGCATCGAACAGCTCGCCATTGACGGCAGCCACGGCCTTCTCCACGCCCTTGCCGAGGTAGCGCTTCTTGTCGTCGTCACGCAGTTCGCAAGCTTCATGCGCACCCGTGGACGCGCCCGAGGGAACCGCCGCGCGGCCGAAAGAGCCATCTTCCAGGCGCACATCCACTTCCACGGTCGGGTTGCCGCGGCTGTCCAAAATCTCGCGGCCTTCAATGTCGATGATCGCCGTCATGCGTCAGTCTCCTTAAGGGGTCGGCACGGTAAATTCGGGCCTCGTTTAAGCCGGAAAGACAGCGCTAGCAAGCAGCACCGCCTGGGGCAAATTCGACCTCTTAAACGGCCCCCAAAAGAGCCCGAAAACAGGTCGTAAAACCAGAAATTCCTTGGTAAAACCCAGCCAACCATAAAATTGCTACAAGCTTGGGACAATCGTCATGCTGGCCTCACCGGTGGTACTCAGTTCCGCCTTTGTCACGATTCTTGCCGTGGCACTTTATTTCGTAACCTGCGTGAATGTCGGGCGGATGCGCTACAAGCATCACGTGAAAGCCCCAGCGATCACCGGCCCCCTCGAATTTGAATGCGCCGTGCGGGTGCAAATGAACACCCTGGAACAGCTCCCCGCCTTTGTGATCCTGCTCTGGCTCGCCACGGTGTTCTTCAGCCCCTATCCGCTCCTCGCCCCCTTGCTGGGCGTGGTCTGGCTGATTGGCCGCGTGCTGTTTTTCGTTGGCTATATGCAGGCGCCGGAAAAGCGCGCGTTCGGATTTATGACCAGCATGCTGACCGAACTCGCACTTCTCCTCTTGGCGCTGACAGGTGTCGTGCTCGCCTTCGGTGCGACCGCTTAAGGCCCGACCCAAGAGCAGCCATCACCAAGTTGCCGCGTTTCACAAAGCTCAGGCCTTTTCGGTCTGAGCGGCGGCGCTCATGGTTTCACGCTGTGCGCCCCAGGTGAGGAGCGCATCCAGCGCCGGGCATAGCGCCTGCCCCCATTCGGTGAGACAATAATCGACCTTCGGCGGCACAGTAGGATGCACGATGCGGCGCACCATTCCATCCTTCTCCATCTGACGAAGCTGCTGGCTCAGCATTTTCTGGGAGATGCCCGGAATGGCCCGTTCGAGGTCGGAAAAGCGCAGCACATGCCCTCCAAAGAGATGAAACAGGATCACGAGTTTCCAGCGCCCCTCGATGAATTTGAGCGCGCTCTCAACGCCTTCGGCGGCGGTTTCTCGTGTGTAGGAATGAGGCATACTTCCTCGTAAGGACCTTACTTTTTCGTGCGTTCTTGTCTTTTCGGGAAGCTAAGCCATTTTCGGTATCTCTACAATTCATCGAGGATATCGATCATGCTTCGTTACGCTTTCGCAGGACGCAAAACCGCGCGCCGGGAGTTCTCCCATGGGCTTTGATCTAGGCCTTAACGGAAAGCGCGCTTTGGTAACGGGCGGCACCAAAGGTGTCGGCGCGGCGGTGGTTCAGGCTTTGACCGTTGAAGGCGTGAGGGTGGCAACAACAGCCAGAACGGTTCCCGACAAAGCGTCGGGAAATATCCACTATATCGGCGCAGATCTGATGACGGCGCAAGGCTGCGCGAAAGTCGCCGAAGAGGTGCTGCAGGCGCTTGGCGGCATCGACATTGTGGTCAATGTGCTTGGCGGATCGAGCGCGCCAGGCGGCGGTTTCGCAGCCTTGACGGATGAAGAATGGCAGAAGGAGATTGATCAAAATCTGATGCCCGCAGTCCGGCTCGACCGTGCGCTGCTGCCCTCCATGATCGCGCAAGGATCAGGCGTGATCATCCATGTGACTTCGATCCAGCACACACTTCCGCTGCCAGACTCGACAACTGCCTACGCCGCGGCGAAGGCCGCACTGTCGACCTACAGCAAAAGCTTGTCGAAAGAAGTGACACCTAAAGGTGTCCGGGTGGTTCGGGTATCACCCGGATGGATCGAGACCGATGCGGCTGTGGCCCTCGCAGAGCGGCTCGCGAGGGATGCCGGGACCGATTATGAGGGCGGCAAGAAGATCATCATGAACGCGCTAGGCGGCATTCCGCTTGGGCGGCCTGCAAAGCCGGGCGAAGTTGCCGATCTGATCACCTTCCTGGCATCCAGCCGCGCCGCCTCCATTACTGGCACCGAATATGTCATCGATGGCGGCACGGTTCCCACCGCGTGAGGCTGGCTCTAACGCGGTTGTTCAGCCGTGCCTGAGTTTGAAGACCAGGATGATGGTCGTCATCACCAGCGCGGCTGAATTGCAGACGATCACCGGCCAATCCATGTTGAGAAGGCCGTAGGTCAGCCAGCACAGAAGGCCCACCGTCATCACCAGGAACATGCCGAGCGAGACGTCTTGGGTGCGCCGCGTCTTCCAGACCCGGATCACTTGCGGCAGATAGGCGGCGGAGGTGAAAATAGCGGCGGCAAAGCCGACAGTTTGGGAAATGGCGGAACTCATGGGCTGGCGTCTTCTTGGAGTGCGCGAGCCCCTTCCCATAGCAGCAAATTGCCGTTCCGCAATGAAACGGAACGCGAACACAAAGGCCACGACAATCGGCCGCCCCGGCCAAGAAAAAGGGCCGCAAAGAGCGGCCCTGGAGCGCGCGCTTAGCGGGACAGCTTAGAGCGGCGGCGGAGCAGTAATAGAAGCGGCAAAGCCAGAAGCGCGGTGGCCGGTTCAGGAATGCCCGGATTGCTGGACGATGCCGGATCGAATTCCAGCCAGCCTTGGCTCCAGCGCGCCAGGATACGATCCGAATTATCAATGGCCAGGAACTGAACCGATATCAGGTCTGCACCGAGCATGCTGTAGGCTTGCGGTGTGAGCTGAAGCGGTATGCCCGTGAGCGCAAAAGTCCCGCCAGGATTGGCGATAAACTCCGCCCAGAGATATTGCTGGCCGGACTGGCCGTAGATGTCAGACCCGATAAAGAGGTTATGATCATTGCCATCGGCGATGGCATAGGGCTCATCGATGGTGCAGCAGATCACGCCGGAGCTGTTCCAAAGATAAGAGGTGTTGATCGCGTATTGGGAGTCGCTGACGTTTCCGAAGAAATAGCCATTGGCGTTGGAGGATGCGGTCCAGGTGAAGGTATCGGCCGAGGTATCAAAGCCGAGATTGGCGGCGAAGAAACTCTGGAAATCGGCATTGCTGGGACCAGTACCTAGCGAAGAGCCATGTGATGTTACAGCGCAAGAAATGCCCGGTGTGCAGGAATGCGCATCATAAAGCAGCGCCGCCGAAGCCGGTGCACCAAGCATAAAAGCGGCGCTGAGCGCCAGAAGCGTTTTCATGTCCGTCCCCGTCTATGCAGTTTGAGATTGCAGTCCGGGGACTATCCCGAAAAACGTTAGTGACGCATACAATTATTTTTTGGATGCCGGTCGGCTCGCTGTGAACCCCACCTCAGGTAAGAAAAAGGGCCGCTCGAAGCGGCCCCTGGGTTTACTTTTTCACAATGGCGTCGATGGCGAGGAGTTCATCGAGAAGGCCCGGGAAGTCCTTCAATTTCAGCATATTCGGGCCATCAGAGGGGGCGTGATCAGGATCCTGATGCACCTCCATGAAGACCGCCGCCACACCTACCGCAACAGCAGCGCGCGCCAGATACGGCACCATGGTGCGGTCACCGCCCGTGGATGCGCCCTGCCCGCCCGGCTGCTGCACCGAATGGGTGGCATCGAACACCACCGGCGAACCGAAGCCCGCCATGATCGGCAGCGCGCGCATATCAGAGACCAGGGTGTTGTAGCCGAAGCTCGCGCCGCGCTCACAGGCGAGCACATTGGGATTGCCCGCGCCGGTCACTTTGGCGAGCACATTCTTCATATCCCACGGCGCCAGGAACTGGCCTTTTTTGATGTTGATCGCCTTGCCGGTCTCAGCCGCAGCGATGAGAAGATCGGTCTGGCGGCACAAAAAGGCCGGGATCTGCAACACATCGACGGCTTCGGCGACGGGAGCGCATTGCTCGCGCTCATGGATATCGGTGAGGACCGGCAGGCCCAGCTCTTCGCGGATGGCGGCGAAAATCGGCAGCGACTCTTTTAAGCCCATGCCGCGCTTGGCATTGGCGCTGGTGCGGTTTGCCTTATCGAAGCTCGATTTGTAGATCAGGCCGACGCCGGCTTTCTGGCAAATCTCTTTCAGCGCACTCGCCATCTCGAAGGCATGGGCCCGGCTTTCAAGCTGGCAGGGGCCAGCAATGATCGAAAGCTTCTTGGTGTTACTGATTTCGACGGAACCGACCTTGACGGTCGCATTGGGGGATACAGCGGTCATAGGGGCATTCTAGAGGGAGGTTTCGGCAGAGGAAACCCCTGCCCCCATGACGCTGTGAAGAGCTTTTACGGCAAAATGTCCCGCGAAAGCGCAGGCACCGCGCGCACCAACCCATCGGCGACAATCGCGGAGAAGTAGTCGGCGCCAGTGCGCCCGACATGGGTGTAATCGAAGCCGTAAGAGAAGCTGCCCTGGGGCCCGGTGGGATCAATGGGCTTGCTCGCCACCGGCTTGGCGATGCGTGAGGACGGCAGCGAATTTCCTGCCTTGGCAGCCTCATGCACATCTTCTGGCGGGGCGACTTCGGCAAGGCGCAAGCTTTCCACTGGCCCCAGCCCCTGCACCGCCGCGTGGCTGCGGGCATAAAGATCGACCAGCGGCACGTTCATCTCTTTGGCGACGGCGCGGACCTTCTCGGCCCAGGGATCAAGCCCGTGGTTCAAGCGGCCATTCGAAAAGGAGCGGATGGTTAGCGGCGTCAAAAGCACCGGCACCGCGCCGACCTTGCGCGCATCCAGCACATATTGGCGCAAATTCGCGGGAAATTCGGTTTCGAGATTGGTGGAGCGGCCCGCCTTGCCCGGCATGTCGTTATGGCCGAACTGGATCAGCACATAGGTCTCGCTGTAGGGGCCCTTCTCCATCTCATGCAGCGCGAAATCCCAGGCCCCTTCGGCGCGATAGGAATAGGTCGAACGCCCGCCGCGGCCCAGATTGACGCAAGCCGTCGCCATGTTCACATGCAGCGCACAAAACGAGCCGCCCCAGCCGCTATTGGGCTGGGTGGTGGAATCGCCCACCAGCACGATCTTCTTCATCTTGATCGGCTTCACCGGTGGACGCTCGGTGATGGAGGGATCGGTCACAGGCGACAGCGTGGTCGGCTCGGCCACCGGATTGGCGGGTTCCGGCGCAGGCTGGGCCACGGGTTGAGATTGGGCCAAAGCCGGGACAGCAAACAACACAGCGGCAGCCAAGATTTGGCGCATCATCGCCCTCTAATTCTCACGCGTTTCCTTGGGCGAAAGATGTAGCGGCGGGCGTCCGGCTTGTCACCGCAGAACGCGCAGAATGCGTCATCAAAGCGTTGTGATGCGCAAAATCGCTCAAATTATTTCAGGAGGTAAGCCACCGTGGCGAAGGGCGAAATGATCGGCGAGAGCAAGGTCATGATCGCCCAATAGGTGCTGCGGCGGACCCGCACCACATCGCCAGGGCGAATGCGGGTGGTCTCGTCGGCAGCAAGCTCGTGCTCGCGGCTTTCGCCTTGATGGCGGATGTAGATCGTGTCGGTCACGGCGCGGTCGGTATAGCCGCCTGCGAGCGCGATCGCGTTCGGTGCCGACATCGCATTCACATAGGCATACTCACCCGGCTTGGCGACTTCGCCGAGGATATAGAAAGGCCGGTAAGAGAGGATTTCCACGGCGACGCGCGGCTGCACCAGATAGCCGCCATTGATCAAGGAGTCGGCGATGCGGCTTTCAAGGCCGAAGCTGGTGAGCCCTGCGGCCTGCACCTGCCCCACCAGCGGCAGACGCACAAAGCCCTGCCCGTCGATGGTGAAATCACCGGTCAGATCGCCTTCGCCGAAAACGATGACATGCAGCTTGTCGCCAGGCCCTAAGCGATACAGCCCATCCTCGCCCTGGCGCAGCGCGCTGATGGTGATGTGCTCATCCGGGTTCTGCGCGGGATTGGCAGCGGAATAGGCTGCCGGGGCGGCCGAAGACCTGAGCTGTGCAGGCGGAGTGGAGGCTGTCGCGGGATTGCGCGGGGCATCCGGCGCGAGACGGGCGGCATCTCCGGAGGGCGCCACCGAGACACGCTCCGTGGGCGCGGAAAGCGGGGCATCATCAGGCGCCGACTGGACCGAATAATGCGGCGGAGACGGCGGGATATGCTGCGGGGCGGCATATTGGGGCGCGGTTTGAGCGGTGTTCTGGGCAACCGTTTGGGGCAGTTGCGCCGGGGTGATGACGCGCGCGGGCGCGTTTTGAGCCATTGCGCCTATCGCGCAGGCTACCAACACCGCAAAGCCGAACAGGACAGACCGCCAACCCATATCCCGACAATACCGGGCGGTGGGTTTAGGAATTGCTAAGGAAGGCAATGTCGAATGGTTAAGTCAGCATCATAAAGCCGAGCAAATCCAGCGAAAACCCAGCTCCAAAACACAAATGGCCGGGTTGCCCCGGCCATTCGGATTTGCGTGCGGTGAGAAGAGCCCCCTCACCCGGTTCGTTACACCAACCTCGACTGTCGCACCGCGGCTGCGATGAAGCTTTTGAACAGGGGGTGCGGGTCGAAAGGCTTCGACTTCAGTTCGGGGTGGAACTGCACGCCGATGAACCAGGGATGCGCCGGTTCGGGGATTTCCATGATCTCGGGGAGGCGCCCGTCGGGCGACCAGCCGGAAACCTGAAGCCCGCATTCGGCGAGCTGCTTCACGTAATTGACGTTCACCTCATAGCGGTGACGATGGCGCTCGGAGATCGTGGTCGAGCCATAGACTTGCGCCACATGGCTGCCCGGCGTTAGCGCCGCGGGGAATGCGCCAAGGCGCATGGTGCCACCAAGGTCAGCGGTTTCCGAACGCGTCTCGACCTGATTGCCCTTCACCCATTCCGTCATCAGCGCGATGACGGGGTTCTTGGGATGGCCGTTTTCGCTCGTGTTCGCGTCGTCAAGACCAGCCATATCACGCGCGGCTTCGATCACCGCCATGTGCAGGCCGTAGCAGATACCGAAGAACGGCACCTTGTGCTCGCGGGCGAATTTCACCGCTTCGATCTTGCCTTCCACACCGCGCTCGCCAAAGCCGCCCGGCACCAGAATGCCGTGGACATGCTCCAGGAACGAGGCCGCGTCGTCACGTTCGAAGATGGTGGAATCGATCATCTCGACCCGCACCTTGACGTTATTGGCGATACCGCCGTGCGTCAGGGCTTCGTTCAGCGATTTGTAGCTGTCCTTGACCTGCATGTACTTGCCGACGACGGCAATGCGCACTTCGCCTTCCGGATTGGTGACGCGATCCACCACCCAATTCCACTTGGAAAGATCGGGGTTCGGCGCATCGTTGATGCCGAAGACTTTCAGAAGCTGGGTGTCGAAACCCACTTCGTGATAGGCGATCGGCGCGCGATAAATGGTCGGCAGATCGAGCGCGGGGATCACGCGTTCCGCCGGAATGTTACAGAACAGGCCGATTTTGCGGCGTTCGTCGTCCGGCAAGGGTTTTTCCGAACGGCACAGAAGGATGTCGGGCTGAATGCCGATCGCGCGCAGCTCTTTCACCGAGTGCTGGGTCGGCTTGGTCTTGAGTTCGCCCGCGGCTTCCAGATACGGCACCAGCGTCAGATGCACGAAGGCATGTTGATCGCGGCCAACTTCATTGCCGAGCTGACGAATGGCTTCAAAGAACGGCAGGCCTTCGATGTCGCCCACCGTGCCGCCGATTTCGCAGAGCAGGAAGTCGAGGTCTTCGGTCCCCGCCAGGATGAATTCCTTGATCATGTCCGTGACATGCGGAATCACCTGCACGGTGCGGCCGAGATATTCGCCGCGGCGTTCCTTCTCGATCACTTGGCTGTAGATGCGCCCAGAGGTGATGTTGTCGGCCTTCGAGGAGGCAACACCCGTAAAGCGCTCATAATGGCCGAGGTCGAGATCGGTCTCTGCCCCGTCATCGGTGACATAGACTTCGCCATGCTGATGCGGGCTCATCGTGCCCGGATCGACGTTGAGATAAGGGTCGAGTTTCCGCAAACGGACTTTATAGCCACGTGCTTGCAGAAGGGCTCCAAGAGCCGCCGAGGCAAGGCCTTTTCCGAGGGAAGAAACCACGCCGCCAGTGATAAAGATCAGTCGCGCCATGGAAGTCCACCATGGCGAAAGAGTTTGCCTTTCTCAAGGACAAAAACGTCCCGAAAGACGGGCTTTTTTTGTTTTTCTGTCACAGCTCGAACCATCTGACTTCACACAGGTTTTTCACGCACCCCAAAGCCGCAGCGGCTCTGGGGCTATACTTGTTCCACAATTTTCACGATGCGGGACGCCGGATGCCGTCCGCTGATTGTTCGCCACACGAATCATGCGCACCCCGTGGGCTGGCGCGCACAGCCATGCTTCGTCACAGCGCAACGTGGCGTGCGACGAAAACAGGCAGCATTAAATTCCGATCAGTGCGGGGTGGGAACCGCCGGGCCCTGGGGCGCCTTCTGCACAGGCGCGGTTTTCGCGGGCGCCGTGTCGAGAATCGAAGCCGCAGGCTTGTGGGTGTGCGCCACCAAAAGGTTCAGCGCGAGGCACACCACAAAAAAGGCAACCGCCAGATAGGCGGTGGTGCGGGTCAGCGTATCCGCCGCGCCGCGGGGGCTGAAAAGACCGCCCATGCCGCCGCCCGAACCGCCGCCAATACCCAGTGCACCGCCCTCAGAGCGCTGCAGCAGGATGAACACGATCAACAGGACCGCGATGACGAGTTCGATGGTCAGAAGCAGGGTTTGCATGACTTGGCCTTTCCGGAAGCCGCGCTTTTAGAGGATCAGGCGCGGCTTGGGAAGCGGCCCAATCCACCCGGCGGAACACATCTGTGAGAAAATTATCCCACCTGCTTCAAATCGGGAACATCTGCCGCGGGCTCGGGGCGGTTGCGGATCATGGTCACCACCTCGTCCAGCGCCTGCAGGTGGTCAGCACGTGGCAGCTCCGGACTGACAATCTGGTTGAGGTTGAGCGCCGCCTGCCCCAAAAGATGCATGGACGCATTGCGGTCCACCCCGAAATAGAGCCCCTCCACCGCCGTTTTGATCGAATCACACCAGTGCTGCGCGGCATCGATGCCGTTTTCGACGCAGCGTTTGGCGACCACCAGGGCCAAAGCCTGCAGTTTGGCGAGATTGGGGTCCGTTGCCGGGTTCTCGCTATCCTGCAAAAGCCGCCAGAGGGCGCAGATCTGGAACACCTCACGGCGCAATTTCTCGCTCCAAAGCAGATCCAGAGCGACGCGTAACTCCTGTTGGAGCTTATAGGCCGCTTCCTGCTGCAACATGCCGTCGGCCACCTTCATCTTGAGCGAGTTCGGCGGCTGAAAAAGAGGAATTTTCGAGACGCGATTCGGGTCGCTGCGCCGGTCCGGACCGATATAATCATGGGTGACGACGAACTGCTTGCGCCGCTCGACGTGGCTATCAATGCGCGCTTTGAGAAGATTGGCCGTCAAAGGCCGCAAGATAAGGTCGTCAGCGCCCGAATTGAGCACTTGGTGGACCAGTGCCCGGCTCTTTTCCCAAGCGGTGACGATAATGACCAGGAACGGATTAACGTGGGTCCCGCTCTGGCGGACCGCCTGAATCATTTTGCAGAGCTCGTCTTCGGAGCCCTCGGCCTCACAAAACACCAGATCAGGCGGGGAATAGCGAAGCGCGTGGTCCAACGCGGCGAGCATGCCGCAGGTCGTAACCTTCTTGAATCCCAGCGTGTAGAGCGCCCCGCGGGTGGCATTGCGGTGTCCCGCTACCGGATCATAGACCAGCACATCTGCTGTTTCGTAATTCAGCTTGGGCATGCGTCCCACCACTCCTTGTCAAACACTCTGCAGGGCAGAAGGTTAAGGAATGGTGGGGGCCACATAGTTAAGGCCTTGGATAATATATAATATTCAGCCTTTTAAGCAGTTTTGAATGCTGCCCGCGATTACGGAGCCGCGTCCACGATGGTGAGGAAATCGGCGGCCTTGAGGCTCGCCCCGCCCACCAGCGCACCGCCGACTTCCGGCTGGCTGAGGATTTCCTTGGCGTTTTTCGGGTTCACCGAGCCGCCATACAGGATCTCGATCTTGGCGCCCGCATCGCCGAAACGCGCCACCAGCTCCTTGCGGATATGGGCGTGCATCTTGACGATATCTTCGGCGGTCGCGGTGCGGCCGGTGCCGATGGCCCAGACGGGCTCATAGGCGATCGCGACGATGTGAGAAGCCGCATCGGCGGGCACGCTGTTCGCGAGCTGGGTGCTCACGACTTCATATTCCTTGCCCGCGACTCGCTCGGCTTCCAATTCGCCGACGCAAATCATGACGCCGAGGCCCGCACGCCAGCCAGCTTCCGCCTTGGCCGCGATCACAGCATCGGTTTCGCCATGGTACTGGCGGCGCTCGGAATGGCCCACGATGGTCCAGGTCGCCCCGGCATCCTTCAGCATTTCCGCGGAAATATCGCCCGTGAAGGCGCCCGACACCTTGGCATGGCAGTCCTGGCCGCCGACGCCGATGGCGGAGCCGGCTTCCTTAACCACCCGGGTGAGTAGAGTCGCAGGCGGGCAAATCACCACTTTCAGCCCCGGCCGCGCTTTTAAGCCAGCCACCAAGGCCCGAACCTCCGAAAGGGAGGCATCAAGGCCATTCATCTTCCAGTTTCCTGCGATCAACAAGCGCATCTCCTTGCCGTTATGAGGGCCCCTCCCTATCATCCGCCGCCTTGCGCCGCCATGCGATTTCATAGCCCTCCCCCGGGGCCTAAAGTCCCGGACAAAGAACGGTACCGATATGCTTCAGGAAATGCGGAAATACTCCAAGTCCAAGCTCGCCAATGTCCTTTTGGGCATTTTGGCTCTGAGCTTCGTTTCCTGGGGGGCGGGCAGCTGGATGTATGGCAACACCGATACCTCGGTCGCCAAAGTGGGCGGGGTTGCCATCGATCAACAGGATTTCCGCCGCGACTACGCCAATATGGTCCGCAACGAGGCTAACCGCCGGGGTGAAGCCACCCTGTCGCCGGAAGAGGCCAAGCAGCTCAAGATCGCTGACGCGGTGCTCGACCAGAAGGTGAATTCGCTCGCCATCGACAATGTGGTGCACAAGCTCGGCCTCACCGCTTCTGATGCGCAGGTCGTGGCCATGATTCACCGCATCCCGGCCTTCTCTGGCCTGACCGGCCAGTTCGACCGCGCCACCTTCCAGAAGACCATCGAGCGCATTGGTTATACCGAGCAGGGCTTCATTGAATTGATGCGCGCCGATACCGCCCGCATTCAGCTCATCCAGGCCATCGAGGGCGGGTTCCGCGTGCCGGGCGGCTATGCGAAGCTGCTCTACACCTATCTCGCCGAAGCGCGCGCGGCCGACTACATCGTGGTCGACGCCAAATCGCTGGGCACCATCCCCACCCCGAGCGATGCGGTGCTGCAGGCCTTTGTGCAGGCCCATGCGAACGCCTTCTCGACTCCCGAATATCGCGACGTGACCTATGCGTACCTCACGCCGGAAGACGTAGCCCCCACGGTCAAAGTGACCGACGAGCAGATCAAGCAGGCCTATGACGAAGCCAAGGACACTTATAACGTCCCCGAAAAGCGCGATGTGCAGCAGCTGAATTTCACCAGCGAAGCTGCCGCCAAAGCCGCCGCGGAAAAGGCCAAGACCGGCTTTGATCAGCTCACCAATGAAAAAGGCGAAAAGCCCGTCACGCAGAGCGCGATGAGCCCGGTCGATCTTGATCCTGCGATTTCCAAAGTGGTGTTCGCCCTGCCCAAGGATGGCATCAGCCAGCCCCTGAAGACCCCGGCAGGCGCTTATGCAATCTTCAAGGTGACCGCGATCACGCCGGGCATCTCCAAGAGTCTGGACAGCGTGAAGGACGAAATCCGCACCAAACTCGCCCAAGAGCTGGCGGTCGCCAAGCTGACCGATGTCTCCAACGCCTATACCGACGCATCGAGCGGCGGCATGTCGATGGCCGATGCGGCCAAGAAGGTCGGCATGAAATCGGGCCGCGTCAACGCGATGGACGCAAACGGCTTCGCGCCGGATGGCCAGAAGGCAGCGGCGCCGGACGATCAGGAATTCCGCAACATCGCCTTCCATGCCGAAGCCGGTGAAGAAGGCGATCCGCAGCAGACCAGCAAAGGCGCGATCTATGTCGCCCTGGTCAACAGCGTGACGGCACCCAAGGTGAAGCCGCTGGATCAGGTGCGTGACAAAGCTCTCGCCGCCTGGACCGAGGTGGAACGCGCGCGTCTCTTGAAGAAGAAGGCGCAGGATCTGGCTGCCGAAGCCAATCGCGAGAAGAGCCTCGACAATGCCGCCAAATCGATTGGTGCCAGCGTGCAGAAGAGCCCGCGCCTGACGCGCCAGACCAATGACGACACCTTCTCGGATGCGCTGGTGGCCTCGCTCTTTGCCGCCAAGCCCGGTGAAACCGTGCAAGGCCCCAAAGGCAAGAGCGGCGATTACATCGTGGCGCGCGTGACCGGCATTGCCCATCCGCAGGTGCCCGACAAAGGCCCCGGCCTGCTGGCGCTGGTGCAGGGTCTGTCGGGTCAGGTCGGCTCGACGGTCACCGAATCCTATGTCGCCGAACAGAAGGCGGTGCAGAAGGTCACCTATAACCGCAAGAATCTCGACAGCGCGGCCGGTGGCGGCGCCGAGGCGCAGTAATATGGCGATTGAACCCGATTTTACGGCCTTTGCGGCGGGCTATGAAAATGGCCAGCCGCAAGTCCTTTACACGCGGCTGATCGCCGATCTGGAGACGCCGGTTTCAGCCTATCTGAAGCTGGCGGAGGGCCGTCAGAACGCCTTTCTTCTGGAGAGCGTGCAAGGCGGGGAAACCCGCGGGCGCTATTCGATTGTCGGGTTGAAGCCGGACCTCATCTGGCGTTTCAAAAACGGCAAGGCCGAGATCAATCGCAATGCCCGCGCCGATGCCGACGCCTTCGAGCCGGACGCGGAGACCAATCCACTCACCTCGCTGCGCGGTCTTCTGAAAGAGACGCGTATGACCTTGCCCGCGGGCCTGCCGCCGATGGCGGTGGGGCTTTACGGCTATCTTGGCTATGACATGGTGCGGCTGATCGAGAAGCTGCCCAATGTGCCGCCTGATACGCTGGGCTTGCCCGATGCGATATTGATGCGGCCCTCCATTGTGGCGATCTTCGATTCCGTGCGCGATGAAATCGTGCTGGTGTCGCCGGTGTGGCCGCAGGCAGGTGTCGATGCCCGCGCCGCATATGCCCGCACCGCCGAGCGCATCAACGACACTATCGCCGATCTGGAACGCCCGCTGCCGGTGAGCCCCGCGCTGCCCGAAGGCGCGCTGGAAGGCGGCCCCGTGCAATCCAATATGGCCCATGACGACTATCTCGCCATGGTCGCCAAGGCCAAAGAGTACATCCTGGCAGGCGATATTTTTCAGGTCGTCCCCAGCCAGCGTTTCCGCCGGCCCTTCAACCTGCCCTCCTTCTCGCTTTATCGCGCGCTGCGGCGGCTGAACCCTTCACCTTATCTCTATCACCTCGCCTTCCCCGGTTTCTCCGTGGTCGGATCAAGCCCGGAAGTGCTGGTGCGCTTGCGCGATGGCAAAGTGACGATCCGGCCGATCGCCGGCACGCGCTGGCGCGGCAAGACTCCGGAAGAAGACAAGGCGCTGGCCGAAGAGCTTCAGGCGGACCCCAAAGAGCGCGCTGAGCATCTGATGCTGATCGATCTGGGGCGCAATGATGTTGGCCGCATCGCCAAGACCGGCAAGGTCACGGTGACGGATAGCTTCTTCATTGAGCGCTATAGCCATGTGATGCATCTGGTCTCGAACGTCGAAGGCGAAATCCGCGACGATCTCGATGCGGTGGATGCGCTGGCGGCAGGACTTCCCGCAGGCACGCTGACAGGCGCGCCGAAAATCCGGGCCATGGAAATCATCGACGAGTTCGAGAAGGAAAAGCGCGGCGCCGCCTATGCGGGCGCGGTCGGCTATTTCGCGGCGGATGGCTCGATGGATACCTGCATCATGCTGCGTACCGCGCTGGTGAAAGACGGCACCATGTATGTGCAGGCGGGCGGCGGCATTGTCGCCGATAGCGTGCCGGAGGCGGAGTATCAGGAGACGGTCAACAAAGCCAAAGCCCTGATGAGCGCCGCCGATGAAGCTGTGCGATTTGCGAGCGCTGGCAAGCGGGGGCAATAAAAAAAGCGAGTAGCGAAAGTGGGCAGGCCCAGCCGTTGGTCAACATCCCTATTGGCTACTCGCTATTCGCCCTTTCTTCACCCCCATATCGAGTTCCGTCTTCAGCCGGATCGCCTCTGAGGCGGGAATGAGCTGAATGCCCTTCAGCCCAGCGCACCAACGGGTGACGAGATCGAGCGTGGCTTTGTGGGGATGGCCGATGCCGATGGCTACGCCTTCCACCCGCGCGATCCGTTCCAGCTCGCGCAATTGCTGCGCTACCGCATGGCTGTCTTGGTCATCATCGAGGAAGACATCGCGATCCGCGCTCGGCACGCCAAAGCCGCGCGCCACCGGCACCACCTGGCTCGACGGCGAGGTGCGTGAATCTAGGAAGAAGATGCCTTGGCCGTAAAGCGCCTCGGCCACCGGCACCAGCGCAGCACGGTCAGCGGTGAAGACGCTGCCTTCGTGATTGTTGATCCCGGCATAACCTTCCACCCGCGACAACGCCCAGGCGAGACGGCGTAAGTTCTCCTGCACCGGCAGTCCGCGCCAGAGTCCACTCTTCAAAGAGCCGTCGCGATCCTGCACCGCTTCCATGGGCACATGCACCAGGATTTGATGGCCGACATCACGCGCCTCGCGCACCAGACGCGGAGTTTCGGATGGGTATGGCAAGAAGGAGAGCGATACGCCCTTCGGCAGCGCGATGGCACGGCGGGTCTCAGCCACGTCATTACCAAGATCATCGATCACCAGCGCGATCACCGGCTGGCGTGGGGCTTCCGGCACCGTAAGAACAGGTGCAACCGCCTCGGCATCCTCCTGCGATGCGCGCAACTCCGCATCGGGTACGGACGAAAGCTCGTTCTCATCCGATAGCGGCCGCAGAATTGGCGCAGTGGAAACTGCCGCAAAGGAACCACGCAAGGCGGGCGCGGGAATCCGGGGCGCGACGCTGGCTTGGGCCTCGAATACGGCTGCGGGCGTGACGAGATCGGCGAGCACAGGTAGTCCGTATACGGCGCTAGGCGCACCAATCACCACTGCCAAGGAAAGCAGCGCCCAGAATGCCGCCTCGAAACCGGCACGCGCGCGCGAATTCCGCCTGGGCGAGCCGAAGTCACGACTCACCGGCGGACAATCGCGATTCGGATTCCTGCGGGACATAGATAAGTACCGCGCAGGCGACAGAAGAAGTCAACGCGGCACAAACTTGAGATGTTCACTCGCCAAGGTTGGAAAGTTCGACCTTGCCTGATTCGATGTCGCTGATCTTCTTAGGCGGATAGCCGACGCCGAGATCCGATGAATGATGCCAGGCATCAACGATCAGATCGCGCAGCTCGGCCGCCCCGGCTGCGAGGCGCTTGGTGATGAAGGCGTCCATTTCCGGGGATTTTTTGGAAATACCGACCTGCTTTTCCAAGCGATAGAGCGGAACCACCTCTGCGGCATCTGCGGAAAGATATTCGGCGGTGCGTACCGAAATGGTGCAGGCGCAGTCCCTATAGGCGGGCATTGCTGCAATCACGTCTTTCTCGTGGATGTTGTCACGGACGTATTTCGATTCGAAAGGCGAATGAATCTTCGCCTCGGTGAAGCCTTCGGGGTTCGGATATTTGCCCCAGCCATTGAAATGCACGGTGGCATGCAAAGGCTGCGAGCCATCGCCGACAAAATGCGTCCAGTAGCCGAGATCGTGCAGGATGATCGCTTCGCGCCAGACCCGCTCTTTGGCAAAGCGCGTGCGATCCTCAGCGGTCTTGCCGTTCTTCTCGCCATAAACATCAAGCCGCCACATGGCGAATTCCTTGGCCAGAAGATCGAAGCCCTGCTCTATCGCATAAGGCAGATAGCCCGCCCCATACTGATCGGACCCCGCAGCTCGCAGCGCATCGTCATATTTCTTGCGGGTGTCGGGCAGCGCCTTCAGATCGGGACCGCCATTGACCCTCATCGCGTCGTCCACATCGACGAAATGCGCCGCGCTGTGTTCGTCGTCGAAGGACTTCGAGGCACCCTTTTCGCGGTCGGCCTCCGGAGCAAGATAGGTCATGGCGGCCACCGCTTCAGGCGCGCGCAGAAAGGCCGGGACTTCCGCTGGGAGGGCCTGCAGGCCAGCAGAGGCCACGATGCGATGCCCATCAGCGCCCCAACCGAAAGCGCTGGACGACAAAACTACACCAGCGACGGCGCAGACGAGGACAGAACGCATGACCTACCCTTTTGGCTTGAAGCGCAGGCGTTATGGCAGCTTGTCCGGGCGACCGAAAGCGGTCAGCGCACCACAGTCGCGTGAACTGCGGTGCAGCATCAGATGCGAGTGAGACTTGCCGCGTATACGGAGGGCTTAGCCTCTCTAGAGCTCCCATAAAAGCTGTGGATGGTTCATCTTGCCGCCATCTTCCGGCAAGGCATTCAAAACAAAACCGGCCGGGATTTCTCCCGGCCGGTCTGTTATCCGAAGTACGCCTAGGCTTAGTAGCGCAGCGTAAGAGCGGTCGAGAAGGTACGCGGGTTGCCGATGTTGGCGTACGGGATGCTGGTGCAGCCCGAGGTCGGCGTCGTGCCCGGCGTCCAGCAGGTGTAGTTCGACATGCTGCCGAAGTAGTGCTTGTTGAACAGGTTGTCGACGTTGAAGCGCAGATCCGAGTTGGTCAGGCCGACATCGTCGAGGTCGAACTTGGAGTCGAGGTTGACCGTGTAATAGTCAGGCACGAAGGCGTTGTTGTCTTCGGTCTGATTACGGCGGCCGACATACTTCGCACCGACACCGATGTTCCACCACTTGGTGATGTCATAGCTGGCGCGGCCGGACATCGACCACTTCGGCGTTTCCGAGAGCTGCTTGTTCAGCGTGTTGGCGAAGCCGCCGCCGACAGCGATGTTCTCGGTGATGCGGGCGCGGACATAGCCGACGTTCGCATAAAGGGTCAGATCTTCCGTGGCCTTGTAGTTGGATTCAAAGTCAAAGCCCGAGAAGTTCACGCCCTTCACGTTGTGATCGAAGTAGGTGTTGGTCGAGATTTCATAGCTCGAGACGATGCGGTTATGCACCTGCGAGTTCCACAGGATCAACGCGGCCTGCAGGTCTTCGCCAAGGTAGCGATAGCCGATCTGATAGGTCGTGGAGGTTTCCGGCTTGGTGCCCGCGGTGAAGCGGAATGGCGTGGTCGCATCGGTCGTGACCGAGTTCGTCGCCGTGTAGAGGTTATCCGTACGCGGAGCAGCCAGTTCCTGGGTATAGGTCGTGAAGAACTGATGTTCCTTGCCCAGCGGCGCGAAGGTCAAGCCGAGATGCGGCAGGAACTTGCTGTAGCGCAGCGTGGACTGCAGGTTGAAGTTACTGTTGGTCTTGCCGCTGCCATCGGACGGACCGACATATTTGGTGTCCTTGGCGCCCGGAGTGGCCGACACCGTGTAGTAATTCAGCGCGGCGTTGTAATAGCCCATGGTCTGCGTGGTGCAGAAGGCAGTCGACGAACCGGCCTGCTCATAGCAGTACTGATTCAGGCGGCGTTCGAACCACGGATTACGGAAGCCGACGGTGGTCTGAACCATGCCGTCCAGCCAATCACCTTCCCAGTCAAAGCCGATCTGGTTCATCACCGCATAGGACTTGCGATCGCGATAGCGAACCGGCGTGCCGTCAGCAGAGATCACAGCCTGGGCGCCATCATTGGCCACCGGACCGAAGGGATTGTAGAAGCCGTTCAGGCCGTTGATCAAGCCATTGCGGCCGGTTTGGCGATGCAGACCCCAGTCCAGGGTGTAGGCGACCTGGAAGGTCTGGGTATCCGTCAAACGATAGATCAGCGAGGACGACAGGCCGTAGCGACGGGTGTTGGTGACGCTCGGGGACTGAACTTCGACCGTGTCCTTCACATCGCCGTCGCCATTGAGGTCGCAGCCAACGCCCGCGATGCAGCCAAACGGCGTCGTGGTGGTCGCAGGAGTCGCGGCCTTCACGGTGGTACCGATCAGCTTAGAATCCGTTTCCGACAGGTTGTTGGTAGTCGTGCCGCCGGTCGCCAGAGTGTACTGGAAGTTGGCGTCAAGAGTGGCGGTCAAGCCCGGCAGGAGGCGCCACAGCGAGGAGAAGCGGATATTGCCGGTGTCGGACGGATTGATGCGGGTCTTATAATAGTTGCCGCAAGTCGTCATCGTGTAATCGGCAACGCCCGCCTTGGGAGCCGCAGCCGGGCTGGTGTTGTCGGCAGGGGCGTTCTTGTTAGCAATCTGAGCCGGAGTCTGAACGCGGTTGTAGACGCACTGGTTGGTGTAATCGCGATCCCAACCATCCGCGCTGTAAGAAGAGCTGGAGTTGGCGAAGAGCGGGTTGGCGATATAGCCGCCGCCATTGGGGTTCTTGATCACTTCGATCTGCGAGGCGACCTTGGGATCAAAGCCAGTCGTGTCCGGAGTATAATAGGGGCTGTAGATGTTGTTGTTCCGGTTGACGTTCCAGTGGCCAGCGAGGCTGAACCAGCCGAGATCGCCCATATCCTGATAGATCTTCAGGTTGCCCTGGATCTTCTTCAGATAGCCCGCGCCCTTGAACTTATCGTTGCTCTGATAGGAGAAGCTGCCGAAGGCAGTGGTGCCGAAGGGACCGAAGGCGCCGGTGTCGATACGGCCGAAATAGCGCTGCGAATTGAATTCACCGAAGGAGACGACGGCTTCGCCGCCAAACTCATCATGCGGCTTGTCGGAAGTGATCGCGATCACGCCACCCGTGGCCGCCGCGGTCGGGCTGTCCACGTCGGTCGCGCCCTGCAAGGCCGAGATGCGATCCACGACTTCGGAATCAAGCATCTGGTTGGTGTAGATGGCGTAATTGCCGGTATCGTTCAGCGGCATGCCATCGAGGGTCAGCGAAATGTGGTTACCGTCCTGGCCGTGCATGCGGATGCTGCCGCCGGAGGTGCCATAGGGGTCGTTATTGGTGAAGTTCACGCCGGGCATGAAGTTCAACGCCTGGAAGATCGTCTGACCAGCCGTCTGGGTCTTCAAAAAGTCGCTGGTGATGACGGACTTTTCCTTGGCGACCGGAGCGGCATTCATCAAGCCGTTGAGGTTCATCCGGGTGCCGGTGACGGTCACAGTTTCAACGTCCTGCGTACCCGTGGACTGGGCGAACGCCGGCGTCAGCGAGAACGCGAACGGCAACGCCAGAATGGCGACCGGGCACACGCTCCCGAACAGCTTCGTCGTAACTTTCATCTAGTCTTCCCCTCGTAAGGTCCATTTTGTGGGCACCGCATCTGGCGGTGCGTACTCATCGCCGCTTAACAGGGGGGGCGGCTTGGCGCGTTGTGGCCGTGCTTCTTTCGAAACACTCACGTTTTAACGCGCCCTACTCCCCCTACCGCCCCGAAAACCCGCGGAACGATAATTCGCATTTGCAGCAAACTGCCACGGCAGCAGCTTCCCTTTACGGGACTTAACACATTGCTTTTGTGACAAAGAAGTCGCCCGAAAAGCACACTGACCTTAAAAAAACAAACCTAGGTTGGAGGTTTGCAAGACGCTGAAATTGAAGCGCTTCGTCAATTTTCGCTATACGTGTAAATACGCGCCATTTTGTTGCCCGAGGTCCTAACCTCGGGCATTAAAAAGTATGACAGTTCTATTGCAGTGCAACAGGCGCCTAAATTTTGCGCAAGAATTGTCGCAGCATTCCCTCGAGATTTATCCCCGCTTTTTCAGCGGTCGCGAGGGTCTCGGTATGGGTGAGAAGCTCGGAGGCGATGCCCGTCCCGTAATTGGTGACAATGGAAACGCAGGCGACCTTCATCCCGCAATGTCGGGCGACCAAGCATTCCGGCACGGTGGACATGCCAACCACATCAGCACCGAACTTGGCGTACATGCGGATTTCGGCAGCGGTCTCGAAATTGGGGCCGAGCACGAAAACATAAACCCCCTTCTTGACCTCGACACCGGCCTCGGCGGCGGCTTCCTCGAGCTTGGCGCGCAGCTCCGCATCATAAGGCTCGCTCATCTCCGGGAAGCGCGGCCCGATGCTCTCGTCATTGGGGCCGATCAGCGGGTTGAACTGAGAGAAATTGATGTGGTCCTCAAGGATCACCAGGGAGCCCGGCGACATCTCTTTATTAAGGCCGCCACAGGCATTGGTGAGGATAAGCTGCTTGACGCCGAGCTTGCGCAAAATGCGGATCGGCGCGGCAATAGCAGAGCCGGGATGGCCCTCATAGGCATGGATCCGCCCCTGCATCACCGCGATGCGCTTGCCGGACAGAGTGCCGACGACCAGATTGCCCGAATGGCCCACGACGGTGGAGCGCGAAAAGCCCGGGATCTCCCCATAGGGAATGACAGTCGCCTCTTCCAGCGCGGCGGCGAAACGGCCAAGGCCGCTGCCGAGCACGATGGCGGTATCGGGGAAATCGGCAATGCGCTCCGAAACGGCACGCACGCCCTGCGCGAGAAGATCGCTCATCTGGCTAGCCTGGCTGGTTTGTTGCTGGGTCATGGAAGCTAGCTGTTAGCAGCGTGCCGCATGCATGGACAAGGGGCGCGCTTTCTTGAGACAATAGCACGAACAGGTTTCATCCGGCCTTCGGGGGGAGGCCTAGCTCAGGTGCCGCATGCGCGCGATTATTGCCGTCCTCGACTCTTTCGGAATTGGTTCCTTGCCGGACGCTGACCGCTTCGGCGACACCGGCGCCAATACCTATGGCCGGATCGTGGAGGGTCGTGCCGCCTCGCCCGCCGGGCCGCTGCAAATCCCCAACCTTCTTTCGCTGGGACTCGGACGTGCGGCGCATCTGGCGGATGGAAGCGTGGCCGAACTGACCAATGGTCCGGCGACCGGTCTCTATGGCGCCGCGCGCGAGCTTTCCAAAGGCAAGGACACCCCGAGCGGGCATTGGGAAATGATGGGCCTGCCGGTGGAAGAAGATTGGGGCTATTTCCCCCGCACAGTGCCGACCTTCCCTGCCGAGCTGACCGAAGCGGTCATCCGCGAAGGCAAGCTGCCGGGCATTCTGGGTGACTGCCACGCTTCGGGTACCGAGATCATCGAAGAGCTGGGCGAAGAGCATATCCGTACCGGCAAACCGATTTGCTACACCTCCGCAGACTCCGTTTATCAGATCGCGGCGCATGAAACCCATTTCGGCCTCGAGCGGCTGTGGGAGCTTTGCCATACCGTGCGCAAACTGGTGGACCCGTATCGCGTCGGCCGCGTGATCGCGCGCCCCTTTGTCGGCGAAAAGCGCGGCGAATTTCAGCGCACCGGCAATCGCCATGACTATGCCACCCCGCCCTATCGCGACACGCTGCTCGACATCAACAAGGCGCAGGGCAAAGAAGTGATCGGCATCGGCAAGATTCCCGACCTCTTCGCCCATCGCGGCGTGACCCAGGAAATAGCGGCGCATGGCAATGAAGCGGTATTCGACGCCACCATCGCGCATACCAAATCCGCGCCCGAAGGATCGATCATCTTTGCCAATTTCGTCGATTTCGACACGCTGTTCGGCCACCGGCGCAATCTGATGGGCTATGCTGCGGCCCTCGAAGCCTTTGATAAGCGCATTCCCGAATTAAAGACTGCTTTGCGCGAGGATGATCTGGTGATCTTCACCGCCGACCATGGCTGCGATCCAACCTGGCAAGGCTCTGATCACACCCGCGAGCATATTCCGGTGATCGCCTTCGGGCCGAAGATCGGGACCGGCTCGGTCGGCATCCGCACGACTTTCGCCGATATCGGCCAATCCATTGCCAAACATCTGGGCCTTGCGCCCTTATCTGTGGGGACAAGCTTCCTGTGACACCTATTTTATCTGAAGACGTTGCGACCGATCTCGTCACCTGTGCCACGCCCGAAGAAGCCTTCGACCGGCTGGTGATGCTCTATGACCACGCCATTGCGCAGATCGAAACCTCTTTCGCCGCCTTCGCGCGCGATGAAGCCAAGCACGGGCCTGATCCGGTCTATCCTTATCTCTGCGTCGATGTGGAATTCACCGAAGAGCATCGCTCGACGGGCCTCGCCTTCGGCAAGGTGACCGCGCCGGGGCGCTATGGCACCACCATCACCCAGCCGCGCCTGTTCCACAACTATCTCATCGAACAGCTCTCGCTGTTGAAGCTGAAATATAAGACGACGATCTATGTCGGCCAGTCGCGCACCTCTATTCCGCTGACCTTTGCCGTGGCGCGTGCGTCGGCGATTGATGCCGTCAAGCGGCGCAAGCTGATCGAATACTTCGCCCTGCCGCGCCTCGACGCCGCGCATGACCAAATCGCCGACGGCGGCGAATGGCCGGGCCCGGGACCGGCACCCTTGTCGCTCTTCTCAGCCGAGCGCGTGGATTATTCGCTGCATCGCTTGCGCCATTACACCGGCACGGATGCGCGCTATTTCCAGAACTTCGTGCTCTTCACCAATTACCAGCGCTACATCGACGAATTCGCAGTCTATTGCCAAAACGAAGTAGCGGGCGGGCGCGCGCGCGCCTTTGTCGAGCCGGGCAATCGCATCACCGAGCCGGGCAAACCGCCTTCCATTCCCCCGCTCGCCAAGCAGCCGCAAATGCCGGCCTATCATTTGGTCAAGCCAAACTCGATGGGCATTACCCTGGTCAATATTGGTGTCGGCCCGTCGAATGCGAAAACCATCACCGATCATATCGCGGTACTGCGTCCGCATGTCTGGCTGATGGTCGGCCATTGCGGCGGCTTGCGCGCCAACCAGCGCCTCGGCGATTATGTGCTCGCTCATGCGTACTTGCGTGACGATCAGGTGCTGGACGAGATGCTGCCGCGCGAGATTCCGATTCCCGCCATTGCCGAAGTGCAAGTCGCCATGACCCAGGCGGTGAGCGAGGTTACCGGCGGTACGGGGCAAGTGCTGAAAGAGCGCCTGCGTACCGGTACGGTGGTGACGACCTCTGACCGTAACTGGGAGCTTCGCTTTGCCGAGCTGTCGCGCCTCTTCAACCAGTCGCGCGCTATCGGCATCGATATGGAAAGCGCCACCATCGCGGCGAACGGCTATCGCTTCCGCGTGCCATATGGAACGCTGCTCTGCGTCTCCGACCGCCCCTTACATGGCGAAATCAAGCTGCCGGGCATGGCAGATGCTTTCTATGAAGAGCGCGTCAGCCAGCATCTGCAGATCGGTATCCGGGCGCTGGAATTACTGCGCGAGGAAGCCCAGAACGGCACGCTCCATTCGCGCAAGCTGAGAAGCTTCAACGAACCGGCATTCCGCTAAAACTGTATTGAGGGGCTGAATATGAGCATGAACCGCCGCCAATGGCTGGGCGTGATGGGTGTTGCAATGGGATCATCTTTCTTGCCTGCGCTCGGCGCAGAACTAAAACCGCCGGTCGCAAAAGTGCTGCCGGTGAAGGACACCTATTTCGGCGAGACCCTCACCGATCCCTATCGCTGGATGGAGAACGATAAAGACCCCGACTGGCTGCCGTTCTTGAAAGGCCAGAACGCCTATACGCGCTCGATCCTCGATCATCTGCCCGGCCGCGACGCGCTGTTAAAGCGGATTGTCGAGCTTTCCGGCGACAGCGTGCAAACCGCCGATCTACAGCGCGCGGGCGGCAAGCTGTTCTTCGAGCAGCGCGTGAAGGGCGCGGATAATTTCAAGCTGTTCCTGCGCGAAAATGGCAAAGATCGCGTGCTGATCGATCCCACCGCGATCCATGAGGTGGGCGTCGGGCATTTCTCGCTCGATTGGTGGACCGCATCGCCCAATGGCAAATACATCGCCTATGGCATTTCCAAGGATGGCAGCGAAGATTCCGTGCTGCATATCCTGGACGTCGATACGGGCAAGGAGCTTTCCGAGACCATCGCCAATACCGAAGGCGCCAATCCGCAATGGCTGGAGGACAGTTCGGGCTTCTTCTACAACCAGCTCACCGGCAAGGTGGCGACGCCGGAACGCTATCTCGACAGCCAGGCGCGCTTCCACAAGCTTGGCAGCGATCCCGCCTCTGATCCCATCCTGATGAAGCGTGGGCTGGACCCCAAAGTCGTATTCGAGAACATCCAGGCGCCAACGATCGCGACGGCGCATGGCTCCAAATATGCGCTGCTGTTCCTCAGCGATGTCCGCCCGGAAGCTCGCCTGTTTATCGCCCCGCTCGCCGATGTGCTGGCGGGCAAGGCCAAATGGGTACAGGTGGCCGATTTCGAAGACGTGATCACCGGCGTCGATCTTCACGGCGACACGCTGTATCTCATCTCCAGCAAGGATGCGCCGCGCGGCAAGCTGATCAAGCTCTCTGCCAGCGCGCCTTCGCTCGCCAAAGCGGTGGAAGTCGTGCCGCAGCAATCGACGGTGCTGCTCGACATCGCGCGCGCCAAGGATGGCCTTTATCTGCGTATCCTCGATGGCGGTATCTATCATCTGGCGCGGCTGGACGATGCGGGCAAGGTCACGCCGATTGCCCTGCCCTTTGATGGCACGGTTGGCCATCCCTGGGCCGATCCGACAGAGGACGGCATCTATTTCAACCTCTCAGGCTGGCTGAACCCGACCGGCGTCTGGCGTGTGGATGCCAAGACCGCCGCCGCCGATACCGGCCTCAACCCGCCGCAGAATATCGATGTCAGCGGCTATGAGACCAAGCACGCTTTCGCCACGGCCAAAGACGGCACCAAGATTCCCTATCACCTCATCTATCGCAAAGGCCTGAAGCTGGACGGCAGCCATCCGCTCTTCATCCAGGCCTATGGCTCTTATGGTTCGGCGGCCTATACGCCGAACTTCGCAGGGCGCCTGCTGGCGTTGATCGATCAAGGCGCGGTGGTGGGTTTTGCAGGCGTGCGCGGCGGCGGCGAATATGGCCGCGAATGGCACAAGGCCGGTCAGCTCGAGAACAAGCCCAATACCTGGCGCGATTTGATCGCGGTATGTGAAGAGCTGATCGCGCTGAAATATACCGCCAAAGAGCATCTCGCCATTGGCGGACGCTCGGCAGGTGGCATCACGGTTGGCCGCGCCATGACGGAACGGCCCGATCTTTTCGCAGCTGTGGTCGGCGGCGTCGGCTGGTTCAACCCCTTGCGCTATGTCGCCGAGCAGAACGGCTATGGCGAGGAACCCGAATGGGGCGCCATCCGCGAGGAGAAGGGCTATCGCGCGCTGAAGAGCATCGACAGCTATCACGCGGTGAAGGACGGCACCAAATACCCCGCCGCGCTTTTGACCACGGGCGTGAGTGATCCGCGCGTGGCACCGTTCCATGTCGGCAAAATGGCGGCGCGGCTGCAAGCGGCGACAGCCTCCGGCAAACCGATCCTGCTGCGTGTCGATTTCGATGCCGGGCACGGCATCGGCTCCACCCGCAGCCAAGCCGATCAGGAAGCCGCTGACACCTATGCCTTCCTGTTGTGGCAGACCAAGTAACCGGGCTGCGACACGGAGATTGACAAAGCTTAAGCGCCGGGACGCGGGACGCATGCTAAGATGCGTTCCGTGCTTCGGGGGCCGGTGTGATGCGGCATAGTCTATGGGCGAGCATGCTCTTCTGCGGGGTAGCGCTGGCAGGCGTCGAACAAAATGTCGATGTTCTCAAAACCATCGGCCATGATCTGCACAACAGCGCCGACCTCACCGCAAAAAAACCAGCCCCCGGCGAGAGCGATGACGACCGGTTGAACGAGGCGCTCTATGCGGGCGATTTCGCCAAGGCCAAAGCGATCCTCTCCGCGATGCTGGCGGGCGGAGGCAAAAAGCCCTTCTTTGCGGACGAGACTATGGCCACCATCGATCGCTGTATCGCGGCCGGCAAGACCTTAGTTGTTCCCGCTGAACTCAAAGCTATCGCTGCCGATCCGCGCAACTCCAAAAATTTCTCAGCCGATGACACAGTGACGGCTGCGGTGGCGCTCGCCAATGGCTGGGGCGTTGCCAAAGACCGTAAGCGCGCCACAGCGCTTATCTGTCATTCCCAGGAACTCACCATCGCCGAGTTTGAGGGCATGACGAAATTCCTTACGGAAAAAACGAGCGGGAATTTCCTCTTCTGCGACCATGTCACCAGCGGCCTGCATGCCGGAGCGTGCGAAGGCTTCACGCAAGACAACCTCAAAGCGGAGCGTGACCGCAAGCTAGCCCAGCTGACAGACACCTACACATCGGAGCAAAAGTCAGCGTTTGCGGCATTGCGGAAAGCAGCACAGAGCTATTTCGAGGCCCATGCCGGCGATGAGCAGGATATGTCCGGCACTTTGCGCGGCGCCTTCTATACGGGGGAATTGGGCGCGATGGATGAAGCTCTTTCCAACTATGTAAATAAGTTCGAAAATCACCAGCTTCCGCCTGCGGATGATTTCGCCGCCGCAGATGCGAAGCTCAATGCCCTTTATCGCAAGGTGATGAAAGAGACCGATTGGAGCGATCAAGGTTCGGTGACGGCAGACGGCGTGCGCGGAGTGCAGCGGCGCTGGATCAAATACCGCGATGCCTGGGCGGTGTTCGGGCCTTTACGCTATCCAGGAACCACGGCGGATCAGTGGAAAGCCTGGGCCACACGTCAGCGCGTCAAACAGCTTGAAGCGGGATTTGCGCCCTTTGGCGCCGAAAACCGTTAAAGCACGCGCGTGAACATATAGGCGCGCTGTTTGAAGCCTTTGGATTCGTAAAAGCCGTGCGCTTCCTCGCGATGGAAGGCGCTGTCGAGTTCCAGGCGCACGCAGCCCGCCTGCTCGGCGATGCCAACAAGATGCTCGACCAGTGCGGTGCCGATGCCCTGCCCGCGCGAATTCTCCGTCACAATCAGCTCATCCACGTGGCCGAGGAAACCTTCAGCCCAAAGGTTGTTCTTGATGCTCATGGAAGCAAAGCCAACCAAGTCACCGCCGTCAATGGCGCAAATCAAATGCTGGCTGGAGTTGGTGAGGGCGCGATCCCACACCGTCTTAAGGCGCTTTTGGTCCAGCGATTTGGTGGGCCAAAGCTGCCTTAATAGCGTGACGACGCGCTCAAAATCGGCCGCCGAGCATTTACGTATCTGGCACATACCTGTTTTGTACCATAACGGATTTCAATGAGCGGTTAAACGCAGACCGGCTGTTCCGGTCAATCCCTTAACGCCTGTGAAAGGGCTCGTCCTTGCGCAAACGCACGACAACATCCACACGGCTGACCCGGCGCCCTTCCGGGGGCGGCGGCATATCGCGATAGCCCGTCTCTAATTCCGTGACGCCGACGAGACGGCGTTCTTCCTCGAAAAAGAAATACTGGTGGTTGTCGATGTTGGTATCGAAATAGCGCTTGGAGTCGATCGAAATCTCCCGCACCAAACCAGCGCCGCAGAAGCTGTGCAGCGTGCCATAAACAGTTGCCAGCGAGACCCGGATGCCGGCCTTCACAGCGAGCGCATGTAAGCCTTCGGCTGTGAGCGCTTCACTCGTCTCGGCGAAAAGGATTTCAGCCAGCTCGCGGCGCTGACGCGTCGGACGCAATCCCGCCTTGCGCAACCGCGCGATCGCCGCATCGTCAAACCCAGTCATCAACATGCCCCCGCGTCGTTCCATGCGCCAATCGATTGTAAAATCCCGGCCAACACCCCGAAATTGGGGTTCTAGATGCAACTTACTATTAGATGATAGAGTGACACCGCGCGTCAGGCGCACGTAGTTAGGGTTTTCCCTTACGTCTTGGGAATACTCCTCCACCCACATTTCCCGTTCTATTAGAAATGGCTCAGGAGTCTTTGCAACGGCAATTGCCGTCGCGGAATGTTGCACTTGGCCGTGCCAAACTCCCCCAAACCGGGCAGCCCTCACATCCAAAGCTGAAAAGAGATCCTCTGCACGCCTGATTTGCATATAGCGGCGGGAATACGGCACCCTCACAGCAACCGCGTGGCGCTGCTAACGAACTTGCAAAATTACAGCTTTGGTAAGTTGCGTGAAGCGTGTGGTGCAGCGTAGAACGGAATCATGCGGGTGGTTACGACACATACAAAAGCTGGAAAGCTGAGCGCGTTGCGCGCAGCAATCAGCCTTGTCGTACTCCTGTTTTTCAGCGTGCAAGCCTTCCTGGTGCAGACCCATTTGCATGATCTGCCCAAGCTTCTCGCCGCTTCCAGCGTCACCACCAGCATTTCCGCACCATCAAGCAGCAAAGCGCCGCTGAGCACCGATCAATGCTTGCTCTGCCAGGAATACCTGCATGGCGGCGTTTATCTTCTGCCGGCCAAGATCGTCACCGTGCCGCCCACCATGGCGGTGTCTCTGGTGCCATTCATCCTGGCCCCATTCCATCTCGCACGCGCGACCTCACATAGCTGGAACGGCCGCGCACCTCCACACCACGCCTGAAGTGAAACCCTGACACGCGGGCTTTTTGAGCCCCATGCATTCCTTCTGACGTGGAGATTATCCGTGTTCCGTAAGTATCTGATGCTGTCCGCAGCCGCGGCAGCCTGCACCTGCCCGTCCTTTGCGCAGCAGGTTTATAGCCCCGATCGCGCGAGCGGCGTTGAAACCGTCGTGGTGACCGCCTCTCCGATCGCCAAAGGCCTTGATGCCAGCGCCTCGATCACTACCCAGGTCGATCGCAGCACCATTCTGGACGCTGCGGGCGGCAATATCGCCGATGCGCTCGCCAATGTGCCGGGTGTGAGCGGCTCCGGCTTCGCCGCCGGTGCCTCCCGCCCAATCATCCGCGGCATGGACGCCTCCCGCGTCAAGCTGGTGGAAGACGGGCTTTCCAGCTCGGACGTATCCGATATCGGCCCCGACCATGGCGTACCGCTGGATCCATTATCGACGCAACAAATCGAAGTGGTGCGCGGCGCGGCGACGCTTCGCTATGGCAGCCAGGCGCTGGGCGGCGTGATCAACGCCATCAACAACCGCGTGCCGACCGCCCTGCCGGAAAAGACCATGTCGACCGAGGTGTCAGGCACCTATGGCTCTTCGGCCAATACCGGCGAAGGCTCGGTGATGACCGATATCGCGGCGGGCAATTTTGCCATTCACGCGGACGGCTTTTACCGGACTGCTGGCAATTACGACACGCCGAACGGCACCCAAGCCAACAGCTTCTTTGTCGGTAATGGGTTCTCCGCGGGTTCGACCTATTTCTTTGGCAACAACAGCCACACTGGCGCTGCGGTCATTCAATATGACGGCAAATACGGCATCCCGAGCGATACCACCTATATCCTGATGCGGCAGACCAAGTTCCTGTCGCGTTCGTCCTTCGATGTCGGGGCTGGCCCGTTCGGTGCGCTCAATGTCGATGCGAGCTATGCCAATTACAGCCACGAGGAAAAGAACCCCGACGGCTCGGTCAACACCACCTTCAAGAACAAGGAGCTGGATGCCCATATCGAGCAGTTGATCGGCGCTATCGGTCCGATCTCCAATGCGGCGGTCGGTCTGCAGGTGCAGAATCGCGGCTTCTCTGCCATCGGTCAGGACAGCTCCTATCTTTTCCCGACACAGACCAACTCAGTCGCGGGCTACATCTTCGCCGACAGCGATCTGAGCAAAACCCTGCATCTTGAAACCAGCGCGCGCATCGAGAATGTCCGCATCACCGGCACACCCGCGAGCGATGTGCGCACGACGCGCGATTACACACCCGTCAGCGGCGCCATCGGGCTTCTCTACGACGCCAGCGATTTCCTCAAGCTGGGTCTTACTGCCTCCTCCGCGGGACGCGCCCCGGCCCAAACAGAACTCTTCGCGCGTGGCGGCCATGACGGCCCTCAAACCTATGAAACCGGCGATCCCACGCTGAAGATCGAACGCTCCAATTCGCTGGAAGGCACCGCCCGACTGCGCCTCGGCAAGTTCAACGCTGACTTCAGCGCCTGGAGTTCCTGGTTCGATAATTACATCTATGGCGCGTTGAACGGCCAATCCTGCAGCGACGATGGCGTCTGCTCGGTGGGCGGCGGCGATCTGCGCGAGCTCTTCTATCGCCAGCAAGGCGCGCATTTCTGGGGCTTGGAAGGCAAGGGATCGCTGACCTTGTACGAGTACGGCTCTGGTGGCCTGGTCGGCACGCTTCAGGGTGATTTCGTCCGCGCGACCCTTAATGACGGCAGCAATGTTCCACGCATTCCCGCGATGCGGATCGGCTGGGGTCTTGCCTGGGAAAGCGATCAATTCGACCTCGGCGTAAATGCCACCGCGGCCGGCAAGCAGACCGATGCGGGCGCCTTCGATACCGCCACCGGCGGCTATACCGAGCTGAACGCCAAGCTCGCTTGGCGCCCGATGGACGGCTATCAGATCGAACTCATCGGCCATAATCTCACCAATGCAGAGGAACGCAACGCCGCCGCGTTCAACAAGGATCTGGTGGTGGCGCCGGGCCGCGATATCCGCGTGGTGCTGACCGCGAAATTATAAGTTCTGCGACAGTTCTTTCGGGAAGGCGGCTCTCGGGCCGCCTTTCTTTTTTACCACAACCCGCATTCGCGGCCCTCGCGACAATCCTTTCGCTGGCACGAGCGCGAAAGCTGAGGTTAGGATAGTTCCAAAGGGTGGGGTTCCATGGAACGGTACAAAGTCGTCAATAGCGGGTCAGGCGGCCTGGTGTGGTTCGCGGGCTGGCTTTTCACCATCGGCTATATGAAGCTGAGCGTCTGGCCAGCCATCATCGCGCTGTTCATCTGGCCCTATCACCTGGGCGTGATCGCGGCCGCTTTACACCATTGAATTTCTAGACACCGTCACAAAAAAAGAGCCGGGACATTGCCCGGCTCTTGGCTTGGCATGGCGGCGCGATCAAACCGCCAGCCTTTCCTCTTCTTTTGCTGCCGACGGCAGCAGATTTTCATGCAGCGCTGGCGCGGCTTCCGGCGAAGCTTCGGCGTCATTCGCCACAACCGTATCCGAAACGATCACCTCTTCCGGCATGTCCTTGCCTTCCGCAGGTTCGCTGTGCATCAGGCGATAATTGCGCACGAGCAGGGATTCATGCTCGGGCTCGGTGATTTCCGGCGCAACCTCGCTGGAAGTTTCGGTAGGCGTTTCACTGGCAGGCTCTGGAGCGAGCGTTGAGTACGGCCCTTCGGCGACAAAGTCGCTCGCCTCTTCTTGGCAAGCCGCCGGGACGGTTTCCTCGGGCGCAACCTCGACCGGCACGCTTTCAACGGGCACGATCTCGGTGGACGCCGCGCTGATCTCAGCCTCGGCCTGACCGCTTTGCCCAACAGAGGCATTCACCACCTCCGTTGCTTGTGTGACGGGCTCCGTCACCGTCTCTTCCACCGGCGCCTCTGCATCTGACGCGGTGACAGTAGAGACATAATTCTGCGCCACATCAGTGGCGGCATAGACTTCCGCCGCATGCACAAGAGACTCGCGGCCTCTGCCCATCAACTCGAACAGCACCTGTGTGAACAATGCGCCCCAGACGCCAAGGCTGAACTTGACGTATTCGCGTGTGGCGTTGTGCAGAATGAGATCCATTTGGATGACAAATGAACGCTCATCCAACGGGAACACCCGCATGAACCGCAGCCGCTGGTTACAGAAATTGAAATAGTCCCGCGGCAAACGGATATCGAGTTCGGCCGCCGGAACGATGGTGCCAATCGCGATGTTGGAGAAGCTGGGCTCGGTAGGTGATTTAAACATCACCACCGAAAACGGCAGCCCGCCCGGAAGCTGTTCCCCAGTCTGTGCGTTGACGACGCGCAACGCCGCGTGGATGGCGGGCTTGCCGTCGGAGACCGTCGTCTCTTGCACCAGAATGTTGCCAGTCTCGCGCATCAGCGCCACGAGATCAGCCGGGGTCATATAGCCAATGACCTTATTGTCTTTCGCCATGACGCCCTCACCGCTTCCATTCGAGCGCGGCATCGGCCGCAACCCGCAAGGTTTCGACAGCATCGGACGAACTTGGCACGGTGCGACGGAAGACGGCGGTCGCATCGGCATTACAGATCAGCGTCGCGGCCCCGAACATGTCGCGCTCCAGGAGGGCGCGTTTCTTGGCAAGAGCCAAGCGCTCCCGTGCAGCTTTTTCCACCACCGAGCTGCGCATATCCGGAAATAAATGCAGATACCAAGGACCACTGCCATTGGCGGCGCGTTCCTCACGAAAAAGTTTTTTGGCGATCTCCTTATCGAGACGCGCGATCTCTTTGTGGTACTCCGCGTACCGCATATCCCCACCCCCATTGTTCAGCAGCCGCCCCGAAAGGCCGACCGCCCCGCCCGTCATTTTTAGCAAATTTCCAGGGGTTTGGGGACGAAATATACGCGACAGTCACATCTTCCCGGCCTAACAGCAGCGCAGCTTTTGCGTGTATCCGCAGGGCGCGGACAAATTTGTGACGATCAGAGGGAACTCCGCCAACCTGACGGCGTTGGATCAAGTGGGCCAGCTGCCGTTGCGGTTTGGCCCATCACACCCCACATAATGCCTCTCGGCATCTTAAGTCTAGGAACGCAAACGGTGCCCACGATAGTGCCAGCTATATCGTGTCTTCTCCTTCGGGTACCGCGCCCGCGTTTCCGCCACCGCTCCGGCATGAGAGCGCTATCTTCGACCACAAAGTGAGGCGGGGCATGCGCATACTTTTCGCAACTTCAGAAGCTTATCCTCTCGCAAAGACGGGAGGTCTCGCGGATGTTTCCCGTGCTCTACCTGCCGCGCTGCAGCGGCTCGGAGCCGACATCCGCCTGATCATGCCCGCTTATCCCCGCGCCGTAGGCCAATTGCGAGAGCCGCGCGTGGTGGCGAAACTCGAGCCCGTTATGGGCGTGAGCGATGGAATTGTGCTCGCCGGGCTTTTTCCCGATTGCGATTTGCCGGTCTATCTCGTTTCCAGCGCCAGCTTGTTCGGGCGCGCGGGCGGATTATATCAAGACGATAATGGTCAGGACTGGCCCGATAACGCACATCGCTTTGCGTTTCTTTCGCAAGTCGCTAGCGATATCGCACTAGGCCATTGCGATCTGGGTTGGCAGCCGGATGTCGTTCACGCCAATGACTGGCACACCGGGCTTTTGCCGTTGTTTCTCGCGCATGAGCTTGGTTGCCGTCCCAAAAGCGTTTTCACCACCCACAATATGGCGTTTCAGGGTGCCTTTGCGCCCCATGAAGTACCGCCCCTGCCGCTGCAATCGGGCGACGATCTCGAATTCTACGGTCGCCTCTCCTATCTGAAAGCTGGCCTCGCCTATGGCGATCGCGTGACCACTGTCAGCCCAACCTATGCCCAGGAAATTCTGACCCCGGAATTCGGCTGCGGCCTGGATGGTGTCTTGCGCGCGCGGCAGGAGGTTTTCAGCGGCATTCTTAATGGCATCGATGAGGACATCTGGAATCCTGTTACCGATCCCTTTTTGGCCGCTAATTACCGCGCCAGCGATATGCTTGGTAAAAGAGCCTGCAAGGTAGCGCTACAACACGAGCTTAACCTCGATGCTGATCCAGAAACGCCGCTGCTCGGCTTTGTAAGCCGCCTCACTGAACAAAAAATGGCCGACACGCTGATCGAGGCCCTGCCCTTTATTGTCGGCCAAAACGCTCAGCTTGTCATTGTGGGCGAAGGCGATCGAAGTATCGAGGCTAAACTGAAAGATGCACAAACAGCCTATCCCGCAAAGATTTCTGTAACCATAGGCTATGACGAGGCCTTAGCGCACAAACTGCAAGCAGGGGCGGACATTTTGTTAGCGCCCGCACGTTTTGAACCTTGCGGCCTCACCCAATTGTATGCGCTGCGCTATGGCACGCTGCCTGTTGTGCGGCGTACCGGCGGCCTTGCCGATACCGTTGTAGATGCAAACAATCAATCAATTTTAGACCGTTCGGCGAGCGGATTTGTCTTTGATGATCCGTCTGCTGATAGTATGGTGTCTGCCTTGACGCGCGCATTGGCGCTTTATCACGATCCATTGCACTGGCGCCGATTGCAGCTTCAAGCCATGACCCGCTCTTTCGGCTGGGATAGAAGTGCGCGGGCTTATATGGCGCTTTACCAAGAGTTGCTGGGCTTGCCTCAGCAGGACGACGTGAAGCGAGAACATCAAGGGGGAAGGACGGAGAACGCAGCCCGGCGAGCAGCCGGATAGGAGAGGTATGATGGGACTCGAGCAGCTAATACCCGAAGAACAGGTGCGCGCACGCAGCTATATGATCTGGGAAAATGAAGGCCGCCCCGATGGCCGCTCCGAGGAGTTCTGGCTTCGCGCCGCGGCGGAGCTGGAACGTGAGCTGGAAAAATCCTGGCTGGTCGCTCTGGAAGAGCGCGAAAATCTCGAGCTCTGCATGCCCAAGCTTCCGATTTCAAAACCCTTGCAGCGCCATGAAGCGGGCCGCGTGGCCATGCCTGAAGCGGCCTGACATTTTCCCGACCCAAAGAAAAAGAGCTGTGCGCCCGACCGCACAGCTCTTTTGTTTTGCCGCGCGGCTTAAGCCTGTTTGCGGCGGCGGCGCAAAAGCCCGAGGCCGGCGAAAGCCGCGCCCATAAGTGCGAGGGTGGCAGGTTCCGGCACGCCCGGATTGTTCGGCGGCACCACGACTGAGCCGAAGCCATCAAGATAGACATAGCCCCAATGCGCCGTGGGTTCACAGTCTGATCCCAACACCGACAACATGAAGTCATGGCCAGAGAGTGAGGCGTCGATGTTGAGGGATTCGATCTGCCAATCGGCGGTATAAAAATTGCCTGTCGGATTGTCATAAGTGAAGCGCGGATCCACCCCGCCGCCGCCCGCAGCAGCGTTATACTCGCGATGGATCAATTCGGTTCCACTCGTCAAATCCTTGAGCGAAATCACCATGGTGGCAGCTTCAGTCGCGTCGTGCGCGCCGAGCAATACCGATTTCCATTCGAAATAGATGGTCGGATCCGTGTAGTTGGTCACGGTCTGGCTGATCACCGAGGCATAGCCACCCGCGACCGTATCTTCGACACGCCAGGCATATTTGCCGGAATAGACCAGCGAACCTATCTTGCTGCCAAGATTGGGATCAACACTGCTGGTCGACACAATAGCCGAATGGCTAGATGCAACGCTGGGATCGTAATAGGTGCCGCCCGGCATGAAGTCGGCAGGGTTCGGCGGATTGTAGACCGGGGCGCGATAGCCGCCACCGATGGTCCAACCGCTCGCATCTCCAGCCTCAAAACCGCCATTCACAAAAGCAGACGCGCTCGCCCCTTGCGCCACAAGGACAAGCGCGCCCAACGCTACCGCGCCCTGCCAAACTGATTTGAGTGTCATCGTTGCCTCCAAAAGCGGATGCCGCGTTCTGCAGTCATCCCGGCCCGGATCGTTGCCCAAATGCTGATCCGGAGCTGGAAGCGATTTAGCAACGCCCGTGCCAGAAAGGCGCGCTAGACATTTAGCAACACCATCAGTCGCTTGGCGGTAGCGTCACATTCACCCTATGGGGTTTTGTAATGATTACATACAATAAAGCTGGCGACGAGAAAAATTACACCGCCATGTCATCAATGCGAGAAAGCCAGGATTGTTTCTCTGCCTCGCTCAGAAAAGAACCGGAAAAGCTGTTCTTAGCGAGGGTGATAAGCTCGGCCTTCGAGAGGTTCAGCGCTTCCGTGACGGCCGCGAAATTTTCCCCGACATAACCGCCGAAAAACGCCGGATCGTCCGAATTGATCGTGGGCTTCAGGCCCAAATCCAGCATCTTCTTCAAGGGATGCTGTTTCAGGTCGTTCACCACGCAAAGCTTCAAATTGGAAAGCGGGCAGACGGTGAGCGTCATGCCGTCTTTGACCAAGCGCTCCACCAGCTTCGGATCTTCCAGCGAGCGGTTGCCGTGATCGATGCGGTCGACCTTCAAAATATCAAGCGCCTCCCAGACATATGCCGGCGGCCCCTCCTCGCCCGCATGGGCCACGAGTTTCAGCCCTGCCTCGCGCGCCGCAGCAAAGACCCGGGCGAATTTGGAGGGCGGATGACCTTTCTCGGAGGAATCCAAGCCGACGCCGACGAACCAATCGAGATACGGCTCGGCCTGCTCAAAGGTCTTGAAGGCGTCTTCCTCGGAAAGATGGCGCAGGAAGGACAGGATCAGCTTGGAGCTGATGCCGAAATCCTTCTGGCCGTCGCTCAGCGCCTTGGTGATGCCGATCATCACCGTGGAGAACGCTACCCCCCGCTCGGTGTGGGTCTGAGGATCGAAGAAGACCTCCACATGGCGAACGTTATCGGCGGCGATGCGCTTCAGATAGGCGTAGGTGAGATCGTAGAAATCCTGCTCTGCCAGCAGCACCGAGGCGCCCGCGTAATAGATGTCGAGGAAATCCTGCAAATTGGAAAAGCGATAGGCGGCGCGGACGTCCTCGGCGGAGGCGTAAGGGATTTCGACCTTATTGCGCTTGGCAATGGCGAACATCAACTCCGGCTCGAAACTGCCTTCCAGGTGAAGGTGCAGTTCAGCTTTCGGCAGCGCTTGGGCGAATGTTTTGAGGTCCATGAGGAAGAATTGCAGAGTCGGCGGAGAGAGGCAACGGGGCGCCCCATCCCCGCCCCGTCATGGCCGCCCTTGAGGCGGCCATCCAGTGGTTAAGCCTAGCAGCTGCGTCTGGATGGCCGGGTCTAGCCCGGCCATGACGAATTGGTGGAGTGGCTGGAGATTACCGCTTATGCGCCAACTCTCCCGCCACATAGGTCGCGGCCACGGCGCGGTCGTCGCCGAGGATGGCAAGGGCGAAGAGTTTTTCTTCCAGCGATGACGAGCGTTCCCAACGGCGTTGCAGCACCGGCAAAGCCTTGGCATCGAGGATGAGGAAATCGGCCTCTTTGCCCGGGGTGAGATTGCCGATTTTGTCGTCCAGCCGCAGCGTGCGGGCCGCGCCCAGCGTGGCGAGGTAAAACAGCTTGAAGGCCGAAAGGCGGCGCTGCTGCAGCTGATGGACCTTATAGGCCTCATTCATGGTGGCGAGCAGCGAGAGCGAGGTCCCTGCCCCGACATCGCTGGCAAGCCCGGTACGCACGCCCGCTTTTTCCGCGTCGGTGAGATTGAAGAGGCCCGAGCCCAAAAACAGGTTGGAGGTCGGGCAATGGGCGACACCGCACCCGGCCTGCCCCATCCGCTGCCATTCCGACGAGCTTAAGTGCAGGCAGTGGGCGAACACCGATTGCGGCGTGGCGAGGCCGAATTTCTCATAGACCCCGAAATAATCCGGGCAATCAGGATAGAGCTTTTTGACCGCCTCAAGCTCGTCATAGTTTTCGGAGAGATGGGTGTGCAGCTTGACGCCCTGATGCTCGCCCAAAAGACGGCCCGCCAGTTCCAGCTGGCGTTCGCTGGAGGTCAGCGCAAAACGCGGGGTCACGGCATAGCCGAGCCGCCCCTTGCCGTGCCACTCGCGGATCAGGCTGCGGCTTTCCATGAAGCCGGTTTCGGCGGTGTCGGAGATGCCCGCGGGCGCGTTCACATCCATCAGCACCTTGCCGGTGATGAGGCGCATGTTGCGCGCGAAGGCCTCCGCGAACAGAGCCTCCGCCGAGACCTTATGGGCGGTGGCGAAAACCAGTGCCGAGGTGGTGCCATGGGCCAGAAGCTGGTCGAGGAAGAAGCGCGCGGCCTCGGCGGCGACATCCTCGTGATAGAAGCGGCTCTCCGCCGGGAAGGCATAGGCCGATAGCCAGTGCAGCAGGTTCTTGCCCGGCGAGGCCATCATGTCCACCTGCGGGAAGTGGACGTGGCAATCGATGAAGCCGGGCACGATCAGCCCGTCGGTGACGCGGGTCAGCGGCGCACCTTTGAGGAAGGGCTGCACCTCGATAAAGGGGCCGACCTCCGCCACATGGCCGTCTTCGACCAGGAGCCCGCCATCTTCATAAATGACCGCCGCCTCGGGCCCCAAATCGGGGTCGTCGAGGAGGTGGAAAATCGGACCGCGGAACGCTTGGCGCGCCATGCTTACTCCCTACATCACCCGCGCATGGATGAGAGGACGCGCAGGCGGAGCGGTATCGGCGATTTCGATGGCCTCTTCCAGCGTCTTAGCCGCGCGCGCCGCATCGGCCTCATCTTTTGCGTGAATGAGGGCGATGGTGTCCCCGGCCTGAACCTTGGTGCCGACCGGGAGGAAGCCGGAAATGCCGACGCCCATATCGACGACATCCGAGGTCTTGCGGCGCCCGCCGCCAAGATCGACCACGGCGAGGCCAATGGCGCGGGTCTTTTCCCCCGCGATCACCCCGGAGCGCGCCGCCTTGAAGGGCACGGTCAGCGGCGCCTTATCCAGATACTTCAGAGATTGGGTGAGGAAATCATGTGGACCGCCAAGGGCGGAAACCATCTCCTGGAATTTCTCGGCGGCTTTACCGGAATCCAAGGCTTCTTGGGCCTTTGCGGCACCTTCTTCAGGCGTAGCGGCAAGCTTGCCCAAGACCAGCATCTGACCGACCAGGGCTTTGGTGATCTCATGTAAGCGGTGCTCACGATGAGTTCCGGTGAGATACTCAACCGCTTCCTGAACTTCGATGGCATTACCGGCGGTAAGGCCCAAAACCTCGTTCATATCGGTCAGGATGGCGGCGGTAGGCAGCCCTGCTCCGCCCGCGATTTTCACAATGGTTTCGGCCAGATCGGTCGCGTCGTTGAGATTTTCCATGAAGGCGCCGGTGCCGAGCTTCACGTCCATAACGAGGCCCTGCAGCCCCGCCGCGATCTTCTTGGAGAGGATAGAGGCGCAGATCAGCGGGATAGATTCCACCGTCGCCGTCACATCGCGCACGGCATAGATGCGCTGGTCGGCGGGGGCGAGATCGGAGGTCTGGCCGATGATGGCGCAGCCGGTTTTCTTGACCACATCGCGCAAGGTCATCAGATCGGGCGTCGCGTTGTAGCCGGGGATCGCCTGCATCTTATCGAGGGTGCCGCCGGTATGGCCGAGACCGCGCCCCGAAATCATCGGCACATAGCCGCCGCAAGCCGCCACCATCGGGGCGAGCATGAGGGAGACCTTGTCGCCTACCCCGCCGGTGGAATGCTTATCCAGCACCGGGCCGAAATCGCCCCAATCCAGCACCGTGCCCGAATGGGTCATGGCGCGGGTCAGCGCCACCCGTTCGGGAAAGCTCATGCCGCGGAAGAACACCGCCATGGTGAAGGCGGAAATCTGCGCCTCGGTCACCGCGCTCTTGGTCACGCCGGTGATGAACTCGGCGATGTTCTCTTCCGACAGCTCAAAGCCGTCACGCTTTTTGCGGATGATTTCTTGGGGGAGCATGAGGCGCCTTTCACATTCCGTCATGGCCGCCCTTGAGGCGGCCATCCATCTTAGGACCAGCACTCGGTTGTCTGGATGGCCGGGTCAAGCCCGGCCATGACGATATAATTGTATATTCTAACGGTTGAGATTTTCCGGCCCGAACGACATGGGCAGAAGCTCGCCCAGGGTGATGGTTTGCAGGACCGCGGTGGGGTCCGCGAGATGGATTTTAAGGTCCGCCGATGCGAACTCGCGCAGGCGCTGGCGGCAGGCACCGCAAGGGGTGCAAATCTGCCCCTCCGGCCCCATCACCAGGGCTTCCACAATGTGGGTTTCACCATCGCCCACCATCGCGGCAATGGCCGAAGCCTCGGCGCAATTGCCGACGGGATAGGCCGCGTTCTCGACATTGCAGCCGCCATAGAGCTTGCCATTGGCGCCCTTCACCACCGCCCCGACCAGGAATTTGGAATAGGGAGCATAGGCGCGGGAGCGGTAGAGCTTCGCCAGGGCGTGCATGTCTTCGATCATTGTTTTCACCATATCATTCGTCATGGCCGGGCCTGACCCGGACATCCATAACATATCGCGAAGATCCGCTGGATGGCCGGGTCGAGCCCGGCCATGACGGCAAAAACTAATTCGGCATCGCCGTAATGAAAGCCGGAATGGCACCGACGAGCGCGGCGCTCATGCAGGTGGCGAAAAAGCCCGCCAGCATCGCCTTGCCCACCATCTTGATGATCTCGTCGCGGCGTTCCGGCAGCAGCACCGAGAAACCGGCAAGGTTGATGCCGACCGAGGCCACATTGGCGAAGCCGCACAAGGCATAGGTCATGATGGTGCGGGTACGCTCGGTCATTTCCGCAGCGGGAATGGCGCCGAGTTTGATGAAGGCGGTGAACTCGGTCAGGATCATCTTGGTGCCGAGAAGCTGGCCCGCGGTATGGATTTCGCTGGACTGAATGCCGAGGCACCAGGCGACCGGCGAGAAGACATAGCCAAGAATGCGCTCGACGCTGATGGCCGCGCCGCCAATCTGCGGCAAGCCACCGAGCAGCATGTCGACGATCGCGACCAGCGCCACGAAAACGATCAGGCAGCCTGCCACATTCACGGCGATCTGCATGCCGTCATTGATGCCCTTCATGATGGCATCCATCGAGCTTTTATAAACGCGCTCATCGGGCGGCAGCTTATCCTGCGCGGCTTCGGCGATGGGATCGCGCGGGATCAGAATGCGGGCGAGCAAGATACCCGCGGGTGCGGTGATGATCGAGGCCGTCAGCACATGCGCGGCGGCGCCAGGCAGAACGCCCTGCAAAATGGTGACATAGGCCACCATGGTGGAGCCCGAAACGCAGGCCATGCCGACGGTGATGAGCAGGAACAGCTCCGAGCGCGTCAGGCGATTAAGATAAGCGCGAATGACGATGGGGCCTTCGACCTGCCCCATGAAGATGGTCGCGGCAACGGCCAACGCCGTCGGCCCGCGCAGCCCCATGGTGCGCGAGAAAACAAAGCCGAAGCCTTTGACGATCCATTTCAGGATGTTCCAGTGCCACAGCAGCGCCGCAAGCGTGCAGACCACCATGATCACCGGCAAGACGCGGAAGCCGAAGACGAACAAGGCGCCCGGCGTGGTGAGCGGATAAGGCTGCGGGCCAGCGCCGCTCAAATAGCCGAACACGAAAGCCATGCCGGTCTGGGCGGATTTGGAGAGACCTTCGAACAGACCGCCGAAGCTCGTCAGCCCGGCGCGGATCGCGGGCACGCCGAAGAGGCACAACACCAGCGCCAATTGCAGCCCAATCGCGCCCAGCATGAGCAGGAAGGGAAAGCGGCGGCGGTTTTCCGAAAACAGCCAGCACAAGACCAGGATCAATGCCATCCCGGCGATGCTCTGCAAATTGAGCGGACTGATCATGCCAGACATGTTTTCGTTTTCCCCTTCACTGGCACTTTTGCAGGCGCGCCAGCCGCCCCATGATGTGATTTGAACCTAAACCGCCCCAGAGCAGTTAGGCGTTTTCAAGCTGCGTAACGATATCGCCGAGCAGGCTGGAGGCGCCGATGCGGAAGAGATGCGGCTCAAGCCATTCCTCGCCCAGCACATCCTGCATGATCGCCTGATAGACCAGCGCGTCCTTGGCCTTGGAGATGCCGCCCGCGGGCTTGAAGCCAACCTTATAGCCCGTCTTCTTCAGCCACAGCGCAATCATCTGCGCCATCACCAGCGCCACGTTCGGCGTGGCGTTGACGGCTTCCTTGCCGGTGGAGGTCTTGATGAAATCGGCGCCCGCCATCATGCAAACCACCGACGCCTTGGCGACATTGCCGAGCGAACCCAGATCGCCCGTGGCGATGATGGCTTTCATATGAGCCTCGCCGCAGGCTTGGCGGAAGGCGCGCACCTCGTCATAGACGCCCTTCCAATCGCCGGTGAGCGCCTTGGAGCGGTCGATCACGATGTCGATTTCGGTGGCGCCCGCGGCCACGGATTCTTCCACTTCCAGAATGCGTGCCTTCAAAGGCGAGAGGCCGTGGGGAAAGCCCGCCGAGACAACGGCGAGCGGCAAGGCACCCTTCAACGCTTCCAACGCCGTTCCAATGAAGGCGTGATAAACGCAGACCGCCGCCGTGGTGACGCCTTCAGCGCCGAGCTTTGCCTGCACCTCCGGCTTCAAGGGCTGGCGCGCCTTGGCGCAAAGGGCCTTCACCCGCTCCGGCGTATCATCGCCCGACAGCGTGGTGAGATCGATGACGGCGAGCGCCTTCAAGAGCCGGGCCGGGCTCGAGACTTGCTCGCCAAGCGCGGCGACAGCGTTCGCGACCTCGCCCTCCTCGATAGAGAGAGATTGGACCAGTCCCTCATCATAGGGGTGGATCGGATTGCGGGCGTTCGGGGCGTGATTATTCAACATTTCCGGACGCTTCCACCCGGGGAAGGCCAAGTCAAGCAAGCCCCAGGCGAAAGCCTGTGGGGCAGTTTCTAGGTCGCACCTAGCTCAACACCCGTCATGGCCGCCCTTGAGGCGGCCATCCAGGCTATGTGGAAGGCTGGATGACCGGGTCAGGCCCAGCCCATGACGATTGAGGGAAAACTAGGTCCTGACGGCCCGCGTAACAATATTTCTAAATTGCCCACAACTTTGGCAACATGCCGCGTTGCGTGCGGCGCTCTTATTTGCATCTTGCCTAGCCAATAAACAAAAAGACTTTGGAGGGGCGATGATCAACGGGGCGGATACGGTTTGGCTGATGGTCTCCAGCGCGCTGGTGCTGATGATGACCCTGCCCGCGCTGGGATTTTTCTATGCCGGGCTGGTGCAGGCCAAAAACATCCTTTCCGTGTTGTTTCAGACTTTCGCCATTGCCGCGATGGTCTCCCTCTTCTGGTTCGTCTTTGTATATAGCGAGTGCTTCTCAGGTTCGGGGGCCTGGATTGGCGATCTGAAGGCCGCGTTCCTGAACCATATGGCGCGCGGCAGCATCCATCCCGGCACAGCCATCCCCGAAAGCGTCTTTGTGATGTATCAGATGACCTTCGCAGCCATCACCCCGGCGCTGATCATCGGCGCCTATGTGGAGCGCATCAAATTCGGCGCCGTGCTGCTCTTTTCCGCCCTCTGGCTGGTGCTGGTCTATGCCCCAGCCTGTCACTGGATTTGGGGCGGTGGCTTTCTCGCCCAATGGGGCGCAATGGATTTCGCGGGCGGCATCGTGGTGCATCTGACGGCAGGGCTTTCCGCCCTCCTCGCCGCCTGGGCTCTGGGGCCGCGCCGCGGCTTCCCCCATTCCGTCAACCCGCCCCATGCGCCTTGGATGGTGATGGTCGGCGCGGCCTTCCTCTGGGTTGGCTGGTTCGGCTTCAACGCTGGCTCGGCCCTGAAAGCGGGGGCGGATGCGGGCATGACCATGCTGGCGACCCACCTTGCCGCTGCGACCGCGACCTGTGTCTGGATGGGTATCGAATGGATCAAATTCGGCAAGCCGTCCCTGGTCGGCGCGGTGACCGGCACGGTGGCGGGGCTCGCCACCATCACCCCGGCTTCGGGCTATGTGGGCCCCGAAGGCGCGGTCGTGCTGGGCATTCTGGGCGGGCTCGTCACCTATGGCGCGGTGCTGGTGGTCAAACGCCATATGAAGGTCGATGACGCGCTGGACGTTTTGGGGGTGCATGGCGTGGGCGGCGCCTTGGGCAGCTTGGTTCTGCCGTTTGTGACGGGGCTCGGCAACGGCGGCACAGCCCTCGCCCGCAGTGTTGGCGCCCAATTCCTGGTTCAGCTTGAAGCCGTGGCAATCGTGGGCGCCTGGTCGCTCATCGCGACGGCTCTCATTATACTAGCAGTCAAGAAAGTCGCCGGTTGGCATATCGGACGCGAGGGCGAAATCCAGGGCCTCGATTTCACCAGCCATGGCGAAGCCGGATACCACTCAGCAGGTTAGGAGATCCCATGAAGCTCATCAGCGCCATTATCCAGCCGCATCGCCTCGAAATCGTCCGCGACGCCCTTTTGGCGACAGGCGTGGAAGGCATGACCGTCACCGAAGTGCGCGGCTATGGCCGTCAGAAAGGCCATAAAGAGGTCTATCGCGGTGCCGAATACACGATTTCCTTCATCCCAAAGCTCAAGCTCGAAGTCGCGGTCACCGATGAGCGCGCTGAGGCGGTTATCGCCGCGATTCAGAAAGCAGCCCATACCGGCAAGATCGGCGACGGCAAGATCTTTGTGCTGGACCTTGAAGCCGCCTTGCGCGTGCGCACCGGCGAGCGCGACGGCGACGCGCTGTAAGGCGAAAACGTTTTCCGAAGTCATTAAGCCCCCGGCGAAAGCGCGGGGGCTTTTGTTTGACACCGGGGGCAGAACACTCCTCCGTTATCTGATCTTTTGCCGCTGATTTCTTTACACTTTCGCTGGCAAAACAGGCTTTACAATGCCAGCCTGAGATAGGGATGATGGCGACGCGCACGCGATTTGGTGTCGCCCAGGGAGACCGATGGTTATGGAGCGTAGATACCCGCTGGCCCGAGATACTATGGCCTATGTGCTTGCGGGGGGCCGCGGCTCGCGGCTGAAGGAGCTCACCGATGTCCGCGCCAAGCCCGCGGTCTATTTCGGCGGCAAAGCCCGCATCATCGATTTCGCTCTTTCCAATGCGGTCAACTCCGGCATCCGCCGCATTGCGGTGGCTACCCAATACAAAGCCCATTCGCTGATCCGCCATCTGCAATCGGGCTGGAACTTCTTCCGCCCCGAGCGTAACGAAAGCTTCGACATTCTGCCTGCCTCGCAACGCGTGTCGGAGGGCCTTTGGTATCAGGGCACGGCGGATGCGGTGTACCAGAACATCGACATCATCCACTCTAACAACCCCGAATACATGGTCATCCTGGCGGGCGACCACGTCTACAAGATGGATTACGAGCTGATGCTCATCCAGCACGTGGATTCGGGCGCGGACGTCACCATTGGCTGCCTGGAAGTCTCCAAGGAAGAAGCCAAGGGCTTCGGGGTGATGGGCGTGGACGAAAAAGGCATCATCACGAGCTTCGTCGAGAAGCCCTCTGACCCGCCGACCATTCCCGGCAAGCCCGATACCTGCCTCGCCTCCATGGGCATCTATGTCTTCAATACCAAGAAGCTGTTCGAAGAGCTCCGCCGCGATGCAGCCACGCCGGGCTCCAGCCGCGACTTCGGTAAGGACATCATCCCCTACCTCGTCAAACACGGCAAAGCGGTGGCGCATAAATTCTCAGACTCCTGCGTCCGTGCGGAAGGCGAAAGCGAACCCTATTGGCGTGACGTTGGGACGGTGGATGCCTATTGGGAAGCCAATATCGACCTGACCGATGTGGTACCCAAGCTCGACCTTTATGACCGCAAATGGCCACTTTGGACCTATGCGGAAATCTCCCCGCCTGCCAAATTCGTGCACGACCTGGAAGGACGGCGCGGTTCGGCTGTGGCCTCTCTTGTTTCCGGCGACTGCATCATTTCGGGCGCGCATTTGCGCCGCTGCCTTTGCTTCACCGGCGTACGAGCCAACAGCTTCTCGGTTCTGGAGGATGCTGTTATCCTGCCGCGCTGCTATATTGGCCGCTCGGCACGCTTGCGCAAAGTGGTTCTGGACCGTGACGTCATCATCCCGGAAGGAATGGTGGTGGGCGAGGACCCGGAACTCGATGCCAAGCGTTTCAGGCGTACTGAATCTGGTGTGTGTCTTATAACTCAGGCGATGATCGACCGGCTGTCATGAGCTTAAAAGTCCTCTCCGTCGTCTCCGAAGCCTATCCCCTGGTGAAAACGGGCGGGCTTGGAGACGTTGCGGGAGCGCTACCATCAGCCTTGGCCCCGCATGGCGTGGAGGTCACGACCTTCCTTCCCGGCTACCCCTCGGTAATGAAGGCGCTGCGCGATGCGGTGGTGCTGCACAGCTATGACAGCTTGTTCGGCGAAAAGGCGCAGATCCTCAGTGGCTGGGCGGGCAAGCTGAAGCTGATCGTGCTCGACCTGCCCGGCTTTTATGATCGTCCGGGCGGACCTTATTGCGATGCCAGCGGCAAAGACTGGGATGATAACTGGCGCCGTTTCGGAGCCTTCTCCCGCGCTGCCGCGGATGTCGCGCAGGGCAAGTTCAACATGCCCAGCTTCGATGTGCTGCATGCCCATGATTGGCAGGCGGCGATGGCGCCGGCGTATCTGCACTACGATGGCGCCCATGTGCCGAGCATCATGACGGTGCATAACATCGCTTTCGCGGGCTGGTTTCCCAACGATATCTTCGTTTGGCTTGGCCTGCCCTGGCATGCCTATTCCATGCATGGTGTCGAATATTATGGCGGCGTCGGCTTCTTGAAAGCCGGGCTGTTCTGCGCCGACGCCATCACCACGGTAAGCCCGACCTATGCCGAAGAAATCGGAGACGCGCATTTCGGTATGGGGCTGGAAGGCCTGGTGCGGGCAAGGCGCGACCGCGTCTATGGCATCGTCAACGGTATCGACACCGAGGTCTGGAATCCCGCCGAGGACCCGCACCTTCTGGCGCAATATGAGCGCCTGACCCTGAACCGCCGTTTGCAAAATCGTTTGCAGGTCGAAAAGGCCTTCGATCTGGACGGCGGCACGGGGCCCATTTTCTGCGTCGTCAGTCGCCTTACGACGCAGAAAGGCATGGATGTGCTCGCCGGGATGGCGGAGAACATTGTCACCATGGGTGGACGCCTGGCTTTGATCGGTACGGGCGAGCACTACATCGAAAACGCCTTCATGGACGCGGCCAAACGCTTCAAGGGGCGGATCGGCGTCAAGATTGGGTATGACGAGGAGCTTTCGCATCTTCTGCAAGGCGGATCGGATGCGATTTTGGTGCCCTCGCGCTTTGAACCTTGCGGGCTGACGCAGCTATATGGCTTGCGCTATGGCTGCGTGCCGATTGCGGCGCATACGGGCGGCCTCGCGGACACCATCATCGATGCCAATGAGGCGGCGCTTTCTGCGGGCGTAGCCACGGGCTTCCTCTTCGATGAGGTCAATCACGATACGCTGTCGCGAGTCCTCTCTCACGCGATCTATCGCTATCAGGACCGCCCGACTTGGAAAGCGCTTCAGGAACAAGGCATGCGGATGGATTTTTCCTGGCGTCGCAGCGGCCAGCGCTATGCTGAACTCTACCGCCGCTTCGCCAAAAAGAACGCGCCTGAATTGGCTGAAGAGCCCGCGCCGGAAGAACCTCTTCAGGAAGCCGTTAGCGGCTAATCTCTTAGCCACGCAAATACGGAAATCGGAAAACTGAAGCGAATGCCGCTCTCTGTGCGGCGCGCCTTGACGCCGATGAGGTCCGCTCCGCTTTCGATATCCGCATTGAATACGGCGGTTAGCGCGCCCATCCGATCCTGATCCGCCAAGGGCTCAAGCGCGGCCTCCAGCCAATGGAAATCATAAGCGACTTCCTTCAAGCCGAGATCTTTGGCGTAGTGACGGATCTGTGCAACCGTCAAGGCGCTGGCATGCGAGGGATCACGCAGCGTCTCCATAGCGTCGTAAGCCAATTGGGTTTCCGTCGTTGGCGTCGCATCCACCACCACCACACGACCACCCGCGCGGCAGACGCGCCGCATCTCGGATAAGGCTTTCTCTGGCTGGCGCATATGGTGAAAACTGTAGCGCGTCACAACGACATCGAAGCACTCATCGCCGAAAGGCAGCTCAGTGGCATCAGCTTGCATCCAGGTGAGATTGGTGAGCCCCTCTCGTTCCTGACGGAGCTTCGCCTCTTCCAGCATAGCCGCGGTGAGATCAACGCCCGTTACCTTCGCCGCGTAGCGGGCCAGTGCGCAGGCCACGATACCGGGACCGCAAGCGACATCGAGAACGCGCGACGAAGATTGTGGCGCAACCGCCGCAAGAAGCCGCTGCATCGCATCTGGTTCGGCGTGAAGCGGTTCTTTCGAAAAACGTTCCGCCCAGCGGGTAAACTGGTCGACAACTTTCGCATTATGCGGGTCTGCGTCCCTCATGGGTCTGCTCCTCTTGACAGCAGAGCGTCAGTATCATTGGCTCCGAGACAGCCGCTAACGCTTGGCGGCCATAATTCAACGGCAATCGGCCATGCACACGCTCGATGAGCAGCAAACCACGCATTTCCTGAAGGAGGTCGGTCTTTCCGCGCCATCAGGCACCGGATTTGCTTTCTGCGATCCACACCCGCGCATTTTCTATGGCTGGCACAGCCACGAATATGATCAGCTTTTGTACAGCGTGCATGGCATGGTTCATCTGGAAACTTCTGACGCGAACTATGCCCTACCCGCAGCACGCGCCGCCTGGATACCAGCAGGGCTGCCGCATCGTACACAATTGACTGATGCCGAAGGCATTTCGCTGTATTTGGCACCAAGCAGCAGCAGCCCTACGGAAGGTCGCCTGCGCTTCCTCATCGTCGATACGCTTTTGCGCGAGATGATCCTGCATGCGCGCCGCTGGCAACCAGGATCGGCAAAAGATGATGCCGTTGCTCAGAGCTATTTTTCGACTCTGTCGCTGATTTGCGCCGAGCGCCTGACAGAGGAAGAGCCGCTGCGTTTACCCCGCGTGCACGACGCCGCGATCAGCCGCGCGATGGAGTATGCCATAGCCAATCTCGCGCAAGCTCAGGCGACACAGGCAGCCGCCGCCGCCCATCTCTCCGAACGCAGTCTGCGCCGCAGATTTTCCGAAGTGACGGGAATGTCGTGGCAGAACTGGCTGACGCAGGCCAAGATTCTCACGGCCATGCGGCTGTTGGCGGAGGGCGAGAGAGTCACCGAGACCGCGTTACAAGTTGGGTTTTCCTCGTTGAGTGCTTTCGCGCAAGCCTTCGCCCGCATCACCGGCGAAACGCCCAGTGCGTATCGCACTAGGCTGTATCGCCGGCACTAGGTTCAGAACTCCGCCCAATCGCTGGCTTCGGCTTCCGCCTTGGGTTGGGCCTTTTGCGCAAGCGCCCGATTGCCGGAACGAACCACAGGACGTGTAGTGGGGGTGACGCGGGTCTGACGCGACGGCGCGACAGATCTATTTTGCCCGCCGACGCTGAAGAACGAGACGATCTCGGTCAGCTTCTTGGTCTCGCCCGCCAAGCTGCGCGAAGCGGCGGTAGATTCTTCCACCATCGCGGCATTCTGCTGGGTCGCCTGGTCCATCTGACTGACGGCGGCGTTGACCTGCTCGATACCGGTCGCCTGCTGTTCGGCTGCAAGCGCCATCTCGCCCACCACGGCGTTGATCTGCACCACCTGCTCCACGATGCGCTTCAGCGCTGCGCCGGATTCGCCGACATATTTCACGCCGGCTCCGACCTGTTCGGAAGAGGTATTGATCAACGCTTTGATCTGCTTGGCCGCATCCGAAGAGCGCTGCGCCAGCGCGCGCACTTCCGAGGCCACCACAGCGAAACCTCGACCTGCATCGCCCGCGCGAGCTGCCTCGACGCCCGCATTCAAGGCGAGAAGATTGGTCTGGAAAGCGATTTCATCGATCACACCAATGATGTCGGTGATTTGCTTGGACGATTGCGCGATGGCATCCATCGCCTTGACCGCCGTCTCAACCACACGCCCGCCGTCCTCGGCAGCCGTCTTCGCGGAAGCGACATTGGCCGTGACTTCGCGGGTGTTTTCACTCGTCTTCTTGACGGTAGCGGTGATCTCTTCCAGCGCCGCTGCGGTTTCTTCCAGGCCAGCTGCCTGCTGTTCGGTACGGCGAGAAAGATCATCGGCAGCAGAGGAAATCTCTCCCGCATTGGAATCGATCTGATGCGCCGAATCCAGAACGTTCTGCATGGTGTCACGCAAACGCTGGATGGCAGCGTTGAAATCGGTCTTAAGCTTGGCAAATTCGCCGGTGAGATCGGCGGTGATCTGGTGGGTAAGATCGCCTTTGGCGAGATTTGAAAGTCCTTGACCGATACTGTCGACGATAAGCCTCGTCTGCTCTGCCTTGGCGCGTTCGGCATCCGCGAGCTGATGTTTGAAACTCGTCATGGCCCCAGCAAGCTTGCCGATTTCGTCCTCCTGGTCCGTACAAGGGACGTCCGCATTAAGGTTGCCCCGCGCGAGGCCATCCATGGCGTCCGTCATGGCCGACAAAGGCGCGGAGACACCACGGATCAAAATCCAACCCGCCGCGCAGCACAAAGCCGAGGCAAGACCTAAGGCTAGCATGATCAAAAGACGCGCCGACTTATAGGTTTGGTCGGCGCGGATGGCCGCGGCCTCGCCGCCCTTGCGGTTGAACTCGACGTCTTTTTCGACAGCGTCCTTCAACTGGTTGAAGATCGTCCGCGATTCATGGGTGAGGAAATAGTTCGCGTCCGCCTGCCCCTTGGCATTGAAGATCGCGATGAGCTTGTCGTCGGTCGGCTTGTATTCAGCCCACTTGGCTTTGATGGTCTCAGCGAGCTCGCGCTCTTCCGGGGAGTCCACCATCGTCAGATATTGCCCCAGCGCTTTATCGGCCGCTTCCATCACGGCAATGCGCGTTTTGGTATCCTTTTCGCGCTGCTCTGCAGGAACCATCAGAATAGAGGCCTGGAACGAGCGATAACGTGTAATTTGATATTGGAAATTTCCCAGCGAGCTGATGGATGGAAGCCAATCCGTGCGCAGTTCGTCGGCCTCAGCCGCCTGGCGACCGAGATTGATGATCGCGAACATTCCGAGCGCGATGGTCGCGGCGAGAACAACCGCGAATGCGCCAATCACTTTGTTTCGAACAGATATATCTTTCAACGCCATGGAGGCCTCCGGATAGGCTTCCTGCACGTTAAGTCTGGTACATTAATAAATTGTGGCCCCAATTGATCTGGGTACGGTCAAAATAGTCACGGTAGGTATATTTCCGTACCCGGATAACTTTCTCATTTAGCTCGTGTTTTGACGCTTAAAACTCTGACCAATCACTGGTTTCTGCCGCCGTAGAAACTTGCGGTTTCGCTGCAAGCCTCGCAGCCCCAACACGATTGGCACGGCGCGGCGTGACAGGGGGGCGGGAAACAGCTTTCACCGGACGCGCCGAGACCGTTTCGGCAACACGGTTTCGCTCCCCGACACGGAAGAAGGAGACGATCTCCGTCAGTTTCTTGGTCTCACCCGCAAGGCTGCGCGAAGCGGCGGTGGATTCTTCCACCATCGCGGCGTTTTGCTGGGTCGCCTGATCCATATGGCTGACCGCGATGTTGACCTGCTCGATCCCCGTCGCCTGCTGTTCCGCAGCGGAGGCCATCTCGCCGACCACCGCATTGATCTGCACCACCTGATCGACGATGCGCTTCAGCGCCTCTCCGGATTCGCCGACATATTTCACCCCCGCGCCAACTTGCTCCGACGAGGTGTTAATCAGCGCCTTGATCTCCTTGGCGGCTTCCGAGGAGCGTTGCGCCAGAGCGCGCACTTCCGATGCCACCACCGCGAACCCTCGTCCGGCATCGCCGGCACGTGCGGCTTCCACGCCCGCGTTCAAGGCGAGCAAATTTGTCTGGAAAGCGATCTCGTCGATCACGCCGATGATGTCGGTAATCTGCTTGGAAGACTGTGCAATGGCATCCATCGCCTTGACGGCGGTTTCCACCACACGACCGCCATTTTCCGCCGCCGCTTTCGCGCTCGTGACATTTACGGTGACTTCACGCGTGTTCGCGGTTGTCGTTTTCACCGTCGCGGTGATCTCTTCCAAAGCGGCTGCGGTTTCTTCGAGACCAGCTGCCTGCTGCTCGGTGCGCCGCGAAAGGTCGTCCGCCGCAATGGAAATCTCGCTCGCATTGCTCGCGATCTGGTAGGTGGAGTCCAGCACACTCTGCATCGTGTCGCGCAGGCGCTCGATAGCGCTGTTGAAATCGCTCTTCAGCTTAGCGAACTCACCGCTGAGATCGGCCGTCACTTGATGGGTGAGATCGCCTTCCGCAAGACGGGAGAGACCCTGACCGATACTCTCGACAATGATCTTGGTCTGCTCCGCCTTGGCGCGTTCGGCCGCCGCGAGCTGGTTCTTGAAACTCGTCATGGCTTCCGCAAGCGCACCGATTTCATCTTTCTGCCCGGCGCAGGGAACGGCGGCATTGAGATTGCCGCGCGCCAGCTCCCCCATGGCGCCGGTCATATGCCCCAACGGCGTGGAAACACCGCGGATAAGCGCCCATCCCGCGAGGCTGCACAAAAGCGCGGCGGCGGCGAGCGAGAAGAGGATGATCAGGCGAGACGAGTCAAACGTCGCCTCGCCATGCTTGCCGGACGCCTCACCGCCATCGCGGTTATATTTGACGGCATCCTGCAACACATCGAGCAGCGCCTTGAAGCTGGTGCGCATGTCGTGTGTCAGGAAATCTGACCCCGCTTTCGCCCCTTGCGCCTGATAGATCTCCACAAGCTTGGCGTCCATCTGGCGATAAGTGGTCCATTTTTCCTTCAGCGCATTGAAGAGCTGGCGCTCGTGATCGTCGGTGACCAAACGCTCATACTCATCCAAATACTTATCGACCTGCTGGCCGAGCGACATGCGGGTGCGGTTATCAATCGCCGCCTGATCGCCTTCCACCAGAAGCATGGAGGCTTCATAAGCCCGATAGCGCGTCGCGACGTATTGCACGTCTCCCAGATATTGAATGGATGGCAGCCAGTTGGTGCGCAGATCCTTGGCGTCGTTATTCAGCCGTGAAAGGTCACCGAGCGCGAGCAAACCCAAAGCGATGGTGGTCGCCAGGACAATGGCAAAAGCGCCAATGACTTTCTTGGAAACGGAAAAGTCTTTCCAGTTCACGTATCTGCTCCGCGCGAAATCTAGTTGAAGGTTCAACGACGTATGCGCGATGCGAGATTTCGAATTTGTTTATAGTAATTCTACTTTTGGCGTATACAGACAAAGGACCGGGAGAAGTTAACCGTATATACACCGCGTTTTTCCGTCATTTTCGCGGAATTTTCTGCCCGCAAAATGCGTATGCGTGCACATACGCAATACCCCTAGCTAGGGATGTTACGTATACGCAAATATTCCGTAGGCGGATGGGTTAAATCGGCTATTTGGTGCCGAACATGCGGTCACCCGCATCGCCGAGGCCGGGGACGATATAGCCGTGATCGTTGAGATGGTCGTCGACCGCCGCTGTCCAGACATGCACGTCCGGATGGGCCTTGGTGAACTTCTCCACCCCTTCGGGGGCCGCCAGAAGGCACATCAGGCGAAGCTTGGTAACGCCCTTGTCTTTCAGCATATCCACCGCGGCAATGGCCGAATTGCCAGTCGCCAGCATGGGGTCCATCACAACCACCAAGCGGTCTGCCACGTCCTCTGGCGCCTTGAAATAGTATTCGACGCTCTTAAGCGAGGTCGGATCGCGGTAAAGGCCGATAAAGGCGACACGGGCCGACGGGATGAGGTTCTGCATTCCATCCAGAAAGCCCATTCCGGCGCGCAGGATCGGCGCGAACACCAGCTTTTTGCCCTCGATCACCGGGGATTTCATGGGCGAGAGCGGCGTTTCGATGTCGATCAGCTCTGTCGGCAATTCGCGCGTGATCTCGTAACAGATCAGCATGCCAATCTCGTTGAGCAGCTCGCGGAACTGCTTGGTCGATGTAGACGTGCGGCGCATCAGCGTGAGCTTATGCTGGACCAATGGATGGTCTACGACGGTGACGCCCGGAAAGGTCTTGGGCATGGCTTGCCTCGCTGAAATCCCTGATCGAGTTATGGACAAGCTAAAGCCAAGTGCAAGCCGCAAGGGCATTTCCCGACCTAATTAGGTGTGGAAAGCCCGCAAGAGCCCCGCAAGAGAATGTGATGGCGCGGCCCTCCCCGGCCCTTCGGCCGAGTGTTATAGTGCGACATGATACCGGTATCAAAAACAAACCGGATTTCGGGGAGAAAACCTATGAGCGAAGCTGTTGACCGCAGAGCCCTGCTTTTGGCCGCGGGGATGATGAGCGCCATGCCCGCGCTGGCCGAACCGGGCAAGGGTGTTGCCGAAGAAAGCGCCGCGCCGGGCTTTGACGCCGCCCCTTTCGCCAAACAGGCGATTGATTTCGGCGTCATCGGTCTGGACCATTATCACATCATGGGCATGACAGCCGCGATCAAGCGCGGCGGCGGGCGGCTGAAGAAGTTCTATGCCACCGATCCCAAACATATCGCCGATTTTCGGGCCCAGTTCGGTGACGTTCCGCTCGCCAAAAGCGAGGACGAGATCCTCTCGGACAAGACCATCAAGCTGGTGGCGGGCGCCCCTATTCCGGACCTGCGCGCCCCACTCGGCATTCGGGTGATGAAAGCGGGCAAGGATTTTCTTTCCGACAAGCCCGCGATCACGTCACTCGAGCAGCTTGCCGAGGTGCGCAAGACGGTCAAGGAGACCAAGAAAAAGTTCGCCATCATGTATTCGGAGCGGCTGGAGGTGAAAGCCGCGATCCAGGCCGGGTATCTGGTTGAGCAAGGCGCCATCGGCAAGGTGATCCAGACCGTCAACCTCGCCCCACACCGGATCGGTAACGCAGATGCTGGTGGACGGCCGGAATGGTTCTGGCACAAGAACCGCTATGGCGGGATTCTCACCGACATCGGCTCGCATCAAATCGAGCAATTCCTCTACTACACCAAATCCACCTCAGCGCGCGTCGTAGCTGCGCAAGCCGGGAACGTCGCCCATCCTGAAAAGCCGGAGTTCGAGGATTTCGGGGATATGGTCGCGGTAGGTAACGGCGGCACGGGGTATATACGGGTCGATTGGTTCACGCCGGATGGGCTTTCCACCTGGGGCGACGGGCGGCTCTTCCTGCTCGGCACCGAGGGCTATATCGAACTGCGCAAATACACCGATATCGCCGGACGATCCGGCGGCAATCACCTTTTCATGGTGGACAAGAAAGGCGTGCGCTTCATCGACTGCAACAATGTGGTGCTACCGTTCGGGCCGCAATTCGTGTCGGACATCATCCATCGCACCGAAACGGCGCAGAACCAGGATGAGGCCCTGCTCACGGCCGAGTTGGTGCTGACGGCACAGAAAATCGCCACCAACCCCGTGATCGCGTAAGGAGGATGCCACATGACCAGCACTCTTTCCCGCCGCGGCATCCTTAAAGCAGGTCTCGCGCTCGCGGCCTTTCCCGCCATCATCCCGGAGCGTGCCTTCGGCGCCAATGCGCGGCTTAATATTGGCGCCATCGGTGTCGGCCGCATCAGCCGCGGTCACGATTTGAAAGAGGTCTTCAAAATTTCCGGGGCGCAGGTTCTGGCGGTCTGCGATGTCGATTCCAAGCGCCTCGCCCTTGGCAAGCAATTGGTCGATGAGACTTATACGAGCCAGAGCGGCAAATCCTGGAACGCCACAATCACCTATGCGAATTATCGCGAGCTTCTTGCGAATAAAGACCTCGACACGGTGATCATCTCGACACCAGATCACCAGCACGCCACCCTTGCCGTGCATGCGGCGCGCGCTGGAAAGCATATCTATCTGCAGAAGCCCGCCGCGCTCACCATCGCCGAAGGCCGCATCATGGCCGATGAGGTAAAAAAGACAGGCAAGCTTTTGCAGATCGGCTCACAACAGCGTTCCGACGATCCCTGGCCGCAATTTCGCAAAGCCTGCGAACTCGTCCGCAATGGCCGTATCGGCGCGCTGAAACATGTCGAGATTGGCTTGCCCGGCGATCCGTCCGGCCCCGAGGCACCGCAGCAGCCCGTACCGCCAAATCTCAATTACGATGCCTGGCTCGGCTCGACACCCGAAGTCTATTACACAGAAATGCGCGTGCATCCGCAGGACAGCTTCGATCGCCCCGGCTGGCTGCGCTGCGAACAATTCACTGCCGGGATGATCACCGGCTGGGGCTCACACCATGTCGACACCGCCCATTGGGCGATGGATATGGAGCATTCAGGGCCGGTCGAAATTTGGGGCGAAGCGGAGTTCCCCAAAAGCGGGCTTTGGAATGTGCATGGCAAATTCCTTACCCATGCGCGCTACGCCAATGGCGTGACCATGGACATTTCAGGTGATTTTCCGAACGGGGTAAAGTTCATCGGCGAAAAAGGCTGGATCTTTGTCGCCCGCAGCGGCAGCGCGACAGCTTCCGATCCTAAATCGACCGTCGCGGCTCCGCCCTCTTTCGCGGCATCCGATCCGAAAATTTTGGATAGCGTGATTGGCCCGAATGAAATCCATCTCCATGCCAGCCCCGAACAACATGCCGATTGGGTGCGCGCGATTCTGACAGGCGCGCCCATGGCAACCGATGCCGAAATCGGTCATCGCGCGAATTCGACCTGTCTGCTGCACTTCATCGCCATGCATTTGAAGCGCCGCCTTACTTGGGATCCAGTGAAAGAGCGCTTCAAGAATGACGACGAAGCCAATGCCATGCTGAGCCGCCCGATGCGGCCACCATACACATTTGAATAGCTCTTCCGGCTGCGGCTAAGAAAATTGTGGGGCGGAGAAATCTACCCCTCAATTTTCTTCTTACCCTCGTTTGATTAAACCAAAATCAACTTGGCCGTGACAAGACTCTCCCACTCGCCGTGTGTGTTTCCGGCGAAATCGTTCGGGGGGATGATTTCATGGCTGCAAAGCCGTCTGTTCTGCGCACAGTGCTTGTTCTGTGCACGTTTGCTGTGCCGTTTGCGGCATTGATCTACTTTCATTTCATAGCTGGAAACGGCACGTCTACCGAGCTAGCAGTCGTGGGCGTGCTGACCGCATTGGCAGGCATAGCCGGGATCAAAACCGCTTATGCCGATTTGAAACGGCTCAATGAGTTTGAATGGAAACTAGACGGGCTGAACCGCACGCGCCAAGTGATCGAATACAAGCCGGACGGTACTATTCTCTCGGTGAACCCGTCTGCGCTGGAGATGCTGGGCTATTGCGAGAGCGAGTGCATCGGGCGCCCCCACTCCATATTTGTGGATGCCGAAACCGCCATCAGCGACGACTATCGCCAATATTGGGCCCGGCTGGCGCGCGGCGAATATGTCCAGCAACAATATAAGCGTAAAGCCGCTGGGGGGCGCGAAATTTATGTCTTAAATAACTACACACCAGTCTACGACCTGAATGGAAAACTTGTGAAGGTCGTGGACTGGATGACGGACTACACCGCCATTCAATTGCAGCAGGAAGACGTCGTTGCCTCCGTGACCGAGGCCCTAAAGCACCTGTCGGAAGGCAATCTGACGGCCCGGATCGATCATTCGCTTGGCGGAAGCTATGAAGCTCTGCGTCAGCACTTCAACGATGCGCTGGATCATCTCCAAAAGACCATCCAAAACGTGAGTACAGAAGCCACGACTATCACCAGCAACGCGGAAGAAATCTCACGCTCTGCCGATAATTTCTCGCGCCGCACCGAGCAACAGGCGGCGAGCCTGGAGCAAACCGCCGCCGCCCTGGAAGAGATCACCGCTACCGTCAAAAAGACCGCCGCCAATGCGCATGACGCGCATTCTGGCGTGAAGACCGCCAAAGCCGCGGCCGAGAATGGCGCGCAGGTGGTCGACACCGCGATCGACGCCATGGACGCGATTTCCCAGTCCTCGCGCGAGATCACCGAGATTATCGGCGTCATTGACGAAATCGCGTTCCAGACCAACCTCCTCGCGCTCAACGCGGGCGTGGAAGCGGCGCGCGCGGGAGAAGCGGGCAAAGGTTTCGCCGTAGTGGCAAGCGAAGTGCGCGCACTGGCTCAACGCTCGAGCGAAGCCGCAAAGCAGATCAAGACCTTAATCCAGACCGCCAGCGATCATGTAGCCTCTGGCGTCAAGCTGGTGGGCGCCACAGGCGAAGCCTTGTCCAGGATCGCCGAACAAGTGACGGGCATCAACAGCCTGATCGGCGAAATGGCCCAAGCGGCCGAACAGCAAGCCATCGGCATCGAGCAGGTGAACGTAGCTGTCAACCAAATGGATCAGGTCACCCAGCAAAACGCGGCGATGGTAGGTGAATCCACCAATGCCGCCCGCCAGCTCGCAGGCGAGGCGCAGACACTTTCCCAGCAAATGGCGTTTTTCCGAACCGGAGCGGCGTCCGTCCGGCGCCCCGCCGCGCCTCCCCCGGTTCGCGATACGAACGTCGTACAAATCACCCGCCTACAGCCCCAAAATGACTGGAGCGAATTTTGATAAGCCGAGATTACGGCCAGTTTTGACTTTAGTAACCGAAGCACCGTTAGTTTGGGTCGCGTACTGCCCCTCGCGGAGTCGTATCCTGAACGAACTTTTTTCAGCGCAGCGCCTGCTTGCCGTCCAGAATGAAATTCTGGAGGGGATGTCCGATGGCGCGTCGTTGCAGGAAACCTTGGGTGCAGTCGCAGCCCTGATCGAAAGCACCTGCCCGGCCATGCTGTGCTCGATCATGACGGTTACCCCGGACGGAGAAAATCTGACCCCGCTGGTTTCGCCCAGCCTGCCCCCGGCTTATCTCGCCCACCTGACGCGAGTGCCGATTGGCCCACAGATAGGATCTTGCGGGACCGCTGCCTACCTTAAAAAACCTGTTGTCGTGACCGATATCGCGACGGATCCTCTATGGGCGCCGTTTCGAGACCTGGCTTTACCGCATGGCCTATACGCCTGCTGGTCGACACCAGTTATGCATCGGGACGGTAGCGTGCTTGCAACGCTGGCCCTTTACTACCGTGAGCCGCGGGCGCCCACCCGGGAGGAAGAGCAGCTCATCCAGTCCTGCCTCAAACTGGTGCGACTCGCCATTGTGGCGGCGCGACGAGAGCGTGACTTGAAAGCGGTGGATGCACGCTGGCGGCTCGGGACTGAGGCGCTTGGGATTGGGACCTATGATGCCGATACGGCAAAACCGAGAGACGTGTGGTCGCCGCAACTGCGTGAACTGTTGGGGGTGGATGACAATTTCGAATCCACTTACGCCAATTTTCTAGAACTGATCGTCCCAGAAGACCGTCATATTGTTCGGGCAAATATGCCCAATTATCCTGATCCCCCGTTCAACAGTCCTTGGCATTCCACAATTCGCATTCGGCGTGCGGATACCGACGAAGAACGCACCCTCCTCAATATCGGCTGCTTGGTTTCCGATGAATATGCCACGAGCCAGCATGTGGTCGGTGCGCTGATTGATATAACCGAACAGAAAAAGCACGAGCGAGAGCTGGAGAGTGCAAAAATAGCCGCCGAGGCTGCCAATATTGCCAAGAGCCGTTTCCTGGCAAGCATGAGTCATGAACTGCGCACCCCCCTGAACGCGATTATCGGGTTTTCTGATCTGATCCGGAGCCGCGTCTATGGCCCGATTACGCCGCCGCGTTATGAGGACTATATCAACGACATCTACAAATCCGGCGAACATCTCTTGAGCCTGATCAATGATGTGCTCGACATGGCGAAAATCGAGGCTCAGCGCTTCGAATTGCATCGCAACTCGGTGCGACTCGACGAGCTTTGTGACAGCGCCCTATTGCTGGTCCGACCGCAGGCACTTGCTAAAGGCGTTTCGCTGAAACTCGACGTCCCCACGGATGTAATGCTCTATGCGGATGCGCGTGCACTTCGCCAAGCCCTGGTGAATTTCCTTTCCAACGCCGTCAAATTCACCAATGAAGGCGGCGATGTTCGCCTTTTCGCCAAGCGCCTGATTTCAGGCGGGTTGTCGCTTGGCGTGGAAGACAATGGCGCCGGTATGGATGCGCAAGGCATCGCCACGGCACTCGAGCCCTTCGGCCAAGCGCATATGGACGTCGCCAGCGAGCGGGACGGCACCGGCCTTGGCCTTCCCATCGCCAAAGCCCTGATCGAATATCACGGCGCCGATTTCCACATCGAAAGCACGCCCGGATCAGGGACCAAAGTGTGGGGCGAGTTCCGGGCGAAAGACGTCTCGCGCGTGGAACGGAAAGTCCGCTAGGCCGGTCAGGGTGCCGGAACGAAGATATTCTCTTTGATCAGCGCCTGTTCCGCCTGGCACATCGCGGGCGCAGCCTTCTTCACCGCTGCAAATTCCGCCCGCGCCGTGGCCACATCATCCTGATAGGCCTTGGTATTGCGTACCACGGTCAAAGTGGTGGTGGCTGATAAGCGCCCGCCTTCAACCGCGCTGGCGTTATGCGCGCCACAAACGATGCGGCTTTCGCCATAAGCGCGGCCGCGCGCCATGATCTGAGAGGCCCGATCCGGCACCACGTCAGACAGCACCAGCGCCCAGGTCCAGCCACCAGTGGTATGGCCTGAGGGATAATCGTAGCTGTCGCCCAGTTCTTCCTTGGGCTGACAGATTTCGCCATCGTCGATCTTATAGGGGCGCAGGCGCTTATTGATGTTCTTGGCGACGTTTGTCTCGCGCTGGGTATCAGTGCCAACCTTACGCATCAGCGCCATCAGATGCGGCACGGAGGCCGGATCGAGGCTGGCGCCGAGCGCGCAGGAAAAATCGGCCAGCATGCTCACATCATCGTAGCGCGCATCATTGGTGGCCATGGACCAGCGGGGCGTGCCGATATAGCGCCGCGTCGCCTTGAAGATGGCCCGGTCGGTCTCGTAGCGCGGATCGCCAACGACGGGCGCCGGCGGCAGGATCGACATGATGTCCACCACGCCAGGCTTCAAATAGCCTTCACGCTGAGCCTTCGCATCCTTGGCAGATGCGCCGCCGGAGAGGACTATGGCCGCGGCCAGAAAGGCGATTGCAGTCTTGGTCATGGTCCACTCCGATTTGGGTTGTCACAAAACTGCAATAAACCCGAATACCGCGCCGCTCAATCCCTGCGATGCACCAAATAGAACAGCGCCGGAATGACGCACAACGTCAGCAGGGTTGAAGACAGCATTCCACCAATCATCGGCACGGCAATGCGTTGCATAATCTCCGAGCCGGTACCGCTGGCCCAAAGAATGGGGATCAACCCCGCCATGATCGCCGCGACGGTCATCATCTTCGGCCGGACACGATCAACCGCGCCGCGCATGATCGCAGCGATGATCGCGTTACGGTCGAGGCTGCCTGCCGCCCGCGCCTCCTCCAGCGCGTGGTTGAGATAGATCAGCATCACCACCCCGGTTTCCGCCGCCACACCGGCAAGCGCGATGAAGCCCACCGCGGCGGCGACCGACATATTGAAGCCCATCGCCCACATCAGCCAGAACCCGCCCGCCAAGGCAAAAGGCAAGGACAGGAGCACAATCAGCGTGTCGGAGATGCGGCGGAAGTTGAGCCAGAGCAGGAAGACGATCACCAGAAGCGTGGCAGGCACCACCACCCTCAGCCGCGCATTGGCGCGTTCCAGATATTCGAACTGGCCGCTCCAGCGCACATAATAGCCGGGCGGGAATTTCACCTTCTCGGCCACCGCACGCTGCGCTGCCTCCACATAGCCGCCGAGATCGCGGTTATGAAAATCGACATAGACATAATTCACCAGCTGCCCGTCCTCAGTGCGCACCATGGTAGGGCCACGCGGTCGCGTGATCTTGGCAATCTCGCCGAGCGGAATGGAATTTCCATCCGGCAGCGAGACCAGGGTATTGGCCGCGAGGCTTTCGGGGTCGGAACGCACATCGCGCGGATAGCGCACCACAACGCCATAGCGCTCGCGCCCTTCCACTGTGGTCGTCACCACTTTGGCACCAACGGCGTTGGCGATGGTGTCGAGCACATCATTGATCGAAAGACCATAGCGCGCGATTTGTTCACGATCCGGTGAGATGTCGAGGTAATAGCCGCCATTGATGCGCTCGGCATAGGCCGAGGTGGTGCCCGGAACGCTGTGCACCGCCGCTTCCACTTCTTTCGACAGCTTCTCGATCACCGCGAGGTCCTTGCCATAGATCTTCACCCCAACCGGCGTGCGGATGCCCGTCGACAGCATATCGGTGCGCGCCTTGATCGGCATGGTCCAGGCATTGGAGATGCCGGGGAATTGCAACGCCGCATCGAGCTTGGCGATGAGCTGTTCGGTCGTCTCACCATGCGGCCAGAGTGCTTGCGGTTTGAGGTTGATGACGGTCTCGAACATTTCCACCGGCGCGGGATCGGTAGCCGTTTCCGCCCTGCCCGCCTTGCCCCAAACGCTTTCCACCTCTGGGAACGACTTGATGATGCGGTCCTGGGTTTGCAGAATTTGCGCCGCCTTGGTGATGGAAAGCCCTGGCAGTGTGGTGGGCATATAGAGGAGTGTGCCTTCGTTCAGCGCGGGCATGAATTCGCTGCCGAGCTTCGCGGCGGGATAAAGGCTGACGAGCAGGATTGCCGCCGCCGCGCCTAACGTCGCCCAAGGCCGCGCCAGCACCAGGCGGATCACGGGCCGATAGACCGCAATCAGCGCACGATTGACGGGGTTCTTTTCCTCCGGCGCAATCTTGCCCCGAACAAAGAGCGCCATCAGCGCGGGCACCAATGTGACCGACAACATCGCCGCCGCTGCCATGGCAAAGCTTTTGGTGAAAGCAAGCGGATGAAACAGCCGCCCCTCCTGCTCTTCCAAGGCAAAGATCGGAATGAAGGAAACGGTGATCACCAAGAGGCTGAAAAACAGCGCGGGGCCCACCTCGACGGCCGCCGCGACGAGCACCTTTATGCGGGGCTCGTCAGGGGCCGCACGTTCCAGGCGCTTATGCGCATTCTCGATCATCACAATGGCCGCATCCACCATGGCGCCGATGGCAATCGCAATGCCGCCAAGACTCATGATGTTGGAACCGATGCCGAGCGCATGCATGGCAATGAAAGCCATCAAGATGCCGACCGGCAGGGTGAAAATCGCCACTAAGGCCGAGCGCGCATGCATCAGGAAGAGGAAACACACCAAAGCTACGATAATGCTTTCCTCGATCAGCGTGCTTTTCAGGGTTGCAATGGCACGACCGATCAGTTCGGAGCGGTCATAGACCGGGATCAGCTTCACGCCTTGCGGCAGGCTGGGGACGATTTCGGCAATACGCGCTTTGACAGCTTTAATGACGTTCAGCGCATTGGCGCCATAACGCTGCACCACGATACCGGAAGCGACCTCGCCCTCGCCGTTCAACTCAGCCAGGCCGCGGCGTTCATCCGGCACGATTTCGACATGCGCCACCGACGCGAGCGTGACCGGCGTACCGTCCTTGGCTTTCAGCACCACCTGCTCGAGATCGGAGGGCGTTTTCAGATAACCACGGCCACGGATCATGAATTCGGTTTCGGAAAGCTCCACCGTACGCCCGCCGACATCGGTGTTGGCATTCATCACCGCATCGCGCAGCTGGCCAAGCGTGATACCATAAGCGCGCAAACGGCCTGGATCGGCCACCACCGCGTATTGCTTGACATACCCGCCGACAGACGTGACTTCAGCGACGCCTTCGGTTTTCGCCAAGGCATAGCGCAAATGCCAATCCTGCAAAGAGCGAAGCTGGGAAAGATCCTGCTTATTGCCGGTCAGCGCATATTCATAAACCCAGCCCACCCCGGTCGCGTCCGGTCCCAGGCTTGGCGAAACACCTTGCGGCAGTTTTCCCGAGGCCCCATTGAGATATTCGAGCACCCGCGAGCGCGCCCAATAGACATCGGTGCCTTCATCGAAAATCACATAGATGAAGGAGACGCCGAAGAACGAGACGCCACGCACAGTCTTGGCTTTAGGCACGCTGAGCAAGGCCGAGGTCAGCGGGAACGTCACCTGGTCTTCGACGACCTGCGGCGCCTGCCCCGGATAGTCGGTGTAGACGATGACCTGGGTATCGGAGAGGTCCGGGATCGCATCGAGCGGAATACGGCTGACGGCGAAAATGCCCGCCAGCACCAGAACCGCGGTGGCGATCAGAACGAAACCCCAGTGCTGGGCAGACCAGCGGATGACGCGTGCGATCATTTGCGGAAACTCTGCAGGGCGGATTGCAGATTGCTTTCCGCATCAATGAGGAAATTGCCGGAAGTGACGACATGCTCGCCTTCTTTCAGGCCGGCGCGAACTTCAACGCTATCGCCATTGCGTGCGCCAAGCGTGAGCTTGCGCGGTTCGAACAGCCCGCCCGGCAAAGCCACGAAGGCGACCTGCCGCGTGCCGTCATCCACCACAGCGGAAGCTGGAATGGTGAGTGCCGAAGCGGCCGCGCCCGGCACCGCAATGCGGACATCGGCATATTGACCAATGCGTAAGCGGCCATTCTTGTTGGCGACCGCGATACGCACCTTTGTCGTGCGGGTCGCTGCATTAAGCTCGGGATAGACCAGCAGCACCGTGCCTTCAAACGACTCCGAAGGACTATCGCGGAAACTGACAAAAGCTTTCTGGCCCTTTTTCACGGCGGCGAGATCGCGTTCGGAAACATCAGCCAAAATCCACACCCGCGACAGATCGGTGGTCTTGAACAGCGTGTCGCCGGTGGCGAAATGCATGCCTTGCACCGCGGGCTTTTCCATCACCGTACCCGAAGCTGGCGCGACAATGGTCAGACTGCGTGTCGGAACCCCAGATTTCGCCATAGCGGTAAGCTCGGACGGGCTGACACCATATTGGCGGAGCAACGCGGCAGCGGAAGCGGCATGATCCTGCGCGCCCGATTGCAGCGAGCCGATATAGTCGGCGGATTTGACTAGAAGATCGGCGCTTTCAACCCAGACCCGCATCAAGGGCTGGCCCGCGCGCACCACATCGCCGGTTTGGGAGACATAGAGCTTCTCGATGAACCCAGTGAACCGGGCCGAAAGTACCGCTTGGCGGGTTTCATCGGCGGCGACAGTACCGGTGGCGCGCACGGTTTTATCCAGCGCCATGCGTGTGACCACGGTAGTGCGCACACCGGCGCGTTGCATTTTCTCCGTGGTCAGGCGGATGGCGCCCGGCGTCTTTGCCATCTCATCGGCATAGACGGGAATGTAGTCCATCCCCATGGAATCCTTTTTCGGCACCGGCGAGGTGTCGGCGAGGCCCATCGGGTTGCGGTAATAAAGGATCTTTCGTTCCTGCCCGGACTTGGGCTGAGGGTTGGCGGGAGGCGGCAATGCCGCCTCCGCGCTCTTCCGTTTCGCCGTCACAGTGAGGCTCACCTTTACCGGCTTGCCATTGGCCGTGCCGCTGACGATCACCGCCCAGCGCCCCGGCGCATAGATATTGGTCTCCACCACCAAGCCGCCGTTCACAGCGGAGATTTTGGCATCCGCCGTCATATCGGCCATGGCATCCGGGCTCATATCGACCCGGACTTGAAGATTGGAAACCGCGACCGGCTTACCCGCCGCATCCACCGCATCGATGCGGATTTTCGAGACCACGCCCGAGGTGACCACCGCATCGCGCAATTTGAAGGTAACGCCTGCATCGGCGCGCGCCGGGACGAACGCGAACGCCAAGACAAGCGCTGCAAAAATAATTCTATACATCTTCTTCTCCGGAATTTGTGTCGGAGCGGGACAGGCTTGTGCCCGTCCCGCCGAGGAACTCAGCTATGGATGGAAATCCAAACCGGAGAGACTCCGGCCGGGCCCGCACCGCGCAGCGTGACACCGGCTGCGTGATGTTCGCTGGCGCATACAAAGCGCCCCTGCGCGTCATGCGGCAGGGCCTGCACCTCATAGCGGATGGGGGTCTTGGGCCCGGCATAAACCGGACGCAGGACGGCCACCTCTCCTCCCTCGACCGCTTGGCCGCTGGTCTTGTCGACCAGCCGAAGATACAGGGGCTTTCCTGCGATCAGCTTGCCATCGAGTTGGATTTCATAAGCGGGCTCTGCTTGTGCCATGCGATGCATGGGTGCCCCAGCTAAGGATGCAGATGTCAGTACGCCAGCCGTAAGCACGGCAAAAAGATAGGATTTCATGTCTTCCTCCGGCCCGGCAGAGCGCCGGGCACATAGATCAAAGCCTGTGGGAAATTCGCGCGCGTGCGTACGCACCGAAGCGCAAGCACAAACGCGGCTTTTCCGTTAGGCGATCGGAGGAGGATTATCGGGGCGCAACGAGAGGCCCTGCACAGATTGATGGGTAATCGCGACCGCGGCCCCACGGGCGGGGACGAATGCGTGCACCTGCACGAAATCGATAGCCACTACACCAAAGCATCCCAGCACTCCCATGCACGCCGCCATGTTCTTGCAGGGCGAGCCCTGCTCTTTGGTTTTGTGTTGGGCGCAATCATGGCCGGCCTTCATCATCTGCATGTGATCGCAGTGGTGCATCGCGGCCATGGGGGCAGATGAAGCCTTGGGCGCCGGCATCGCCATAGAGCCAGGTATCGCGGCGATGGAGAAAACCAGCGCCACGAACAGGCTCAAAACGGTGCGCCAGTTCGACTTCATGGGGTGATATTTAGAATTGCTCCATGCATTTGTCCATGGTGCCTTCCGTCGCGGGGGGGGCCCGCAGCCTCAAATAATCGCGACGCGACACAGCATTGCCTTGGCGACGAAAGCGCTTACCCGTATTATCGTACAAAGGTCCTGGGGAGGTCTTGCAATGAAATTGGGGCATCTGGTTGTGGCGGCCGTGCTGACCGCGCTGGCAATTTCGCGACCCGTTTATGCGGGTGGTGGGTCCGACAACCATATGGGCCAAACCATGAGCCAAGATCAGTTCAATACCCTTTCCGATTATGCCGATCGCGCCAAACGCCTGACCAAGGAAGATAAGGCGAAGGGCAAAACACTCGAAAGCCTCTTGGCCGAAGACCGCGCCGCAGTAGCCACATTGGTGAAGACCTTGCCGCTGAATTGCGAAGTGACCGACGCGATCCGCTCCGCCGAGGGGCCAGACACTATTAACGGCAAGAAGGTCGACACCATTACCTATGAAGCGAGCTGCTCAAATGGAATGGGGTATTTTCTGGTCACCCAGGAGCCGGAAAAGCCTTATGGGTTCTCTTGCTTTTCGGTGGATGCCACACGCCAGGCCGATATCAAAGCAGGACGCAAACCGACTGCCGTCTGCGGCCTGCCCGCCAGTGCCGACATGAAGAAATTCGCAGCCAATATTCTTTCCAAGACAGGTAAGACCTGCACCCTGAAGCAGTATCGCTATATCGGCCAAAACAGCGCCAACCACACTGAATTCGTCGAATATGCCTGCGAGGATGGCAAAGGCTATATCTCAGTGGCAGGCCTGCCCGGTGCGAACATCCCGATCCATGTCGAGACTTGCGCCGAATCGGCTTCGCGCGGCCTGCCCTGCAAGCTCTCCGATAACGGTGCCCCGGCGGTGAGCCTGAAGACCTTCCGAGACGCCATGGCGGAGAAGAAAATTGCTTGCACCGCTGACGATAGCACCACACGGCTGATTGGCCGCGAAAATGCGCAAAAACGCTATGTGGTGGAATTTCAATGCCACGAGCAGCCCGGCGGGCTCGTCGCCTTCATACCCCTGGGCGATTCCACCGCCCCCTTTGAAACCCTGGACTGTGCCGCAGCTTTCAAACGGGGCGCACTCTGTGCCCTCCCCGGTAACAGATAACGGCCCAAACTGCCGCAGCCCGGCATTGCCTCCCCATCGAACGCATGGTAGCGTTACCACCATAAAACTGATGCGACCGCACGTACGGGCGCACTACCTTGCGGGAGGTTGGCAATGCGCAAAACTTCAGATGGGATCGGTAATAGCGTCGGCCTGAGCCCTGTGGGCGGACTTGCGGGCTCTAACCTCACCTTCCGCATCATGGAAGACCTCGGCATCGCTATTGTCACGGGGCATTATTCCGAGAAGAACCCCTTCCCCATCGAGGCTTCGCTTTGCGAAAAGTACAGCGTCAGCCGCAGCGTGCTGCGTGAAGCGGTGAAGATGCTCACGGCCAAAGGACTCTTGAGTGCCCGCCCCCGACACGGCACCTGGGTTCAGCCCGAACAGAATTGGAATTTCTTCGATCCAGACGTGCTGCGCTGGCTGTTGGAACGCAAGCTCTCCTATTCTCTTTTGATCGAATTCACCCAGATGCGCATGGCGGTGGAACCCTTCGCCGCTGCGACGGCCGCCCAAACAGCGGGCGCGCGCGAAGTTGCCCCTATTCTGCACGCCCTCTCGCGCATGACCGCCGCCGAACAAGGCGATGACGATCCCCTCACCTCCGATATCGCCTTCCATGTCGCGGTGATGAAAGCGAGCGGCAACCGCTTCTACGAACAGCTCTGCGATATGATCGACACGGCTTTACGCATTTCCATCCGCATGACCAATCAGCTCAAGGGCGTGCGTCAAGCCTCGGTGGCCGACCACAAGAAGGTGGCGGACGCCATTATCGCGCACGATCCCGCCACCGCGCAGCAAGCCATGCAAGTCATGCTCGACGAAGCTATGGAGCTGATCGTCAACGCGCAAAGACAATCCCACGGCGAGCGGGAACCATTGCTGGTTCCCGCCGCGGAATAAGCTTTAAGGCCGCTTCACTGTCACCGCCTTGCCGTCATAAGTCACGGTTGCCTCTGGCTTAGCCGCGAAATTGGCCGCGTTCTTCGATGGGCCGGAAATCCAGCGCACATGAATGGTGCGCCCGGCAACCATGCCAGGGAAGCTGCCCTGACGCGCGCCGATGCTGAGCGTGCCAGAGGCCTCATCCCACGTCACCGGAATGCGGGCGAAGGCGCCACGCTGATACCCCAGCGTCTTGCCATCATCCTCATAGATATCGAAACGACCGTTCTTGCCGGGATAGACCAGGAGAGTGAGCGGCGCGTCCGGCTTTTCGCTGGTGTACTGCTTGGCAACGCCGGTCGGCACGATCGCGCCTTCCTTGACGAACACCGGCATCTTGTCGAGCGGCGCCGCCGCTGTAATGCTCTGGCCGCCCTCATACACCGTGCCGCTATAGAAGTCGTACCAGCGAGTGCCGGCCGGTAGATAGACCGACCGCGAGGTCGCCTTGTGCTCGGTGACCGGCGCAACCAGGAACGACGGACCAAACATATATTGGTCAGCGATGTTCTTCACCTTGGGATCGTTCGGGAAGTCCATCACCAGCCCGCGCATCATCGTGCCCGCCTTGTGATAGGTATCAGCTGCGATAGTGTAGATGTACGGCAGCAGGCGATAACGCAGCTTGTCGTAGGCGGCGAGGATGTTGAAAACCTTGCTGCCCGGCTTGGCGATTTCGAACGTCTCGCGTTTGACGGCCTCACCATGGCTGCGGAACACCGGCACGAAAGCGCCGAACTGATACCAGCGGGTATAAAGCTCCGTCCATTCCGCCTTGTCGGCCCGCGTCGGAACGATGTGCTTCTTGCCGACGTCCATCGTGATGTAGCGGTTTTCCAGTGAATAGCCGCCGATGTCGAAGGTCCAGTTCGGAATTCCCGACATCGAGAAGTTCACGCCAGCCGAAATCTGCTCACGCATATCACTCCAGCGCGCCGCGATATCGCCGCTCCACACCGCGCCATTGCAACGCTGCAAACCAGCAAAGCCCGAGCGCGTCAGGATGAAAGTGCGCTTATCCGGATGGGCCGACTGCCAATGATCATAGAAACCGCAAGTATGCACCAAGGGATAGGTGTTGTAGAACTCGGCCCCCGGCCCCAGCACCGTCGGCCCGCGCATCTTGATCTGCACATCCATCGACATGTTGGAGTGGATGTCGGGCTCGTCATTGTCCATCCACCACGCATCGGGCGCGACCAGGCTGTCGAGCTTCTTCTGGACTTGGTCCCAATAGATGTCGCGTGCCTCCTTGGAATAGGCGTCGTAGTTCGACGAGACGTAGCCCGGACCGACCCAATCGAGATATTTCTGCTCGATCGCATAACGGTACATCAGGCCCTTGTCGTCAAACTCCTTGAAGTGCGCCAGGCCCTCATAGAATTTCGGCCAGATGACCAGCATGACATTGCCATGCATCGCACGCACATCGTCGAACATCTTTTTAGGATTGGGGAAGCGACTAGGATCGAAATCGTGGCTGCCCCACTCTGGATCCTTCCAATAGCGCCAGTCCTGCACGATCGCGTCGATCGGCAGTTTCAGTTCGCGATATTTCTTGAAGACGTCAACGAGCTGGTCCTGTGTTTCGTAGCGCTGACGACTCTGCCAGAAGCCGTAGGACCATTCGGGCATCATGATCGCCGGGCCGGTGAGATGACGATAACCGGCGATCACTTCGTCGAGGTTCGATCCGGCGACATAGTAATAGTCGATCGCCTTGGCGACGTCGGAATGCAGAGACAGCTCGCGGCGTTCGTCCTGCGGCATCGGATCGAGATGCAGGAAGCGCAAATAACCGCCTTCCGGCTTCCACTCGGCCTTGAAGGTGACCTTCTTGCCGGCGGTCATCGGAATATCGATGTTACGGTACCAGCCCTGCCAGCCCTGGCGCCAGCTATCCATCACCAGCTTGCCGTCGATCCATAGCTTGAAATAGCCGGAGACATAGAAGCGGAATTTGTGAACGCCACTCTTCTGGGTCTCGATCGCGCCATCATAGGTGACAGTGAGCGTCTGCGGAGGTGCTGGCGGCAGATTGGAAGTGCCCGCCCCTTTCTGCTCCTGCATCACGCCGGGCGGAAAATTCTTCTGGTCTTCGATGAACTGGTAATTGGGATCGGCTTCCACCCGTTCGGCCAGCAACTTGCCCTTGTCGGTATAGCGGGCAGTGAAGCCACCCTCCTTGCCCGAGGCATCGTAAATCTTGAGCTGCGCATTGATCGCCGGATATTCGGCGGGATACCCGAAGCGGGTGATCGAATAATTATCCCACAACACGCCATAGTTCTTGGTCGACACCACGAACGGTACCGCCACATCCATATTGTGCTGGGCGAGGATCACATCTTCGCTGTTGTAATTCATCTGGCCGTTCTGATGCTGGCCAAGGCCATAAAAGCCTTCATCCGTGCCGCGATTGAATTCCTGACGAACCGCAAAGAAGTCCTTGCCATCGACCTTGACCGGCGTGAACTGACCGCCATTGACGCCATCCAACACAACCTTGCCGCTGGCATCGCGGAAAACGACTTTTCCGGTCTTCAGCGAGACCGCGGCGGAGACTTTCGCAGTTTTCAAAACAACCGCATCGCCCTCTGCATTAACATCGAAGGCTACCTTTTGCGGGGCCGCACGCACTATCAGGCTCTGGCTGGGCGCCAGTGTGTCTGCACCCTGCGCCACGACGTGGATGATGCTGTCGGTCATCACCGACAGCGTGACCTTCTTGGCGCCCGCCTCACTCGGCGTGACCACCACGCCCGTTTCTGTTTTCTGCCAATTCACAGCTACGGGCGCTTCAGCTTTGGGCTTGGAGCCCATCAACGCATAATTGGAGCAGGCGGTCGCACTCAGCGCGGCCACTGCAGCGGCCATCAGTGCGATTTTTCTGGTCTGCATGAGGTTCATCCCTGTCTTTCTTGTTTTAATACGCTTGAAGCTTGATGCGCAGGATGCGCGGCTGAGCGAGGTTCAGGCCGTAATCGGTTTCATCGCCGTTCCAGACGCGCTCGAATACCCATTTGCCTTTTTCGAAATGGCCCTCTTCCACATGCTGATAGACCATTTCTTTGCTGTCTTTTGCAGCAAGGCTGAAGGTGACGCGGGCGTGCAACCCGATCAGCAGTAACTCATCCGAAGAGAGTTGGATCAGCGAAACGCCACCGCTCGGATTTTCAGTTCCCTCGGGCGCGGTTTCGAAAAGCCCCTTCCATTCTGGAAAACCGAACTGCCAGAGCCGGTATTCGACCTTGGCCTGCCATTTGCCGAGCGCGATGGTTTGCGCGGCATGATCGTCGGGCTCAGCGACGCCATAGGTGGGATGCGCAAAGGCAAGCTTGGCCCATTCACGCATCATCGGCCCAACCAGTTTGAAATTCGCCGCAAAGGGCGCGATGGACGCCGCATCCACCTTTTTGGCGCCAAGCGGGAAATTGGAATAGCCGGTGAAGTCGAACCCGAACGGCGCAAAGCCGAGCGCGCCATTCCCCAAAGCCGGATAAAAGAAGCGGGCAAAATCCGACGACGAACCAATCTCCACGATCATCAAGGGATTATTGGGACGCGTATACTGGCGGATTTGGCCCATCGCATCAGCATAGCCGTGACCATAAATGTCCGGCGCGGCCGTGAAAATTGATGGCGCCGCCAGTTTCCAGATATCGAGTACGTTCCAGGTTGGCCCGCCCGATGAATAATTGATTGGGTCTACTTTCTTTTCTGGGTCAGGATCGCGCAGCGCCGCATTGACATACATCGGCAGGGGATAGACCGCCTTCCCCGCCCGCGCGACCTCCTCGACATAATGGGCGAAGGCCCAAGCATGGAAGTACTCGTCCGCGTCCTTGCCAAATACGGTTTTCCAATCGCCTTGCTGCTTGCCAAGCCCCTTGATCAGAACATCCGGAACAGGACCGGCGAAAATCTTTTCCGCAGCCGGCGAATAATCACGCACCGAGCGATAGGTGCCCGTTTCGTTTTCGACCTGCACCATGATGACGGTCCGCTCTGGGTCCGCCGCCTTTAAATGCGTCATCAAGGCGATGAAAGCTTTCTTATCGGCAGCGATCAGCGCGGGGCTATGCGGCGAGAGCACGCCATTGGGCTTGCCCTGCCCGTCGATCAATTTCGGAAAACGATCCCTATTGGTCTGCACCCATTGAGGGGCATAAGACGGTCCGGTGTTCTTATAGGCCCCGAACCACAACAGCACGAGGCGTTTCTTGTGACCTCGCGCCTGCTTCAGCAGCGCATCCAAAAACGAGAAATCGAAGCGGCCTTCCACTGGCTCGATCTGCTCCCAGGCAATGGGCATTTCCAGCGTGTTGGCCCCAAGCTGGTCAAGCGCAGGCCACACTTGTGGCAGCACGGCGGGATAATTCGAGGAGTTGTTGGCCTGGACCCCAAGCATCAAAAAAGGCGCATCATCGACCATCAGCGCGAAACGGCCATGATCCTGAACCACGGCTGGAATGGGAACATCCTTCGCGGCCGCGGGCAGAAGACACGCCCATAGCAGCGCAGCCGCACATAATGAGATTCTCTTGGCGGCCATCCTGCACCTTATGGGAATTGCACCAGCGAGTTTGGCGCGGTTCGCTGAGCTTCGCAATCTTCGAGAAGATCACATATGCGCGTGAAAAAGCCCCCCGGGTATTAACCGGGGGGCCGAAGACATCCAATGGGATGAATTACCAGTTGGCGCGGAAGATCAACGAGATCTTGCGATCCGTGTCGATCCAGTCATAGCGCGGGTGATAATCGGTGTAGCCGACATCGAGGACCGTCGTGGTATTCAGCAGGTTGGTCGCCTGGACACCAACTTTGTAGTGATCCAGGAAATCATAGAACACCGATGAGTCGAGCTGACCGAAGTTCCGCGACCAGATCGGCTGATTGATGTTCGCCGCAGAGCTGGTCATCAGGTAACGCGAACGCCAGTTGTAGGCGAGACGGAAGTCGACGCCGTATTTCGCATACAGAAGAGCGAGGTTCGCGCTGTCGTTCGACATGCCTTCGATCGGCAGGCCTGCCTGGAGGTGGTTGTTGCGCTGCGCTTCTTCGTTGACGTTCTGAACTGCATTGCCGCCACCATGATTGTAGATCTTGGTGTAGTTGGCTTGCAGACCGAAGCCTGCCCAGAAGCCCGGCAGCCCGTCGAAGAACTGCTGGTAGGCAAATTCGAAGCCCTCAACCGAACCCTTGCCGCCATTCATGGTGCGGGTGGTCTGGAAGATGTAGTTCGGGCCCGAACCACCATTCGGATTCGGCGCATAGCTTTCCGGTGCAGTCGCCGTCAGGAAGTAGTTCGACAGCGTCTTGTGGAAGATTGCGAAGGACAAGCTGCCGGTAGACGAGAAGTAATATTCCAGGCTTGCATCGTATTGCTGCGCGGACATCGGCTTCAGGTTGGGGTTGCCGCCGCCAGCCGTGTACGGATCGTTTGCCCGGAACATGCCGCCATGCTGGGAATCCCAGTTGAAAGACAGCGAGGTGTAGTTCTGGGTATAGGAGAAGTCCGGGCGGACCATCGCCTGTGAATACGCCACGCGGGCCTGCAACTGATCCGACAGATGCGCGCGGAAGTTAAAGCTCGGCAGCACATTGGTGTAGCTGTGCGTGCCCGGCGAGGACGTAATCGCCTTGCCGCCGAGGCCCTTGGTTCCGTCAGACGAAATGTTGCCGACGAACTTGGCCGCAGCCGCATTGCTGGCGCACAGCGCCGCGCCATCCCAGCATGCTGCGATGACCGGATAGAAGGTGTAGCCAGCGCCGTAGGAAACTTCCGTCTTAATCACGCGCAGACCGATGTTACCATCGACCGGGAGATCATATCCAAGGAAGCCGTCATTGGCGAAGTTGGCGACGAAGTAGCCGGCGTAGGTGACTTCGGCCTGCTTATTGATGCCGCCGCTGACGTTATCGGCCTTGGGATCGTTGTTTTCGTAGATCTTCTGGCACTTGTAATCGACGCCCTGGCAGCCGACCTGGTTGGCATAGGGAGTCCAGCCACCCGTGCCCTTGGCCGTCGCAAGCAGCTTGGCGGTATCGCGGGTATCGCCCATGAGCGACGACGCCTTGACCAGCCAGACGCTCGGCACGTTGTTGCCCAGGATCGTGCCCAGATTGCGCAGGGTCATATCCTTGGTCATCGAGGCATCGTCAGCATATTTGACGGCGGCAGCCATGTTATCCTGGCCGCCGAACCAGTCTTCATAGCTCAGCGTATCCCAGTTCCAGCCCGTCTGGCGGGTAATGGCGTTCTTATTTTCCTGGCGATAGCCGAATTCGACGGACTGCAGCCAACCGCCTAGCCCCTTGCCTTGGAAGCGATAGGTCGCGTCGAGACGGCCTGCCCAGTTATGGGCGTAGTTGTTTTCGACATGATCCATGGCCGCGCCGAACACGTTGTTCTTCGGGTTCTGCACAGCAGAGGCTTCGGTGCTGGTGTAGCTGATCATCGGATCATCACCCGAGAAATCAACTTTCGGGCTGATGATCGGAGCAGACGGCCAAATCACGTATTTGTTGTTGCCGTCCCAGTCCGCATGGCTCGATGTGCGGCGGTTATTGATGACGTTCATAAACACGGCCATGCTGCGGAAATAGGCGCGGGATTCCGAATATTGCAGATCCGCGGTGATTTCCAACGCATCGGTCGGGTTGTACTTGGCCGTCAGCGAATAGTCGGCATTAGTGTTGTGATGCGAGCCGACGCGGGTGTCATTACCCACGGCCAGCGAATTGACCATCGTGCCGCCAACCCAAGTGCCATCGCTGGCAAACTTGTAGTTCGGCAGATAGGCCGCATCGGAATCGACGTTCAAAGACGCCGCATATTCGCCTTCATGCGGCTCGGCCTTCGAATAGATACCGGTCAGGGTGAATTCGAGCTTTTCGTTGGGGCGATACTGCAGCGAGAGATCGAACGCGGTGCGCGCCTGGGTCCAGTCGATGGTACGCCAGCCAATCGTGCTGTCCGGCAAATAGCCCGAACCAGTGCCGACTGGAACTTTGACGTCGTAACGCTGGGTGTAGATGCTCGAGGTGCGGTTCTTTTGGACCTGATAGTCGGCCGAGAACAGCGCACCGAATTCACCGATCTTCGTGTCCCAGCGATCGCTGACGAGCACGTTGACGGAGGGCGTGGCCGCATCAACCAGCGCGCCATAGGTGACATCGGCCGACGCCGCGATCACACGGCCATCTGCGTCAAACGGCTTGCGGGTGCGAAGGTCGACGGTGCCGCCGATACCGCCTTCGATCATCTTGGCGGTCGGGTTCTTATAAACGTCAACGCCAGCCATCAGGTTGGCGGAGATATCGGCGAAGGAAAGCGTGCGGCCGTTGGAGGCCGAGAAGGTGTCACGACCATTGGTCAGCGACGAAACCCACGACAGGCCGCGAATAAAGACGCCGTTACCGGTGCCGCCGTAGCGAACCGGATCGCGCAAAGCGTCGGTGCGGGTGAGCTGAACGCCCGGCACGCGCTGCAGCGCTTCGGCCACGGAGCGGTCAGGCAACGCGCCAATATCCACAGCGGTGATGGAGTCCACCACCTGATCAGATTTCTGCTTGATTGCCTGTGCCGATTGCAAGCTGGCGCGGATGCCGGTCACCGTGACCGTTTCCATCGGCTGTTCCTGCGCCAAGGCGGCACCAGACAACACGCCAACAGCCACAAGTGATGCGCCGCATAGCAGCACTGTTCTGAATTGTTCGAATTTATTCACGATGCCCTCCCAGTTGTTTTTCATTCGGCGGTTTCGCCGTTTTTGGCGGGGCTTCCGCCATTAAAAACTTATCCGATTGATCGGATAATTTGCGCAGCTACAAACACCTCCGAACGTTGCAATGCTTAAGCTTCAAGCGCAGTCCCCCAGCATGATCGGTCGGACTCGACCTAGCTCACCCCTCAGCACGTGCGCTCTGATCTCAGCACGAAGCGATCGAACGCTAACCAGAAAGCCCTCATGGCGGTTCGATGTATCGCCACCTCAGGTTTCTGACCTGTGCGTTACCACTGGAAGCGCTTACCAGCAAGACACAGAATGCCACATTTGCCTTGTTTCGACCTATCACGCCAAAACTAACGCAGTATGTGACTATTTTCTAACAGGCCAACGCACCAGTAAGACGACTGTAATGAACTGTTTTAAAATGATAAATTACGTTTTCCCGCAAAACTTGTACATTGATTGCCGCAAGAATATGCGGAATGAGGGAACGGACGACATGGCAATATGTGGGCGCAAATGCGGCATTAATTCCAGAGCAGCCAACGCTTACACCGCTGTCAGATACCGTTGTCATTTGTAAAATGACGCGCGGTATCGCCTAACAATGCCGAGCCATGCCTAACAGGCCTGTGGATCCCGGGATGGGAGCAGTTCAGGCAAAAACCGAGGAACCGGATGATGAAGCCAAGCCTGTCGCGGATCGCGGCCTTCGGGTTAGCGTTGACGGTGATGAGCCTGACCAGCGCGTTCGGGGCCGAATATATATGGCGCAACGTCAAGGTTGGAGGCGGTGGCTACATGCCAGGCCTTGTCTTCAGCCAAGTCGAAAAAGGCCTCGCCTATTTGCGCTCTGACATGGGCGGTGCTTATCGCTGGGATGATCAGGCCAAGCGCTGGATCCCATTGCAGGACACCTCTCCTGAACCGAATTACACCGGCATTGAAAGCATCGCTCCCGATCCTGTAGACGCCAATAGCGTCTATATGGCGGTGGGGACGTACCGTTTTTTCCCCTCCGCGATTTTGCGATCGAAGGATCGCGGCGCCCATTGGGATATTGTGCCTGTACCCTTTCGCATGGGCGGCAATGAGGAAGGCCGCGCAGTTGGTGAGCGGCTCGCCGTCGATCCCAACAACACGAACATTCTTTATTTCGGCTCACGATATGATGGGCTGCAACGCTCCACCGACAACGGGAAGCATTGGAGCAAAGTGACGAGCTTCCCCTACGCCGGCCTTGGCGTTCCTCCTGGCCATGCGCGCCCGCATGCGGGGCTGAGCTTTGTCGTGTTCGATCCTGCAAGCGGCAGCAAAAATAAAGGTTCCAGCACTATTTTTGTCGGCATTGCCGATCCAGGGCCTGTGCATCTTTATCGCTCTGATGACGCGGGCAAAAGCTGGCAAGCGGTGCAGGGCCAACCGCCAAGTCTGCCGCAACAGGCCAAGCTGGATGGCAAAGGCATTCTGTATATCACTTATAGCGATCACGCCGGGCCATACGGTATCAGCGATGGCGCGGTGTATAAGCTCGACATTAAAAGCGGCGTGTGGACCGAGATCACACCGGAGACAGGCGCGAACAAACCAAAGGGCGGCTATGCCGGCCTATCGCTGGATCGCGCGCATACAGGAACGCTGGTCGTCTCTACGAGCTGCCGCGAGAAAGGCGACATCATCTGGCGCTCTCAGGATGGCGGGGCACATTGGCAAAATCTGCGCGAGCTCTCGGACCGTGATGTCTCCGCCGTGCCGTTCCTCTATTGGGGCGAACGTCAAGCCGAATTCGGCTGGTGGATTTCCGGCCTCGCCATCGATCCGTTTAATTCAGACCATGTCGCCTATACCACCGGCGCAACCGTCTATGGCACCGACGAGCTCGGCCACGCCGAGCGCAATCAGCGGATTTTATGGAAGCCGTGGGTGGAGGGGGTTGAGCAAACCGCGGTGATCACCATGACAAGCCCCGCCGCTGGCGCACCGCTGATCTCGGGTTTCGGGGATATTGGGGGCTTCGTGCACACTGACTTAACTCAGTCGATGCCGATCACCTCCAACCCGATGTTCACCAATACCAACACCATCGACTATGCCGAAAAGGCGCCGAATGTACTTGTGCGCAGTGGCACACGGTCCAAGCATAACCGCCCCTCCTACTCGCTGAGCTATTCGACGGATTACGGTGCCCATTGGCGGCCGCTTAAAGCACCTCTGCCCGCGGGATACAGTGAAATTCCCGACGACAAGCTCGGCTATAATTACGGCGATGCCTATATCGATGCGAATATCATTGTCTCAGCCGATGGCGCGCGCTTCGTGGTAATGACGCCCGAACCGGTGGTGACGTCGGATCGCGGGCAAAGCTGGACCAAGGCTAAGGGCCTGCCCGCCCGTCACGGCTGGATCGTGGCAGACCGCGCCGACGCCAACCGCTTCTATGCCTTGGATTTCGAAAAGTCCGTCCTGTATGTCAGCAACGACGGCGCCCTCACCTTCAAGCCTATAGCGACCAAGGGCTTGCCCGATATCAAAGCCGATGAGCCGACGCGGCGCGAGGATTGGCAGAAGCTGCTCGCCACGCCGAACAAGGTGGGCGACCTCTGGTTCGTGGCCCAAGGAACGCTTTATCATTCTACCGATGGCGGGCAACATTTCAGCGCCACGGCCAAAGGCATAAACATCTCAGGGATGGATTTCGGCAAAGCCGCGCCTGGTGCAACCGAGATGGCTCTTTATGCCATTGCAACGAAAGCCAATGAACGCGCGATCTGGCAGTCTCTCGACAACGGCGAAAGCTGGACCAGGCTCAACGACGCGGCGCACGAATACTATCGCGCCTTCCGCCGCATCGCCGCCGATAAGAACATCTTCGGGCGGGTTTACGTCGCCACAGATGGGCGCGGAATCGTATACGGAGAACCCAGCCGGTAATGGCAATCCTCGTCCGGCGCGTTGCATTTCCAGCGTGTATCGGGCCGCGCCACGGCAAGATCAAAACGCATTTCCTTGCGGCCATAATCAATGGCGACGCGGTTGAAGCGGTGCAGCCAGTTCATACCGATGAAAAGCGCAGGCGTCTCTGCCAAATCCCATAAGCGGAACACCTGAAGATCAGCAATCGCGATGCGGCTATCCAGAATGCTGAGCCCGCCAAGACTAATACCATTCAAGGCTACCACATCACCCGCAACCACTCCGCCAGTGACACCGGTCAACGGAATGGTCTCCACACTCCTAAGGGTCGGGTGCTTCTCCGCCAATGCACGATAGAGCGGCCCATTTCCAACCGAAATTTCCGCGCCGGTGTCGATAAAAGCCGTGCAGCGCACGCCGTCCACCAAACATTGGGTGGACCGCAAACGTCCCTCTGAGCCGCTTAATTTCACTGGAACTTCGCGCGGCGCATCGAAGCCGATGAGTTGGGAGGGGCGCGGTTCCAACAGCCGCAAAACGCCCTCGCGGAAATCCATCACGACGCGGTGGCCGTCCAACACATCAAGACCGAGAAAACCATCTGCTTGCAAAAGCTCTCGCGGCAGGATTGGCACATCGAGCGCCTCCCCCCGCACCGGTCCAGCCTCGAGCTTTGTGATCCGCACCGACGGCGCTTCCACCGTGCGGACGATCCCCTGAACGTTGATCTTGCCACTGGCCGCGAAGAGCAGATCGCGTGCCACCGTGTCGGCGAGCACCGTCCGGTCGGCCCCCGTATCGACCACGAAATGATACGGGCCTTGACCGTTCAAGCGGACATCCGTGGTGAGGAGCGAGGTGCCAGCTTCCGCGGCTAGAAACGCAGGCGGAGCTTCAGCACGCGCCCGCCCCAGCAGCGATGCCGCTGCGCCCATTTGCAAGAGATGACGGCGGCTAAAGCCGGACTGCCCCATCGTACCCCCCCCATTGCGCGAATGCGCGCGCAACCAAACCGTCTACCCATGTCAAAATTATGCCCTTGGGTGTGCGGTAAGCGCTGTGCCCTAAAAGAACTTCTGCACGCGCCGGAACATCATAGCCCAACGCTCTGACATTTACTCTGTATACGTCTCATTTCCTAACACGCGACGGGCCCGCGCATAAAAAAAGACGAGGCGTTTTAAGGCGCCTCGTCAAGTGAGGCTGGTGATTCTCAGAAGGAGACGTCCAATCATCGCTTTGAGCGATCACCAACCAAACCGGTCAGGAACTATACAAGCAGGAACTGCGACACGCTATACGCGTAATTATATGATATTTTGAATCCGGGAAAGCCCCTTCGTGGAATCGGGCCGCACATTGGCCACCTTGTCGCTTTCCGTAATCGTCATATAATTCTCAAAAAGACCAACAAGGCCAGATTTCAGGGGACGCCATGCGAGTAACATACTTTTCCATTGCGGCAATGCTTGTCATTGCTGCCACGGGCGCGCTCGCCCAACCGACACATAGCTCAAGCAGCTACAGGCCTGTTCCAAATGGCGCGGAGATATCGGCGGGCGGCGAGACGGTCCGAGCCGTGTTTTATGCGCCGGGCACTGTGCGCATCCTGAAATGGACCAAAGATGGCACCGATCAGAAGCGCAGCCTCTCCGCGGTGCAGACCACACTGCCGAAGCTGAAGCTTTCTTTTGCCGAGAAGGAAAGCGCTGTCGTCATCACCTCTCCCAACCTGCGCGTAGAGATCAAAAAGACGGATGGCAGTGTTTCCTTCACCGCGCCGGATGGGCATGTGCTGCTCGCCGAACAAAGCGCCGCCAGCTTCGCCCCGACCGGTCTGCCACAAGAGCCGAAAGCCTTCAGCATTAAACAGGCTTTCACGCTTTCCCCGGAAGAAGGCATTTACGGCCTTGGCCAGCATCAGGATGGCGCGTTCGATTATCGCGGCAAGACGGTGAAACTTGTTCAGGCCAATACCGCCGCCGTCACCCCGATGCTGGTATCCTCCGCGGGCTATGGTCTTTTCTGGGATAATTATTCCAAGACCGTCTTTTCCGATGACGCCAAGGGCGCATCGCTATGGTCGGAAGTCGCCGACAATGTCGACTATTACTTTTTCGCCGGCCCATCCATCGATGCGACCATTAAAAGCTATCGCAAACTGACGGGCGAAGCACCGCTTTATGGCAAATGGGCTTATGGCTATTGGCAGAGCAAGGAGCATTATCACACCCAGGCGGAAATCCTGGGCGTCGCCAAGAAATATCGCGAACTGAAGATTCCGGTCGACGCCATCGTGCAGGATTGGAATTACTGGAAAGGCCTGGAAAATTGGGGTTCCACGGTTTGGGACAGCGAACGCTATCCCGATCCCAAGGCCATGTATGACGAGCTGCACGCCAAAAACTTCCACGTCATGACGACGATCTGGGAAGCGCTAGGCCCGGCCTCCGACATTCACAAAGAGATGGATAAGCACGGCTGGCTTTATTCGCCCGTCGGCTGGGCGGGTTTCAAATATTATGATGCCTACAACCCCGCCGCCAACGATCTCTTCTGGAAGTACCTCAACAAGAACATCTTCGGCATCGGCAATGATGCCTGGTGGATGGATTCGACTGAACCGGACATCGTAAACGCCCTCACAAAGGACTCACACGAATATGAGATGAAGAAGGTGGAGGATAACCACCTCGGCTCCTTCGCCCGCTATCTCAACCCCTATTCGCTGGTGGTGACGGAAAGCGTCTATAACAATCAGCGCAAGACAACCGACGATAAGCGCGTCTATATTCTTACCCGTTCGACCTTTGCGGGCCAGCAACGGGCGGCAGCCACCACTTGGTCCGGTGATATCGGCGCAAGCTGGGGCGTTTACGCGGCGCAGATTCCGGCAGGCCTAAACCACTCCATGGCGGGCATTCCCTATTGGACCTTCGACATCGGTGCCTATTCGCTCGGCTGCCAAGGCGGCGTGTTTTCAAACGGCGGCAAAGATCCGGCGTATCAGGAACTTTATACCCGCATGTTCCAGTTCGGGACCTTTGCGCCGATCTTCAGAAGCCATGGCTCCGAGACGCCGCGCGAGATTTGGGAGTTCGGTGAATACTCTCCCGTGCTCGAGAAGTTCGACAATCTGCGCTACCGCCTGTTGCCTTATATCTATTCGGTGGCGTGGCAGATCACCCATGACGGCTATTCCATCATGCGCGGCCTGCCGATGGATTTCCCGGCCGATAAAAAGACCTATGGCATCTCGGACCAGTTCCTCTTCGGGCCCTCGCTGATGGCGGCGCCGGTGACAACACCGATGTATCATCGCGAACCGGAACAGAGCATCATCGTGGGCTCGGAAAACTTCCGCACTGCGGATGGCAAGCCCGGCCTGAAAGCCACATATTTCTGCGACGATCACTGGGGCAAGGTCTGCCACGAAGCCATCGAACCGACCGTAGACCTCTTCTGGTACACCGGCTGGCCGAGCTTCATCAAAGACCCGCATTTCTCCATGCGTTGGGAAGGCAAGCTGGTGGTCGCAAAATCCGGCACCTATCGCTTTGATCTGCGCAGCTTCGGGCCGAAGAAAGTCTATCTCGATGGCAAGGAGATCACGCACAATTACGACTCCATGGGGTCCTGGACGGTGCCGCTGACCTTGGAAGCTGGTAAGCAATACGACTTTAAATTCGAAACTTCGAACGCCGTGCTCGGCGCCTTCCGCGCGCAAGTCTATTGGAAGACGCCGGATATTCACGCGCGCGATGCAGCGCCCCTGCCCGCCAACACACCCAAAACCCGCGACGTCTATCTGCCGGCGGGCACGTCCTGGATCGATTTCTGGACAGGCAAGGGCATGACGGGCGGCCAGACCATCACCGCAGATGCGCCAATCGAAACCATGCCGTTGATGGTGCGCGCGGGCTCCATCGTGCCGATGGGACCGTACCTGCAATACGCCACGGAAAAGAAAGCCGATCCCATCGAGCTGCGCATCTATCCCGGCACGGACGGGCACTTCACCCTATATGAAGACCAGGACGAAACCTACGCCTATGAGAAAGGCGTCTATGCCACCATCAGCTTTACCTGGAACGACAAGGCCCGCACGCTCACCATCGCGGACCGCAAGGGGAAATTCCCCGGCATGCTGGAGAAGCGCAATTTCAAACTCGTGCTGGTAAGCCAAGGCCGCGGCACGGGCGTGGAAATCACCGCGAATGCCGACAAGACTGTCAGCTACGACGGCAAGAAGCAGGTCATCACACTGAAGTAAGGCTTAAGCCTGCGCGTTTGGAAAAATCATCCGGACGCGCAGGCCGCCCCCTTCACGATCTTCAAACAGAAGCTTTCCCGACGCGGCCTTTACCACCTCAGCCACAATCGCAAGCCCTAAACCGAAGCCACGTTCGTTGAGATTGCGTGCGCTATCCAGCCGGTAGAATGGCTCCAGCACCGCCGCTCGTTCTCCAAGCGGGATTCCGGGACCGCGATCTTCCACGACGATGTGAATTTCATCGCCATTGGCGGCGGCTGCCAAATGCGCCTCATGACCATATTTCAGAGCGTTTGAAACGAGATTTCCAATCGCGCGCTCAATGCCAGCGGCCCGCACCCATAGATGGTCAGCCGGAACATCATAAGATGCCCCCTCGCCGAAGCGTTCTGCGATTTTTGGCAGCAACGCGGCCAAATCAATCGCCCCATCGGCCTGCCCGTCATGCTCGAGTTTTGCGAGCGCAATGGTTTCCTGCATCAAGGCCTGCATATCCTCGATATCGCTTATGGCCTTTTCACGCTGGCTGTTGTCACCGATATATTCCACCCTGAGCCGCAGCCGCGTTAGATATGTTCCGAGATCGTGACCCACCGCGGTGATGATCCGCGTACGTCCTTTGACGAGTTCGCCGATATTGGCCTGCAAGCGGTTGAAGGCGGCAATCAACTGGCGCAGCTCCAGTGAGCCTTTTTCGGGAAGCAAGGAGACTTCCAGCCGCGTGCCGAATTTCTCCACCGCGGCGCCGAGGCGCTCCAGAGGTTTCAACTGGCGGCGAATGACCCAGAGCGCGATCAATCCGATCACGATGGTAACGCCGAGCGCGAGAAAGCCGAGCTTTAACCCGGTGAAGCGCTCCGACAATGGCCGCCGCGCCTCGATCATCAAGAGTTTGCCATTATGAAGCCCGAGCAGGATACGAACAGGACGCGTTGCGCGCACTTGGTCGTCGCGAAGTTCGATATCTGGCGCGGCGCTGTCCTGCTCAAGCTCCGCCATCACGCTGACAGGCCGATCTCCAACCGCGCGTTGATAGCGGCGCAAGGCCAACACGATGCCGGGCATCGGACGTCCGCCTGCCGATTGCGGCGGCTGTTCCAATACCTGCAGCTTGGTATAGGGCGTGCTGATTGCGGTAATGGCCAAATCCCAATGTTGCTGCGGTGTCGTTTCGATCAGCTCCGCCATCGCCGCAACCTGGGCCGGACGCGGTAAGACGACGCCAAAGGCACGCGCCGGACGTTGCGCGACAATGAAGGCGAGCAACAGCACCGAGAGCAGCAAGGTCAAGGTGACGCCTAAGATAAGAGCCAAGCGCAAGCTGAGGCGCATCTCAAACCTTCCCGGCTGGAACGGCCAGCATATAACCGGCATTGCGGATCGTCTTGATCAGGACCGGATGCGCCGGATCGGTTTCGATCTTTTTGCGAAGCCGCGACAAAGCCACATCGATAGAACGATCGAAGACGTCCCAGCTTCGCCCCTTGGTCAAATCCATCAACTGATCGCGCGACAGAACTTTCATCGGATGCTCGACCAACACACTGAGCAGATCGAAATCGCCGGTGGAAAGTTCGATTTCCTCCGCGCCCCGAAAGAGGCGATGCGCATCGAGATCGAGCGTGAAATCTCCGAACCACATCCGCCGTGACACCTGAATAGATGGACCAATCGCCGCCGGAACGGCACGCCGAAGCACCGCTCGAATGCGGGCGATCAGCTCGCGCGGGTTAAAGGGCTTGGCGACATAATCGTCGGCGCCGACTTCAAGCCCGATGATGCGGTCGATGTCGTCGCCTTTGGCGGTTACCATGATCACCGGCACATTGGAATTCGCCCGCAAGCGGCGGCAGATCGAAAGTCCATCCTCCCCGGGCAGCATGAGATCAAGCAGGATCAGATCGGGAACCGCTTCTAACAAAACCGCATCCATAGCCGCGCCGGTGGCAGCAATGCGGGCGTGAAAGCCTTCCCGCGTCAGCAGCGCCTCCACAAGGCTCGAAATCTCGCGGTCGTCCTCGACGATCAGGATGGTTTGGCTCATGGCACAGTTTTGCGGCTCACCCGCCCCTGAGGCAAGCCCGGTTACAAAGCGTTACACGGCGTTTCGGTCGCGAAATCCTGGCGATACGGGTGCAGGCCACACTGCCTTTCATCGGAGCGCCCTCACTGACCAGAAGGATTTCCCCATGAAAAAGCTTCTTTCCACCGCCTTTGTCGCCCTGATTGCTACAACCGCTTTCGCCGCCACATTGGATAGCGCTGTAGCGCGCAGCTTCCATCGCACCAGCTGGGCCCAAGGCAGCCAAGGCCGCGGCTTTGTCAAAAACGTCGACCGCAATTGCGGCGGCGGTGCCTGCACCGGGCACCGCTCGGTCCAGACCAACCGCGGCTATGGCTATACGGCAGATCGCACCCGGTCTTGCGCCGATGGCAGCTGCACCGGCTCGACCAAGGTGACCGGCAACAATGGCCGCAGCTGGACGCATAACGGCGGTGTCAGCCGCGATGAGAATGGTTCAAGCTGGTATTCGAACACCACCGGTCCGAATGGCGGCAGCATTTCGCGTAGCGGCTCAGTCAATAGACCCCAGAACTGAGAACCGCGTGGAGCCCGGCCGCTTCGTCCCCCCCAACGGCCGGGCTCTCTTAGACTAAAGGGAATATTTCATGAAAAAACTCATTGCCGCTCTGGCCGCCTCGCTTGTGCTCTCCGGCTGCATGATGGCGGCGCGGCGGGTTGCTCATCGCGTCGAAAGCACCATTAATCCGCCCGCGATACAAACAAGCGGGGCTTCCGTCCCAAAAGCGGTCAACGATAATCTGCTGGCCATCGTCAAAAGCGGTGTGTCCGGCGTCACAGCGATTGTGATGAAGGACGGCAAACAGCTTTATCGCGTCGATATCGGCAAAATCGATGCCTCCACTCAATACGATATCGCCTCTGCCAGCAAATGGATGACGGCCGCGCTGGTGATGACGGTGGTGGATGAAGGCAAGCTCTCGCTGGATGAGCCCATCTCGAAAGTACTGCCGGAATTTTCCGGTGAGAAAAGCACCATCACCTTGCGCATGCTGCTCGCACAAACCGCAGGCACTGGCTCTTTGCGCAAAGGCCATATCGATATCAGCCAAGACCCGCGCATCACCCTGGCCGAGAGCGCGGCGGAAGTCGCCAAACGTCCGCTCGCCCATCCGCCCGGTGCCGTGTTCGAATATGGCGGCCCCGGATTTCAGGTGGCAGGCGCGATGGTGGAAAAAGTCACCGGCAAGCGCTGGGCCGATCTATTCAATGAGCGCATCGCGATACCGCTCGGCATGACCTCTACGCGTTGGGAACATCCCCGCCGTGGCGCCCGCGTAGCCGCCAGCGAAACCCTGAACCCGCTTCTGCAAGGCGGCGTGGTGACCACAGCGGATGACTATATGAAGTTTCTCACCATGCTGGCCGCGAACGGGCGTTTCAAGGATCACCAGATCCTCTCGCCACAAGCCATAGCCGCGATGGAAACCGCGCAGACGCTCGGGCTTGAACGCGGTTTCATGCCCCCCGGCGTCAGCGAAGGCGCGCAATATGGCTTAGGCAATTGGTGCGAGCGCTGGGACGCGGATAAACACTGCACCCTCGTCTCCAGCCCTGGCGCTTTCGGCACACTGCCCTTTATCGACCGCAAAAGCGGTATCTATGGTGTCTTCTTCTTGAAAGACTTCCTGGTGCGGGTCGGACCGCGGCTGCGCGAGGCACGCCAAGCGATCCTTGCCGAATATTAGACCACCCGGAGCGCTGCCGTTTTGCCCTTACGCTTTTTCAGCCACATCACTGTGCCTGTGATCGTGAAGAGCAGCGGTAGCAGCCCGGAAATGCACACCAGCGCGCGCCACACCGGTCCCCAGCCACGGCCATCATGCAAGATGCGCTGCCAGGAGACGAAATCCGCAGGCTTATTGCGCCAGCCCGCGATCCTCTTGGCATAGGGATCGACAAACGCAATGGTTGCGGGATCGCCCTGCAACGTCACGCGCAAGGTCTCGTCGGGCTTGCCGGGAAAGCTGATGGTGGCGAGCTGCGCCCCCGGGATTTCCTTCTTCACCAGCGTGATCGCAGCATCCGCACCGATGGGATCGACGCCCTCAACTGGCTGCACCACAGGCCCGCGGCGCAAATCGAAGGCAGGCTTCTCGGCCACAAAGGTGGCGCGCGACGTGGCAGGGAATGAAATCACCACGCCCGAAAAGGTGACGATCACAAACACCACCCAAAACCAGATGCCCGCCGCCCCGTGCAGATCGCGGTGAAAGAGATAGCCCTTGGCGTGTTTGCGAATGCCGAAGGCGTATTTCCAGGCGCCGCGCCGCGGCCACCACAGATAGATCCCGCTGAGGCCCAGAAGCAGCATGCCCGCGCCGAACCAGCCCACCACTTGGCGCCCGTCCGGGCCCAGCATCAGATTGGCATGAAGCTGATGCAGCGTGGCGAAGAAGGGATTGAGCTTAGTATCGCGCACATCCAGCACTTTGCCGGACACAGGATCGAGATAGACATAGGTGTAATTCTTGCGGCCACCGTCGCCATCCATGCCTGCTTTGGGCCCGCGCATCTCGCCACGGGCTTTATGCCCGTGCTTGCCACCCTCAACCTTCCGCATAAAGACGGCAGCAGCCTCGCCCTGCTCCTTGGGGAAAACCAGGGTGACGTTATCGGTCTTGCCGGGCACCGCGGCTTTGCCTGCCGCGATCAAAGCATCGGCGGAGAGCATCGCCCCCTGGCTCTCGGCCCGCGGCAAGGGCTTCTGGCCCAGCGCGATCAGCTCTTTCTGATAGACCAGAAGCGCCCCCGTCACCCCCAGCACAACAAAGACAATACCTAAAATCAGCCCCGTCCAAAGATGGGCCTGAAACAAAACCTTGCGAAACATAATCCCCTAAACCTCCGCCCAGCGGCGCAACAAATTATGATAGACCCCGGTTAGCCGCACCGCCTCTTCGCTTTCGCCCGATTTAGCGCGCAAAGACTGAATGGCCGTGTCCAGATCAAACAGAGTGGCGCGAGCTTCTCCGTCGCGCACCATGGACTGAATCCAGAAAAAGGAACACCAGCGGCTGCCGCGCGTGACGGCCTCGACCCGATGGCGGCTGGTGGCCGGATATAGCACCATATCGCCCGCCGAGAACTTCACGCGCTGCTCACCATAGGTATCTTCGATGACAAGTTCACCGCCGTCATAATCTTCCGGCGCGGTTAAGAACAGTGTGCCGGAAAGATCGGTCCGCACGCGCAGATTGACGCCTGGCACCGGGCGGATCGCATTATCGATATGGGTGCCGAAATGCATCCCCTCATCGTAGCGATTGAACAGCGGCGGATACACGCGCAGCGGCAAGGCCGCCGAAGTGAACGCCGGATTGGTGCCGAGCCGCCGCAAGATGATCTCGCCCAATTCGCGCGCGGCCTCGGAATTCTGCGGGATTTGCAGATTCTGTTTGGCCTCGCGCGATTGCGCCCCCGCCGTCACCTTGCCATCCACCCAGGACGCCGCTTCCAGCACCGTTCGGCAGTGAGCCACCTCTTCGGACAAAAGAACCTCTGGGATGCGGATCAGCATGTCAGCCCCATTAATAGGCGGTGGAGACGGAGAACATGAAGGTGCGCGATGGCGCGGGCGTGGCGCGATTGGAAAAGCTCTGCGCGTAATTCAGCCGGTCCGTGGCATTGATCACGTTGAGCCCCAGCCGCCAGTTCTGCACCTCATAGGCCGCGAAAAGATCGAGCTGGATTGTCTCGGGAATTTTCACGATGCGATACGGCACCTGGGTTGCAGGCGCCGCCACAGACGCGCTCGCAGGCGTGAAAGCATTATAGAGCGCGCTTTGATAAAAGAGCCCGCCGCCCGCCTCCATCCCAAAAGGAAATTTATACGAGGTCCACAGCGTCGCCGCGTTCTTGGGGGTGTAGGTGATCTGGCGCCCAATCGCGATGCTATTGCGCACCGGCGAACCCGTGGCAATGCCGGTTGGACAAATCACACCGGTAATGATGCTGCCCGCTGGCGGCGCCGCGATGCAGTTCACATAGGAATCGCGCGTCTTGGTGTCGAGGAAGGTATAGGAGGCGGTGAAACTCCAATCCGGAAGCAGCTTTCCTGAAAGCCCAAGCTCGATGCCTTGCGCGCGCTGGCGCTCTCCGGACTGGCTGAGAACATCGCCGGTGGAGGAATCCACCTTTGTCGCGTTCTGCTTGTTCACCACAAAGAGCGAGCCCGTCAGCATGAAATCTTCCAGCCCCAGCTTCGCGAGGCCCAGCTTGGCGCCCAGCTCCATGGTTTCGGCGACTTCGGGCTTCAGATCCGCCGTGGTGGCGGCGATGCCTGTGCCTGCGCCAACGATAGAGGTGCCTTGCGGCGTGTTGGAACGGCCAAAGGTGAAGTAGAAAGTTTGATCCTCGGACGGTTCAAACACCAGGCTGCCGCGCGGGCTGAAGAACTCGCTTTTTGCGGAAAGCGCTGCCGTCGCCGACGACGTCGTGGGCGAACCGATGGTCTGCGTGGCATAGCTGGAATCATAATGATCCCAACGCAGATTGCCGATCACCGACCAATGCGGCGTGAACCACAGCCGCTCCACCGCGAACAGCGCCACATCGGTGGCATCGCCGCTGGCATAAAGATTGGTCGACGGGGACGCGGTGGTGAGCGCAGGCAGCGCGCCATTCAGCGTCGGCAAATAGACGCTATATCCCGCAGGCGGCGTATGCACCGGATTGAGCAGGCTCACGCCGATATTGGTACGTGAGGCCGAGCCATTGCCGAGGAGGTAATTGAAGGCGCCTTTCGCCGGCAGCGTATAGGCATAGAAAGTGCGCTTGTTGCGCTGATAGGAAACGTCCACCCCGAATATGGTCTGGCTGCGCAGGCCCAAAAGATCGTAATCGGCTTTCGCGCTGGCGATATCCTGAATGCCCCAAGCGGCTTGGCGATAAGGCCCGCCGCCGCCTATGCCGCCATAGGCCGTAGCCGGGTTGATCGCCATATTGGTGGCGCAGGTGTTGGTCGCGGCGGTTTCATCGCAGCGGTCCACCGTGGTGTATTGGAAATAGCGCGAATAGATGCCGATACGGGTATCGTTCGCCAGCGTCAGCCCGTCCGAAAGCTTAGTCTTGAATTTGGCGGTCAGAATATCTGCCGTGGTGCTGTCGCGATCCCTGTCATAGCCCAGGAAATTAGAGCGCGGGATGCCCTTCTCTGTCACCGGCTTGGCAATGCGCGTTATGGGATCTACCGAGACCGGCAGGCCGTAATCGGGAATGGCGTCGCTTTGCTGATGCAGCGCCGAGAGGCTGAAGGTGGTATTCGTCCCAATACCGAAGGCGATGCTCGGCGCCACGCCCCAGCGATGCGAATAGACCACATCGCGCCCTTCCACACCGGTCCAATTGCCCATCACATTCAGGCGTACCGCGGCGGTATCGCTGAGCGCGAGGTTGAGATCCGCCGTGCCGCGCAGATATTTATCACCGCCGATCACTTGCGCGCTGATATGATCGCCCGCTTCGGGCGTTTTTGAGACGATGTTGATCGCCCCGCCGGTCGTGCCGCGCCCGAACAATGCGCCGGACGGACCTTTCAGGACCTCGATTTCCTGATCGTTGAAGCTGTCGCGCGAATAGACACCGAAATCGCGCAAGCCATCGAGATAGACGTCGTCCTTGGCATCGAAGCCGCGAATCTTGAACTGATCGCCCGCCAGCGCACCGCCTTCACCGATAGCAATTGTGATGCCTGGGACGTTGCGCAGCGCCTGCTCCAGCGAGCCCACCTTCTGCTGCTCCAGGATTTCTTTCGAGATGACCTGGATGGCCTGCGGCGTATCCTGGATTGAGGTTGGAAGGGCTTGCAGCTCAGTGCCGCTGGCTTTGCCGTCCACCCGCACGGTTTCAACGGACATGGTCTCGGCGGTTGCGGGGCCGATGAGGCCGCACAAGGCAAACAGAACGTTCCAGGATGATTTAGACATGTTCCCCTCAGCATCCTGGCTGGCTAAAGGAGGAACCTCCGTGGCTGGCTTGGATAAAAATAGACTTGATCAGTAAGCAGACTATTTGGTCAGGATCAGCTTGCCTGCTGCGGTAAGCTTCAACCTATATTCCTCGCGACCATGCACCAGGATCACCTCACGAGCCCCTTTCAGCACCATCTGAGCACTGAGACGCGGGGGTTCTGGCTTGGTCCGCGGAAGCGGCGCCTGGTTCATTTTGCCCTCTTGAATTGCAATTCAGTCGCAATAGCTGCGAGAGGAAACTATAGAATTAGTTGAATGTCAACATGACGCACACGCCAGTTATCCCAGGGAAACTCGGGGTTTTTCGCCCGGAACCCGCCGGGAAGCGGCCCGTTAGTCCCGGTCCCCCTGCCGAGGCAGCCGTTAGCAATGATCAACTCCCCTTTTCCGAAATCTACGGCACGCATCGCCGGTCACCCAATCCACCCCATGCTGGTGCCGGTGCCTATTGTCTGCTTCGTGGCGACGCTTCTGACCGACATCGCCTATGCCAATTCCTATGAGCCGCAATGGGCGAACATGTCGTCGTGGTTTCTCGCCATCGGGTTGTTGGTTTCCGCTTTCGTGGTCATCACCGGTCTCACCGATTTTGCAGGCGAGCGCCGCATCCGTTCTCTGCGCAAGGCTTGGATTCACGGCATCGGCAATGGCATCGCCCTCCTCGTCGCGATCTGGAATGCCTTTGTGCATACCCATGACGGTTACACCGGCGTGGTGCCCACGGGGATCACGCTGTCGGCCATTGTGGTTCTGATCCTGCTCGTCACCGGTTGGAATGGCTGGGCGATGGTTTATCGCCATGGCGTAGGCGTGGCACCGGAACAGCTAGACCGTCGCCATGAAGGAGAAACCCGGTGAAGCCTCGCGCCCTCTTGTTATGCGCGGCGGCCGCGGTCGCCCTTTCCGCCTGCGGGCCAGAACCTGCGAAGAATCCCAAAGAGCAGACCGGGCCACATCCGAAATTACCCGAGCCGCATCAGTACCTCTTTCCGCCTATGCGCGTGCCGAGCCATGAGGCATGGGGTAACGCCAGCCCGCATGTGCCGCGGGGTTTCAAGATCCAGGCGCTGGGCAAGGATTTCAACAATCCGCGTACGGTTTATACCCTGCCCAATGGCGACATTCTGGTGGTGGAATCCGATGGGCCCAAAGAGCCGATCTTCCGCCCTAAGACAATTGTTGTGAAATGGATTGAAGCCAGCGCCCATTCCGCCAATCCTGCAGGCAACCGGATTCTTTTATTGCGGGATACCAATGGCGACGGCATTCCCGACCTGCGTACCGTCTTTATCGATCACCTAGTCCATCCCTTTGGCGTCGTTCTGGTGGGCAATGATCTCTACGTCGCTAACACAGATTCCGTGATGCGCTTCGCCTATTACGAGGGCGACACATATATATCCGGGCCTGGCACCAAGCTGACCGACCTGCCCGGCGGCCCTATCGATCACCATTGGACCAAATCGCTGACCGCCAGCCCGGATGGCACCAAGCTCTATGCCGGTGTCGGCTCCAACAGCAATGTGATGGAAAACGGTCTGGAGGCAGAGAAGGACCGCGCCGCCATTTGGGAGATTGATCGCCAAACCGGCGCCCGCCGCCTTTATGCCACCGGAATACGCAACCCCAACGGGCTGCAATTCGAACCCACCACAAAAACGCTATGGGCTGTGGTTAACGAGCGCGACGAACTAGGCCCCGACCTCGTGCCGGACTATTTCACCTCTATCAAAGATGGCGGCTTTTATGGCTGGCCCTACTCCTACTGGGGTCAGCATGTTGATCCCCGCGTACGGCCACAGCGCCCCGACCTCGTCGCGAAAGCCATCGAGCCTGACTATTCGCTGAGTTCACACGTCGCGCCGCTCGGTATGGTTTTCAATACCGGCAATGCCTTCCCCGCGCGCTTTAAGGGTGGGGCTTTTATCGGCGAGCATGGAAGTTGGGATCGAAGCCCCTACAATGGTTATCGCGTCGTCTTTGTACCGTTCGTCAACGGCCGTCCCAACGGCCAGCCAGAGAATATTGTCACCGGCTTTATCGATGGAGACGTGGCGCACGGACGGCCCGTAGGACTAGCGCTGGATAAGAACGGCGCGCTGCTTATCGCTGACGATCTCGGTGGGGCTGTATGGCGGGTGAGCGCAACACGCTGAACCACTAGCTCCAAGCAGACACAGTGATCTGTAAGCGATGCCGCGAACCGAAACCAGAGAGATATCCTGCTGCTGAATTTCAGCGTTATTTTATAATCAGTCTAAGTCCAGCCTATACAACCGCGCGAAAAATTAATCCTATTGCGCGATAGCGCATCGGCAAGGTTTCAAATGCCGTACCAAATTTGTACGTATTCTTGATACAATTCCAATCCAGACACGGAATACAATGAACTGCGCCAGCACTGACACGGACCAGTTTCTTTGCGCCACCTGCACTAACCGACAATCGGCAACAGAGAGCGATTGTCCTGCGCGTTGGTTCTTCCTGCACTTCGCCGACAAATGGACGCTGCCTGTTCTAGGATTACTGAACAACGGTCCGCTGAGATTTTCACAATTTCGCAAGTCTCTCACTCCCATTTCGGAACGCATGCTGATCTTGGCGCTGAAGAAACTGGAGCGTTTCAGCCTGATTGAGCGCGAGGAATCCAACACGACAGCAGCCCAGGCAGCCTACCGCCTAACCCCAGAGGGTCGCTCTTTGTTAGAACATATGGGGGATTTATACCTCTGGATGCGATTGCATGAAACCGACATCCTGGCCGCCATGACCGCCGATACCGAAAGTAAGCAGGACCGAAAGAACAGCAGCAATCGAAGGTGATCTGGCCTAGGCTTTGTGGTCCATGCTTTCGCGAATATAAAGCATCACGTTTTGGCGCAGCGGCCAGCTCAAGAGCTTGCGAACTGCGGGGCGCGAGGAGAGGCCGAGAGCGGTAAGCTCATAATATATTTGGCTATGTGTTCCGCAGCGCTTCACGAAGCCGATGCGGATCAACTTTTTGAGAGTGGAATCGAGCATCTTCGGCGATATCGGTTGCAGGTCTTCGCGTAATTGCGAAAAACGCTTAGGCCCAAGCGACAGCGCACTCAAAACTGGCACTGACCAGCGGTCCCCTAATTGCCGAAGCAGCCAATGAGCAGGACAATGCCCGAAAACAGAACGCGGCGTGCGAGAGCCCTTTTGCTCAGCAACGGAGGCAGTATCTCGATCCATACGGCTCATCTAGCACGCTTGGTGACGCTATTTGCGAATTTATAGAACGCGCTGACCTTTTAGCGCGGATCAACCGGCTGAGCATCCAGTGGCGATTTCTTTGCCTCACCAGTCCGCCGAGAAACACCGTCCAGCATGGATTGTCGCTTTCCCGACAACTCGCCAAATAGCGCCGGCTGCACCCGATCCGTATCAAGATGGTTCTCTCGAAAAAACCAATGAATTGGGACGTCAAGGGTTTGAGAGATTTCGTAAAGCCTTGAAGCAGAAATTCTTGTCAGGCCTTTTTCGTATTTTCGAAGCTGCTGATAGGTGACGCCAAGCTTGCTCGCGAGTTCGCCCGCTTCCATTTCCTGCGCCAATCGCCATTTGCGGAGCTTCAGTCCGATTTCGCGATCAACCTCGTTAGGCTTCTTAGGCAATCGCGTGTTCATGGCACCGCTTGACCAAAGGTTTCGTCCTTATTCTTCGTTTCGGGGCGCCGGTCGGCTTAGCCAGGATCGGTTTGCCCGAATAGCAAATTCGAATCTCATTAGAACATAGACAATATTACTAAACACCAATCTCGTATGAAAACGAACAATCTCGTTAGCGAGGACGTGCGGAATGTCGCGCAGCTCCGCAGCTTTCCAAAATGTACGTGCCGCGTATTCCGGTCGCGGGATGTCGGATCCGTGAACATCGCGCGGCATTATTGCGGCCTATTTGAGGACTACGGACATACAGGATTCCAAATTACGCATTTGTTCGTGACAATCTGTCCTGTGTATTTTTGAATAAAAATGCTTCCACCGAAATTTCCGGTTTCTACGGCTTAAGCCGCAATTGAACGCTACGCGTCTACCTTGCGCCCAGATTTGGAATTCGCGTGCCGGAGGAGGCCGGAATGACGGATGGGACTAAGACGATAGCGGACGCAGGCGTTCTTAAGATCACAGGACCGGGCGATATCCGCGAAATTGCTGCCCTCCATGGCCGCCTGAACGATGCCTTGGCGCAACACCATAGTCTGGTGCTCGACCTGGATGGGCTGGAAAATCCTGACATTACCTTTGTGCAGCTTATCGAGGCCGGCCGCCGCCAAGCCATATGCACGGGGAAATCGTTGTCTCTATCCCATCGCGCGAACGGCGAACTAGAGACACTTTTGGAGCGCGGCGGATTTCTCACCGAGATTTCAAGTCGCAGCTTCTGGCTGATGGAGAACACGCCGTGATTTCCGTGCTTGCTGTCGACGACTCCGCCTCCATCCGCCAGGCGGTAAAAATCGCCCTCCATCCCGATTGTGAGGTAACCGGTGCCACCGATGGTGCGGATGCACTGGCCCTCGCCAGAGAGCGCCAATTCGATCTCGTCATCACCGATCTCAATATGCCCGTGATGGATGGGCTCACGATGATCCGTGAGCTGCGCAAACTACCAGCCTATGCCGGCATCCCCATCCTGTTTCTCACCACGGAAGATTCCGGTGAGGTGAAACAGCAAGCCAAGGCAGCAGGTGCGACCGGCTGGCTCACCAAACCATTCGCCGCCGACCAGCTTTCCAGGGTCGTCAAAAAGGTGCTCGCACGATGAGCCATTCCGATCCCCAAGATATCTTTCGCGCCGAATCCCAGGAATTACTGGAACAGCTTGAACAAGGCCTGCTCGACCTTGAAAACCGTCCCCAAGACGGCGAAATCGTCGCCAAGGTATTCCGCGCCCTGCATACCCTGAAAGGCTCAGGGGCGATGTTCGGCTACGAGGCCCTCGCCTCCTTCACCCATCACCTCGAAACCGCTTTTGACCGCGTCCGCAAAAATGAAGTGCCTGCAACCCCCGCGCTGATCGCCGCCGTATTGGATGCGCTGGATCATATGCGCGCGCTCGCCCGACACCCTGCGGCGGAGGCTGATGGCGGCGAAGAACTCCTCAACGAATTGCGCCAGGCGATGGCCCTGGAAACTGCGGTGCCCCCCACCGCCCCTTCCCAGCACGCCTGGCGCATCTACTTTTCTTTGCCGCCAGATTGTTTGATCAACGGCACTAGACCATTGGCCCTGCTCGACGAGCTGCGAGCCCTCGGCGATGCCAAGATTGTTGCTGATACCAGCGGCATTCCCAATCTCGCCGATCTTTCCCCGAACCAGTGCCACATCGCTTGGACGGTAGAGCTTACGACCTCAGAACCTCGTTCAGTAATTGAAGAGGTCTTTCTCTTCGTTATCGACGACATGGTGCTCAAAATCGAAGAGCTTACCGCCGAAGAAGAGCCGCAGGCCCCTATATATAATGTAGAGGGCGCTCCGGTGGCCGACAGCGCCCCGCCCCAGGAACCCGCCGCCGAAAAATTCGAAACCCGCATCACCCTCGCGGGCGAAACCGTGCGCGTGCCAGCCAGCCGCCTCGACGAACTGCTGGACCAGGTTGGCGAGCTGATGATCGCACAGTCCCGCCTGAAGCAGGTTGCGAACGCCACTACGGATTCGAGTCTGCGGTCCGTAGCCGAGGAGATCGAGCGCCTCGCCTCCGTCTTGCGCGATTCGATGATGTTCGTTCGCATGGTACCGATTAGCCAGCTCTTCGGTCGCTTCCGCCGTCTCATCCATGATTTGGCACGCGAGACGGGCAAGGAGATCGAATTCAGCACAGATGGCGGTACGACTGAGCTCGATAAGACCGTCATTGAGCGCCTGGCCGATCCCTTGATCCATCTCATCCGCAACGCGGCCGACCACGGCCTTGAAAGCACCGAAGAACGCATAGCTGCCGGCAAACCGGAAAAAGGGCAAATCCACCTTTCCGCCCGCCAAGCCGGAACCGAAGTGGTCATCACCGTCAGCGATGACGGGCGCGGCATTGACCGCGCGCGGGTGAAGGCCAAGGCCGAGGAAAACCACCTCATCCCGCCAGGGGCCGTGCTGAGCGACCACGACATCTATCAGCTCATCTTCAAACCCGGGTTTTCCACGGCGGCGAAGATTTCCAGCCTTTCGGGCCGCGGCGTGGGCATGGACGTGGTCAAACGCACGATCGACTCTTTGCGCGGCACCATCGAACTGACATCGATCCCCGCGGCAGGGTCATCGGTCGACCTGCGCCTGCCCCTGACGCTCGCCATCATCGAAGGGCTTCTGGTGCGGGTTGGCGAGGGCCGATATGTCATTCCCCTTTCCTGTGTCGAGGAATGCATTGAGCTCTTGCCCGAGCAGGATCAGCGATCCACCGGGCGCAGCTTCATCACCTTGCGCAATAGCCTGGTGCCCTTCCTGCGTCTCAGGGAAATGTTTGCGACCGGCACAGATCCAGATCGCTACCAGAAAATCGTCGTCATTTCGACCGGCTCCGAACGCGTCGGGCTCGTGGTGGACCAGATCATTGGCCACCACCAGACCGTCATCAAGCCGCTATCGCGCTTCCATGCAAAAGCCGAGAGCTTTTCCGGCGCCACTATCCTTGGCGATGGCTGTGTCGCGCTGATCCTCGACGTCATGCATCTGGTCGCCCTCGGCCAGAAACAGGAGGGGCAGCTTAGCGCTGCCGTCTGATCTATGAGCGAAGTAGAAGCGGGCACCGACAGCCCAATGGAAGTCGTGACCTTCGACATGCAGGGCGAAACATTCGCCATCGAAGCCAGCCTTGTGCGGGAAATCGTCGACCACATGCAGGAAACCGTGGTGCCTGGCGCACCCGCTATGGTCGCAGGCCTTGCCAATTTTCGCGGGCGCGTAATCCCTCTCGCCGATCTTCATCGCGAATTCGGCTTTGATATCGCACGCCAGACCGCGGATAGCCGCGTCATCGTCATCGAACTCGATCTTGACGGCGAGACCACGCTCATCGGCATCAAGGCCGATAAGGTCCATGAAGTCACGCTGCTCGAAGCCGTAAATTCCGAAGCCCCGCCGCGCGTTGGAATGCGCTGGCAGGCAGACCTCATCCGCTGCATCGCAAAGCGGGACAACGATTTCATCATTGTGCCCAATCTCGAACGAATCTTCGCGCTCGGCTGCGATATGGCTATCGCACAAAACTAATCATCGCTGCTCGGGAGGGCATTATGCGTTTTACCATCAAAGCGAAAATGGGCCTGGCATTTGGCCTGATCGGCTTGTCCCTTGTGGCGGCTTCGGTCATTGCGATTTCCAGTCTAAACGGCATGAATGCTGAGACTGAAATGCTGGTGAACGGCCCAATGGCGCGGCTTTCCACGGCCAAAGAGGTGAAGGCTGACCTCTACAATGTTATTCGCAACGAGAAGAACGTCATTCTCGCGGTGGATCCGCAGACCCGCCAGTCGTTCGAGGGCACCCTTACCGCCGCAATGTCCAAGCTCGACAGCGATATGGCCCATGGCGATCAGATCGCCAGCAGCAAGGGTAAGGAGATTTACGCGGGGCTCTTAAGCCAGCTTCAGGAATTCAAGTCGTTCGACCGGCGCATGCGCGATCTTGCCCAAGCCGGAAAAATCGACGAGGCCCGCGCGCTCTCGCTCGGCGAGGCTCGCAAGCTCGGCACCGAGATGATCTCCAGAACCGATGCTCTGACGGAACTCGGCACGACAAACGTGAACCTTGCCGTCGAGAAGGCCGCGGAAACTTATGCTAACACGCGCAACGAACTTATCGGAGTGGTAATCGCCGCCCTCCTCGCTACCTTCGCCGCGGCCGCCTGGATCATGTGGTCCATCACCAGCGGGCTGAAGAAGGTCACGGCACAGGCCGATGCCATGGCGATCGGGAATCTCTCGAGTGCCGCCAGCTACAAGGCCGACGACGAAATCGGCGATGTCTTCGTCGCGGTGGGCCGTTTGAGCGCCAATCTCAAGAGTTCCGCCGACATCGCACATCAGATTTCCTTGGGCGATCTCTCAAAGGAGCCGACCATCCTCTCCGAACACGACGTACTTGGCAAAGCGTTGCAGGAAGTCGTCGCCGCCGAGCGCCGCATTACCACCGGGATGGAAGGTGTCGCCGCTGGCGATCTTTCCTATGAACCGAAATCGCGCTCCGAGAAGGACGTGCTCGGCGCGTCTCTCGCCAAGGTAATGGGCCGTCTGCATCGTCTCGACAACTTCGTGCAGAAGCTCTCGATCGGCGACCTCACGGTCGAGCCGGTGGTGCTGTCTGAAAAGGACACGCTGGGTAAGGCCTGTGTCGCGCTGGTCGGCACGGAGCGCCAAGTCGCTGAAGTCATGCAGCAGATCACCTTGGGTGATCTCTCCCATCAGCCCCAGCCTCGCTCCGAAATCGACAAGCTTGTCACTGCGATGAAAGGCATGGTCGCGGCACTGCAGGGCGTTGCCGATACCGCCACCAAGATCGCCTCGGGAGATCTCACGATCGAGGTCAAGCAGCAATCCGATAAGGACGCCATTGGCAAAGCCCTCGCCCTGATGGTGGAACGCCTGCGCGGTGTCGTCGGCGATGCGATTGCGGCTTCCAACAATGTTTCGGTCGGCAGTCAGGAACTCTCCTCCACCGCCGAACAGATGAGCCAGGGCGCCACCGAACAGGCGGCCTCTGCCGAAGAAGCCTCGGCCTCCATGGAACAGATGGCTGCAAATATCAAACAGAACGCCGATAACGCCAGCCAAACCGAAAAGATCTCCAAGCAATCGGCACGCGACGCGGAAGCCTCAGGTACCGCTGTGACAAAGGCGGTGGACGCCATGCGCACCATTGCCGAGAAAATCACCATCGTGCAGGAAATCGCGCGTCAGACAGATCTTCTGGCCCTGAACGCGGCGGTGGAAGCGGCACGCGCAGGCGAACACGGCAAAGGCTTCGCGGTAGTCGCTTCGGAAGTGCGCAAGCTCGCCGAACGCAGCCAGACAGCGGCAACCGAAATCAGCGGTCTTTCCAGCGATACCGTGAAAGCGGCGCAGACGGCCGGAGAAATGCTCGCCAAGCTAGTCCCAGATATCCGCAAGACAGCCGAGCTGGTAGCGGAAATCTCAGCCGCCTGCCGCGAACAGGATATCGGCGCCAGCCAAATCAATGAAGCCATTCAGCAGCTCGATAAGGTTACGCAGCAGAACGCAGCGGCGTCCGAACAGATGTCCGCGACCAGCGAGGAGCTCGCCTCGCAGGCCGAAGAGCTGCAAACCTCTATCGCCTACTTCCGCACAAACGAAAGCGCAGCCCCGCAAAAACGCGTTGCTCAGCACGGCAAGCCGCTGCCGAAAACCGGAAAAGCTGCAGCATCGCTCGCTGAACAGCAGCGTCTCGTGCGCGGCTTCGCCCTCGATATGAGCGGGCGTGACGACAAGGATGACGGTTTTAGAGAATACGCCTGAGTACAGTTTTGCGCTGATAATTTCACCTCAAGGAGGGGGTTATGCGTTTCACCATTAAACTGAAACTGGGATTGGGTTTTGGGATCACCCTGCTCCTCCTCCTGGCGTCTGCATATTTCGCCATCAGCAGCTTAGCGAGCATGAATGACAGCGTGGATGCGATGGTTGCCGGTCCTGTCGATCGGCTATCTACCGCCAAGCAAGTCCGCGCCGATTTGCTGGAACTCATCCGCAATGAGAAAAACATCATTCTCGAAACCGATCCCGGCGCACGGCGCGGGTTTGACAGCAACATCGCCAAAACGCGCGCCGCGCTCGATGCCGATATCGAGCACGGCTTGGCGATCGCATCCGAGCAAGGAAAACCCGTCTATCGCGATGTTCTCTCCAATTGGCAGCAGCTCAAACCGCTCGACGATAAGCTGCGCGGCCTCGCCCTGGAGGGAAAAACCCAAGAGGCAACGGTGATTTCGAGCAGCGAAATGCGCCAGCTGAGCAACGAGATGCTCAAAGGAACAACTCAGCTTGTCGCCTTTTCCGAAGACGCCATGAAAGAGGCGGGCAACAAGCTGGACGAAAACGAGACGCGTGCCCGCACCGTTCTGATCACCATTGTTGCGATTGCCTTTCTCCTGGCCACTGCCGCCGCCGCTTGGGTGATGATCACCGTCGGCGCGGGCCTTCGCCGGATCACGGAGGCTACCGAAACCGTCGCCAGCGGCGATCTTACCCAGACATTGCAGGTGAAGAACAACGACGAAGTGCGCGATGTCGTGGCCAAGGTCAACCAGATGGTGGAACGCCTGCGCGGTGTCGTCGGCGATGCAATTGCCGCGGCCAACAATGTCTCCGCCGGCAGTCAGGAACTCTCCGCCACCGCGGAAGAAATGAGCCAGGGCGCGACCGAGCAGTCCTCTGCCGCGGAAGAAGCCTCCGCCTCGATGGAAGAAATGGCTTCGAACATCAAACAGAATGCCGATAACGCCAGCCAAACCGAAAAAATCTCCAAACAATCGGCGCACGACGCTGAAGCTTCCGGCGCAGCGGTAAGCAAGGCTGTAGATGCCATGCGCACCATCGCCGAGAAAATCACCATTGTGCAGGAAATCGCGCGCCAGACCGATCTCCTGGCGCTCAACGCGGCGGTGGAAGCCGCCCGTGCGGGTGAACATGGCAAGGGCTTCGCGGTTGTAGCATCGGAAGTGCGCAAGCTCGCGGAGCGCAGCCAGACCGCGGCTACCGAGATCAGCACGCTTTCCAGCGATACCGTGAAAGCTGCTCAGACGGCGGGAGAAATGCTGGCCAAGCTGGTGCCGGATATCCGCAAGACCGCCGAACTCGTTTCGGAGATCTCCGCAGCCTGCCGCGAGCAGGATATCGGCGCCGCCCAGATCAACGAAGCAATCCAACAGCTCGACAAGGTCACCCAGCAAAATGCGGCGGCCTCCGAGCAGATGTCATCCACGAGCGAAGAACTCGCCTCTCAAGCGGAAGAGATGCAGGCATCCATCGCCTATTTCCGCACCAGCAATAGCACTGCCCCAGCGCAAGCCACGCGGAACCGCCCGGCCTCGCGCAGTAAAACCGATTTCAAAACGCAGAAGCCAAGCGTTGCTGAACAGCAATTACGCGTCCGCGGCTTCGCCCTCGATATGAGCGGGCGCGATGACAAGGACGACGGCTTCCGTGAATACGGCTGAAATTTCTTTGTAGGCCGCCAGACGACATTTCGTATCGAAACATTATCCCGGAGACGGCATCATGCGCTTTACCATTAAGACGAAGCTATCTTTAGCCTTTGGGCTAATTGCGATCATTATTTGCGCGATTTCCTGGCTTGGGGTCAGCAATCTTGCAGCCCAGAACGAAAATCTTACCGCCCTGATTTCAGGTCCTGTCGAACGTCTTTCGACAGCCAAAGAGATTAAGGTCGATCTGCTCGACTTGGTCCGCAACGAGAAGAATATCATTCTCGAGAACGACGATGCCAAGATGCGTGGCTACGACGAGAAGATCAACGCCCTGCGCGCCCAGCTCGATGGAGATATCGAGCATGGCTATAAGATCGCGAGCGAACGCGGCAAAGTTCTTTATCAGGAAATTCGCGCCAATTGGGAATTGTTCAAGCCGGTCGATGCGAAGCTGCGCGAGCTGGCACTGCAGAACAAAAATGCCGAGGCTGTCGCTCTGTCGGTCGGTGAAATCCGCAAATACAATAATGCGATCCTCGCCAAATCCGACGAAATCGTAGAAGTTGCCTCACAGGACATGAAAAACTCTGCCGAGGCGGCCGAAACCTCTTATCAAACGACCCGTTCCTTTCTTGTCGGCGGTGTTATTACAGCATTGATCCTGTCCATCGCCGCAGCCGCGTGGGTTATGATTTCAATCACCTCTGGCCTCAAGAAAATCAATCAGATGGCGCAAGCCGTTTCGATTGGCGATCTCGATCAGCATATCGAAGTCACCACCAATGACGAGATCAAAGATGTCGTAGATTCCGTCAATGTGATGACCAGCAATCTACGCAAGACCGCCACCATGGCCGATCAGATCGCGGCGGGCGATCTGATGGTGCAGCCCAAGCCGCTTTCCGAAAAGGATAAGCTCGGCCAGGCGCTGGAAAGCATGGTGGACCGCCTGCGCGGCGTCGTCGGCGATGCCATAGCAGCGGCCAACAACGTCTCTGCGGGCAGCCAGGAACTCTCCGCGACCGCCGAGCAGATGAGCGAAGGCGCCACCGAGCAAGCCAGTGCCGCCGAGCAGGCCAGCGCCTCGATGGAAGAGATGGCGGCCAACATCAAACAGAACGCCGATAATGCCAGCCAGACGGAAAAGATCTCCAAGCAATCAGCCAAGGATGCAGAAGCCTCGGGCGAAGCCGTCAGCAAGGCGGTGAGCGCGATGCAGACTATCGCCGAGAAAATCACTATCGTTCAGGAAATCGCACGCCAGACCGACCTTCTGGCCCTGAATGCGGCGGTGGAAGCTGCCCGTGCCGGCGAACATGGCAAAGGCTTTGCGGTGGTTGCCTCTGAGGTGCGCAAGCTCGCCGAGCGCAGTCAGACGGCAGCAACCGAAATCAGCGGTCTTTCCAGCGAAACCGTGAAAGCGGCGCGTACTGCTGGCGAAATGCTCGGCAAGCTGGTGCCGGATATTCACAAGACCGCCGAACTCGTCGCCGAGATCTCCGCGGCCTGCCGTGAACAGGATATCGGCGCCTCACAGATCAATGATGCCATCCAGCAGCTCGACAAGGTGACACAGCAGAACGCCTCGGCTTCAGAGCAGATGTCGGCCACCAGCGAGGAGCTGGCCTCGCAATCCGAGGAACTGCAGACCTCCATCGCCTATTTCCGCACCGACAGCAGCGCGGGCCACGCAAAAAACGCCGGTGCACAAGCCAAGAAACCGTCGGCGCCGCCTGCCCCGAAAGCTGGCAAAGGCCCTGCCCGGCAGCCCGCGAAACCCGGCCGCTCGAGCGTTGCCGACCAGCAAGCGCGTATCAAGGGCTTCGCCTTGGATCTCAACCAGCGTGACGCCGAGGATGACGGTTTTCGGGAGTATGCATAATGGCTGGGGATGAGAGCCAATACGTGACGCTGTGCTTGGGCGCGGAAGTTTTCGCGGTGCCGGTTTCGCTGGTACGCGAGATCCTGGATTACCGTGAATCTTTCCGCATCCCAGAGGGCCCCGACTATCTCATCGGTCTGATCGATGTGCGTGGACGCGGCGTTCCAGTGATCGACCTTCGGCGCAAGCTCGGCCTCAAGCCCGTCGAAATCGGCTTGGCGACGCGGATCATGGTTGTGGATGTCCCGCTTGGCGACCGGGTGTTGCCCCTTGGCTTGGTTGCAGACCGCGTGTTGGAAGTCGCGAATTTTTCCACCGAAGATCGCGATCCGGCCCCTGATGTCGGTGTGCCTTGGCGTTCCGAATATATCGAGGCGGTGGTGCGGCGAAACGGGTCCTTCGTCGTCATCTTCGACATGGCGCGGCTCTTAACGGCAAGCGAGGCCGCGCTCCTCGCAGCGGCGGCCTAAATGCTGGCGATGAGAACCCCACCCAGCTCGAGCGATACGGAAACGTCGTGGCCGTCGGAGCCGCTCAGTGAGCGGAACTTCCGGCGGATCGCCGAGATGATTGAGCAGACCTGCGGCATTCACATCACCGCAAAGAAGAAGACGCTGATTGAAGGGCGAATGCGGCGCCGGATGCGCCATCTCGGCATCACAAGCTTCAATGCCTATAGCAAGATCCTTCTCGAAGACGATCCAGATGGCGACGAGCTCGTGGATTTCATAGATGCCGTCACCACCAATAAGACGGACTTCTTTCGCGAGCCCAAGCATTTCGACTTCCTGCGCGACGTCTTATTCCCAAGATATATCGCGGAAGGCCGCCGGAGCGTGAAGTTTTGGAGCGCGGCGAGCTCGACGGGCGCGGAAGCTTATACTTTGGCGATGGTAGCGGAAAACGTCTTCGCGGGCAGCGTGGACTATTCCATCCTCGCCACGGATATCTGCACGGAGGTACTCGCGAAGGGCACGCTGGCGCTCTATCCCGATAGCATGATGGAACCGGTGCCGGAGGAATACCGCCGCCGTTATGTGCTGGTCGCCAAGGATCCCACCCGCCACGAATTCCGCGTCGCACCTCAGCTTCGCGGCAAGGTGCAGTTTCGCCAACTCAACCTTGTCAATGACAGCTATCCCTTCGAGCGCGATTACGATGTGATTTTTTTGCGCAATGTGCTGATTTACTTCGATCGCCTCACCCAAAGGCGCGTGCTGACCAAACTCGCCGAACATCTGCGGCCGGGCGGGCACCTCTTCCTGGGGCATTCCGAAACCTTGACCGGGGCGGGACTGCCGCTTGAGCAGGTCGCCAGCACCATTTTCGTCAGGCGATGAATATGCGCGACGAGAAGATAAAGGTACTGATCGTCGATGACTCCGCCACGGTGCGCCAGGGGCTCGCCGCGGTCTTGGAGAGCGATCCCCAGATCGCGGTCATCGGAACCGCATCAGATCCGTTTGTAGCGGCGCGCAAGCTTACCGAATTGGTTCCCGACGTCATCACGCTCGACGTCGAGATGCCGCGCATGGATGGGCTCACATTCCTCAAAAAGCTTATGAGCCAGCATCCCATTCCAGTGGTGATGTGCTCCTCGCTTGTAGAATCCGGTTCGCAAACGCTGCAACAGGCATTGGAATGCGGCGCCGTGGACGTGATCGTCAAACCGGCCATGGGCGTCGCCGCACACCTCGCCGAAGCACGAATCCAGATTTGCGACACCGTGAAAGCCGCGGCTCATGCCCGGCTAAAAGACCGCCCCCGCAAGTCACCACCACCACCGATCGAACCATCAAAAAAACTATCCGCCGATGTTATGCTACCGCCGCCCTCGACGCGCGCCCTCGCAAAAACGACGGCCAAGATTGTGTGCATCGGAGCTTCCACCGGTGGAACAGAATCCTTGCGGGATGTGCTCGAGGCGTTGCCCGCTTCGGCACCGGGAATTGTGGTCGTGCAACATATGCCAGAACATTTCACGACCTCGTTCGCCAAGCGTCTCAACGACCTCTGCGCGGTCGATGTCAAAGAGGCGGAGGATGGAGATGCCGTATTGCAGGGCCGCGTTCTGATCGCACCCGGCAATCGTCACGTTCTCCTCAAGCGTTGTGGCGCGCGCTATGAAGTGGAAGTCAAGGATGGGCCGCTGGTCTCCCGTCACCGCCCCTCCGTAGATGTACTATTCCGCTCGGCGGCTGCCTATGCGGGCTCCAATGCGGTTGGGGTCATCATGACCGGTATGGGCGACGACGGCGCACGCGGGCTTCAGGAAATGAAGCAGTCCGGCGCGATCACAATTGCACAAGACGAAGCCACATCTGTGGTTTTCGGAATGCCGAAGGAAGCTATCGCGCGCGGCTGCGTGGATCGCATCGTCCCCCTCCATTCCATTGCCCAGGAAATCCTGAAAGCCGCAGCGCGTCCCGTACACGCCACCTAGAACATTTCCGGAGAAGCACTATGGCGTTCTTGAACTGGTCTCAAAGCTTCAGCGTTGGGGTCAAGGCCTTTGACGACGAGCATAAGGGGCTAATGGCCATCATTAACGAGCTGCACGACAAGCTCCAAGCGGGTAAGGGAAAGGACGTCTTGGCCAGCATTCTGGACAAGCTTATCCGCTATACAGTGGAACATTTCCAGCACGAGGAAGCCGAACTGAAACGCCTCGGCTATCCGAAATTTCGCGAGCATCAGGCCCAACATGAAAAGCTAAAGGTGAAGGTGACTGAGTTCCGCAATCGCCTCACCATCGGCTACAATGGCCTCATCGCAATCGAGATGATGAAGTTCCTCAAAAGCTGGCTTGAGCAGCATATTCTGCACGACGACAAGGCCTATGGAAACCATCTCAATAGCAAGGGGCTGCACTGAAGCGCCCACCATGCCGCTTGTAAAATGGACCAGCAGTTTAAGTGTCGGTGTGTATGTGTTCGACGTGGAACACATGCAGCTCTTCACGCTGGTGAACGATTTTTATGAATCCATTCTGGCGGGCGTGGACAAACAAGCAATCCGGGTCATTCTCAACGGCTTGCATGCCTATGCCGAGCGCCATTTCGCGCATGAAGAAGAGTTCTTCGATGTCTGCCGCTACAAGAAAGCGGCTGAACATAGAATGGAGCACGCGCGACTACTCGTAGAGCTCGAAGCCTTTCGAAATGAGCTGCTGGATGGCGACATCAACAGCATCATTGTCAATCTGAGTGACTTTCTGGTGACGTGGTCCACCCACCACACGCTCAGCCACGATCGCGAATTCTGTGCCGAGCTGCGCAAAATCGGTATCCGCTAGGATTTGAGCCAGACATAGATTGCGGGGATCACCAGCACCGTAAGCAAGGTCGATGAGATCAGACCAAACAGCAGCGAAATCGCGAGGCCCTGAAAAATCGGGTCCGACAGGATCGTTGTCGCGCCGATCATTGCCGCCAGCGCGGTGAGGAGAATGGGCCGGAAGCGCGTCGCGCCTGCATCCAAGAGTACCTCGCGCAAGGGCTTATCGCCATGCTGGCCATGGCGGATGAAATCCACCAGAAGGATAGAATTGCGCACAATGATGCCCGCGAGCGCGATAAAGCCGATCATCGACGTCGCCGTAAAGGGCGCTCCGAAAAGAAGATGGCCGATAACAATGCCGATCAAAGTGAGCGGCACCGGCGTCAGGATCACCAGCGGCAGCTTGAACGAGCCGAACTGCGCCACCACCAGGATGTAAATTCCTAACAGCGCCACACCGAAGGCCGCGCCCATATCGCGGAAGGTGACATAGGTGACTTCCCATTCGCCGTCCCACAGCAAGGACGGCTTTGTTTCATCCGCCGGCTGACCATGCAACAGGATTTGCGGCGGCGGCAGGCCCTTCCAATCATGGCGCTTGATCAGATCGTTGACTGCGCCCATGCCATAGACCGGCGCTTCATATTGGCCCGCCAGCTCCGCCGTTACCATATCGGCATAATGCATATCGCGGCGGAAAATGGTCGGCGAACCGGGCTCGCGGATGATGCGCACGACATCTCCAAGCTCCACCACCGCCTTGTTGCCGGGAATGGCATTGGCAGGAATAGGTGTGGATTCAAGCTTGCGCGTCCAGGCAAGGTCATCTTTGGGCAGGCGCACCACGATCTTCATGGGGTCGCGCTCTTCGCCGCGATGGGAATAGCCAACCGCCTGCCCGCCCAACAGCGCCTTCAGCGTGTCATAGACATCGCTTTGCTCGACGCCGAAATATTCCAGCTTGTCCTGATCAATGGTGATGCGGAGGCGTGGGCGCGGATCGCCATAGGAATCGTCGACATCCACGATATAGGGCACGGATTTGAAGAGCATCTTCACCTCCTCCGACACTGCACGGCGTGTTTTGGAATCCGGGCCATAGATTTCGGCGAGTAGCGTCGCCAGCACTGGCGGGCCAGGCGGCACTTCCACGACTTTCAATACGGTGCCTGACGGCAGCTTCAGGCTTTCTAATTGGCGGCGCAGATCGAGCGCGATGACATGGCTTGCGCGTTTGCGGTCGGATTTATCGGCCAAATTGACCTGCAGCTCGCCCAGCTCCGGCTTATCGCGCAAATAGGAATGGCGCACCAGACCGTTGAAATTGAACGGCGCAGGTGTTCCCGCATAGGCCTGAATGGAGGTCACTTCCGGCAGCTTCTGCGTGATGGCGGCAGCCTGAAACAAAACCCGCGACGTATCTTCCACGCTGGCGCCTTCTGGCAGATCGACCATCACCGAAAGCTCGGATTTATTGTCGAACGGCAGCAGCTTCACCGTCACGGTCTTGGTGGCGAAGAGCGTACAGACCAGAACGGTCGCGACCGCGACATAGAGAAGGAATTTCTTGGCGTTCTCGCGCGAGGAAATGATCGGCCCCGCCACACGGCGATACATTCGCCCTATCGCGCCTTCACCATGCGCCGCATCATGGGCGCCAGATTTTTCACCGGAAAGTTTCAGCAAGGCCCAAGGCGCCACCACCATGGCGACAAAGAAGGAGAATAGCATCGCCGCCGAGGCATTGGCGGGAATGGGCGCCATATAAGGGCCCATCATGCCGGAGACGAACATCATCGGCAGCAGTGCAGCAATTACTGTGAGGGTTGCGACGATAGTGGGATTGCCAACCTCGGCCACAGCGGCAATAGCCGCCTCACGCCGCGAGCGCCCATCGCGCATGCCCCAATGGCGGGCGATATTCTCGATCACCACAATGGCATCGTCGACCAGAATGCCGATGGAGAAGATGAGCGCGAACAGGCTCACACGGTTGATGGTGTAGCCCATCAGATTGGCCGCGAAGAGCGTGAGCAGGATCGTGGTAGGAATGACGATCAGCGTCACCGCCGCCTCGCGCCAGCCCACCACAAAGCCGATCAGAAACACGATGGAAACCGTCGCCAGCCCCAGATGGAAGAGAAGCTCATTGGCTTTGTCGTTGGCGGTCTTGCCATAATCGCGGGTGACTTCGGCATTGATATCGGCGGGGATCAAGGTCTTGCGCAGATGATCCGTGCGCTGAATGAGCTGCTCCGATACCACCACCGCATTGGCGCCCTGGCGCTTGGCAAAGGCGATCGACACCGCCGGTGCCGTCGACCAGTTCTTGCCCTGACGCGTGATCGACCAGACATGATGCTCAGCCGGGCTTGGCCCCATAATCACCTTGGCGACATCGCGAACATAAACCGGGCGGCCATCGCGTGTGGTAACCAGCAGCAGACCGATATCAGGCACGCCATTCAGCGTCTTGCCCGCCACCGCTTCCACCATGCGGCCCTGGTCCCGCAATTGCCCAGCGAGGAAGGAGCGATTGGCGCCTTGGATCTTGGCTTCGAGCTGCTGCAGGGTGATGCCATAGAGCGCCAGCTTTTCGGGATCTGGCTCGACAGAAATTTCGTCCGCCGCACCACCTTGGATATAGGTCAGCCCAACATTGTCGACCTTGGCAAGTTCGGCCTGCACTTTTCCGGCAAGGGTATAAAGGTCTTTCTCGTTCCAGCGCGCGGCGGCCTCGGGCTTTGGCGACAGCGTGAGCACTTCCACCGCCACATCGTTGATCCCCCGCCCCACCATCAAGGGCTCCGGAATGCCGAGCGGCAAGCGGTCGTAATTGGCGCGCACCTTGGCTTGCACGCGCACAATGGCATCGTCTTCCTTGGTGCCAGTAAGAAAGCGGGCCGTCACCACCACACGATCATCCACCGTCTGGCTATAGACATGCTCGACACCGGGAATGGCCTTGACGATTTCTTCCAGCGGCTTGGTGACCAGCTCTGCCGCGTCGGGCGCCTTCAGCCCGTCGGCGGCGACGAAAATATCCACCATCGGCACGCTGATCTGCGGCTCCTCCTCACGCGGGATAGCGATCACGGCGATCAGCCCGAAAATCACCGCCGCCATCAAGAACAGCGGGGTCAAAGGCGAGCCGATAGCTGCCTTGGTCAGCGCGCCGGAAAGCCCAAGTTTCATGGCAGGATCTTATCGCCAGCGTGAAGGCCGGAAAGAACTTCAATGCTGTCCGGCTTACCCGGACGGTGCAGGGATTGCCCACGCTGGATCGGGATTTCCATCACCGCGCCCTTGGCCCAAAGCTGCACGGTATCCATGCCCGAACGGGTTTTCACAAGACTGGCCGGAATCACAAAAGCCCAACGCTGGCCCGCACTCACCCAGACCCGCACGCGCTCGTTGACAAAATAATCGCCCAGCATGGCCACCGAAGCATCGGCCACGACATGACCATTGTCGATCTCAGGATAAATGAGCTTGATGGTGCCAAAGCTGGGCCCGCTGAGCCCGATATCGCTGCCATCGAGGCGCACGGGCTGCCCCACCTTGATATCGCGGGCATGGCGTTCCGGGATTTTCAGGCGCAAGACGAAATCGCCCTGCGCCACCGTCGCCACCGTGTCGCCCGGCATCAGCACGGTTCCCGCGGTGACGGGCACCGTGATCACGCGACCGGTTTGCGGCGCCAGCACCGCGCCCTCCACCGATTGCTGCTGCACCACGGCTTTCTGGGCAGCGTAGGCATTCACATTGGATTGGGCGACATTGAGCGCGGTCTTGGCCTGATCATAAGCGCTTTTGGAGATCGCGTTGGCGGCCATCAAGCGCTGGGCGCGGTCCCAATCGGTTTTGGCCTGAGCGTATTGCGCCTGCGCGGCGGCCACTTGCGCGCCATAGGAACTCGCCTGCAGCCCGAGTTTCTTGTCACTGACCAGCGCGATCACCTGGCCTTGTTCGACATGATCGCCCTGACGCACTTTCAACTCGACAATCGTGCCGCCAATGCGCGCGCGGGCGGGCACGACATTGGCCGATTGCACGGTGGCGAAGACCGCTTTCTCATCGGCCACGCTGACCGGCTGCACCAAAAAAGTTTTAGGCGGCGGTGGCGGCGGTGGGGTTTGCGGCGCGCCAAAGCCAAAGAAGGCCATGATGCCGGAAAAAATGTTCATCGCCGCCCCCAAGACAGTTTAGCGCTCGACCGGAAGTCCCGCCGCGATCCAAGCCTGAATGCCGCCCTTCATATGGGTGTCGACCGTAACGCCAGCCGCCTGACAGGCCGCAACCGCTTTGGCCGACCGCCCGCCGATGCCGCAATGAAAGACGACAGGCTTGCCGGACGGATTGGGCAAGGCGTGCGGATCAAATTGCGAGAGCGGAAACAGCGTGGCACCTTTGATATGCGCGGCGGCATATTCATTGGCCTCACGTACATCGATCAGGGTGATGGCATCCTTGGAAAGAAGATCGGCAATCTCTGACGGCGACAATTCTTTCAAACTCATCGGCAAATTCCCTTGCGCATCGGTCTGTATATTAGATACATCTAATATATTGTCAAGCACTCCAGGGAGAATGACAATGAACATCGACAAGGCCGTCTTTATCTTTGCGGGATTGGTGATACTGGCCGGACTGAGCTTGGGGCTACTCGTGCATCCCTACTGGTTCGCCCTCACCGCCTTCGCCGGGTTGAATATGATCCAGGCCGCCTTCACCGGCTTCTGTCCGGCGGCGATGATTTTCAAAGCCTTGGGCCTCAAACCCGGCCCCGCCTTCGGCGGCTAAGCCTGAGTGTCTGCATCAACAATTTTTGGTGATGAATTCCACAACAATAATCTGTTGGATTGATGGACACGTATCCGCCAATTGTGCAGAGTGTTCAGTGTGGAAATTATCATGCGCCCTGCCGCCATCGATGCTCCGGCCCCCTTTCTGGGCCATTTTTTCAAATATATTCCGGGACTTGGCGTAGCCGGGGCGGTGGTGGCGCTGGCCTATGGCTTGCGCAATGTGCCGGGGTTTTCGGTGCTGAGCCCGATGATCCTGGCAATCCTGCTGGGGATGATGTTCCACAATCTGGTCGGCACGCCTGCCCGCGCCAAGCCCGGGGTGAAGTTCGCCATGCGCCACATCCTGCGCTTTGCGGTGGCGCTGTTGGGGCTGCAGTTGACGACCCAGCAACTGGCGGAAGTCGGCCTGACCGGGGTCGCCATCATTGCCGCCACGCTGGGCAGCACCTTCATCCTCACCAAATGGCTGGGCAAGATGCTGGGAGTCGAACAACGGCTGGCCGAATTGATCGCGGCCGGCACCTCCATCTGCGGCGCCTCTGCGGTGGTGGCCGTCAATACCGTGACCGAGGCTCATGACGAAGACGTGGCTTACGCGGTGGCTTGCGTCACCATCTTCGGCACGGTGGCGATGTTCGTTTACCCGCTGCTGCCAAGCCTTTTGCATCTCGGCCCGCAAGGGTTCGGGCTTTGGGCTGGCGCCTCCATCCATGAAGTGGCGCAAGTCGTGGCCGCGTCCTTCCAGGACGGCAAAGCGGCGGGCGAATTCGGCACCATCGCCAAGCTGGCCCGCGTCGGCATGCTCGCCCCTGTGGTGATGGTCCTCGCCATGCTCGCCGCCCGCCGTTCCTCCTCTCATAAGGCGAGCACGGTTTCGCTGCCCGGCTTTGTGACCGGCTTCGTTTTTCTGGTGCTGTTCAACAGCGCCGTGCCTTTCCCGGCAAGCTGGCATCATGGCATTGCGGTGCTGACGACCATCCTGTTGTCTATCGCGCTTGCCGCCTTGGGCCTGGAAACCGATATCCGCAAGCTGGCCGAAAAAGGCTTCCATCCAATGCTTTTGGGTGCAGTATCCTCTCTATTCATCGCTTGTTTCAGCCTCTTTTTGGTGGAAACCTTCGCCGGATGACTCTCGAACAACTCCGCATCTTCGTCGCCGTGGCCGAGCGCCAGCATGTAACCGCCGCCGCCACGGCGCTGGGCCTCACCCAATCGGCGGCAAGCGCGGCCATTGCCAATCTCGAAGCGCAATACGGCTTGAAACTTTTCGATCGCGTTGGGCGCGGCATAGCCTTGACCGAAGATGGAGCAAGCTTCCTCAAAGAAGCGCGCGCCGTGCTCTATCGCGCTGCGGCTGCGGAAGATGCCTTTCACGATCTCGGAAAATCCGTGCGCGGAACATTGCGCATTGCCGCCAGCCAAACCGCGGGCACCTATTGGCTGCCGGGCAAGCTCATCGATTTTCGCCTCGCCTATCCCGACGTGGCGCTGGACTGCTGCATCGGCAACACCGAACAAGTCGCTGCCGCGGTGCATGAGGGCGCCGCCCAGCTTGGCTTCATCGAAGGGGAAATTTCCGACGCCGCCCTGACGACCCGGGTGGTCGCCGAAGATAAGCTACTCCTGGTGGTTGGCGCCGCGCATCCCTGGGCGGGCCGCAAAATCCCTGTGACGGCCGAGGAGTTGCGTGAGACGGCCTGGGTCTTGCGCGAAAAAGGCTCGGGGACGCGGGCCCTGTTCGATACGCTGCTGGAACGCGCAAAGCTTGATCCGGCGGCATTTCAAGTGCTGATGGAGCTGCCCTCCAACGAAGCCATCTCCTCAGCCGTTTCGACCGGCCTTGCCGCCTCCATTCTGTCCACCTCCGCCGTGGTGGCGGGGCTTGAGGCGGGTCTTTTGGCAGCCGTCCCTTGTGAGCTGCCGGAACGCAACTTCTATCTCGTCACCCACAAAAGCCGCCAGCTCAGCCGCAGCGCCGAAGCGTTCCTGATCTGCGCCAAGATTAGTGATGCGGCTTCGCAGAGAGAGCGATAAGTTTCCAATCGTTCTTCGCCTCGGCGGTACCCGCAAAATAGAAATCGTTTCCGATATAGCCAATTAGAACGATCTTTTGTGCAGCCGGACAGGTCACGCTCAAAGCGCCGCGCAATCCCCCCAGGAAGACCTCAATCTTGCTGACCTGAGAGAGAAACACCTCTTGCGAGGCAGCGCGCAGGGCATAGTGCATTTCCTGCTTGCACATCTGCCCCACCGGCTCGAATGCCTTCATGGCAATGTCGGGCGAGTCCATGAAAAGACGCTCGCCGCCCGCCTCCGCAGCACAGAGCGGCAGAACGGCTAAACCCACCACCAGCAAGCTCCGCCGCGCCGTATGCCAAAGACAAGATACCAAGCTACACCTTTTGCGTGGTCCAGGTGCCATCGGGATTCATGCAGGAACGGGTCACTTCTCTCTGATCTCCGCCAGACCTCATCGACACGGTTTGCTGCGTCGTCCGGCAAATTCCTGTCGCCGCGAGCTTGCGATGCTTGATCGTACCCGCCTCCGCCACCACGACGGCAGCCCTACTGACAGGCTTGCGCTCCGACTGAAGAGCAGATGGCGGTACAAATCCCTTACTGACGCCGTTCACACCGACCAAGTACCACTTGCCATCCTTTGCCTGGCCGAAAACGTCGATCTTGTCGCCCTTGCCGAGCGCGGTGACCGGACGGTACTTGTCTTCGGGTCCGCTGCGCACAATCGTGTCCGAAATAACCGAATAATTTCCGGCCACCATGATGAGGTCCGGCATTACTTCGATCTTGGATTCGTCGACAGCAACATCTAGCGTCGTGGCTTGATTTTCTTCAGAAAGGACCTGCGTTTCACCGGTAGCTTTTGTGCCCTCCCACCGGGTGGATTGCCCGGAATACAGAGCATCCAATCGCGATTGACGATAGCGCTCGCAGTCCTCACGATCCAGGCTGTTGCCGATCAGCCCACCGACCGATGCCCCGGCAAGGCCGCCAATCAAGGCGTTCTGCGCGGCGTTCTTGCCCCCGGCAAGCCCACCAATCAGTGCCCCAAGCAGCAGACCGACGACAGCACCAGTCGTTGTCTTATGCGCGGTGCATTCGTTGCTGCCGTCATCTCCCTGCTGCGTTGCTTCCGGCGTATCCTGTGCAAAGGCAGGGCTTGTCTGCGCCGAAATCAGCATGGCTCCAAGAACCAGGCACTCAACGGCCTTTACAGCCCTTCGTGTGAAAGACGGATTCATATCTGCCCCCAAAAGGTTTAAGTCAGCCTGACGCGGAGCTTTATCGCTCCAGCTGTAATTAATTGTCCCGATTGTACCTCTGCTTTTGCACCCGCTTTCAGCGGAAGTCCGTCAAGCGACGTGCCGTTCAGGGAGTTTTCGTCACTGACAAAAAGTTTCCCGTCGAGGAATTCCAGGCTGAAATGTTGCCGGGAAACACTGCTTTCCGACAAAGCGAATTTCTCCTGCGGCGGCTCACGGCCAATCACCACCGGGCCCAAGGCCAGATCGCCAGGAAGGATGCGAATGGCGACCTGATCGTCGCTTCCCACAAGCTCGACCACAGGAATGCCTTCGGTGCTGCCAAGCGCAATCGTGGCAGCGCGAATGGCACGCGTCTTCGCATGCATCGAACCCGAGACTGGTTCCGGTGCCGCCGGCGCGGGCGTCACGACAATCTGCGGCGCCCCCGAAGACCGTGAGCGCTGTAAGGCGATGAATGCGCCGCAAGCGAGCAAGACCACCACGCCGCCAGCGATCATCAGGAGATTGGATGAGGAACCGCCCGACGATTTCACCAGCTCAGCCGCTACAGCGGGAGCGCTCGCCTGAACGGGCGCAGCGGGCACTTTGGCCGCGCTCTGTACCACGCCATTTCTGCACGGTTCCGCAGAGATCGAGGTTACTGGCACCTCGCGCTGCTTGAGTATCTCCAGCAGTTCGCTGATCGCCGAGGCATAATTGATATGGGGTGAGGCTGAGGTGGCTTGTGAGAGATTGCCGTTCCCATCACGCACGAGAACCTGATTGCTCACATTGCGCTGCGTGTTCACGCCGATAACGCGCCGACACGAATCCAGCAACGGGCCGCCGCTATCGCCCGGGCTGAGGGTTGCGCTGTGCTGGATAATTTGGAGCGGCCGTGATCCTGTATCCCAAGTGGATAGAATTTGGCGGCTAAACGCGCCATTGGTGACCGTAGCGACGGACTTGATATCATACCCTTTGAAGTCGTTGCGCTCAGCATCGCCGGGATAGCCAATCGCCAGAACTTCATCCCCCGGGTTTGGCAAAGCTGTGCTAATCACCACCGGTGCAACATTGTGCAGGCCGTTGGTTTGGATGATCGCCAAATCCAGGCTTTCCGATGTCCACACAACCTCCGCATTGGGATGCAGCCATGTGTCTTCAACGACATTCATAAGCTGCCCATCGGGGTTGACGAAGATATGCGCTCGGCTCGGGATGAGCGCATCCGCGATCACATGCCGGTTGGTGATCACGACACCATTCGCGTTGATCAAAAAGCCGCTACCTGTGACCGTCCTGAAATTCTTGGCTTTCGACGCAATTACGATGACCTGGACAACGCCTTTATTGACGTCAGCTCCAGTCGCAACCGCTTCAGCGTTCAAACTCAGAGAATTATTTGCGCCAAGGGCCCCAAGGACAGCGAAGATTGCGACACCCAGACAAAAGCTGGCTCTGCAAAAGCTGCCCATCCAATGACGAACCATATCCCCTCCACCCCATACTGAATCTATTCAGTTTGCACCGACTGTTGCTTGAAATAGTCGAAGAAATATACGCTGAATGGAAAATAAAAAAGCGCGAACTTTAGCGCAAATTTATTATCACTACTTATGTTTATTAGGAGCACTCTAGAAAATGCTCAAATCTTTATCTCCCGGCGCTGTTGTTGGGGAATACCGCCTTGAGCGCACACTCGGCGGCGGCGGATTTGGTATCACCTATCTTGCTCATGACTTAAAACTCGACAGACAAGTGGCAATTAAAGAGTACTTCCCGGATCGGCGGGTAACACGTGACCCTCAGGGCTGTGTTGCGCCAATATCCGATAATGCTGCTCTGCTTAGAGAATTCGAGCTTGGCCGCGAGACGTTTCTCACTGAGGGACGAACGCTGGCGAAGGTGGACCACCCGAATACGGTTCGCGTTATCACCTTTTTGGAAGACCGCAATACGGCCTATCTGGTGATGGAATATGTAGAAGGATTATCACTTGCTGATTATATCGAGCAGCAAGGCGTCCTGAATGCCAGCCAGATGTTGGCCATACTCGATCCCCTGAGCAAAGGGGTAAAGGCCGTACACGATGTCGGCGTCCTGCATTGCGATATCAAGCCAGAGAACATTCTTTTACGGCGAGATGGATCGCCAGTATTGATCGATTTTGGTGCCGTCCGAATGATCACCGACAGCGACCATTCCCTCTCTGCCACTGTCGTGACGCCGGGCTATGCTGCAAAAGAGCTGTACAGCACCTCAACCCAAAAAGGTCCGTATACAGACCTTTATTCACTAGCTGCCGTTGCATTCAGCTGCCTGACCGGCACCGCACCGCCGGAAGCGACACAGCGCGACGCCGCCAATTTCCTTCCCCTATCCAAGGAGGTTAGGTCCAAAGCGCCTAGCCACGTAATCGAGGCCATTGAATGGGGCCTGGCGCAAGATCCTGCGCAGCGCCCGAGTTCCATCGCAGCGTGGCGAGCCGTACTTCTGGGCGATGGAAAGCGCGCCCGCACAACATCGCGAAAAGCATCAACCGCTTTGAAGCTCCCTTCGCTGTCTATCCAAATACACAGGCCCAACTTATCCGTCTTCCCCATAACTATAGCGGCGGGTGCGATCGTATTGCTGGTGGGCCTCATCCTAGTCGGCGAAAACGTGATGGATGCAAGGCCCAGCCAGACAGCAGCGAGACCCTCCCTCAAACCTGCCGAAACATCTGTTGTGGATAATTCGGCCGCTGAAAAAAAAGACTTTTTAACTGCGGAAGAAATTGGTGCCCCTGAAGCCTACGCGATTTATCTGCGACTGCATCCCAACGGTAGCCACCGCGATCTCGCCCTGGCGCGGAGCTCTGGCCTGCAATGACAAATGCAAAAACCAATATCACGACCGAAGCCACAGCCTCGCAATGGATTGGCCGGCGGCAGCAGCAAGAAGACTCGCTTTTGCTGCGTGCAACTAAGCGTTCCGCCGCAATATTCCTATCGGATGGCATGGGCGGCCATCGGGGCGGCGCGATTGCCAGTAAAATTATCTGTGCCGAGCTTTGCAAACACCTGCGGCGCGCTGAGGCCTGGGATAAGACCGCGATGCGCCGAGCCATTGACGCCGCGCACACCGCCCTCTCTATCAAAGCCGCGCATACCGGATTGCGCGATATGGGAGGGACAGCCCTGGCCGTGCGAACCGACGGGCAGTCGCTCTATTGGGTTAGTATCGGCGACTCCCCACTTTATCTTATTCATCGTGGACAACTCACCCGCTTAAACGCAGATCACTCTTGCGCGCCGATCCTGGACGAGATGGTACGCCGAGGAGAAATGTCCGAAGCTGCGGCCAATGCCGATTCAAGGCGAAGTGCACTCCGAAGCGTGGTGTCTGTGCAGCCGATCGGGTTGGTGGATTACGGGTGCAGGCCAGCGCTTCTTGAACCCGGTGACATCGTGATCGCCGCGTCCGACGGTATCGCAACACTTGAAGAGGACGTCGTTATCCAGGAAGCCATGGCGAGCACCACGGCAAGCCATTTGTGCACCGACCTGCTTAAAGGGGTCAAAGCCAGGAACTTGCCCGATCAAGACAATGTTTCACTCGGCGTCATTTATGTGAAACGAGTGCGGCTATGGTTCGGGTAGCGCGAAACTGCACCGAATTCTTCGCCTAAGTTCGAGGCCGCCCGTATTTTAGGCGCTGCATAGACTGCAGATGCCATCTTTCTTTCCCGGGCCGCTTCCGCGAAAATGCGCCCGCCCAGGACGACTCAGAGATGGCGCGACCGGCACCCTTGCGGGGCTCGCGGGCGCGCGCCAGAAATGGGAGAGATGGGCAGAGGGAAACCGCCAAAAAGCGGGAATAACCCTCTGATTTCAAAGAGATGGTGACGTTTTGCTACTGCTTATCGATAACTACGACAGCTTCACCTATAACCTCTTCCACTACCTGGGGCAGCTTGGCGCCGAGGTGGAGGTCAAGCGCAATGACGAGCTTACGGTAGATGAGGCCCTGAGCCTGAAACCTGAAGCTGTGGTGCTGTCGCCCGGCCCCTGCACGCCCAATGAGGCGGGCATCTGCTGCGGCCTGATCGAAAAGGCCAATGGCAGCCTGCCGATCCTGGGCGTCTGCCTCGGCCATCAGTCGATTGGCCAAGTCTATGGCGGCAAAGTCGTGCGCGCGCCAGAGCCGATGCATGGCAAGCTCTCCCATATCCGCCACACGGGAAAAAGCGTCTTCAAGGGCCTCAACAACGATTTCGTGGCGACGCGCTATCACTCGCTCACCATCGCGCCGGAAAGCATGCCCGATTGCCTCGAAGCTACCGCTTGGTCGGAGGACGGCGTCATCCAAGGCGTGATGCACAAGACCCATCCCGTGCATGGCGTGCAGTTCCATCCCGAAAGTATTGCTTCCGAGAACGGCCATGCCCTGCTGCAAAACTTCTTGAATCTGGCGAAAGCGGCATGACCAGCTTCGGCACGATTTTGAAGCGCGTCGCAGCGGGCGAAATTCTCGATGCGGAGACGGCGGCAGAAGCTTTTCACGCCATTCTCAAAGGCGAAGCGGGCGATGTGCAGATGGGGGCCTTCCTCGCCGCCATCGCGGTGCGCAAACCTGCCGTAGATGAAGTCGTCGGCGCCGTGACCGCGATGCGCGCGGCAATGACTCGCGTAAAGGCGCCCGCCGATGCGATGGATCTGGTCGGCACCGGTGGCGATGGGCTTTCCACGCTCAACATTTCCAGCGCCGCGAGTTTCGTGGTCGCCGCAGCGGGCGTGAACGTCGCCAAGCACGGCAACCGCAACATGACCTCGCGTTCCGGCGCCGCCGATGTGCTGGAAGCCTTGGGCGTGAAGGTGGAAGTGACGCCGGAAGCCGCCACCATCTGCATCGAAGAGACGGGCCTGTGCTTTCTCTTCGCGCAAGGCTTTCATCCGGCGATGCGCTATGTCACGCCGGTACGCCGCGCGCTTGGCTTTCGCACCATCTTCAATCTGATCGGCCCGCTTTCGAACCCCGCAGGCGCCAAGCGGCAATTGCTCGGCGTTTACGCGCGTGATCTTTTGGAGCCCGTCGCAAAAGTACTCGCCGCCCATGGTGCCGAAAAAGCCTTTGTGGTGCATGGCGCCGAAGGCCTGGATGAGATTTCGATTTCCGGCGAGACCTATGTCACCGCGCTGGAGAACGGCGAGACGCGCTCCTTTGTGATCGTGCCGGAAGATGCGGGCCTGCCGCGTTGGCCGATCGAAGCCGTCAAAGGCGGCGATGCGCCGGAGAATGCCGCCGCCCTCACCCGCCTCTTGAACGGTGAAAAAGGCGCTTACCGCGATATCGTGCTGCTCAACTCCGCTGCGGCCCTGATGGTGGCCGACAAGGCGGGCGATTTGCGCGAGGGCGTCGATATCGCTGCCAAAATGATCGACAGCGGCGCCGCCAAAGCGGTACTGCAAAAGCTCATCACAGTGTCCAACGGGTGCCCATGAACATCCTCGACAAGATCGCCGCCTATAAACGCGAGGAAGTGGCGCGCGCCAAAGAGGCGATCCCGCTGGCCGAAATTGAAACTTGTGCCCGCGCCGCCGATCCCGTGCGCGGTTTCAAATCGGCCCTGGTCCGGGCCCGGGTGGAAAACCGCTATGGGCTGATCGCCGAGATCAAGAAGGCGAGCCCCTCCAAGGGCCTTATCCGCGCCGATTTCGATCCTCCGCTGCTCGCCAAAGCCTATGCCGAGGGCGGCGCGAGCTGTCTTTCCATCCTCACCGATACGCCCTCCTTCCAAGGCGCGCCGGAGTTCCTCATCGCCGCCCGCGAGGCCGTCGACCTGCCCGTCCTGCGCAAGGATTTCATGCTCGACACTTATCAGGTGGCCGAAGCGCGGGCCTGGGGTGCCGATGCCATCCTCATCATTATGGCGATGGTGGACGACGCCCTCGCCGCCGATCTGCAAGCTGTCGCTTCCGCCTATGGCATGGACGCGCTGGTGGAAGTGCATAACGAGGAAGAGCTGGAACGCGCCCTGAAGCTTGGCGCCAGTATGGTCGGCGTCAACAATCGCGATCTGAAAACCTTTGTCACCGACATCGCTGTGACCGAGCGGCTGGCTCCCCTCGTCCCCGCCGACAAGCTGCTGGTCGCCGAAAGCGGCCTTTCCTCCCGCGAGGATCTGAAGCGCCTCAAATCAGGCGCGGGTGTTTCGACCTTCCTGATCGGCGAAACCCTGATGCGCCAGACGGATGTGGCGGCTGCTACCCGTGCGTTGATCGGAAGCTCATCCTGGTAGATAGTCCCTGCCCAACAGACCGGCGGGGAACCGGCAAGTTTAGGGCGGATGATGAACAACCTCACCCATCTCGATGAAAATGGCGCCGCGCGCATGGTGGATGTGTCGGCCAAAGACACCACCGAGCGCGAAGCCAGCGCCGAAGCGGTGATCCTGCTGTCGCCGGAAGCCTTCGATGCAGTCGCCTCCGATGAAGCCCCCAAAGGTGATGTGCTGGCGGCAGCCCGCATCGCCGGGATCATGGCGGCGAAGAAAACCTCGGACCTCATTCCGCTCTGCCATGCCTTACCGCTCTCCAAAGCCGAAATCGCCTTTGAGCCCTTGGCCGACAAGAACGCGATCAAGATCACCGCAACCGTGAAAACCGTGGCGCGCACAGGCGTCGAGATGGAAGCTTTGACCGCTGCCTCCATCGCCGCGCTGACGATTTACGATATGACCAAAGCCATCGATAAAGGCGCAGTGATTGAGGGTGTGCGGCTGCTGGCGAAATCCGGCGGCAAGAGCGGTGCCTTCACCGCCCCGCCGCTGCGTTCTGCACGCAAGACACCCGTGGCGCCAAGCCGTGGCCGCCCCAGTGTGCTGATGGGCGAAGTCATGGCCCCAGCCATTGCCCCGCCCGATGCCAAGCGTGCCGCCTTGCGGAACTTCATGAGCAGCCGTCGCCTGAAAGCGACGGAATGGGCGAAGGACGCGGGCGTGCCGCATTCGCAGCTTTTCGCCTTTCTCACCGGGCGCCTGAGAGCCTTGCCGCAAGATGTCATCGTCAAGCTGGCGCGCGCCGCCAAAGTGCGCCCGGAGGATATGTTTCAATGATCAGTGTCGAGGAAGCGCAAGCCCGCATCACCGCCGCCTTTTCGCCGATTGATACCGAGACGATGGATCTTGGCCATCTTGCGGCGCGCGTATTGGCGGAAGATGTACGCGCGCGCTACGACCAGCCTCCCTTCGCGGCCTCGGCCATGGATGGCTATGCGGTGCGCCTTTCCGATGGAGATCAACCGCGCCAGGTGATCGGCAGTGTGCCCGCAGGCCATCCCTTCATCGGTTATGTCGGCCCTGGCGAGGCAGTGCGCATTTTCACCGGCGGAGCGCTGCCCGATGGTGCCGATGCCATTGTGATCCAGGAAGATGTCCGCCGCGACGGCGACATGATCCGCTTTGATCCGCACGCGATCCGCGCCGATTACATCCGCCCCGCAGGTCTCGATTTCGAGAAGGATGCGGTGCTGCTCGAAGCAGGAAAACGCATCAGCGCGCGCGATATGGCGCTGCTGGCGGCAGGCGATGTCACCCATGCCAAGGTGCGCCGCCGCCCCCGCGTGGCCATCGCCTCCATTGGCGATGAGCTTTCGGCCCCCGGCGCGCCGAGGAAGCCCGGCGGTATCGCGGCCTCCACCGGCTATGGCCTCACCGCCATGATCACCGCCTGGGGCGGCGCGCCTTGTGATTTCGGCATCCTGCCTGACACGGTGCAGGAGATCGCCACCATCGCCGATGCCAAGGCAGAGCTGGTGGTGACGCTGGGCGGCGCTTCGGTGGGCGATCACGATCTGGTTCAGAAGGCGCTCGGCTCGACCGATTTCGCGCTCGATTTCTGGAAAGTGGCGATGCGGCCCGGCAAGCCGCTGCTTTTCGGACGTCTCGGCAATACGCCGATCCTGGGCCTACCCGGCAATCCCGTCTCGGCGCTGGTTTGCGCCATCCTATTCCTGCGTCCCGCCATTGATGCGATGCTCGGCACCCAGCAGCACACCTGCAGCCTGTCGCAAAAGTTCAAATGCGGCTGCCACACCAGTCATGCGCGGCTCAAAGGCGAATTGCCCGCCAATGACTCACGCCAATCCTATCTGCGCGCCCGCCTTTCCCATGAAGGCGGTGAGGTTTGGGCTGAGCCCTATCTGGCGCAGGATTCCTCGATGCTTTCGGTTCTTGCGGAAGCGGATGCATTGTTAGTACGCCATCCCAACGCCCCCGAAGCAAAGCGCGGTGATCTTGCAGAGATCATCCCGCTCGACGGATTTTAAGATAGCACCTAAGCGTGGCAGCGTTCGCGTTGAGGCATGGCGCGCCGGACATAAATGATCCCGTCGGCCAACTCCTTACTGTCGTCATATTCGCAGGCGACGAGCCCCTCGTCCTTCCACGGCGCAACCTCTGCATCACCCGTAACGGCAGTGGCCTTGGCAACTTGGCGGCGGGCATCAAGCTCATCCTTGGCGCGCACCCATAAGCAATAGGGGCGCATAGATGACGCCTGCCATTGGGGGCTCGTTTCGCTACCTTCGAGCGGCGTGAGGCGGTAGACCGGCATGTGTTTTCCTCCTCTGCCTTCCAGGGCCTTTGGTAACTTTCGTACCAGCAAGGTTTCCTGACAAGTCACCGAAGCCGACCAGCAGCAATCGCGAAAACGCATTTCAGACGACGAACTGCCAAGCGGTATTACGAAAAAACAGACGCATTACCGACTCAAGATGGCTGAACCCAAGCCATTGCCGCCTTTATGTTTAATATAGATGTACAACACAGCACGAATAACGTTTTTTACATTGATACACACGTATTATACATGCATTTCGTGGAACTTGGCGACAGGATGCCGCACCCATCCACTACAGCCCTGAGCACAACGAGAAACGGCTGCAGAGGCCAGCTCCGCAGCCGTTGAGAAATCCGTTGAGAACCAAACCATCAGCTATTTTTTCGCCGGGACCTTCGCGGGCGCCGGCGCTGGTACAGGCGCGGGGGCCGGTGCAGGTTCAACGACAACCGGCGCAGGGACCGCGGCAGGCGGAGGCGGCAGAGGCCCTTCCACCAGCACAGGCGATGGGGGCTTGGGCAGATCTTTGACTTGAGGCAGCGGCTTGCAACCATCTTGGGTGCAGAACTGTACGCCCGAAGTAAAGCGATCCACCACAAAGACGGCGTCGCCCGACTGAATGATTTGTGAACGGCCCACGATCAGGAAGGTAATCACCAGCGCGAACGCGCCAATGATCAAAGCGAGCCAGATTTCAGTGGTGATGGATTCGACAATAGCGCCAACCCCCAAAACACCCAGGCCAATGATGATATAGGGCAACGCTTCGGCAATATGGGAATCGAAGAGCGTTCGGAATTCCCAGGCCGCGACTGCCGCGCCAATGAATACCAATCCCAAGACGCCAAAGATCAGCCGCACCGTCCATGGCGTGGTGGTGCTGGATACCGTCTCGATGCGCTCAACTTCGATGTCGGGATGATCGTGATGGCTTTCGGCCTTCACCTCGGTGTGGTCTTCACTCATGGTCTCCCCCCTAACGGCGCATCCGCGCCCCTGCGGCGAACAGTGTACGCTAAAATGTACTCCATTTCTTTGATAGTTTTTTAAGGATGATGGCACCCCCGACCTGCCGCTTTTCCGCCATCCCGATGAACGCCAGCTAAATACTTGCCCCAGCTTGGGTTCAGGCAGGAAGGCGCAAGGTCGGGGCGAAATGAATGGGGAATATCCCATGAGAAAGCTCCTCACCGCCGCCCTCGCCCTTACAGTCGGGTTTGGCACCCTGGCCGCCAGCGCCGCAAAGGCCGATCCTTACGATTACGGACGCCGTGGCGGCTGGCACGAATACCGCTATGTCGAACGCGATTATCGCGATTACCGAGGCTATCGAGACGACCGCTATCGCCGCCATCACGACAATACCGGCACGGCTATCGCGGTGGGTGTGGGCCTGATCGCCCTGACGGCCATCCTGGCGAGCCAGAATAACGACCGCCATTACGATGACGTCCGCTATGCGCCACCGCCGCCGCCTCCGCCACCGCGTGATTATGAGTGGCGCGATCAGCGCGAAACCTATTACGGTCCATACGGACGCTGAACCGCGCGTTAAGCGGACGCTTACCCTGACGCGCGAGAGTGGCGGCGCCGACCCAATCGGATGCCGCCATGTCTCTCTCGCGTCTCGCCACCGCTAGTTTTATCGCGTTAGGCCTTGCCGGATGTGCCAGTGCGCCGCCGCAATACATGGTGACGCCTTTTCTAGACGGGGATTTTCAGACCTGGACACAGAGCGGGCCCTACACCGTAACCGGTCAAGCCTTTGTGAAACTCCCCGATGGACACGTGATCACCTGCGCAGGCGGAGAAATCTCTTTGCTGCCCGCGGTGGGCTATAACACCGAGCTCGAACAGCTCTTGCAGAACGGCAAAGGCATCCCAGTCAATTACGACCGCCACGCGCGCAAATACGAGCACAAAACGATTTGCGACAGCACTGGCCATTTCAGCTTTGACGGCATCCCCGCACTCAATTGGGTGGTGCTCACACGGGTGAGCTGGCAAGAGCCCTCCTCCATTCCCTATCTTGGGCCTGAGGACAAAGGCGGATATCTCTTCGGCGAAATTCAAGTGCGCGAAAATCGCACCAGCCTGACGCTGACAAATCCCGATTTTGTCGCGGATGCGAAGTAAGCTTCGCCCGTACATTCTACCCACACCCTTGTTGACGCATCAAAAGAACTAAAGTAGAACGATTCGTCGTGTTTCGGCTTTGTTCACCGGGGCTCGAAACAGCGAATCGGCAAGGGAGGGGGACCATGCTCACCCGCAAGCAATACGAGCTCTTGATGTTCATCCATGAGCGCGTGCGCGAAAGCGGCGTGCCACCCTCCTTCGATGAAATGAAGGATGCGCTGGATCTGAAATCCAAATCCGGTATCCATCGCCTGATCACGGCGCTGGAAGAACGCGGCTTTCTGCGCCGTATGGAAAAGCGCGCCCGCGCGCTGGAAATCGTCAAGCTGCCAGACAACATGGCCGAGACCTTGCGCCCCGCCACAACGCGCAGTCAGGCCCAGCGCATGAGCCCTAGCCGCCATGGGCGCAGCGGGAGCGTCACCAATCTTGATGCGCGTGGGGCCGGAAGCCCGCGCCGCTCGATCAGCGAAGGCGAAGGCTCGGTGAATGTGCCCCTCGTCGGTCGCATCGCGGCAGGCACGCCGATTGAAGCCTTGCAGAACAAGGTCGCCGATGTGGCGGTGCCGAGCGGCATGATCGGGCGCGGCGAATACTACGCCCTCGAAGTCACCGGCGATTCCATGATCAATGCGGGCATCCTCGATGGCGATACGGTGATCATCCAGGAAGCCGATACCGCCAATTCCGGCGAGATCATCGTGGCGCTGGTCGATAACAACGAAGCCACCTTGAAGCGCCTGCGCCGCCGCGGCGACTCCATCGCGCTGGAAGCCGCCAACCCCGCCTACGAAACCCGCCTCTTCGGCGCCGATCGCGTGCGGGTGCAGGGGAAGCTCGTCGGGCTGATTAGAAGGTACTGATTAGAAGGTACTGAAATCTTTCGTCACCCTCCCTCAAGGGGAGGGTTGAGTTGAGCGCCCACTCCACGGCCGTTGCCCGCGTAGACCCGCCACCGTCTCCACCGTCAGCGGGTTGAACCGCACAGCGTAAGCGCCGTTGGCATCGAGATCACTGCGGTCGATCACGAGTTTTGGCCCCACACAAAACCCATGCGCTTGCGTCGCGCTGACGAGGATATCAGCCGTGGTGCAATCTTCGCCCAAGGCTTCGGCGCGCAAATCTACCGCCACGGTGGCACCGCGCAGCCGCGCAATGCAGCCAAGCGCATCGCATGTCATCCCTGCCCCGCCAATCGCCTCGTCGGGCTTTCGTTCATCGCCAGCGCGCCTGAGCCAATTCTCGGCGGCATAACGATCCTTCACCTTACCGATGAAGCCGAAACGTCCATCATTTAGGCGCAGCGCCACCGTGCGCCCATCGCGTGCCACCAATAAATCCGGCGGCTCGGCAGTCAGCGCGAAAGCAATTCCTCCAAGCACCGGCAAGAGCCCCAGCCAGCGCCAGGATTTGCGCCAGAACGCGATCCATAAGCCGCCCGTCATCACTGCGGCCACCGCCGCCCCAGGCCAAGCCGGAACCACCGTGCCCGCGCCCGGCAACGCCGCCACCCAATGGGCAATCGCCATCATCACCGCCACGCCCTTGCCCATGATAATGAGGGTCCATTCATCGAGACCGAATGGCATCAGCACCATGGCGGCGGTGGCGGCGGGCATGATCACCGCGCCCACCACGGGCAAGGCCGCGAGATTGGCGAGAATGCCAAACGGCGAGGCGCGGTCGAAATGAAAGATGGCGATGGGCGCGGTGCAAAGCCCGGCGATGATGCTGGTGATGCAGATGCCGCCGAGATACTGCCAGGCCTTGAACAGCCAGCTTTTGCGCGTTTCCTCGCCGCGATGGGCCGCACTCCATTCCGCAAACGCGATCAGCCCGATCACGGCGGCGAAGGACATTTGGCACCCAGGATCGAGCATGTTCTCGGGCGTGACGAGCAGAATAAAGCCAGCGGAAAGCGCCACAGATCGCATCGAGAGCGCGGGCCGGTCCACCAGAATGGCGCAAAACATCACCGCCAGCATGATCCAGGAGCGCACCGCAGGCGCCTCGCAGCCTGAAATGAGAAGATAGAAGGTCGATCCCGCCAGCGCGCCGATGGCAGCCCATTTCTTGATGGGATGCCGCAGAACGATGGACGGGAAAAGCGCGAAGAAGGCGCGGATGGTCCAGAAGAAGAACCCGCCCGCGAGCGCCAGATGCAGACCCGATATCGACAGCACATGCATCAGCCCGGAATCGCGAAAAGCCGTCTGATCGGAGGCATCGATATCGACACGCTGCCCGGTGATCAGCGCCGCCGAGATCACCCCATCGCGCCCCGGAATAATGCTCCGTACACGCGCGGTCATGCGCCCGCGCAAATCCTCCAGCCCCGCGCGCAGCTTCTCCAACAGCGTGTGCAGCCGTGGCGGCGCGATCTCTTGCGGCACGCCGTAAAGATACCCGACCGCGCCAATCTGCTGAAAATAGGCCCAGCGGCCAAAATCGTAATCGCCGGGCATGGAGGGTTCCGGCGGCGGCATCAAAATGGCGATCACCTCAACCCAATCGCCGGGCCGCGGCACAGCGCTATGCGCCCGCACCGTCAGGCGGATGTATTTGGGTGTCCGCGCGCCCAAGCGGTCGATGGGGAAAGGCTCCAGCAGCAGCCTGCTGCCATAGCCGCGCGGTTCGGAGCCCACCACCAGCGCCGTGATGTGCAAGGGACCGATACGCTCGGTCAGTACCGGTGCCGCCACGCTGTCGCTGCGCAACTTGGCCGTGCCGAATCCCAGCGCAAACGCCGCCACGAGTGCCAGAAGGATTTTGAGCCTGGCGCTGGGGCTGAAAACGGCCAGAACCCCGGCCAAAAGCGCCATCGCCAGCGCGCCATAGGCGGTTTTGAGCGGCGGCTCCTGCAGCAGCGCGAAATACCAGCCGATTCCGGCGCCTTGCGCGACCGGCAGCCATAATGGCCAGCGGATGCGGTCTGAAAGCGCTGATGCGCGAATATTGCGCAGCCCATCGGCCACAAATCCGCACAAAGCGGCAATAAAGCCCTCTCCGCCCCTCAGCGAAATTGCACTTGGCCGCGCAATCACTTAAAGCCCAATTCGCGATTAGCCCCCGATCCCCATCATGACAGAACCTATGACCCCCGTCCTGCGCTTTGCGCCTTCGCCCACCGGCATGCTGCATATCGGCGGTGCCCGCACGGCCCTCTTCAACTGGCTCTATGCCCGCCATACGGGCGGCAAGTTCCTGCTGCGTATTGAGGATACCGACCGCGAGCGCTCCACCCCGGAAGCCGTGGCCGCCATCCTGAACGGCATGAAGTGGCTGGAACTCGATCATGATGGTGAGATCACCTATCAGTTCGAACGCGCCCCGCGGCACCGCGAAGTGGCCGAGCTGCTGCTTAGCCAAGGCCGTGCCTATCGTTGCTATGCCACCCCGGCGGAGCTCGATGAGATGCGCGCCGCCCAGCGCGCCGCTGGCAAGCCCATCCGCTATGACGGGCGCTGGCGCGACAAGGGTCCCAAGGATGCCCCCGAAGGCGCGCCTTTCGTGATCCGCCTCAAGGCGCAAGACAGCGGCGAGACCATCATCCGCGATATCGTCCAAGGCGATGTGCGTTTTGCCAATGAGCAGCTCGACGACATGATCCTGCTGCGCTCCGACGGCACCCCGACCTATATGCTGGCCGTGGTGGTGGACGATTACGATATGGGCGTAACCCACATCATCCGTGGCGACGACCATCTCAACAATGCCGCTCGCCAGATGCAGCTGATCAAGGCGCTGGGCTGGCCGGAGCCTGTCTATGGCCACGTTCCGCTGATCCATGGCCCGGACGGCGCCAAGCTCTCCAAGCGCCATGGTGCGCTGGCGGTGGAAGCCTATCGCGACATGGGCTATCTGCCCGAAACCATGCGCAACTACCTGCTCCGCCTCGGCTGGAGCCATGGCAATGACGAGATCATTCCCACAAAGCAGGCTGTGGAATGGTTCAATCTCGAGAGCATCGGCAAGAGCCCGGCGCGACTCGATTTCAAGAAGCTCGATAATCTGAACGCTCATTACCTGCGCGAGATGGCCGACACAGCATTGGCTGACGAGATTGCAGCGATGCTGGCACGCGAAACCCCACCGCGCACTCTTTCTGCGCTTGCGCGCGAACGCCTCGTAAAAGCAATGCCGCAGCTCAAGGAACGTGCCAAAACCCTGGTCGAACTGACCAGCGCGGCGGAATTCCTCTTCACCGATGGCGTACGGACGCCTGATGAAGCCGCCGCCAAATTGCTGAATGACGACGCCAAGAAAAACCTCGGCGAATTCCTGACAACGCTGACAGACAGCGCGTGGACAGCCCACGCTTTGGAAGACAAAGCGCGTGCATTCGCCGAAGCCAAGGGGCTAAAATTGGGGCAAGTGGCCCAGCCGCTGCGCGCCGCGCTCACCGGCAAAACCACCTCGCCACCAATTTTTGCAATGTTGGAGGTGCTGGGACGTAACGAATCTCTTACTAGGCTCTCAGCACACACGATTTAGAGCCGTTCTAGCGATTGACAGCGCACTCGGAAAATTGCTGCATTGCAGGAAAGCGCGACAGATCGTTTAACGGGAGACCACGATGCGAGACAGTAAGGCAGTGCCGAACGGCACAGCGACCCTGGAGATCAAAGGCAAGAAAGTCGACTTGCCGGTATTCAGCGGCAGCCAAGGCCCGGACGTGGTCGATATCCGAAAGCTCTACGCCGAAGCTGGCGTGTTCACCTATGACCCCGGCTTCACCTCGACGGGCAGCTGCGAAAGCGACATCACCTTCATCGACGGCGATGAGGGCATTCTGCTCTATCGCGGCTATCCCATCGACCAGCTCGCCGCCAAATCGAGCTTCTTGGAAGTCTGCTACCTGCTCCTCTACGGCGATCTGCCGAACAAGGAGGAAATGACGAAGTTCGACTACACCATCACCCATCACACGATGGTGCATGAACAGCTGGCTTCGTTCTATCGCGGCTTCCGCCGTGACGCCCATCCCATGGCGGTGATGTGCGGCGTCGTCGGGGCCCTCTCGGCCTTCTATCACGACTCACTCGACATCAACGATCCGCGCCAGCGCGAGATCGCCTGCGTGCGTCTCGTCTCCAAGATCCCGACCATTGCGGCGATGGCCTATCGCTATTCCACCGGCCTGCCCTTCGTCTATCCGAAGAACAAGCTCGGCTATACCGAGAATTTCCTGCATATGTGCTTCTCGGTCCCGGCTGAGGAATATGTGGTGAACCCGGTGCTCGCCAAGGCGCTCGACACCATCTTCATCCTGCACGCCGATCACGAGCAGAACGCGTCGACCTCGACCGTGCGTCTTGCCGGTTCCTCGGGCGCGAACCCGTTTGCCTGTATCGCGGCCGGCATCGCCTGCCTCTGGGGCCCCGCGCATGGCGGCGCCAATGAAGCGGCGCTGAAGATGCTGGAAACCATCGGCACGGTGGACCGCATTCCCGAGTTCATCCGCCGGGCCAAGGATAAGAACGATCCTTTCCGCCTGATGGGCTTCGGTCACCGCGTCTATAAGAACTACGATCCGCGCGCGAAGGCGATGCAGATCCAGTGCCACGCCGTGCTCGATGAGCTCGGCCAGCATGACGATCCGTTATTGCATGTGGCTGTGGAGCTGGAGCGCATCGCGCTGCAGGACGAGTATTTCGTCGAGAAGAAGCTTTATCCCAATATCGACTTCTATTCGGGCATCACCCTGCGTGCGCTCGGCTTCCCGGTGTCGATGTTCACCGCCCTCTTCGCGCTCGCGCGCACAGTGGGCTGGATCGGCCAGTGGAAAGAGATGCTGGAAGACCCGCATCAGAAGATCGGCCGTCCGCGCCAGCTTTATACCGGCGCGCAACAGCGCGATTACGTCCCGCTCGACGCGCGTTGATCTGGTTCACATCAAAAACGAACGCCCCGTTGGAAACAGCGGGGCGTTTTCTTTTACGCGGCTCTGCGGTTTTGCGGCGCGAGCGCTTTTGAGCCCGTAGAGAAGAACGCCACCAGCTTGGCGAGTGCGCCGGTCTGGCGCGACAAATCGTGGGCGACCTCGCGATTATGCTGCACCATGGAAGCGCTTTGCTGGGTGACCGTATCCATATCGGAAACCGCCGTCGTGATCTGCTTGATGCTGGCGGCCTGCTGCTCGGAGACTTGCGCCATATCGGCCACCAGCGCATTGATACGGCTGACCTGGCCCAGAATATCGCCCAAAGCCTCGCCCGACCGGTTCACCAGCGCCACGCCGGATTCCACTTGCTCATGCGAGGCCGCGATAAGGTCCTTGATCTCTTTGGCAGCTTTGCCGCAACGCTGTGCCAGTGCGCGCACTTCCGAAGCTACCACGGCAAAACCGCGCCCTGAATCGCCTGCCCGCGCCGCCTCTACACCGGCATTGAGCGCCAGAAGATTGGTCTGGAAGGCGATCTCATCGATCACACCGACGATATCGAAAATTTTCTTGGAGGATTTGGAAATCTCCTCCATGGCCGCAACGGCGGTGGTGACAACCTCGCCGCCCTTCTCCGCCGAGCCTTTGGCATTGGCCACGACATCGCGCGCTTCCTTGGCGTTCTCCGCCGTCACGGTGATGGTATTGGTTATTTCCTGTAATGCCGCTGAGGTTTCTTCCAGGCTCGCCGCCTGATGCTCAGCGCGCTTGGCCAAAAGATCTGTGGCGCTCGAAATTTCGCCCGCACCATGAGCGACGCTTCCCGCAGTCTCGGCCACGGTCGCGATGGTCTGCTGCAGCCGTGCCAATGCTGCATTGAAATCCGCGCGCAAGGCCGCGAAAGCGCCCGCCATGTCTTCTTCCAGGCGATAATTGAGATCGCCGCTCGCCAGCGCGTGCAGGCCTTTGCCCAGTGATGAAATCACGGCCTCTTCCTTGCGGCGCTCGGCTTCATAGGTCTCTTGCGCGTTGCGACGAACTTTTTGCAGCGCCAGCACGAGTTGACCCATTTCGTCATCGCTGGTGAATTCAGCGACCGACACATCGGTATTGCCACACGCCATCTCGTCCAGCACGTGGGTTGCCCGAGCCAGCGGGCGCAACAGGCTGTTCCGCACAAAACGCAAAATCAGAACACTGACCACAACCAGAACGACCGCAAGGATAACGCCCAAAATAGTCATGTAATCATTCGCGCGCTGGCGCGAGGCAGCAGCGGCGGCTCGTCCTGCATCGGCGGCTTCCCGGATCGCGGCAATCCGACCATCAGCGGCCTTGATGGCCTCAGTCAAAGCCGTCGCGGCGGCGTCGAATTTCGGCATGGCCGCATTACCGCCCAGCGGGCCATCCTTGATATAGGCCTTCGCCATTTCACGGCCGGTCTCGTAATAGGCGGGAAACTCGGCCTTCATCTTATCAAGCACACCCACCAGAACAGTGTCGCCGAGCTGCTCGGCGATCTGACGGGCTTCACCGATATCTTTGTCAAAGCGCTGCGCATAATCGGCCACGATGGTCCAATCATCAGCTCCAAGACCATCAACCAGACGCGTAGCTGAGACATCTTGCAGATATTGCTGGATCTGAATGATGTCGATTTCGGTTTCCTTGCGGGCCCGCTGCAAATTGAAGGCGAGGCTTGCTTGCGCATTGGCCTCTGCCACATCCCGCGAGACTTGCGCTTCCGTCAGGCGATAGATCGCCATCAAGAGGACGATCGCGGCCACGGCGATCACCGCCATCACGATTTGCGATATCGTCAGCTTGAAGGCGATGCCGCGCGATGGCGCCGCTGTCATGTCCCGCATCACGTTTCTCGCCCAACCCAAGATTACGGGGTGACGATAGCGGTAGAGGTAAAATTAACTCTAAAGCCAAGCAGCGAAGACGTATCGTGGATTATACGGATGCCGATGCGCAGCACGACGTACGAATAAGTTCGTAAAACAAACCGGACGTTACTCGCGATGGGCCTCGCGTGGCCTTGGATGCCAGCGGCCATCTATACCGAGATAGACATCGGGGTTCGGCGGGCGTGGCTGGTACTGGGCGGGCTGGACAGGTTGCGCAGCGGCGCTGATCCAGACGGCCCCAGGCTTGTACGCATTCGGTACGGGATCGCCCGGCTTATAAGGCGAGCCTTCATCCGCTGCATCAGCAAGGCTGGAAAGATCGACATTAGAAGCCTCTCGCCAGCTTTCGTCGTGCTCGGCTACGGGCGATTGCGCGGGCGACTCCACCTGTTTTTGCGCATCGTTAGAATGAAGCGGTGCCGTCAAACGCAGAGGCACCGCCGTGGCCACGGTGACCGGCTGCGGCCTCACGGAGGGAACGGGCGGCATCTCGCGCGAAGGCGACACAGACGCAGCTTCGATCTGAAGGGGATGTTGCGGCGCGGATGGAATCCCGGGCATCGCGCAATGCTCATATCCGGTAGCTCCCAAAGATGGCGGGCTGGCTTTTTCGTGATTGAGGGCGATGGCGAAAATTACACCTGCCGCGCGGCAGAATTTGGCGTCATGGCTGCGGCCAGCGATTTCCCGGCCAATCCGCGCCTTATACGCGGTGTAGGTCTCGCCCGATTTTCGGCTGGCAAAAAAGCCTTTCAGGGCGCGGTCGCTCGCCTGCAAATCCGCGCGATAGACCGCCCGGAAACGGGCATGTGCCGCCTCCAGATGGCAGCTTTGCGCCGCGGTGGCGAGCGCCTGCTCCAGGACGGCCGTTTTTAGAAGCTTCAGCTCCGCTGGTTTCAGACAGGTTGGGGCGGCCTCTGCCGCCGACACCGCCACACACACCAATACCGCCGCTGCTGCAAACCGCATGGAGCCACCCTTCCTTACCCAGAAGTGTGACTGGCGTAAGCTGAACCGTGGCTGAACGGCCTCCCCATGCGAGGAGGCCGCCCGCACCCCGTTACAGAAGTTCGGCGATCTGCACCGCGTTAAGGGCGGCGCCCTTCAGAAGCTGGTCCGCGGCGACGAAGATCGAGACCGAATGGCCGGAGGGGTCCGAGAGGTCCTTGCGGATGCGCCCGACCAGGACATCGCCCTGCCCCGACGCGTCGATCGGCATGGGGAAATAGTTCTTCTCGCGGTCGTCCACCAGCTTCACGCCCGGCGCATCGATCAGCAGCGCGCGCACCTCTTCCGGGGTGATCGGGGCTTCGCATTCGAAGGTGATGGATTCCGAATGGGCACGTAAGACCGGCACGCGCACGCAGGTGGCGTTCACGGCAATTTGCTGGTCTTCGAAGATCTTCCTGGTCTCGATGATGACCTTAGTCTCCTCGCCATTATAGCCGGTCTCTTCGATGGCGGTGTTATGGCTGAAGAGGTTGAAGGCATAAGGATGCGGCAGCACCTTGGGCTCGTAAGGCTTGCCCTCAAGATAGGCCTTGGTGGAGTCGGCGAGTTCGGCCATCGCCGCGGCACCGGCGCCAGAGGCGGCCTGATAGGTGGAAATGATCAGGCGCTTGATGCGGTTCTTCTTATGCACCGGCCAGAGCGGCACCAGGGCGGTGATGGTGGCGCAGTTGGGGTTGGCGATGATGCCCTTGTGATCCTTGATGCGGTTCGCGTTGATCTCCGGGATCACCAGCGGCACGTCCTCCAGCATGCGGAAGGCCGAGGAGTTGTCGACCACCACCGCGCCCGCCTTGACGGCGATGGGGGCGAATTTCTTGGAGATGGAGCCGCCCGCCGAGAACAGCGCGATATCGACGCCTTCGAAGGAAGCTTCGGTCAGCTCTTCGATGACAACCTGCTGCCCACGGAACGGCAGCGTCTTGCCGGCAGAACGGGCGCTGGCCAGCGCCTTCAGCTTGCCGACCGGGAAATTGCGCGTCTCGATGCAGCCGATGAACTCGGCGCCGACTGCGCCGGTGGCGCCGACGATGGCAACAGTGGGATTGGCTTTCATGTCGTCTCTCTCTTCGTATTGCCTTCGGCGCGGGTAATAAAAAAGCCCCGGGCCTTGCGGCAGGGGCTTCGGGTCGTTTGCGTTGGCGTTTAGGCGTCAGCGCGCGCGAACCAAAACCCCGGAGGGCTTGGTCGTCGTCGTCGTCATGCGCTTGAGCACCATCTTCATCGTGGGCGGCAAACTATTGTTGCGCAGAGGCGCCGTCAACGGTTCGTTTGTCACAAGGAGGCAGAAAGCAGCCACTCCACCCTCCCCTTGAGGGAGGGTCGAAATTCTTACGCGCGCCGCGCGTGGAATTTCGGGGAGGGGTATGTCGTGCCACCCGAGAATGCGCGAAGGGGGACAATTCTGGAGCAAACTCACCCATCCTGCCGAGCCGGATGCGACGCGACATACCCCTCCCCGAAAAACGCAGGCGTTTTTCGACCCTCCCTCATGGGGAGGGTGAAGGTTCATGTAGAAACTCCAAAATCGCCTGGGCGGCCCGGTGGGAGGGATTTTCCGCCCCCGCCCCCATCAGGCGCAGCGCCTCGTCAAGGTCAGCGGTCTGGGAAGCGGCGGCGGCGGGATCGGTCAGGAGCGGGGCGACGGCGTCCGCCAGTAACCCTGGCTGGCAGTCCTCCTGCATCAGTTCGGGCACCGCGAGGCGGCCCAGGATCAGATTGACCAGGGTGTAGTACTTCACCCGGATCAGCGGACGGTAGATCGCCGCCGTCATCGCCCCCAGCTTGTAGGAAACCACCATCGGGGTCTTCGCCAGCGCCAGTTCGGTCGTCACCGTGCCCGAGGCGGCGAGCGCGGCATCGGCGGCATCGAAGGCAGCGAATTTCTCCGCCTCGCCCTCGATCAGGGTGAGTGGCGCTGGCCAGTTCTCCACCCCAGCCCGGACCCGCTCCGCCACATGGGGCACGGTCGGCAGCACGGTATGGAGACCCGGGATGCGGGCGCCAAGCAGGCGCACGGTTTCGGCGAAAACCGGCAGCAGAGCCTTCACCTCATTGTTGCGGCTGCCCGGCAAGACCGCGAGCAAGGGCGCATCGGCGGGGATATTGTGACGGGCGCGGAAGGCCTCACCACCGACCATCTTCTTGCCGCGCTCCAGCGCAGGATGGCCGACGAACACCGCCTTCAGCCCATAGCCCGCAAAGAAGGGCGGCTCGAATGGTAACAGCGCCAACACCAGATCGAAATACTTCGCCATCTTCTTGGCGCGGTACGCACGCGTCGCCCAAACCTGCGGGGCGACATAATTTATTGTCTTAAGTTCGGGCGCTAATCGTTTGATCCGCTGCGCAATTCGATGTGTGAAATCAGGTGAATCGATCAGCACCACCGCATCCGGTTTGGTGGCGATGGCATAGTCGGCGGCACGCTTCACCCGGCGCAAAATCTCCGGGATATGCGAAATCACCTCCTGCAAGCCGGTGACCGAGGTCGCGTCCAGACCGAAGAGCGGTTCCAGCCCCTCAGCCTTCATCGCCTCGCCACCAACGCCGCTGATCTTGATCTCGCCGCCACACAAATCCTTCAGCGCGGCCATAAGCTGACCGCCCAGCGCATCGCCGGAGGGTTCGCCGCAAATCAGCATCAAGTGCTTCATGGCTTCACGCCAATCACAAAAAGTCCAAGCTTGTCAGCCTCTTCGGCGACAGCCTTCTGGCCTAAGATGAGCGCCCCACCCGCTTCCACGGCGATGCCTGCAAGCCCCACAGCGGCAGCGTTCCGCACCGTGGCGATGCCGATCACCGGCAAATCCGTTTTGCGGTCCTGGATCGGCTTGGGCGCTTTCACCAGCACGCCACGGCGTTTATCCGCCTGCCCGCGGAAATGTTTCGGCAGCGTACCGATACGGGCGATCATGGCGTCGGTGCCCTCAGCGGCTTCCACCGCCAGCGGCAGGCCTTCGGAGACCACCGCCGCCTGCCCTACATCGAGCTCGCCCAAGGTGCGCACGATCTTGAAGGCGGTGGCGATATCGACTTCGTCCTCGGCATCTGGTTTCAGCCGCCCCAGCGGGCCCTCCTGCACCAGCAAACCCGGCGCCGCGTCCTGGGCCCCGATGGCCCGAAAACCTTCGCGCTCGACCGTCTCGACCACCGCGCGCAGCAGCCCGTCATCGCCCTTGCGGGCGGCGGCGATAATGCCGGGCGCGACCAGCACGCCCTTCCAGTCGAGCTTGATATCTGAGAATTTCGGCCGGGCGATCTTGCCCGCCATAGTAATCTCTTCGCAGCCCGCGCCCTTCAGGGCCTTGAGCAGCTTGCCGACCTCGCCCAGCCCGCACCATTCATGCGGGAAGTCCTTGACCCATTCCTCGGCGGAACCGGTGAGCGCGATGACAAAAACCGCGCGGCCCCCATCGCGGGCGCTTTCGGCAATCGCCTTGGGCAGGTCGCCGCCGCTGGCGATCACCCCCAAAGGCGTTTTTACGGCGGCAGTCGTCATGCTTCGTCCGCGTCTTCGCCGTGGCGGCGCGCAGGCGCGATCTTGCGCTTGGCGGGCGCGGCAATGAAATCGAGTACTTCGGCAACTTCGGGGTGAGAGCCCCACTCCTGGCGGGCGAAAGCCACCCGCTCGGCCAGCGTGCCCTCGTCGCTCACCAGCACCGCCTTATAGGTGTGGCGCAGGGCATGAATGGCGGGGCGCGACACGCCGCGGCGCTTCAGCCCAACGATATTGAGGCCCGCATGGAAGGCGTGCGAGCCGAAGGCAATGCCAAAAGGGATCACATCCAGATTGGCGCCCGCCATGCCGCCCAGCATCGCGCCACGGCCGATACGGCCGAATTGCTGCACGGTGCAAAGCCCGCCCAGAACCACGCTATCGCCAATGGTGACATGCCCGCCGAGCTGGGCGCCATTGGCAAAGGTGCAGTCATTGCCGACGATGCAGTCATGGCCGATATGGCTATAGGCCATCAGGTAATTGCGCGACCCGACGCGGGTGATGTTGTGGCTCTTGGGCGAACCTAAGCTGATCGTGACCGCCTCACGGATGATGCAGTCTTCCCCGATCGAAAGCTCGGTGCCTGCCGGGTTATGCCCGCGGATCTGGCTCTCCCCGCCCAACACGGCATGGGGATGCACCACGGTACGCGCGCCAATCGTTGTAATGCCGCCGATCACGACATGCGAAAGAAGACGCACGCCATCGCCCAGGCGCACGTCCTTACCGACAATTGAAAAGGGTCCGATCTCGACTCCGGCGCCTAATACTGCGCCGTCTTCAACGATTGCCGTCGGATGAACCGCCATTGTCTGCCGTGCCTTCGTAGATCATGGCCGAGAATTCGGCCTCTGCGCATAATGCACCGTCGACAAAGGCTTCACCAGAAAAACGCCAGACCGGGCCACGACGCCGCAGCGCTTTCACCTTCATCTCCAGCATGTCGCCCGGACGCACGGGGCGGCGGAAACGCGCCTTCTCGATGGTCATGAAATAGACCACGCGATTGTCGGAGCTGAGTTCGATGGAATACATCACCATCGCGCCTGCGGTCTGCGCCAAGGCTTCCACGATCAACACGCCCGGCATCACCGGATGGCCCGGGAAATGGCCTGCGAAATGCGGCTCGTTAAAGCTCACGGCCTTGTAGCCGGTGGCGCTCTGATGCGGCACGATGTCGGTCAGCTTCTCGACCATCAGCATCGGATGACGATGCGGGATGAGCCGCATAATCGCTTCCGAGTCGAGCACCACTTTTTCTGCTTCGTCCGACATCAACTTCCTCGTTTCGGCTTCTTCACCAGCGCGCCGACTGCACTAATCTCACGCAACCAATCGCGTACCGGTTTGGCAGGGATGCCCCCGTAATCCTTGCCACCCTCTAACACCTGCCCCATGAACACGCCGCACTTGCCGCCAAGGCGGGCGCCGCTGCCGATCTTGACGTGATCCGATACGCCAACCTGACCAGCCAGTACGACAAAATCTCCGATCTCGGTCGAGCCGGAGATACCGACCTGACTGACGATGATGCTGTGGCGGCCGATATGGGTGTTGTGCCCAATCTGCACCAGATTATCAATCTTCGTGCCCTCGCCCACCACGGTGTCGCCTAAGGCGCCACGATCGATGGTGGTGCAGGCACCAATTTCCACCCGGTCCTGAATGATCACCCGGCCAAGCTGGGGTATCTTGATGTGCCCGGACGCGCTGGAGGCAAAGCCGAACCCCGGCTGGCCGATCTGCGCGCCCGCGAGGATCGAGACCTGATCGCCAATGAAGGCGCAGGCGATGACGGTATTGCCAGCGATGACGCAATCGCGCCCGATGGCGACACCGCGCCCGATCACCGTATTTGGACCGATCTGTGTGCCCTCGCCGATCTCCGCCCCCGGACCAACCACGACGCCAGCCCCTAAGAGCACATTCGCGCCCACGATAGCGGTGGGATGGACCCCGGCGTTAAACGGGCCAGCGAATTTGTGGCAATCGGGATAGAAGAGTTCCGCCGCCGCGCTGAAAGCGTGCTGCACCGAAGAAACCGGGATCAACACAGTGCCTTCAGGCGCCACCATGTCCTTGGCTTTCGCCGAGACGAGGCAAAAGCCAGCGGAGGTCTGCGAAAAGGCGGCGTTGGGCTTATCGCCCGTAAAGAAGGTCAGATGGGCCGCGACAGCGCCTGAAAGGCTCGCCACATCGGCGATATGCGCTGAGCCATCCGCACCGTCCGGTACGGTAGCACCGACCCTCGCACAGACCTCGGCAAGCGTGAACGGCCCGCGATTGTCATAGAAGCGAGGATCGGCCATGTCCGTCGGCCGATTACTGCGCCTGAGCGGCGGCCTGCTGGCGCGCCACCAAGCCCGGCGGAAGCGCAGTGAGCTCCACCTTCACAGCCGGCATCTTCATGTCGAGACGCTGCACCACAACGCCGGTCACGTCGATCGCGTTGGGGGCGAGCAGCACCGCACCACGGTCGAGCAACACGGTCGCGCCGCGCTCCTGCATCAGGCCCTGAAGGATCGGGCCAAGCGCCTCTTCCACCTGGGCATTAGCCTTCAGCATGCCGCCCTGGATCAGGCCGCCACGTTCCTGCACCTTCTTCTCGAAGGCCTGGGCGCGGGTCTGGAAATCCTTCAGCTTCTGCGCCTTCACATTGGCCGCCAGAATGGCGCCCTGCTGCTCGATCTCGGCGCGCTGGCGCTTCAGACCTTCGGCTTCGCTGTTGAGCTGGCCCTGGGCCTGCTGCTTGAGAGCATTGACCTGAGTTTGGATCGATTGGCCGACCTTGGAGGCGGCGATCGCCCGGCGCAGATCGATAATCAGGATACGCGCGGCTGGCGCGGCGCCGCCCGCGGGCGCGGCGGCATAAGCAGATTGTGCCGTGGCGGCGGCAAGAAGGATGCTTCCCGCGACCGCGACACTACGGATCAAAGAAGAGGTCTTATTCATGGCTCACATTCCTGTGCCGGCACTGAAGTGGATGAATTCGGTTTTGTCGTAAGAGGTTTTGACGACCGGGACGCCGAGGTCGATCTGCACCGGGCCGAAAGGCGACTTCCATTTCACGCTGATACCAGCCGACGCGCGGAAGGCAAGATTGTCTTTCACGTTCGGATAGACCGCACCGCGGAACGGTGTGTCGAGATGACCGAGAGTGCCGAAATCGGAGAACAGCGCGAACTGCATGCCATAATCGGCCGGAAGGATGTCCGGCAGACGGGCTTGCGCCGAGCCTTGGGCATAGAAGTCGCCGCCAAGCGCGCCGTAGTCGCCCTGATAACTCGTGTCACGCGGACCGATACCGGCGAGCTTGAAGCCGCGGAAAGTATCGCCGCCGCGGAAGAAACGTTCTTCGATCGGAACGGTGCTGCCGCCATAGCCCTGGATGAAGCCTGAGCCCAAGGTGAGCTGCCCCACCATATCCCAGAAGAGCGGACGATACCCGGTCCAGCTCGCTTCCGTCTTCAGGAACTTCAAACCGGTGCCGAGACCCGCGAAGTCCTGGCTGAGCGAGAACATCACACCCTTGGTCGGCTTCAGATAGTCGTCGAGCGTGTTGTAGCCGAAGGTGAAGCCGATCAGCGAGGTATTGGTCTGATTGCCGTAAAGCTGGATTTCCTGCAACAACGAGGTCGGCGCGCCGCTATAGGGCGAGATCTTGTTGACGCGGAAGGTATAGCGAAGCTGCACCGAACCATATTCCGAGGTCGGGAAGCCTAAACGCAGACCGGCTGCAGTCACATCGCCCTGATAGTTCGCCTGGTTGTAGTTCGTGACCCACTTATAAAGGTCGATACCGGCCGCAAGCGGACGATCCAGGAACCATGGCTCAGTGAAAGAGAGCTGGTACTGCTTGGAAATCGAGGACATCGACACGCTGCCGCGCACGAACTGCCCGCGCCCGAAGAGGTTTCTTTCGGTGTAGGAGAACTCGCCCACGAAGGAGCTTGTCGAGGAGTAACCGGCACCCAGCGAGACTTCGCCGGTCGACATTTCCTCGACATTGACCGTGATGTCGGTCTTGTCGGGGCGCGAGCCCGCCGCGTTCTTGATGGTGACGTCCTTGAAAAAGCCCAGCGCGCGGATACGCGTGCGCGAACGGTCGATCAGATCGCGGTTGAAGGCATCGCCTTCCTGGAAACGCAATTCACGGCGGATGACGCGATCCAGCGTGCGATTGTTGCCGACGACATTGATCTTGTCGACATACACGCGTGGGCCCTGCTCGATACGCAGGACGAGATCGATCTTGTGGCTTTCCGGATCACGGCGCAAACGCACCGCCACATCAGCGCTGGCATAACCTTTGGAGCCGACCGCATTGACGATCTTGTCCTTCAGCTTTTCAACGCGATCCTGGTTATAGAGATCGCCGTCCTTGATATCGACCAGCGGACGAAGCGCCTGAGCCGGCAATTCCTTGATGCGCGAGACGAGTTCGACTTTGCCGAAATTGTACTTCTTGCCCTCGTCCATGGTGAAGGTGATGTAGAAGGACGAATGGTCCGGTGTCAGTTCGGCCACCGCCGAAGTCACCTGGAAGTCGGCATAGCCACGCGTGGCATAGAAGTTATGCAGCTGCGCCTTGTCGAACAGAAGACGGTCGGGATCGTAGTTATCATTGGTCGCCAGAATGCGCCACCAGGCGCTTTCCTCGGTCGCGATCTGTTTGCGCAGCGTGGAATCGTCGAAGGCCTTGTTGCCCGAGAAGGTGATGCGCGAGACGCCCGTCGTCGGGCCTTCATTGATCGAATAGATGAGATCGACGCGGTTCTGCGGACGCTGAATGATCTGCGGGTCGACGCTGGCGGCGAACTTACCATTGCGGCGGTAAAGTTCGATGATGCGCTGGACGTCGGACTGAACCTTGGCGCGGGTGAAGACCATGCGCGGCTTCATCTGCGATTCTTTTTCGAGGTCCTTGGTCGTGACCTTGGAGTTACCCTCGAAATCGACGCGGTTGATGATCGGATTTTCGACCACGTGGACGGTCATGATCGAGCCGTCGAAATTGATCTTCACGTCCGAGAACAGCCCCGTTGCGAACAGCGCCTTCAAGGCGCGGTCGGAAGCGGATTCGCTGTAGGTATCGCCTTCATGCAGCGTGATGTAGGTGAGGATCGTCGCCGCTTCGATGCGCTGCGCTCCCGTCACCGTGATACGACGCACGACAGCAGGCGGGGCCTGCTCTGCTGCCGGTTCGGCACCAGGTTGTGACGGATTCGGCGCCGCGGCGCGCTGAGCATCTGCGGACGGTACCACCGCGACGCCCATGGCGACGGATGTGAGTACGAGCGTCGCCGGAGCCACACGCTTCAACCGGGCGAACAGGGCCTTAGTGTTCATTCACTAGTCTCTGACACGTCTCGCATTGCAGCACATGGCGCAATTGCCATGTCCGGCCCCGAGACCCTCCCAAGCTATCTGACAAGGTCGTTCCAGGTGGCAAAGATCATGAGACCCAATACCAACGCCAGCCCGATCCTGAACCCCACGCCCTGGACCCGCTCAGAGAGCGGGCGACCCAAGACGCCCTCGCATGCATAGTACAGAAGATGCCCCCCGTCGAGGAGCGGAATAGGAAAAAGGTTGATTAGCCCGATGCTTACAGAAATGACAGCTATCAGATAGATAAGGCTGTAAAATCCGGTGGAGGCCGCCGATTTAGCAACCTTGGCAATCCGAACCGGGCCACCGAGCTGGCTCGTGTCGGCCTTCTGCGCGACGATGCGCCATACGTAAGTCAGCGATAAATCAACGATTCCCCAGCATTGGTAGGCCGCCACGAGCGGGACTTTTTCCAAGGGAACCGGCAAATAGACCATGTTTTCCGGCGACTGCTGATCTGGCTCGACACCAATGGCGCGCGCCTTGTGCTTGCCACCGAAGATGTCAGGCACTTCCTTTTCCCGTGGCGAGACCTTCAGGTTGAGGGTCTTGTCCCCACGCTGGACGGTGACGGCAAGGGTCGCAGACTTCGAATCGCGGATCGCAAGGATGAGGTCAGGATTGAATAATTCGACCTTCTTGCCGTCCACCGCGGTAATCTTATCGCCCGGCCGGATGCCCGCCTCATAAGCCGCAGACGGCTTCTCCACCACCCCAACATAGGTTGAAATGGTGCGGGCACCGAAAACGGCAAAAAGGAAGGCGAAAACAACGAAGGCGAGGATGAAATTCGCTATCGGGCCAGCCGCTACCACCAGGATGCGCTGCCAGAGCGGTTTTAAGGGGAACGCCCCCTTCTTTTCTTCCTCGCTCATCTCGGCGAGGCGTTCTGGGCTGGGGATCGAGGCGGCATTCTCGTCTCCCGCGAACTTCACATAGCCACCAAGCGGCAACCAGCAAATCTTCCAGCGGGTCTTTTTCGAATCCGTCCAGCCGACGATCTCACCGCCGAAGCCGATGGAAAACGCCTCGATGGCGACGCCACAGGCCCGGGCCATCAGGAAATGGCCAAGCTCGTGGAAGAACACCACTACGCTAATCACGAAGATGAAGGCCGGTATGCCGACAGGCGCCCAGGCGATCAGATCGTGAAGAATCGTCAGCATCGGCTCTCCTTAAGCTTGCCTGCGGGCGCAGGCTGCGGCGGCGACTTCACGGGCCCGGAGGTCAGTGTACAGCACCCCCTCCACCGTTTCCGCCTCAATATTTGCACCCGGACAATCATTCAGGGTGTCTTCCACGACATGGGCGATGTCCATGAAACCGATGCGGCCCTTCAAGAACGCATCCACCGCGATTTCATTGGCGGCATTGAGAATGGTCGGCGACATGCAGCCCCGGTCCATGGTCTCGATGGCGAGCTTGAGGCAGCGGAAACGCTCCGTATCCGGCGCTTCGAAGGTGAGCTGGCCCACTGCGGGCAGATCGAGGCGGCGCGAGGGCGAGGAAATACGGCGCGGCCAAGCCAGCGCATGACAGATCGGCGTGCGCATATCGGGCGCCGAAAGATGGGCCAAGGTCGAGCCATCTTCGAAGGTCACCATCGCATGCACGATGGATTGGGGATGCACCACTACGCCCAGCTTCTCGGCCGGAAGCGCGAAGAGGAAATGCGCCTCGATCAGCTCAAGGCCCTTATTCATCAGCGTGGCGCTATCGACGGAAATCTTGGCACCCATCGACCAGTTGGGGTGCGCCACCGCCTGCGCAGGCGTCGCCGCGCGGATGCGCTCAATATCCCAGGTGCGGAACGGTCCACCGGACGCGGTGAGCGTGACCTTCTCCACCGCTTCGTTCTTCTCGGCGTCGTAGAGCTGGAACACGGCGTTGTGCTCGGAATCCACCGGCAGCACAGTCGCCTTCGAGGCCGCCAAAACGCGGTGGAAAACCGTGCCAGCGGCAACGATGCATTCCTTATTGGCGAGCGCAACATTCGCACTGCGGGCCACCGCAGCAAGCGCAGGCTCCAGCGCTGCAGCGCCCATGATCGCGACCATCACGGTATCAGAGGGACGCGCAGAGGCTTCGATCACCGCCTTGCGGCCTGCGGCGACTTCAATGCCGGTGCCGGAAAGACCGTCTTTCAACGCCGCGAAGTGCTTTTCATCGGCGATCACCGCGAGCTTAGGCTTGGCGGCCTTGGCCTGCTCGATCAGCTTGTCGACATTGCCACCCGCCGTCAGCGCCTCAAGCGGAAAGGCATCGGCGCCATAGGTGGCGCGTGCATGGGCGATGACATCCAGCGTAGAAACGCCGATGGAACCCGTGGAACCGAGAACGGTTACGCTCCGGTGCAAAACACCAGACAGATCGGGAATCTCTGCGTTCCCACGCGGTGCAGCAAGCGCCCTCATGAATAGGCTCCAAATAACGGGTCGAGCTTGAGCACCAGCACAAGCACGGCCACAGCCACCAAAGTGGCCAAGGTTGAATCGATACGGTCGAGCACGCCCCCATGCCCGGGAATCATCGAACCGGAATCTTTGACATGGAATCTGCGCTTGACCCAGGATTCGAAGAGATCGCCGAAATGGGCCACCACCGCCACGCCAACACCGAAGATGGCCCCATAAAGCGGATTGCCGCCCATGATCAGGATGAAGATGGCTTCCACCACGGCCGCAGCCGCCATGCCGCCAAGCGCGCCTGACCAGGTTTTATTCGGCGACAGAACAGGCGCGAGTTTCGGGCCGCCAAGAAAACGGCCGAACAAAAGCGCACCGGTGTCGGTGGCCCAGACGATCAGGAACAAGCCCACCAAAACCCAGGCGCCATAACGCGCGTCATGGGTGGCCACCGCCAAAGGCGCAAAGTCGCGCAGCGCGATGATGGAAAGCGCCGGCAGCCCGAAATAGATCACCCCGGCCGCATGCCAGATGGGATTGTTCTTGCGCAGCAGCGCCGTGATGAGCACCACCAGCGTCCCAAGAGACAGGATCAGCGCCGAGATGGATAGCGACGGCGAAATCAGAAACATCGCCAGCGCAATCCAAACTGTCGCGGTGGTCAGGATCACTTCTGCGAGGAAGCGCCCCTTGCCCACCATGCGGTGCCATTCACGCGCCGCCAACACTGCGAAGGCTCCAGCACCGATCTCCAGATAAGGCTTATCGGCGAAAATCACGGAAATGATCGCGGTGGCGAGCAGCACGCCGAAAACGACGCGCAGATTCCACTCGCGGGAAAATTTGGAAGGGGCGCTCTTAGGCTTAGGCGCCGCGATGTCGCTCTGGCCGGTCACGCGACCACACCCGGCAGCGCTCCGAACCGGCGCTCGCGTTTGCCGAATTGCTTCAGCGCGTCGAAGAACTCCTCGCGGCCGAAATCGGGCCACAGCGTGTCGACGAACATCAGCTCGGCATAAGCCGACTGCCATAAGAGGAAGTTCGACAACCGCCGCTCGCCCGAGGTGCGGATCAACAAATCCGGCTCAGGAAGACCCGCGGTGAACAGGCGCGACGACAGAATTTCAGGGGTGATGGTCTCGGGGTCGAGACGGCCCTCTTTGGCAGCGCGGGCAAGCTCGCGCGCGGCGGCGGCGATTTCTTCCTGGCCGCCGTAATCGAAAGCAAAGATCAGATTGAGACCAGTATTGGAGGCCGATCGCACCTCGGCTTCCTCGATCATGGCGCGGATATCGGGATCGACGCGATTACGGTGGCCGATGATGCGCACCTTGGCACCGCGCTCGATCACCTCGTTCATGTCATTGCGGAAATAGAGCCGGAACAACCCCATCAAGGCGCCGACCTCGATCGCCGGGCGCTTCCAGTTCTCGGAGGAAAAAGCGTAAAGCGTCAGCGCCTCGATACCGGCATCACAGGCCGCGCGCACCACTTCGCGCACCGCATTGACGCCCGCCACATGACCGGCTTGGCGCGGCAGATGCCGCTTCTTCGCCCAGCGCCCATTACCATCCATAATGATGGCGACATGGCGCGGCAGGTTCTCATCAAGCGGCGATGCGGCCATTGCCCAAAGTCCTTTGAACGCCCTTTACGCAGCCGGGGCGCGACCGGGGTCATGCTGACCCGATCAACGCCCCCAAGCAACCCAGCAAAGGGCCATCATGCGGTTCAAACCTGCATGATTTCCTTTTCTTTCGCCGCCAGTGCGTCGTCAATTTCCTTAATATTGGCGTCGGTAATCTTTTGCAGCTCTTCGCTGTGCTTATGCTGCTCGTCCTGACCGATTTTTTTGTCTTTTTCGAGCCTCTTGAGCAGTTCCATGCCGTCGCGGCGCACATTGCGCACGGCGATGCGGCCCTGCTCGGCGTATTTGTGGGCCATCTTGACCAGTTCCTTGCGGCGGTCCTGGTTCAATTCCGGGATCGGAATACGCAAAAGCTGGCCATCGATCTGCGGATTGAGGCCGAGACCGGCATCGCGGATCGCCTTGTCCACGGCCTTAACCATGGATTTGTCCCAGATCTGCACCGCCAAAAGTCGCGGTTCGGGGGTCGAAACGGTGCCAACCTGATTGATCGGCATGCTCTGGCCGTAGGCTTCCACCATCACCGGATCCAGCATGTGCGGCGACGCACGCCCCGTGCGAAGGCCCGCAAAATCGTCCTTGGCTGCGCTCACGCTCGCCTTCATGCGGCGCGCCATTTCATCTTTTGAATAGGTCTCGGCCATATGCGCCTCCTATGCGCTTATCCGCCCAAAGCGCTTTTTCAAGCGCTCTCTTGAATGACCGTCGCCCGCCCCTCGCCTTTCAGCACCGCAGCAAGCTGACCACGGTCGTGAATCGAGAACACAATAATCGGAATCTTGTTTTCACGCGAAAGGCTGATCGCCGACGCGTCCATGACCTTGAGGTCGCGTGCCAGAACGTCGTGGTAAGACAGCGTATCATAACGCTCCGCATCCGGCACTTTCACCGGATCGGCGCTGTAGACGCCATCGACCTTGGTGCCCTTCAGAAGCGCGTTGCAATTCATCTCCGCCGCACGGAGCGCTGCCCCGGTATCGGTGGTGAAGAAGGGATTGCCGGTACCGGCCGCGAAAATCACCACGCGCCCTTTTTCAAGATGGCGCACGGCGCGGCGGCGGATATAGGGCTCGCAAACGCTTTGCATGGGGATGGCGGATTGCACCCGGCTTTCCAGCCCGGTGCGCTCCAGAGCGGCCTGCATGGCAAGCGCGTTCATCACCGTCGCCAGCATGCCCATATAGTCAGCGGTCGCCCGCTCAATACCTTTCGCGGCATTGGACACGCCGCGGAAGATATTGCCCCCGCCGATCACCATGCAGACTTGAGAGCCTGCATCCACTGCCTCTTTTACTTCAGCAGCAATACGATCGACGGTGGCGATATCGATCCCGAAGGACTGATCCCCCATCAACGCTTCACCCGACACCTTTAACAGTACGCGACGGTATTTCGGCGTTGACGGCATGACGGTTCAGCCCCTCCGGGTTTTAGTGTTAGTTACCAGCCATCTTGGCGACTTCAGAAGCGAAGTCGTCAGCGGCCTTCTCGATGCCCTCGCCCACCTGGAAGCGCAGGAAGCCCGTGACTTCGACCGGGGTGCCGATCTCAGCCGAAAGGTTTTCCGCGGCCTTCTTGACCGTGATGTCGGGGGTGATCACGAAAGCCTGCTCCAGCAGCACCACTTCTTCGTAGTACTTGCGCATACGGCCTTCGAGCATCTTCTCGATCACGTTCTCGGGCTTGCCGGACTGGCGGGCCAATTCGCGCTGAATTTCGCGCTCATGTTCCACCTTTTCCTGCGGCAGCTCGGCAACCGAAGTGGCCAGCGGCGAGGTGGCGGCGATATGCATCGCAACCTGCTTGCCGAACTTGGACAGCTTCTCGGCATCGCCGGTGGACTTCACAGCCACGAGCACGCCGATCTTGCCGGTTTCCGGCGAAGCGGCGTTGTGCACGTAAGCAGCAACGACACCCGGCTCGACCGTGAGGCTGGCCACGCGGCGCACGCTCATGTTCTCGCCAATCTTGGCAATCAGCTCGGTGAGGGTCTGCTGCACGGTCGCGCCGCCCAGCTTCTTCTCCATCAGAGCTTCCAAGGTGCAGGCTTCCACCAGCGCCAGTTCGGCGGCGGATTTCACGAAGTCCTTGAACGCATCGTTGCGCGCAACGAAGTCGGTCTCGGAATTGACTTCCAGAACCACGCCAGCACCGCCGTTGACGGCAACGCCAACGAGGCCTTCGGCAGCGGTACGGGTGGACTTCTTGGCCGCCTTCAGGGCGCCGCTCTTACGCAGCCAGTCTTCGGCTTCCGACAGGTTGCCGCCGGTTTCGTTCAGCGCCTTCTTGCAGTCCATCATGCCTGCGCCGGTCTTGTCGCGCAGTTCCTTTACGAGTGCAGCGGTGATTTCCGCCATAACGCGTCTCCTAAGGTTTGTTACTGGGCCGGGGCCGCTTCAGCTTCCGGCAAAGGCGCAGCTTCGGTATCGGGCAGCTCTTCAGCAGCGCCGACATCAACGCCAGCCGCAACCTGACCTTCCGAGAGGCCGTCAATGGCCGCGCGGGCGACGAGATCGCAATACAGCGCGATGGCGCGAGCAGCGTCGTCATTGCCCGGGATCGGATAGGCGATGCCATCCGGATCGCAGTTGGAGTCGAGGATCGCGGTGACCGGAATGCCGAGCTTCTTGGCTTCCTGGATGGCGATGGATTCTTTGTTGGTGTCGACCACGAACAGCATGTTCGGCAGGCCGCCCATTTCCTTGATGCCGCCGAGCGAACGTTCCAGCTTGTCACGCTCACGCAGCAGGTTGAGCAGCTCCTTCTTGGTCAGACCCGAACCCTGGGCCGAGCCGAGGGTCTCTTCGATCGAACGCAGGCGCTTGATCGAGTTGGAGATGGTCTGCCAGTTGGTCAGCGTGCCGCCGAGCCAGCGGTGGTTGACATAATACTGGGCGCAGCGCTTCGCAGCGGCAGCGATCGGCTCAGCAGCCTGGCGCTTGGTGCCGACGAAAAGGATACGGCCGCCAGAAGCCGCGACATCGCGCAGGGCCTTGAGGGCCTGGTGCAGCAGCGGGACGGTCTGGGTCAGGTCGATGATGTGAATGTCGTTGCGCGACCCATAGAGGTAGGGACCCATCTTGGGGTTCCAGCGCTGGGTGCGGTGACCGAAGTGGGAGCCAGCTTCGAGAAGTTGGCGCATGGTGAAATCAGGCAGAGCCATTGGAAAAACTTCCTTTTTTCCGGTTTGACCTAGCGCGAGGAGTTACCCAATCTTGCGAATGAGCACCGGACGGGGATGAGGGAACACCCCTCAAAACCCAACCTCGCGCGCGGAATGGCCGGGGTTATAGGGGGTGATTCCGCAGCAAGCAAGGGGTTCTACCGCTCCGTATCGCGACAGAATGGTGGAAAATCAAAGGCTTGGGGAAAAGCCCCGCCCCGCGCAGCAAAATTTCGCGCCTATTTGACGGGAATTCGGCGGTTCACGCAGGGCTGGTCAGGGGAACTTCGAGTACCGCGCGGGTGCCGCGCCCGCCCTTTTCATACACCAAGGAGGCCTGCAGCGAGTTCGCCAGCGCCCGGATGATGCGCGAGCCGAGACCTGAACCTTGGATGGCGCCCTCCCCGTCCCAGCCGATGCCGTCATCCTCCACCCGCACTTGCAGCCGCCCGGCGTCGGGCGCGGGGGCGATCACCACGCGCACATCTCCCGAGCCGCAATCACCATAGGCGTATTTACAGGCATTGGTGACCAGCTCGGTCACCACCACACCCAATGAGACCGCGCGGTCGGTCGGCAGCGGCACAGGTTCGGGCGCAGGCGTGAAACCCACAATACAGCGGTGAGAGGCACTCGCCGCCAGCTCTTCCACTAGCGAGGCAATATAGGTGTTCACTTCGACAAAGCGCACATCATGCGAGGTGTAGAGGGTGCGATGCACGCCTGCGACAGCGGTGATGCGCGCCTGGGTATCCTTCAGCATCTGCTTGGCGGCGGGATCGCTCAGCGCATTGGCCTGCAACTGCACAAAGGAGGACACCAGCGCCAGCGAGTTGGCGACGCGATGGTTGACCTCATGCAGCAGCATTTCGGCACGGTCGCGGGCTTCTTCCACCTGACGGCGCGCATCTTCGGCCCGGCGCTTTAGCGCTTCTTGTTCCAGCGCGGTCTTCACGGACTCGCCCAACAGCTCGCGATAATGCCCCTCCACATCCTTCCAGACGTAATCCACCGCCCCGGCCTTCAGCGCCGCCACCGCCACCCGTGCATCATCGGAACCCGTGACATAGATCACCGGCGGCGGAGTATTCAGGGCACGGATTTTTGGAATGAGGTTCAGCCCCACCTCATGGGTGAGATTATGATCGAGGGCGACGATATCAAATCCGCCCTCCCCCAATTTCGCCATCGCCTCGTCGCCGGTTTCCACCGTGACGACAGAAATGCCCTGCGGTGCCAGCGCCTTCCTTAAGAGAACGCCCAGCCCGGCATCGTCGTCTACATAAAGTACGCGCACCATGTTGTTCGGCTTCAACCCTATTCGGCGGCTGGGACCTGCATTACGGCGAAAAACAAACCAAGCTGGCGGATGGCATTGGCAAAGCCTTCGTAATCGACCGGCTTGGTGATGTAGACATTGGCGCCGAGATCATAGCAGCGCTGAATTTCGCGCTGATCATCCGTCGTGGTCAGAACCACCACTGGCGCGCGCTTCAAATGCGGATTGGCTTTGATCTTGGCGAGAATATCGACGCCCGTCATATCGGGCAGATTAAGATCGAGCAGGATCAGAAGCGATGTGCCGGCATGCACCGAACCCGATCCATCCGGGCCGAAAAGATATTCCAGCGCTGCCGAGCCGTCGCGAAACGGCATGACGGGATTGTTCACGCCCGCGCGGCGGATGTTTCGCTCGATAAGGGTGGCATGGCCTTCATCGTCTTCGATCATGACAATGGCAACAGGCAATCCGACGGCGTTGGGACTCATGAGGGCGCGCTTTGCTCTTTGGGGAGAATACGTGGCAACAGTACACGAAACTCGGAACCTTCACCAATTTTTGATCGTACCGTAACGTCACCACCAAGACGGCGCACCAGCGCGCGCACATGCGCAAGCCCGATGCCTTCGCCAGCACGATCTTGCTTGCCCGCGCGACGGAAGAGTTCGAACACACGCTCGAGGTCGTGCTCGGCAATACCGCGCCCATTATCGGCAATGGAAATGCGCACAAAACCGCGCGCTTCATGACTTGAGATGGTGAGATGACCGGGGCGCCCGGGCTGAAGATATTTCAGCGCATTGTCGATGATGTTGCCGAAGATTTGTTCGATGGCGAGACGATCGGTTTGCAGCACCGGCAGGTCAGGCGCGATCTCCACCTTGGTTTCAGTCTCGGAAATTTGATGCGCCAAGCTCGCCGTGATGGCGTCAAAAACTTTGCCAAGATCGATGCGCTCCGGCATCAGATCGCGCCGTCCTTCGCGTGACAGCTTCAGAATGGCATTGATCAACCGATCCATCTTGGCCGTGGAGGAACGAATGAACTTCACCGCTTCCGGCAGATCGCGGCAGGCTGCTTCTTTGGCTGCATCTGCCGCCGCAGGATCACCGGCTTCGAAATATTTCTGCAGCGTCGCGGTGCCGACTTCGAGTTCGCTGGTAAAGCCCATCACATTGACCAGCGGCGAGCGCAGATCATGGCTGACGATATAAGCGAAGCGCTGAATCTCGTCATTGGCCTGGGTCAGCGCCGCGGTGCGGTTCTGCACCCGCTCTTCCAAAGTGGCATTGAGCTTTTCCACCGTCACGCGCGCCCGCACCGCATCGCGCACGGCCCTGAGCAGCAGGATGATCGCAAAGCTCACGAAAATGGCGATCGCCACACCGCCCGCCACCGTCAAACTGCGCAGCATCAAGACACTGCGATTGAGGGCGTTAAGCTGATCCTGTACCCGCGCTTCGCTCTCGTCCGTGATCGTATTGAGGAGCGAGCGCGCCGCATCCATCATCGCTTTTCCGTGACCGCTGTTCACCACCTCCATGGCGTCGGCGCGGCGCCCGGCCGTAAACAACTCGACCGTGGATTGGAGTTCGTCGAGCTTATCTTCCGCGATGGGGCGAAGCTCTCCGACACGCTTTTCGATGCGCGGATCGGCGGCGGCGAGCTTCTCCAGCCGGTTCAACACCGAACGGGCGCGATCGCGCGCGGTTTGAAACGGCAGAAGATATTCACGCTGACCGGTAAGAAGATAGCCGCGCTGCCCCGTCTCGGCGTCGAGCAAGGTCTGCATTTCCTCGGAAGCCGCCGAGCGCAGTGCGCGGGACGCGACGATCTGCTTAGACCGTTCCGCAGTCTGGACAGACAGCGAAATCGAGGTCGCAACAATGGTGGCCAACACAACGGCGCCGGCCCCCATCAGCAGGATGGGCGTGCGCGCATTCTTGAGGGCTGTTTGCAGCATAGAAGGGAACTTTTGAGCAAGAACGGTGAAAACGCCGCGTCCCTGCTTTTGTTCCCTCAGATATTCCTTCTGGCAACCATACCGCCAGGGAAGCCTATACCGCCTCCACCATCATCACCCCTGGCAGCTCGCGCAAGGCGTCTTTCATTTGCGCCGTGACCTGGTGCTTTTTGGGCAGCGCGATTTCGACCTCTTCGCCCGGCGCACCCGGCACCACAATGCTGATCACGCCTTTGCCCGGCTTGGTGAGTTGCGCAGCAATCCCCGGCAAGGCGGCGACATCATTAAGGTGCAGCCTCAGCCCCTCGCCCGCTTGGGCGGCTTCGACATCAAGGTCCTTCACCCAGACGGCGCGCAGCTTCAGCTCCTCGCCTTCCCACACCGCGGAAAGCTTCACCAGCACCGACTTGCCCGGCTCCAGCAAGGGCCGCGAGGCCATCAATACCTCCGAGAAGAACATCGCCTCGAACATGCCCGTCGCGTCCGAGAAGGAGACATAGGCATACATCTGATCGTTCTTGCCGCGCCGCTCCATCTTGCGGATCACGGTCCCCGCCACGATAGGCTGGGACGAGCTGCGCCGGTCCTGCTGCACCTCGGCAAAGGTCACCGCCTGCAAGCGCTTCAACGCCACGCGATATTGATCGAGCGGATGGCCGGACAGATAAAAGCCGATGGCGGAGAATTCTTCGGACAAGCGCTCATGCGCCGGCCAATCGCGCACATTGGGAAGACGCAGATCGGACTTCGATTGCGAAGGCCCGCCCAACAGGCTGAACTGGCCGCTTTCGCGCTCCGAGGCCGCGGCTTGCGCCGCCCCCAAGATAACGTCTGCGGCTTCGGTGACTTGGCGGCGGTTGGAATTGAAGCAATCGAAGGCGCCCACCCGCGCCAGATTTTCAAAGACGCGCTTATTGACCTGCTTGGGATCGATGCGGGCAGCGAAATCGGCCAGCGATTTGAACGGCCCGCCGCTTTTGCGCAACTCTACCAGATGGTCCATGGCCTGACGGCCTACGCCTTTCACGGCGGCAAGCGCGTAATAGATTTCCTTCTTGCCCGCATCGCACGAAAACACCGCTGCGGAGCGGTTGATGTCCGGCGGCAGCACTTTGATGCCAAGACGCTGCGCCTCCTGGCGGAAGACATCGAGACGGTCGGTGGCCCCGATATCCAGCGTCATCGAGGCGGCAAGGAATTCGACCGGGTAATTGGCCTTCAGATACGCGGTCTGATAGGCGACCTGCGCATACGCGGCGGCATGGCCTTTATTGAAGCCGTAACCTGCGAACTTTGCGGCTTGATCAAAGATCTGTTCGGCGACATCGGTCGCGACCCCGCGCTCGCCGGAGCCTTTCAGGAAGCGTTCGCGCTCCTTGACCATCTCGGCGACGATTTTCTTACCCATGGCGCGGCGTAAGTTATCGGCCTGCCCCATCGAGTAGCCCGCAAGCTCCTGGGCGATGTGCATGACGTCTTCCTGATACGTCATCACGCCATAGGTTTCTTTCAGGATCGGCTCGAGCTTGGGATGGAGATATTCCGGCTCCTCGCGGCCATTCTTCACCGCGATGTATTTCGGGATCGAGTCCATCGGACCCGGGCGATAGAGCGCCACAAGAGCGACCAAGTCGTTGATGTGGTCAGGCTTCATCTTGCGCATCAGATCGCGCATACCCGTGGATTCGAGCTGGAACACGCCGACACTATCGCCTTTGGACAGCATCTCGAAGGTGGGCCGGTCGGTGAAATCGATCGATTGGGTATCAAGCTCGATGCCGCGCGCCTTCAAGAGGTCTTGCGCTTTGGCGATCACGGTCAGGGTCTTCAGGCCAAGGAAGTCGAACTTCACCAGACCCGATTTTTCCGCGCCCTTATAGTCGAACTGCGCCACCGGCACATCGGAACGGGGATCGAAATAGAGCGGCAGCAGCTCATCCAACGGGCGGTCGCCGATGATGACGCCAGCCGGATGGGTGGAGACGTTGCGGTAAAGCCCTTCCAGCTTCTTGGCGACGCTGAAGAGCTTCTGTGCGATCGGCTCCTGCTCGGCGATCTGGCCGAGGCGCGGCTCCATCCCCATGGCATCGTCGAGGCTGATATGCTTGCCGGGCGGGGCCGGGATCAGCTTGGCGATACGGTCGACGAGACCCAGCGGCATCTGCAGCACGCGGCCAACGTCACGTATCGCGGCGCGCGCTTGCAAGGAGCCCAGCGCCAGGATATGGCCCACTTTATCATGGCCGTATTTATCGCGGACGTAGTGAATAACCTCGTCGCGCCGCTCCTGACAGAAGTCGATATCAAAGTCAGGCATCGAGATACGTTCCGGGTTCAGGAAGCGCTCGAAGAAGAGACCGAAACGTAAGGGATCAAGGTTGGTAATATCGAGCGACCAGGCGACCAGCGAAGCGGCACCCGATCCACGAACGCCCACCGGAATGCCTTGCGCGCGGGTCCATTTCATGAAGTCGGACACGATCAGGAAGTAGCCCGGAAACTGCATCTTGATGATGATGTCGAGCTCGTATTCCAGGCGCTTGTTATAGGCCTCGCGTTCAGCATAAAGCCCGTTCTTTGCCAGACGCCGCTCAAGACCCGCCCAGGACTGCGCCTTCAACTCTTCTTCCGCCGAAAGCCCCGACACGGGCTCGAACACAGGCAGAAGCGGATTGCGCTTTTTGGGCTTGGCGGCGCAGCGCTTGGCGATCTCCAGCGTATTGGCGATGGCTTCGGGCAGATCGGCAAATTTGGCGATCATCTCGCCGGCGGATTTGAAGCGATGCTCGGCGGTGACCTTGCGCCGGTCCTCCTGGGAGACATAGGCGCCATCGGCGATGCAGAGCAGCGCATCATGCGCCTCATACATCTCTTCCTTGCCGAAATGCGCGTCATTGGTCGCGACCAGCGGCAGGCGCTTGGCATAAGCAAAATCGATCAGCCCCGGCTCCGCCGCGCGCTCTTCCGCCAGATCGTGGCGCTGCAATTCGACATAGAGCCGGTCGGGGAAAATCGCCGTCAGCTTATCGAGGATAGCTTCCGCCGCCTCCATCTGGCCGGTTTCGACGAGCTTGTTGATCGGCCCGCCGGGACCGCCCGTCAGCGCAATGATCCCTTCCGAATAGGCCGCGAGCTTTTCCGCGGTGACATGGGGCCAGTCGCCGGGCGCGACATCGAGATAGGCGCTAGAAAGCAGCTTACAGAGATGAAAATAGCCAAGATCGCTCTGCACATAGACCGGCAGATAAGGCGGCTTCGGCTTGGAGCCGAGCACCTGAGCACCGGTCAGCTCCACTGGCAGCAAACAGCCCACAATGGCCTGCACGCCGGATTTCATCACCACATCGGTCCAATCAAAGACACCGAAGAGGTTGCCGACATCGGTGACCGCGACCGCGGGCATGCCGTATTCGACACAGAGCTTGGCGAGCTCCTTCGGCCGGATCGCGCCTTCGATCAACGAATAGGCACTCTTCACCCGAAGATGAACGAAGCTGCGCGGATCACTCACGAGAGGCCTCCCACTCTGGCATCCGCCATAATGCATTCGGCCAGGATCACCACCTGCCCGATATCGGCTTCATTCTTCACCACAAAGCGGATGCCACGCCCATCCGGCGCTGGCGGTGTGTCGCGGAGCATTTTCTTGATGGCCTCCCGCAACGCGGAAGCCTGCGCCAGCTCATAAGCCCGCTCATCGAGCGCTACGCCAACCAGCAACTGTCCCGCCATAGGCAGAAGATAAGCCAGCGCCAAGCCCTTGTGACGCAGCGCACACATCCGTCCAAAAGCGAGACCGGAAGGGCGCCATTGAAGCTCGAGCGGTGAGAACCGCTCTTCCAATCCGGAGATGATCCCAGGCCAGACCGAGGCACTCCTGCCCAACGCCGCGTGCAACTGTGCACGGGACGGCGCCTCTATCTCCGCTGTCGCATTATTGACGGCCACAGACCCACCTCCGGCAGGCCACACCGCTACTCTGTTCCGGCGCCTCCGTTAAGGCCGTAAACGAAGGCAATCCGGCCTATCCACAGATCCCTCTTAACTCACCGCGAGAAGAGACTGAGCTGCTCCGGCCAAAAACAGGCCCGAAGCAAAAAAGACAATCAAACCAACGCCTGCCACCGCATCCTTCAACCAGTTCATTTGACCCTCCACAGGGATATGCACCGCTTGTCCACAGCCTTGCGCACAGGTTATTGTTCTCTCTCTGTTCTGTCAAGAACAAAACGTGTCCAAAACCCTGGCAAGCCGAACCGTTTGTATATAACGAGAAAGTTATATAACCTCATCGTTATGAAACAGTTGGATCGCACCTTCGCCGCCCTCGCCGACCCGACCCGCCGGGCCATCCTCGCGCGACTGGCCGAAAGCGATGCCACCGCGGGCGAACTCGCCGAACCTTTTGCGATTTCCCAGCCCGCGATTTCACGCCATCTCAAAGTGCTGGAGCAAGCCGAGCTGATCGAACGGCGCAAAGTCGGCCAGCATCAGCGCTGCCACCTCAAATCCGGCGCCCTGAAAGCCGCAAGCGATTGGCTGGAATTCTATGCCCGCTTCTGGTCAGGCAGCCTCGACCGCCTTGCCGAACACCTGAAGGAGACAAGATGAACGGCACGTTCTTACAGATGACGCGCAGCTTCGATGCCGCGCCGGAACGCGTCTTCGATGCTTGGCTCTCGCGCCATTGGGGCGACTGGATCGGCCCGCATGGCATTCGCGGCGAGATCACCGAACTTGATCCGCGCGAAGGCGGGCGCTTTCGCATCGCCATGCTGCAGGAGGGCCGCGCGCCCTATCCCGTCCATGGTGTCTACCGCACCATCGACCGGCCGAACAAATTGGTTTTCACCTGGGTTTGGGAGGACGACGAGATCGAAACCCTCGTCACCCTCACTTTCCGCGCGGAAGGCAGCGGCACGGTGCTCACCCTGCGCCATGAAGGCTTCCACAGCGAAGAGCGTTGCGAACAGCATCGCCGCGGCTGGACGGGCTCTCTCGAAAATCTTTCACACATACTTTGAAGGGGACATTCATGACGACCGTCGAAATTCTGGGTGCGCCATTCTCCAACTATGTCCGCTCTGCGCTGATGGCGCTGGAGGAAAAAGGCGTGCCTTATACAGTGACGCCCAGCCGCGCCCACGCACCGGAGGTGAATGCCATTCACCCGCTGGGCAAGATCCCCTGCCTCAAGCATGGCGACTTCACACTGTTTGAGTCCGCCGCCATCGCCACCTATATCGACCGCGCCTTTGAAGGCCCCGCCCTTTTCCCGGCCGAGCCGCAAGCTGCTGCGCGCTGCATGCAATGGGTCTCGCTGCTCAATTCCAGCCTGGTTCCGGCGTTTCAGGCCTTCGCCATGTGCCATTTCTTTCCCATGACGGCGGATGGCGAGCCCTGCCCCGATACAATTGCCGCCAGCCTTCCCAAAACGCGTGATCATCTTCAGCTTTTGGGCCGCGTCCTGGGCGAGTCCGGCTATTTCGTCGGCGGCAGCTTCACCTATGCCGATATCGCAGCCCTGCCGATGCTCGACTATCTGAAAGATCTGCCGGAAACGGGCACCATCATCGCCGAAATCCCGGCGCTCGGGGCCTATCTCGCCAAACATTCCGCACGCAAAAGCTTTGAGGCGACCAAACCGCCTGCCATGGCAGAGCTGATGGCGACCACCAAAGCCATGGCGCGCGAGATGATGCAGAAACGCGTCGCCTAATCGATAATGGCGAGCAGATAGCCGTCATGGCCGCGCGCTCCCACCGTTTGTATCGCGGTGGCGGAGACGCGCGGTTCGGCGCGGGCAACTTCCAGCGCGGCGCGCACGCCGATCACCGAAGGATCGTCGCTGGTGGCGTCCGCAACCTTGCCTTGGCGCACCATATTATCGGCAACCAGCACTGCCCCGGGCGCCGCCAGCTTCAAGGCCCAGCGGAAATAGTCGGGATAGCCATCCTTATTGGCATCGACGAAGAAGAAATCGAAGGCGCCCTCGAGCTTGGGTAAGGTTTCAAGCGCCGGGCCGACGATAATCTCCACCTTCTCGCCCACGCCCGCCTTGGAAAGGTTTTCGCGCGCCACATCCGCGTGATGGGCATCATATTCCAGGCTGATAAGCTTGCCGCCATCCGGCAGCGCCCGCGCCAGCCACAGCGTGGAATAGCCGCCCAGCGTGCCGATCTCGAGAATGCGCTTGGCGCCCCGCATGCGCGCGAGAAGATGCAGCTGCTTACCCTCCGCAGCACTCACCGCGATATCGGGCAGGCCCGCCGCAACGCTCGCCTGATAGGTCGCCGCATAAGACGGGTCAGGCCTGACCGCGACTTCCGAAAGGTAATCATCCACCGCCGACCAAAGCTGTTCCGCCATATCTGTCTCCTCTTTGAGAGAGAACACTAGCGCCTTGGCGGCGGCGATCAATCACACATCGGCTAGGGTTTCTTTGACAATGGAAAGCCCTTCTTTCACCCGCTCGAAGGATGGCGGTGTGCCGAGGCATAACCGCAAAGCATGGGTGGGATTACCGCGATCGACCACGAAGGAATCCGTCGCTTCCGCCAAGACTTCGCGCCGCGCCAAGGCATCCTTGAACTGTGCCGCGCGCCAGGGTGCGGGCAATTTCAGCCAGAGATGTGGCGCGTTCAGATGCGAAGTCACTTCGAACCCCGCCAGCATGTCTTTCGCCAAGGCTTGTCGGCGGCGGATTTCGGCGCGTTGATCCTTGATCAGCTTATCGGCATCGCCGCGCGCGATCAGATTGCTCGCCAGTTCCATCAGCAGCGGCGAGGCCAGCCAGGAGGTGATGCGCAAATTCGAGAGCGCATCCTGGTAATAGCGTTCCGGCACAGAAAGGAACGCCAGCCGCAAGGTCGGCGCCAAGGCTTTCGACAGCCCCGCAATATAGAAGCCCGCACCCGGCAGGAAACTCGATACCGGAGGCATGGGATCATCCAGCAGCGGCGCGAAGACATCATCCTCGATCAGCGGCACGCCATGGCGTTCCAGAAGCTTCGCCACCGCTTTGCGCCGCGACAGGCTGAGCAGCGTCGCGGTGGGGTTATGCAGCGTCGGCACCAGATAGACCGCCGCAGTCTTGTTCGACTTCAGCAGACATTCGAGATGATCTGGCAGGATGCCCGCGCGATCCATCTTGATGCCGACGAGTTTCAGCTTCAGCCTTTGGGCCGCGCCCTTCACCGCCTGGCTGGTGAACTCCTCGGTAAGAACGGTATCGCCCGCACGGCAAAGCGTCATCAGGCTGATGAACCCCGCATGCAGCGCGCCCGAGGTGATGAGGATATTACGCGGCTCCGCCGCCACGCCGCAACGCGACACCCAGGAAGCCGCCACCTTCTGATGGCCTTCCAAGGCACTGTTCTGCTGATACTGTAAAAGCTGCGCGAAGTACGGCGTCGCCGCCAGGGCCGAAAGCTGCTTCTGGAACAAAGCGGCATTCTTGATGGCGCAGGGAAAGTTGTCGGAAAAATCGATGGCGCGCGCGTATGGATCGGCATTCGGCCAGGAAAGTCCGCTGGAGGCGCCGCCGCGCACAAAACTGCCCCGCCCCACCTCGCCCGACAAAAGCCCGCGCTGCATGGCAAGGCGATAGGCCTTATTCACCGTGCCGGGGTTGAGCCCCAGCGTATAGGCCAGCAGACGTTGCGGCGGCAGCCGCGTGCCGGGCTTCAGGCGGCCGGAGGCGATGTCCTCCGCGATGGCTTCGGCCAGGGCTTGGTAAACATCGCCCTCGCGGCCGGAAAGCTCGGGAATCCAGTCCAGGCGGTAGGGATTGTGCGTCATACAATCCGGCATTGTTCGGTTTGCAATAGAACAATTGCATGAGGGCGTATGGCGCGACAAGTTCCCCGCGCGAAACACCCGGATTTGCCATGAAAACCATCGGCCTGATCGGCGGCACCAGCTGGACCTCCACCATCGAATATTACCGCGTTCTCAATGAAGAAGTGGCGCGGCGCCTCGGCGGGCTCAATTGCTGCCAGATGGTGATCTACAATGTGCAGTTTTCCGAGCTCGAAGGCGCCATGCATTCCGGGCGCTGGGACGATGCGGCGAACATTCTCTCCACCGCTGCCGGCAAGCTTCAGGCCGCTGGCGCCGATGCCGTGGTGATGTGCTCCAACCTCATCCATCGCATGTATGACCAGGTGCAGGGTGCGGTCGAAGTGCCGGTGCTGCATCTGGGCGATGCGCTCGCCGCCGACATCAAGGCCAAGGGCTACAAGAAAGTCGCCCTGCTCGGCGCGCGCCACACCATGCAGGAAACCTTCTATCGCGGCCGTATTGCTGAGAAGAGCGGCGCGGAAATCCTCATCCCGAACGATGCGGATTGCCAATATATCGACACCGCCATCTTCAGCCGCATGTGCGCGAATGTGTATCTGGATGAAGACCGCGCCCGCTTCCTCAGCATCATCGCAGAGCTGCAAGCGCAAGGCGCGGAAGCCGTGATCCTGGGCTGCACTGAATTGCCGGTGCTGTTGCCTGAGACCCCAATCCCGCAGCTCTCCTCCATCGACCTGCACTGCCTCTACGCGGTCAATTGGGCCATGGCGGCGTAACCCTACCCGTCATGGCCGGGCTTGACCCGGCCATCCATGGATGGCCGCCTCGGAGGGCGGCCATGACGACAGTGGAGATGCTTACGCCTGCGCCCCTAGCTTGCCCGCATCGTGCAGCTGGCCTTCATGCAGCACCAAAGCGCGGTCCATCTTGGCGGCGAGCTGCAGATTATGCGTGGCGATCAGCGCCGCGACGCCTTCCGCTCGCACCACCTGCACCAGGGTTTCAAACACGCCCGCGGACGTTTTCGGATCGAGATTGCCCGTCGGCTCATCGGCCAAAAGGATACGCGGCTTGTTCGCGAGCGCGCGGGCAATGGCCACGCGCTGCTGCTCACCGCCGGAAAGCTGCGCCGGGCGATGCGTGAGACGGCCTTCCAGCCCCATCAGCGTGAGAAGGCGTTCGGCTTCCACCGCCGCGTCTTTGCGCGATACGCCCGCGATCATCTGCGGCAGCACCACATTTTCCAACGCGGAAAATTCCGGCAGCAGATGATGCGCCTGATAGACAAAGCCGATGGTCTCGCGCCGGATGGCGGTGCGTTCGCGCTCGGAAAGCCCGGAAACGGGCACGCCGCAGATCACGATCTCGCCCGAGGTCGGCGCTTCGAGCAGCCCCGCGATATGCAGAAGCGAGGATTTGCCAGCGCCTGAAGGGCCGACCAGCGCCACGATTTCGCCGGGCACCAGCACCGCATTGGCATCGCGGAAAATTTCGAGTTCGCCTACGCCTTCGCGGAAGATTCGGACGATATTGACGAGTTCCAGTGCGGTCTCACTCATAACGCAGCGCCTCCACCGGATCCAAACGCGCGGCCCGCCAAGCCGGATAGAGCGTCGCCAGGAAGCTCAACGACAACGCCATGATCACCACCGACATCACCTCGCCAAAATCCATCTCCGCGGGCATATGCGAGAGGAAATAGACTTCCGGGCTGAACAAATTCGCGCCGGTGACTTTCATCAGAATGATGCGGATGGTTTCGATGTTGGCGCAGAAGGCGACGCCCAGAAGAAAGCCCGCGAAGGTCCCCACCACGCCAATGCTCATGCCCGCAATCAGGAACACGCGCATCACCGAACCCCGGCTCGCGCCCATGGTCCGCAGGATGGCGATATCCGGCGATTTATCCTTCACCAGCATATAAAGGCCGGAGACGATATTCAGCGCGGCGACCACAATGATCAGGGTAAGGATGAGGAACATCACCACCCGCTCGGTCTCCACCGCTTCGAAAAAGGTCGATTGCGTATCGCGCCAGGTCAAGACCCGCATCCCCGGCCCCGCCGCATTCTGGATCGCAGGCACGAGGTCCTGCACATGATCGGGATCACTGACCATCGCTTCCAGCGAAGGCACGGAATCGCCGAGATTGAAGAAGAGCTGCGCCTGATCCAGCGGCATGAAGACGATGGTGCGGTCGTATTCGCTCATGCCGATATTGAAGAGTCCTGCCACGGTATAAGCTTTGACCCGCGGCGTGGTGCCGAAGGGCGTGACATCGCCTTTCAGCCCCATCAGCTTCAGATCGAGCCCCGGCGCCAGTCCCAGATTTTGCGCCAGTCGCACGCCTATAAGAACCGTGTCGTCGCCGTAATTCTGCATCGCCACGGGTGACAGAGACTTCGACACCATGCTGAGGGCTTGCAGATCGGCTTTGCGAAGCCCGCGGATTTGCACCCCTGTCGCCACGCCATTGGCATCCACGGCGGCAAAGCCTTGCACCAGCGGCGAGACATGCTCCACGCCTTTGATGGCAGAGATGCGCTTGGCGATGGCGTCGTAATCGGCGATGCCCGAGCCATCCTGCATCTGCACCATGACATGGCCGTTGATGCCGAGGATGCGGTTCATCAGGTCATGGCGAAAACCGTTCATCACCGCCATCACGATGATCAGGGTGGCGACACCCAAGGCGATGCCGACCAGCGAGATCACCGAGATGATGGAGATGAAACTCTCCGCCCGTTTGGCCCGCAAATAGCGCAGCGCCAGCATCCATTCGAACGGCGCAAAAGGGCGGGTTTGTTTCATGGCTTATTTCGCAAACCGGTTCAGCACGGCCTCGGCGGAGAGTTCTTCCGTCTTGCCGCTGGCGCGTTCCTTGACCTCGATCACGCCCTTTTCCAAGCCACGCGGGCCGACCACCACCTGCCACGGAATACCAACCAGTTCGGCGGTGGCGAATTTCGCACCGGGGCGCTCGTCGCGATCGTCATAGAGCACGTCTTTGCCCTGCGCCTTGAGCTTCGCGTAAAGCTCTTCGCAAGCCGCATCGGTCTTGGCATCGCCCTTTTTGAGGTTGATGACGGCGATATCGAAGGGCGCGACGGGTTCGGGCCAGATGATGCCCTTATCGTCGTGACTGGCTTCGATGATCGCGCCGAGAAGACGCGACACGCCGATGCCGTAAGAGCCCATTTCCACCGGCACATCCTTGCCGTCTGGCCCGGTGACATTGGCCTTCATCGGCGCAGAATATTTGGTGCCGAAATAGAAGATCTGGCCGACTTCGATACCGCGGGTCGACATGCGGCGCTCTTCCGGCACTTCGGCTTCAAAGCGGGCCTGATCATGCACATCGCTGGTGGCGGCATACATCGCCGAACGCGCCTGCACGATGGGTTCGAGATCGCCATCGAAATCGGTATCGGCGGGCGGGATCGGCATATCGAGCAGGTTCTTGTCGAGGAAGACCTGGCTTTCGCCGGTCTCGGCCAGAACATGGAATTCGTGGCTCAAGTCGCCGCCAATCGGGCCGGTGTCGGCGCGCATCGGAATGGCGGTCAGCCCCATGCGGGCGAAGGCGCGCAAATACGCGACATACATGCGGTTATAGGCGCGGCGGGCGGCAGCCTTATCGATGTCGAAGCTATAGGCGTCCTTCATCAAAAATTCGCGGCCGCGCATCACGCCGAAACGCGGGCGGACTTCGTCGCGGAATTTCCACTGGGTGTGATAGAGATTCAGCGGCAGCGCCTTATAGCTCTTCACATAGGCGCGGAAGATATCCGTCACCATTTCTTCGTTGGTGGGCCCGTAAAGCAATTCACGTTCGTGCCGATCAGTGATGCGCAGCATTTCCGGACCATAGGCGTCATAGCGCCCGCTCTCGCGCCACAAATCGGAGGATTGCAGCGTCGGCATCAGGATTTCGACGGCCCCGGCGCGATCCATTTCCTCGCGCACGATCTGCTCGACCTTCTGCAGCACTTTGAAGCCCAACGGCAGCCAGGCGTAGATGCCGGCGGCCTCCTGCTTGATCAGCCCGCCACGCAGCATCAGCCGGTGGGAGACGATCTGCGCCTCAGAGGGCGTTTCTTTCAAAACGGGCAGGAAAAAGCGGGAAAGGCGCATTGTGGATATCCTGGGGATAAGTCAGGGACGAAGCGGAGCCCCTTGGGGCGCCCTTTCATAAGGGGCGAAGGCTCCCGGGGCAAATGGCGAATTGGACAGGCTGTCAGATAGCCCAGTTGTCGAATTTCAGGCCGGGAATGTCACGGAAATCCTCGGTATTGGCCGTCACCAGCACGGCCTCCAGCGCTATGGCATGGGCCGCGATCATACGGTCGAAATCGCGAGCCCGGTTCAGGCCCAGCTCGGCGATAATCGTGCCATACACCGCCGCCGCTCGGCGGTCGAATGTCCGCACGGGGAGAATCTCCAAAATCGCCGCCAGCCGCGCGCGCCGCTTTTCGCTTCCAGCCTTCAGCAGCGCCACGCCGCGTTCCATTTCGACAAGATTGAGAACCGACGTGCACGATTGCCCCGCATGCCGGGCAAATCGCGCCGCTACCGGTTCATTCATATCGCCGATATCGATGAGAACGTTGGTATCGAGCAGATACGCCACCCTAGCGATCCCATTCGGTTTCGCGCGTTAGAGTCCGCTCGATCGGCCCGAACTTTGAGTCCTCGGGTAAAGCCCGCAGCTTGGCGAACATTTCTTCGACGCTTGGCCGCCTCGGCGCAATGACGAGTTCGTCACCACGGCGGGTGACGGTCACTTCCATGTCGTTGCTCGCGAAAGCCAGCTCAGCCGGGATACGTACCGCTTGGCTGTTGCCGGATTTGAAGACGCGGCTAACGAGCCTGTTGCTTGTATCGTTCTTGTCCATGGCGGACCTCACCGATTTCCCGTCATACTAGTCCTTCTGGGTGGCGGTGTAAATACATGTATATACACCCTCACCTGAGCCGGGGGCAGTATGTGGGCAGTTGTTTTTGCAGCGTTTTTGGGCGCTACCGCCGCGCTGGTCCTTTTCTGGGCCCGCATCGCGCTATCGCCCCCTGCCCGCTGGACCGAGGCGCGGGTGCGCTTCCTGGGGCATGGCCAAGTCAAAGGCGATTTCGGCGAGCTTCTGACGGCGGCGATCCTCACCCAGCAAGGCTGGCGCCAGCTCCCCTCCAAAATCGATGCGGGCGGACATGGCATAGACGGGCTCTTCATCCGCCGCGGCCTGATCGGCTGGCGGGTCTTGATAACCGAGACCAAATGCAATGCCAGCAGCTACCGCCCTGCCCAGCTTGAAACCGCCAAACTGATCCGCGCCCTCGGTGACCTCTATGCGATGGGTGCGCTCGATTGGGCGACATCGGACGCCATCATCCGCGCCCTCAAATGGCGCTCCCCGCGCGTGCGAAAAGAACTCTGGCGCCATCACCTGCACATCGGCCACACCACCATCACGCGCACAAACCGCTTAGGCGTTTTGAACCGCCACCCCCGCAAACGCGACACCGCCGCGTTGATGGAAAGCCTAGCGATGATGATAGGTGCGATGGACCGCGAGGGGCGGTATGTCCTCACCGCCCCACCGGCTTCATCGGCACGCGCGGCGGCATCGCGTTAATCAGAGCGCGGACATCTACTGGCGGCGGGGGCGCGCTGACCCTTTTGGAGCTTTACGATTCCTCCGGCATCCACTGCGGACGGCGGGTGAAGCCGACATGATAGATGACCGCCTGCACCACCACCTGCTCTTCATCGATGTTGAAGACGGAGAAGGATTTCTCCAAGCCGATAAGCTGGCCCTCGCTCAGACAGCGATTGAGGAACGCCATCGCCTGGGCTGCCTCCTCTTCCGTCATGCGTTTTTCGGGATCGGAACTCCCGACCGTGATACGCCGCACATACTTCACATCAGCCAAATCGAACATCGGGCGCTCTCGCTTTTGGGTATGTGCGGCAAGTCCAGCTGCACCGTCCAGGCCGGCACAAAACCATTACCCAGGGTCGCACTTGTCACGACATCACCTATTACGTGCGAGGATAAGCTGGTGAGAAGCGCGATGTAAATACAGCTAGTTTAAGCCCGATCAGCAGAGGAGCAGTTCTCGTGAAACAGGTGACCATGCGAGTTGGAAGTGCGGTTCTGATCGGGGCCTGCCTCGCGATACCGGCCCCTGCGGCCCCGCTTCAGCTCCAGGCGGGATCGAACACCTACACCATAGATCCAGCGAGCTTAGAGATCCGGGCCACCGCACCATCACCTCTTCAAATTATGCCGCCACTGCATGCGCCGGAATCCGTCACAGTCACCGCCGAAGGCCAAGGCTGGCGTTGGAGCGATGTTGAGGGCCGAGAGTTTCATGTCTCGGCAGAAGGCACGGGCCTGCACCTGATCATTTCGGGCAAACCCGGCACCTCTCTGTCCTGGGCCATGCCGCAAGTCGCATCGGGCACATGGTCGATCCCAGATGGCGAAGGCATGGCCTATCAGGTGAATGATCCCTTCTGGCAAAACGTCTATCATCGCCGCAGATGTCTTGGCGGCACCACGCTGCTTTCCTTTCCTGCCTGGAGCCACATAAGCGAGACCCATGCCCTCACCTATGCGCTGGACGACGGCTTTCAATCGAAACTGTGCCTGCAAAACAAAGACGGTCTGCAAGCAGAATTGGTCCATGATTTCGCCGATGGCGCCGAAACCATCGATCTGCATGTCGATATCGGCAAACCCAATCCGCTGGCGCCCGCCCTGTTCTACCGCAGGCTCCTCAAAGAACATGGCCAGTTCAAATCCTTTGCCGATAAGGCCGTGACCAACCTGCCCCGGCTGTTCGGCGCTCCGCATGCCTATGTCTGGGGCGACGGGCGCGACCTTGCCTTTCTCGACGATCTGAAAAAGCTCGGTATCGAACGCATCGTCCTCAGCTACGACCAGGACCCGCACAGCGACAAGCATCTCGTTGGCCCGGCCTATCTGAAAAAAGCCTATACCGAGGGCTATCTCGCCGGGCCTTACGACGCCTTCGAGAATGGTCAGCCCGCGAAAACCGCCGACAGCCCCGCCGCGATATGGCCTGATGACCTTTATCCCTCAGGCTGCTTGCACGATGCGCAAGGCAAACTTGTTCCCGGCTTTGCCAATCGCGGCTGCGAGATGTCCAGTGAGGCAATCGCCCAACGCACGCCATTCGTTCCGGCAGAACGCTATCGCGATCACCGCGCCGAAGGTGCCAGCCAAGTCTTCATCGATGTCGATGCCTTCGGAGATTTCTACAACGATTTCACCCCCGGCCACCTCATGACCAAAGCCAAAGACCGCGCCCACCGCTTGGCCCGGCTCGACTTGGCCCTCTCCCGTTTCGATCTGCTGCAGGGATCGGAGAACGTCACCGCCTGGAGCGCGCCCGTCGCCCATTACTCTCATGGCACAGCGCAGGCGCATGTCATGGCCATCTGGGAAAAGCCGAAGGCGAACCGCTTCGGCGGATATTGGCCCCCGGAGCGCCAGGCGATCTATTTCGCCCCCTACACGCCGACGCCAGACGAAGTGCGCCTCTTGTTCGGCGCCGCCGACCGCCTGCCCTTGTTCGAGGCTGCCTTTCACGACAGCGTGGTGGCGCTTGATCGCTGGGAATTCGGCTTGATGAAAATGCGCGGGCTGGAACGCCAACGCTTTGCCCGTGCCCTGCTCTATGGCACGCCCACCATCTGGAATCTCGACCGCCGCGAACTCGCCCGTGTCGGAACATGGCTCAAGGCCGCGCAAGATGATTTTCGCAGCATCCATGGAACGGATGTGCCCGTCGCCCTCACCGGCTTTGCCTGGCTGACGCCGGATCAGTCGGTACAGCAGACAAAATTCGCCGATGGCCGCAGCATCACCGCCAATTTCGGCAGCGAAAGCTGGAACGACCTAGGCCCCGATTGCGTCCGCGTTGTCAGGCCCAACAAACAGCCGTCAGACGTCTGCCCGCCCGCCGATCCTGCGCCGTTTAAGCAATAAGCCTGTACGCCCCAAACTAACGTCCCACCGGCTGCATCGGGGCGAGCGGTATGCGCGCAGGCATGGCGGTGATCAGGGCGCGGACGTCTACCGGCGGCGGGGCGCTATCGCGCGGCGGGCGGGATTCGAGATCGTCCAAACTATAGGCCGTATTGGTCGCGCGCTCCTTCATGTGCCGCAAGCGCGCTTGTGCTTCATACCAGCGGTTTTTACGCTCGCCATTGGAGCAGGTTTTGCGTTCCTCACCGCGCGCACCCCAGCGCAGCTCAATGCAATCGTAAGGGTCGTAGCTGATATCATAGAGCCGCGCGGGCATATCCAAAAGGCTCAGCGCCACCGGCTGTTTCGCGGAATTAAGATAGGTGAGATCGCAGGTTTTCGCCTCGCGATCATAGGCGGCAAGCATATCGGTCTTCAGATCGAGCCCGTCATAGATGAGCCTGGGATCGCGCTTCACCCACAGATCGATCATCGCCGCCATCTGGGAATAGAAATCGGCAAAACCCGCGCGCAACCGCGCATCGCGCGCGGGCGTCGCGTATTGCTCCCACGCCGCATCGCCGGAATCGAAAATATTGGAAGGCAGCCGCGCGGGATGCGGCGCCTCTTGCACCCTCTGACTGATGGCAAGATCGACCGTCGCGGCGCGGTCTTTCAGATCGCTGCAAAGCCCGCGCAGCGTGACGCGCAATTCGTGCAAGGGATTGAACGGCGTCTTGCCGCCCGACATGGCGGTGCGGACATAGGCGTAGAAGCCCATCTCCTCGCCATCCCAAATAAAGCGCGGCTTTTTGCTGTGGGGCTCGGTGCCGCTATATTGCTCAAGCGAGAAATCGGCGATCTCGCCATTCTTCGCCGCCACGATGCGCCCGCCAATGAGATGGCCTTTGCCATCGTCCTGCGCACCCACCAGCTTCAAAGGGCGCCAGTTCTTCAGGCCGCCGCCAAGCTTGGCGGGGCTCTGGCCGAACTGCGCGCCATAGACGCTGCGGGTGATGGTGAAATCGGGATGCGCGTCCATGTAATAGATGCGGCCATCGGGATCGACCTTATAGACAATGCCGACATGCGCATTGGTGTCGTAGATCACCGTACCGGGGCGGATCACCCCGGGCGCGATGCGCGGCGCATAGAAATCGGCAAGCACACCGTCACCGCGCGCTGCATCGGTGCGAAAATTCGCCGAGAAGACCGACGAAATCAGCTCCCGCACAGCGGAGGCCCCGCCGATACCCTCACCATGATCGACGAAGGCGCGGCGGCTCGTAGGGCGATTACCGGCGGAGGAATGTTTCTCATCCCCCGCCCCCGTCACCCCATCGACAAAAGAAAACGGCAAACCGTTTTTCCAGGCGTAGTAGCCGCGCAAGAGATACGCCCATTTGGCGCAATCGGTGTCGATATCGAGGAAGTGCTTATCGCTGTCCCGAAAAGGATTGGCGGGGTCGCGCAAGCAGCTTTGCGAGGAGGAACAGTTGCTTTCCCCGATCGCCTGAACGAAGCGGGAGAAGCCCGCCTCATCCGCCTCCGACCAGTGATCCTTGGTAATGCGCCAGATGCCCTCGGCATGGCCCGCCGAAAGAATCAAACACGCCCCGAACAGCAACCCCACCCACCCGCGCATAGGCCAAAGCTCCGGTTTGGAGGGAGCAGTGTCAAGCTTGGCGGGATTATGTCACCGGTTACCTTATAATCGCTATAAATGGCAGCGCTGTCACGAGACAGAGCGCCGCGAATTTTTCAGGCAAATAGGGGTCACTCCTTACGCAATCCATCGTGACAATTGCATGAAATGCGACTACAAGATGGCCCACATAAACCGAAGAAAAAAAGGCCAGCGCCTAAGCTCGTGAACGGCCAAGTTCGGGGAGAGGTATCCGTCGGGGGGGACCCTGCGGAAGAAAGGCCGGGCCAACGCCCGGCCTTTCGCATTGTAGCCCATGCCGCATCGCTTTAGCTTGGCCTCTCATGCATTGGGGGGCCTATGTTCGAGCGTTTTTTCCAACTCTCCGCCCACGGAACAACCTTGCGTCGCGAGGTGATAGCTGGTCTCACCACCTTCCTGACCATGGCCTATATCGTGGTCTTAAATCCCACCACGCTGCATTCGTTGGGCTCGCTTCCCTATGAATCGGTCTTCGTGGCGACCTGCCTTGCGGCGGCGCTGACGACCTTGATGATGGGGCTTTACGCCAAACTTCCCGTAGCGCTGGCGCCGGGCATGGGGCTGAATGCCTATTTTGCGTACAGCGTGGTGCCTGGCCTGAACATGGATTGGCGGTTGGGCTTCGGCTGCGTCTTCCTTAGCGGCATCTTATTCGTGGCTATCTCGATCACGCCTGCCCGCGAGTGGCTGATCAACGCGATTCCTCGCAGCCTGAAGCTTTCCATCGCAGCGGGTATCGGATTCTTCCTCGCCTTTATCGGTCTTTACAACGCCGGCTTCGTGGTCAGCGGCCATAACGGCGTGCCGATGATGGCGGGCGAGCTCAATTCCCCTGAAGTGCTTCTGGCGGGCGCGGGGTTGGTCGTGATCGTCGCCCTCGCCCATCGCCGGGTGATCGGCGCGGTGCTGATCTTCCTCCTGGTCGAAATGCTCGATGCTTCCGGCACGCTGACCGCCGTCGCCTATCAAGCCAATATGCTGGACGAAAAAGGGCGCATTCCGAACCTCAGGCGCGCGCTCACCACCGACGCGTTTGGCAGCATGATCGGCGCCGTGCTCGGCACCTCGCCGCTTACCGCCTACATCGAAAGCGCGGCGGGCATTCAGGCGGGCGGACGCACGGGGCTGACGGCGGTCGTCGTCGGCCTTCTCTTCCTGCTCGCGCTGTTCTTCAGCCCGCTCGCACTTGCTGTGCCCGGTTTTGCTACGGCGCCGGCGCTGATCTTTGTCGCCGCGCTGATGGTCAAAGGCCTCAAGGAAATTCACTGGGACGATCTAACTGAAGCCGCGCCTGCGCTTCTCACCGCGCTCGCCATTCCCCTCACCTATTCCATCGCCACCGGCATCGGCATCGGCTTCATCGCCTTTGTGGTGCTGAAGCTGGTGGCGGGGCGCTGGCGCGACCTCAATTGGGCGGTGGCGATTATCGCAGCGGCATTCGCGGCCAAGATCGCCTTCAACTTAGGTGGCTGAATGCAGGTGCCAATGTTAAGCGAGGGAGAACCACTCTCATTAGTTGAGTTAATATAGATAACTTATTCTTTTGGTTGTATACTGAGCCCTTCACAACATCTGGAGGGCTTCATGTCCAATCCACATCCGTTGAACCAAACCGGTATTTTCACGATCACGACAGGCGCCGATGGCGCGCCAACGGTCAAGGCCGTGCTGACGGTCCCCGCGGGCACCAGCATCGTGAATGGCACCGGCGAGCTGAACCAGGCCATCAATCCCCCGCCGCATGCGCCCACTGCCTTCACCGGCGTCGTGCATGCCACCGGCCTCGGCAGCACACAGCAGATCTTCTCGCTGCAGGGTCATGCGATCCCGCCACGCCTCGGCGCGACCTATATCTCCCAGCTCGTCATCGCGCTGGATGGCATCTGGGCCAGTAAGGGCACGGGCAGCTTCATGGTCTATAACGACACGCCGCATCCCACGGTCGTTTCCAAGGCCCTGGTCTCGGTGGAATGGCTGGCGCAATAAATCCGTATACGGACGGCGCCCTTCCCCGGGCGCCGTTCAGGCCTGTTCCAACTCGATCAGCACACCGCCGAAATCTTTGGGATGCAGGAACAGCACCGGCTTTCCATGCGCGCCGATCTTGATCTCACCCAGCACGCGCGCGCCTTGGCTTTTCAGATACGCGGCGGCGGCTTCAACATCTTCCACCTCATAGCAGAGATGATGCATCCCGCCGGACGGATTCTTTTCGAGAAACGCCGCGATGGGTGAATGCTCCCCCAAGGGCTGCAAAAGCTCGATCTTGGTATTGGGCAGCGCGACGAATACCACCGTCACGCCATGCTCCGGCAGATCGACCGGCGCCGAGACCTCCGCCCCCAATTGATCGCGATAGACCGCCGCCGCTTTGGCAAGATCGCTGGTGGCGATGGCGACGTGATTGAGACGGCCGATCATAAGCTTGCTCCCATCCATTGCCCCCATCCCTTACCTCATGACGCGCCTCTCACGAATACGGGAGCATAGCGCGCTTCGGTTGTGATGCCCATCTTGATATTGTAGGAGTATTTGATGCGCCAAACATACGAGCGCAAAAACGGGGAGCATCATGACACACATAATTTCGAATACGCTGCGCATGGCCGCGGCAACTCTAGCCTTTGCATGCGTCCTTGCGGTGCCGTCTCTGGCCCAGAGCGACAAGATGGAGCCGATCGCGGTACCGGCGCAGCCGAACGCCATCACGCTCAACACCGGGCCATTGCCGGGCGCAACGGTGCAGGAATCCTGGCACAGCCAATATGGCAGCGTCTTCGCCCGCAACGTCACCGTCGCCACGCTGACGCCCTTCCTGCCCGATGCGGGCAAGGCGAGCGGCGCAGCCGTCATCGTCGCCCCCGGCGGCGGGTTCATGACGCTCTCCATGCAGAATGAAGGCTGGGATGTCGCCAAGGCGCTGGCCGCCAAAGGCGTCACGGCTTTTGTGCTCAAATACCGGCTCCGCCAAACCCCGGCGGGCATCGATGACTTCGGAAAATCCATGGCGGCGATGTTCGCCAGCGTCGGCAAAGGCCCCCGCCCGTCGAACCCCACCTCAGCCGATGATGTGAACGCAAGCCTTGGCCCGCAGATTGCCGATGCGCGCGCCGCTTTCGCGCTGGTGCGCAGCCGCGCCGCCGAATGGCATATCGATCCTGATCGCATCGGCATGGTTGGCTTCTCCGCGGGTGCAGGCCTCACCATGGCAACGACGCTGGCGGGCCAAGACGCCAAGCCTGCCTTCATCGGCATCATTTATGGCTCCATGGCACCGGTCGCGGTTCCGGCGGATGCGCCGCCGATGTTCGTAGGCCTCGCGGCCGACGATCCGTTGTTCGGCAATGGCGGCTATGGCTTGATCGATAGCTGGCGCGCGGCGAAGAAGCCGGTGGAATTCCACCTCTTCGAACAAGGCGGCCATGGCTTCGGCATGTATCCGAAAAAAACCACCAGCACCGGCTGGTTCGAGGAATATGTCCGCTGGCTGGACATGCACGGCATGCTGAGCCCGAAGAAGTAACTTAGGGAAGGGAAAACCAAATTGTCATCCCGGACGCGCCCGCGATGATCGCGTCATCTGGCACGCGGGCGCGATCTGGGACCCGCTTCTACGCCAGCGCAGATTTCGCTGGCGCTACCAACCTGCGTGCACTCTGCTTCGCAGCGCGCACTTCGGCAGGGATGACAATGTGATCCCCATTTAACCTCCCCCTTGCGGGGAGGTTAAATGGATGTGCTTGGAAAGAACTCTATCCCCCACATCAACCAATTCCACAAACGCACTAACCTCTTCGCGCATCTCACCAATCCCCCGCGCGTAAAAAAACTTCCAAAAATCTATCCCCCTCTTTCAAACCGGACTTACACTTCACCCGTTGCAGCTCGAAGAGGGGGCGAACCGGTCGTCCGATTTGCGAGCTGTGATCGGCGCTTTGCCCAACCGGAGTAACGAACCGGGGACAGCAAAGGGTGTGCTCGGTCGCCCCGCCTGCTCACCAATGGAGACGCTCCAGAGAGCAGATGCGCGCGAGACGTCGCTGGTCGGAAGGCTGCGCTGAAACGGTGTTTTGGAACGATTGCGGGTCAGGCCCCGGACCGTTGCGAAAGCCGCTTCACCGCGAAATCTTTCGGGTGATAGCGCGGCCGATGTCACGTCATAGAACGCCGGGTGCGGGACGCCGGAAGGCGGATATACGCGATGGCTTCAAGTCACCATGCTTGAAGCGAATAAACTGTGCTGCACGCCGCCTCTGGCGCCCCGCACCGCCCCTCTGCTGCAAACGCAGCAGAGCGCGCAGACCTGTCTTCAGCCGGAAAGATGCTACACCACCACCACATCCACCCGCGTGATCGGCTTTTTGCCCCAAGCGTCATTGGCGGTGGAGCGCGCCGCGCGGCGCACCGCTTCTTTCAGCTTGCCCTCGTCGTCCTTCTTCGGGTTATGGCGATGCAGGCATTTCTCCACCGCTTCGCGCACGGCCTCATGCACCGGCTCTGGAATGCCTTCGAAGATGATGGAGGCTTCGGTTGCCGGGCGGCCCTTGCCGTCCAGCACCAGCGTGATCGCGATCATGCCTGCGAAACTGAGCGAGCGGCGCGCCCGCGCCAAGCCGAGGCCCTCCGCCACCAGCACCTCGCCATCGAGATGCACGCGCCCCGCGGGCGTTTCATCGATTACCGATGCCCTGCCCGGCGCAAGGCGGAGCATATGCCCATTCTCGATCACCACGGCCTGGCTCACCTGCAAGGATTTGGCGAGTTCGGCATGGGCATGCATATGGCGCAGCTCGCCATGCACCGGCACGGCGATCTTGGGCCTGACCCAGCCATACATCTCAGAAAGCTCGCCGCGGCAGGGATGGCCCGAGACATGGACGAAGTGATCGTCCGCCGACAGAACATCGACACCCAGCGCCGTCAGCTTGTTATGCAGATCGAAGATGCCGATCTCGTTGCCCGGAATGATGCGCGAGGAAAAGATCACGCTGTCGCCCGGCCCGAGCTTGACCACATGCTCACCCGCGGCGATGCGGGTAAGCGCGGCGCGGCTTTCACCTTGGCTGCCGGTGCAGATGTAGAGCACCTTGGAGGCGGGCAAATTCTCCGCATCCTCAGGATCGAGGATGGGCGGGAAGTCTTTCAGATAGCCGCTGTCTTTGGCGGCCTGCACGATCTTATGCATGGCGCGACCGACAAGCACGATATGGCGGCCATTGGCCTTCGCGGCCTTGGCGATGGTATCGACGCGCGCCACATTGGAGGCGAAAGCGGTGACCGCGATACGGCCCTTCAGCGTGCCGATGAGTTCGGTGAGCGATTTTTTCACATCGCCTTCAGAACCGGAATGGCCTTCCACCAGCGCGTTGGTGGAGTCACAGACCATTGCCAGCACGCCCTCGTCGCCCAGCGCCTTGAAGCGGTTGATGTCCGTCGCTTCGCCAAGCTGCGGCGCGGGATCGATCTTCCAATCGCCAGTATGCACCACCGTGCCGAGCGGGGTTTTGATCGCCACCGCATTGGGCTCGAGAATAGAATGGGTGATGGAGACGAGTTCCAGATCGTAAGGCCCGATGGAGAATTTTCCATGCAGCGGGATCTCGTGCAGCTTCACCTTTTCGCGGATGCCTGCCTCGATCAGCTTGCCTTCGATCAGCTTCGCCGTGAACGGCGTGGCATAGACCGGGCATTTCAGCATCGGCCACAAAAGATGGATGGCGCCGATGTGATCTTCATGGGCATGGGTCGCGACAATGGCGAGAACATCTCGGCGGCGTTCGGCAAGGAAAGAGATATCCGGCACAATGAGATCGACGCCAGGGGTCGCAGCCTCACGGCCAAACAAGACGCCGCAATCCAGCACCAGCCATTGCTTGTCCTCGCCAGGGCCATAGCCATAGGCGTTGAAGTTCATCCCAATCTCGCCCGCGCCACCCAGCGGGAGAAGCACCAACTCGTCGTCGTTAATTTTCGCCACCAACTCTGCTTTCTATTTTTATCACTCGGCTTTATTGCGCGCGTAAAGCTGCACCAGGCCGCGAATAGTCAAATCCGGGTCGTAATGATCGATTGCCGCCGTTTGGCGATAGAAGACGCGGCCGAGCCCGCCGGTTGCGATCACCGTCATCGCCTCGCCGTACTCGGCTTTGGTGCGGTTCACGATGCCTTCGATGAGACCGATATAGCCCCAGTAGAGGCCGGACTGCATCGCGGGCACCGTGTCCTTGCCGATCACGGAAAGAGTGCGGGCGACAGCCACCCGCGGCAGCGCGGCGGCAGCCTTGTGCAGCGCCTCCGCCGAAAGATTGATGCCGGGCGAAATGATGCCGCCCTCGTAATCGCCATTGGCGGCAACAATGTCGAAGGTGGTGGCGGTGCCGAAATCAACCACGATGGCCGGTCCGCCATAAAGCGCATGCGCCGCCACCGCATTGACCAGACGGTCGGCACCCACCGCTTCCGGGCGCTTGGTGAGAATGTTGAGGCCGAGCTTCACGGCCGGATCGCCGATCACCAGAGGATCGAGCTTGAAATAGAGTTTGCAGAGCTGGCGCAGATCAAACAGCGCGGCGGGCACCACGGTGGCGATGATGGCGCCATCGAAATCGGCGAAGGAAAGCTCGTTCAGCTCCATCAGCGATTTCAGAAGCACGGCATATTCATCGGCGGTGCGCGTGGGCTGAGTGACGGTGCGCCATTGGCAGCGGATAGTCTCGCCGTCAAAGACCGCGAAAACGATATTGGTATTGCCGACATCGATGGCCAGAAGCATGCAATCTCTCCTACCTCCCCATTGGTGAGAGGTCAGGTGAACTTAGAAAAACACCTCACCGGCGGCGATGGTCCGCACCGCGCCATTCGGAAGCTCCAGGAGCAGCGCGCCCGTCTCATCGAGATCGCGGAATACGCCATGGATGTCTTCCGCCGCGAGGCGAACCCGGATGGGCCGCCCAATTCCATAAGCCCGGGCGAGCCACGCCGCACGCAAGGGGGCGAAACCCTCCCCGCGCCAGACCTCATACCATTTCAAAAAGGCGCCAGCGAGGCGGGTGAGCGCGGCCTTTGGCGCAGGCGGGGTCAGCCCCAGAGCCCCCAAAGCGGTGGCAGGAAATTCCGTCTCGGGCGGGAAAGCGGCGAGATTGACGCCAATGCCGATGGCGAGAAAGCGCATCAGCCCATCCGGCTGGGTTTCGGATTCCAGCAGGATTCCGGCGATTTTCCGCCCTTCGACCAAGACGTCATTCGGCCATTTGAGACGGATGTCGTGCCTGCTCGCGTAATGAGCGAGCATGTCGGACACCGCCAGCGCCGCGGCAAAGGAAAGCTGGGCGCACTCTTGGGCAGGGCGATCGGGCCGGATCAGAAGCGTGGCGGAGAGATTGCCCGGCGGGGCTTGCCAGACGCGACCGCGCCGCCCCCTCCCCTTGGTCTGACGTTCGGCGGTGATCCAGAGCGGCCCCGCCTCGCCCGCCAGCGCCCGCCGACGGGCCTCCTCATTCGTGGAGTCGATGTCCACAAATTCGAGGAGGCCGCAGCCTGATGGCCAAGACGTCAATGCAAGATAGCCGAAGCCGCCACGCCCGCCGGGCTGACCAGCACCCACGGCACCGCGATGAGCGCCACAGTGAATACAGTCGAACCCGCCAGGATCAGCCCCATGCCGGGACCACCGAAGCCCTTGTCGAAGCCCTTGGCAGGTTCATCGAAGTAGATGACCTTGGCGATGCGCAGATAGTAGTAAGCGGCCACGCAGCTTGCGAGCACGCCCAGCACAGCCGGCCAGAACAGGCCTGCATGCACCGCGGCACCGAAGACGTAGATCTTGGCGACGATGCCACCCAGCGGCGGCAGACCGGCAAGGCTCCACATCAGCGCGGAGAGCGCGAAGGCGAAAGCCGGACGGCTGCGGGCAAGGCCAGCGAGGTCAGAGATCGATTCCACCGGCTTGCCGTCGCGGCGCATCGCCTGGATGCAGACGAAGGTGCCGATATTGGTGATGGCGTAATAGGCGATGTAGACCAGCATGCCCTTGGCGCCTTCCTGCGTGCCCGCTGCAAGACCGAGCAAGGCATAGCCCATATGGCCGATGGAGCTATAGGCCATCAGACGCTTGATGTTGTTCTGGCCAATCGCCGCCACGGCGCCAAGCCACATCGAGAGCACCGAGACCACCACGATGATCTGCTGCCACTGATGGAAGGCACCCGGGAACGGCACCAGGATGGCGCGGATCATCAGCGCCAGCGCTGCAACCTTCGCCGCAGTGGTGAAGAAGGCGGTGATGGGGGTCGGCGCACCTTCATAGACGTCCGGCGCCCACATATGGAACGGCACCGCCGAAATCTTGAAGCAGAGGCCCGCGATCAGGAACACGAGGCCGAAGATCAGGCCGATGGAAACGCCCGAGCCGACGATGATGCCCGCCACCGCCGAGAACTCGATCGAACCAGTGAAGCCGTAGATCAGCGAAATGCCATAGAGCATCATGCCCGAGGAGAGCGCGCCGAGAACGAAATACTTCAGGCCCGCTTCAGTGGAGCGCACGCTATCGCGGTTGAAGGCGGCGAGCACATAAAGCGCCAGCGACTGCAATTCGAGGCCGAGATAGAGCGAGAGGAAGCTTCCCGCCGACACCATCACCATCATACCGAGGGTGGAAAGGCCAATCAGAACAGGAAGTTCGAAGCGGTTCTGCTTATCGAGGCTGAAGAAGTTCGAGGCCATGATGGTGCAGAGCGCTGCCGTGCCCAGGATCAGAAGCTTGGCAAAGCGCGAGAAGGCATCGACCGTGAAGGCGCCACCGAAGGCCGTCGCCGGCTCCGCCGTCACCACCACACAGCCGATGAGGAACATCAGCAAGGCCATCAGGATCGAAACGAGCTTGGCCGAGCCCTCGCCCGTCGCCGCGCCGATCATCAGGGCCACCATGGAACCGACCGCGAGGATCAGTTCCGGCGCCACGACAAGAAGATCATGCGAGATGGTCATTGGGCGTTCCTCGCCAGATGAACGGATTGATGCGTGCTGCGGTCATAGGCCAGCGCGGTGTGGTGCTGCTGGATGAGATGCGCGACCGAGGTCGAGGTGACGTCGAAGACGAACTTCGGATACACGCCCATCAGGATCGTCACCACCACCATGGGGGCCAGGATCGCGGCTTCGCGCAAGGTGAGGTCCTTGATGCTCTGCAGCGCGGGCTTGACGAGATCGCCGAAGATCACGCGCCAGTAGAGGTAGAGCATATAGGCGGCGGAGAGGATCACGCCCGTGGCGGCGAAGATCGCCACCCAGGTCTGGACATGGAAGACGCCCAGCATGGTGAGGAACTCACCGATGAAGCCCGAGGTGCCCGGCAGACCGATATTGGCGAGCGCGAAGACCATGAAGAAGGCCGCGTAAACCGGCATGCGGTTCACCAGCCCGCCATAGGCGGCAATCTCGCGGGTGTGCATGCGGTCGTAGACCACACCGACGCAGAGGAAGAGCGCGCCCGACACGACACCATGGCTCAGCATCTGGAATATGCCGCCATCAATGCCCTGCTGGGTCAGCGTGAAGATGCCCATGGTCACGAAGCCCATATGGGCGACCGAGGAATAGGCGATCAGCTTCTTGATGTCTTCCTGCGCCAAGGCCACCAGCGAGGTGTAGATGATGGCGATCACCGACATGGCAAAGACCAGCGGAGCCAGATCGGCCGAGGCCGAGGCGAACATCGGCAGCGAGAAGCGCAGGAACCCGTAACCGCCCATCTTCAAGAGAATGGCGGCGAGGATCACCGAGCCCGCGGTTGGCGCTTCGACGTGCGCATCCGGCAGCCAGGTATGGACCGGCCACATCGGCATCTTCACCGCGAAGCTCGCGAAGAAGGCGAACCAGAGGAAGTACTGCGCCCAGACCGGGAAATGCGCCGTCGCAATGATGGTGGGGATGTCGGAGGTGCCCGTGGTCAGGTACATCCACAGCATCGCCAGCAGCATCAAAAGCGAGCCCAAGAGCGTGTAGAGGAAGAACTTGAAGCTCGCATAGACGCGCCGCTTGCCGCCCCAGATACCGATGATCAGGAACATCGGGATCAGCCCGCCTTCGAAGAAGACGTAGAAGAGGAACAGGTCCAGCGCCGCGAAGACGCCCATCATCAGCGTTTCCAAAACCAGGAACGCGATCATGTATTCGGGCACGCGGGTTTTCACAGCATCCCAGCTCGACAGGATGGTGAAGGGCATCAGAAGGCCCGTCAGCACAATGAAGAGCACCGAAATGCCGTCCACACCCATGTGATAGGTGATGCCGGTGCCGGGACCGAACCATTCGGCCTGTTCGACAAACTGGTAGGCCGCAGTCGACCCGTCGAAGCCGCTCCACAGATACACCGTGAGCACGGCATCGATCACGGTGACGATCAAGGCAACCCAGCGCGCCGTGGTGGAGCGTGTGGCGTCACTGCCCTTGGTGGCGAGGATCGCCAGAACCCCGAGCAGCGGCAGGAAGGTGATGATGGAAAGGAGGTGATTCATGGCGCCTTACCTCCAGGTCCACATGAAAAAGGTCGCCAGGCCCACCACGCCGATCAGCATGGCGAAGGCGTAGTGATAGACGTAACCGGATTGCAGCCGGACCGCGCCACGCGTGGCATCAAGGATGCGGGCGGCAACGCCGTCGGGCCCGAGCCCGTCGATGGTTTTGCCGTCGCCCCATTTCCATAGGAAGCGACCGATGGCTTTGGCTGGCTGCACAAAGAGGAAGTTGTAGATCTCGTCGAAGTACCATTTGCGATACAGGAAGAGATAGAGAACGCCCTTCTTCGCCGCGAGCTGCGCGGGCAGTTCCGGCTTCACGATGTAGAAGTAATACGCGATGCCGAAGCCGAGGGCGGTCAGGAGCAGCGGCGCGAATTCCACCAGAAGCGGGATGTCGTGCTCGTGCTCGGCATTGTGGCCGAAGGCGAGCGCAACCGCACCGCGCCAGAACTCGCCCTCGCCGATGAAGAAGTGCACGAAAGCAAAGCCCGCGATGACCGCGCCAACGGCGAGCACGCCAAGCGGGATCAGCATGACGGTCGTGGGCTCATGCACCTCTTCCAGCTTGGGCGCATGGTGGCCGTGATCATCATGATGGGCATGAGCCTCGTCATGGTGGTGATCAAGACCGCGATAGCGGCCGTGGAAAGTCATGAGGAATTGACGCCAGGAATAGAAGGAGGTCATGGCGGCCGCGACCAGGGTCATCACGAAGGCATATTGGCCGACAGTCGTGCCCGAGAGATAGGCCGAGTTGATGATCGCATCCTTGGAATAGAAACCGGCAAGGCCGATCCCCGCGACCGGAAGGCCGACGCCGGTGAGCGCCAGATTGCCGATCAGCATCATCCAATAGGTGAAGGGAAGCTGCTTACGAAGGCCGCCCATCTTGCGCATGTCCTGCTCGTGATGCATGGCGACGATCACCGCACCCGCTGACAAGAACAGCAGCGCCTTGAAGAAGGCATGGGTGAAGAGGTGGAACATGGCCGCGCCATAGGCCGACACGCCAGCCGCCACGAACATGTAGCCGAGCTGCGAGCAGGTCGAATAGGCGATCACGCGCTTGATATCGTTCTGGAACAGGCCCACCGAGGCGGCGAAGAATGCCGTGGTGGCGCCGATGATGGTGACGAACTGCAAGGCGACCGGCGCCAGCTCGAACAGCGGCGAGGCGCGGCAGACCAGGAACACGCCCGCCGTCACCATGGTGGCGGCATGGATCAGCGCGGAGACCGGGGTCGGGCCTTCCATTGCGTCCGGCAGCCAGGTGTGCAGGCCGAGCTGGGCCGACTTACCCATCGCACCCACGAACAGAAGCAGGCAGATGGTGGTCAGGATATCGACCTGATGACCGGCGAAGAGGAAGGTCTTGCCCGCAAAATCCGGCGCCGCCTGGAACACTGCATCGAAATCGAGCGTTCCAAAGGTCCAGTAGATCGCGAAGATGCCAAGCATGAAGCCGAAATCGCCGACGCGGTTGACCACGAAGGCCTTCAAGGCCGCGGCGTTGGCGCTAGGCTTCTTGTACCAGAAGCCGATGAGCAGATAAGAGGCCAGACCCACGCCTTCCCAGCCGAAGAAAACCTGCAGGAAGTTGTTGGCCGTCACCAGCATCAGCATGGCGAAGGTGAAGAGCGAGAGATAGCTGAAGAAGCGCGGACGATCCGGATCGTCGTGCATATAGCCGAAGGAGTAGAGGTGCACGAGGCTGGAAACGCCGGTCACCACGACCAGCATGACCGCCGTGAGCGTGTCTACCCTCACCTGCCAGCTGGTGGTGAAGTCGCCGGAGGCGATCCACTGCCAGAGCGTGGCGATCTGGGCATGGCCGAGAATGGCCACGTCGTAGAATGCGTAAACCGAGAGCGCGAGGCTGGTGAAGAGCCCGATCGTGGTGATGAGCTCCGACGGCCGTGCCCCGAGCCAGCGCTGGAAGACGCCGACGAAGGTGGCGGCGATGATCGGGATGAATACGAGCGCTGCGTACAACATATCAGCCCTTCATCAGGTTGACGTCGTCGACCGCGATGGTGTTGCGGTTGCGGAAGTAGACGACGAGGATGGCAAGACCGATGGCGGCCTCGGCGGCGGCGACCGTGAGCACGAACAGGGCGAAGACCTGTCCCATGAGATCGCCGAGATAGCTCGAGAACGCCACGAAGTTGATGTTGACCGACAAGAGGATCAGCTCAACCGACATCAAGATGATGATGATGTTCTTCCGGTTGAGGAAGATGCCGAACACGCCGATGGTGAACAGCGCGGCGGCGACTGCCAGATAATGGCCGAGTCCGATTTCCATTATTGTACCCCCTCGCCCGGCTTCACATCGACGAGCGCCAGTGAATCCGCCTTCTCGCGGCTGATCTGGTCCCAAGCCTTCTGGCGGCGCACGCCCGGCTTATGGCGCAGCGTCAGAACGATGGCCCCGATCATGGCAACGAGCAGGATCATGCCCGCCGTCTCGAAGTAGAAGACGTAATCTGTGTAGAGAATGTGCCCCAGCGCGGCGGTGTTGGTGACACCCGAAGGCATCGCCGCGCCGCGCACCGCCTTGGTGGCGAAGTTCCACTGCGAAGCGACCGCGATGAAAAGCTCGGCGACCAGGAGGCCGCCTATGCCAAGGCCCGGCAGAAGGTAGGACTGCGCGCCCTTCTTCAGCTCGGCGAAGTCGACATCGAGCATCATCACCACGAAGAGGAAGAGCACCGCCACCGCGCCGACATAAACAATGACCAGCAGCATGGCGAGGAACTCTGCCCCCAGCAGCACGAAAAGACCCGCAGCGTTGAAGAAGGCGAGGATCAGGAACAGCACGGAGTAAACCGGGTTCCTGGCATTGATCACCACCAGTCCGCTGAGAAGCAGCACCGCGGCGAACATATAGAATGCGATTGCTTGCAAGATCATGTCAGCCTCACCGATACGGCGCGTCGAGTTCGATGTTGCGGGAGATGGCCTGTTCCCAGCGATCGCCGTTCGCAAGCAGTCTGGCCTTGTCGTAGAAAAGTTCCTCGCGGGTTTCCGTCGAGAATTCCAGGTTCGGGCCTTCCACGATGGCGTCCACCGGGCAGGCTTCCTGGCAATAGCCGCAATAAATGCATTTGGTCATGTCGATGTCGTAGCGCGTGGTGCGGCGGCTGCCGTCGTCGCGCGGTTCGGCTTCGATCACGATGCACTGCGCCGGGCAGATGGCTTCGCAGAGCTTACAGGCGATGCAGCGCTCTTCCCCGGAGGGATAACGGCGCAACGCGTGCTCGCCGCGGAAACGGGGCGACTGGGAGGCCTTCTCGAAGGGATAGTTCAGCGTGGCCTTGGGCGCAAAGAAGTAGCGCATTGAGATGATGAAGGCCTGAACGAACTCCCAGAGGAAGATCTGGCGTGCCTTTTTATCGAGGTATGCCATCGAACTAGCCTCCGAACAGATGGGGAAGAACAGGACGGATGAAGACCACCCAACCGGCCGCGATCACCACCCAAGCCATCGAAATGGGGAGCAGGAACTTCCAGCCCATGCGCATCAACTGGTCATAGCGGTAACGCGGAACAAAGGCCTTGGTCATCGAGATCATGAAGAAAAGGAAGATGATCTTGAGCAGCAGCCAGAGCACGCCCGGCACCGCGTTGAGCGGGAAGATATCAACCGGCGGCAGCCAGCCACCGAGGAACATGATGCTCATCAGTGCGCAGAGCATGATGATGTTCATGTATTCGCCGAGGAAGTAGAGCAGGAACGGGGTGGAGGAATATTCCACCATAAAGCCGGCCACGAGCTCGGATTCGGCTTCCAGAAGGTCGAAGGGCGGACGCTGCGTCTCGGCAAGGCTCGAGATGAACATCACCACGAACATCGGGAACAGGATCGAGAAGGCGTACCAGCCATGCGCCTGGGCATGGACGATGGCCGTCAGATTCAGCGATCCGGCAAAGAGCAGCACCGTAATAATGACGAAGCCGATGGAGACCTCATAAGAGACCATCTGCGCGGCGGAGCGCAGCGCAGAGAGGAAGCCGTATTTCGAGTTCGAGGCCCAGCCGCCCATGATAATGCCATAGACGCCCAGCGAGGAGATGGCGAAGAGGTAGAGCACGCCCACATTGATGTCGGCGATCACCCAGCCATCATCGACCGGCACCACCGCCCACGCGGCGAAGGCCAGCGTTGCCGAAATGATCGGTGCAGCGAGGAAGATCACCTTGTTCGCGGCCGCCGGGATGATCGGCTCCTTGAACATGAACTTCATGGCGTCGGCGAAAGTCTGCAAGAGGCCGAAGATGCCCACCACGTTCGGGCCCCGGCGCAGCTGCACTGCCGCCCAGATTTTGCGGTCGGCCAAAATCCAGAAAGCGACCGAGACCATGACGATGGCGGCATAGAGCACGATCAGCAGCGTCTGGCTGATGGTCCAGGCCGCGGCATAGGGCATGGTGCCCAGACCGAAATAGGTCGGCAGGTTGGTGAAGAATTGGATCAGAACGCCCATCGCCCTACTCCGCCGCCATCTGGGTTTCGCCGCCGTTGAGGAGTACGCGGCTGCATTCGGCCATCACCTTGCTTGCCCGGGCAATCGGGTTGGTGAGGTAGTAATCGGAAATCGCATGGGTGAGCGGCACCTCTGTTTCCAGCGGGCCCGCAGCCCCAAGGCTGCCCCAGATCGCGGGATCGGCGCCTTCATGGCGCGGCAGCTTACCAAGCGCACCATACTGCGGCAGCTCCGCGGCGAGCGCGCGGCGCAGCGCATCAAGGCTGTCATAGGGCAGCGGCGCGCTCAGCTCCACGGAAAGAGCGCGCAGGATGGCCCAATCTTCCTTGGCCTGTCCCGGCGGGAAGGTGGCGCGGGGGGCTTCCTGCACCCGGCCTTCGAAGTTCGCGTAAAGCCCATCCTTCTCGGTGAAGGCAGCGCCCGGCAGGATCACGTCGGCATAAGAGGCGCCGGCATCGCCATGGCTGCCCTGATAGACCACGAAAGGACGGCCCATGCTTTCGAGCGGCAGTTCATCGGCGCCGAGAAGATAGATAAAGTCGATCTCGCCCTTCTGGGCGCCATCAATGATCCCGGCGACGTCACGGCCACCCTCAGCAGGCACAAAACCGAGATCGAGCGCCGCGACGCGGGAGGCGGCGGTGTGCAACACGTTGAAGCCGTTCCAGCCGCCCTCTTCCGCCGTGCCCGCCGGACCGATGACGCCGGTCTCGCGCGCCAGCTTGGCGACACGCGACAGGATCTGCGCCCCGTCTTTGCGGACGAGCGCGCCATTGCCGAGGATGATCATCGGGCGCTTGGCGTTTTTCAGAACCTCGGCGAAAACATGCGAGCCATCGAGCAGGCCGTCGAGCACAGCGACATCACTGCCGAGCTGTTCCACCGGATAGGTGAGATCGACCGCCGGGCCTATATTGGCGATGGCAAGAGAGCTGTTCAACCAAACGCGGCGGATGCGGGCATTCAGCACCGGGGCTTCCCAGCGCGGATTGGTGCCGATCAACAGAATGGCATCGGCCGCTTCCACGCCCGCGATGGAGGTGTTGAAGAGATACGTCGCGCGCGCGCCGCCGATCTTGGCGCCGTCCTGGCGGCAATCGAGGTTGGCGACACCGAGGCCGCGCATCAGATCGCGCAGCGCCTTGATTTCCTCAGCGGCGGCAAGATCGCCGACGATGGCCGCCATACGTTCGGGCTTGGTAGCTTTCACGCGGGTGGCGATGACTTCAAAGGCATCCTGCCAGGAGGCGGGCGTGAGCTTGCCGTTCTTGCGCACATAAGGCCGGTCCAGACGCTGCGCGCCGAGACCATCCCAAATGTGACGGCCCTTATCGTGCAGCCACTCTTCGTTGATGTCTTCATTGAGGCGCGGAAGGATCCGCAGCACGCCGCGGCCACGCGTATCGACGCGGGTGTTGCAGCCCTGGGCATCCATGATGTCGATGCTTTCGGTGTGGCGCAGTTCCCAAGGACGCGAGGTGTAGGAATAGGGCTTGGAGGTCAGAGCGCCGACCGGGCAGAGATCGACCACATTGCCCGACATTTCGGACTGGAACGCCTTTTCGAGATAGGTGGTGATTTCCATATCTTCGCCGCGGCCCGTGGCGCCGAGATCGGGGACGCCCGCCACTTCCGTCGCAAAGCGCACGCAGCGGGTGCACTGGATGCAGCGGTTCATCTGGGTCTTGATCAGCGGGCCCATATACTTGTCTTCGACCGCGCGCTTGTTCTCGTGGAAGCGGTTGAAGGCATCGCGCCCGTAATACATCGCCTGGTCTTGCAGGTCGCATTCGCCGCCCTGGTCGCAGATCGGGCAATCCAGCGGGTGGTTGATGAGAAGGAATTCCATCACCCCTTCGCGCGCCTTGCGGGCCACCGGCGAAGTGGTGTTGATCTTGGCGGGCGTGCCATCCTTGTTCGGGAAGATATCCTTCACCTGCAAAGAGCACGACACTTGCGGCTTGGGCGCACCGACCCACTCCACCATGCACATGCGGCAATTGCCGGCGACGGACAGCCGCTCGTGATAGCAGAAGCGCGGAATCTCGGCGCCGGCCTGCTCGCAAGCCTGCAACAGCGTGAGGTTGTCCTCCGCCTCGATTTCCTTGCCGTCGATAATCAGTTTACGGGCCATGGGTCACTTATTCCCGATATAGGGGCGGATAATATCGCGCCAGCGGAGGTAACCCTCACCCGACAAATGCAGATCATCGGGCGTGAGTTTGGGATCGAGCCGTCCGCCGGCCACGAAATGGGGATAGAGATCGATAAAAATCAGGCCGCGCCCCTCCGCCACCGCTTTGATCGCGGCGTTCACGGCACGCACCTTGTCGTCGTATTGCGGCTGGCGCGGCAGAAGGCTTTCGACATAGACGGTGGTGCCCGGCAGGCCGATCTTCAACGCATCGAGGCAATCACCGACATTGGCGGCAATGCCTTCCGGCGTAAGCTTGCCGAATTCGACGTCGTTGGTGCCAATCTGCAAGAGCACCGTGGCGGGCTTGGCCGCGATCACCTGATTGATGCGCGCTTTCAAGCCCACAGTGGTGTCGCCCGCGATGCCGAAATTACGGCTACGCACTTCGGGGAAGAGCTCGTTCCAGCGCATCCAATCGGTCAGGCTGTCGCCCACAAAGGCCACACCACCATCGAGCGGCGGCATGATACCGAACTGGGTGACGCGCAGGACGTAGGTGTTGATGTCCCAACTATGGGGGAACCACTCCGGCGCGGGCATGGTGACGCCCACGCTTTCCGTCTTGGGACGGAGGCTGGAAGACGCGTCCGGTGTTATCTGGGCAAGCGCAAGGCATGCGAAAGCGGGAGCAAAAACCCCTGCCCGCACCGTCGCCTTGATCCAGCCCCGCAGCATCATGTTATTCCGCCGCCTTTGCCGCCGCGCGGTATTCGAGGATGCGCCGCTCCATCTCCGGACGGAAATGACGGATCAGGCCCTGGATCGGCCACGCCGCGGCATCGCCGAGGGCGCAGATCGTGTGGCCTTCCACCTGCTTGGTCACTTCATAAAGCAGATCGATCTCTTCGACCGAGGCATTGCCCTTCACCATGCGAGTCATCACGCGCCACATCCAGCCGGTGCCTTCGCGGCAAGGCGTGCACTGACCGCAGCTCTCATGCTTATAGAAATAGGAAAGACGCTGGATCGCCTTCACGATGTCGGTAGACTTGTCCATCACGATCACCGCAGCGGTGCCAAGACCGGTTTGCGCCGCCTTCAGGCTGTCGAAATCCATCAGCACCGTGTCGCAGACCGATTTCGGGATCACCGGCACTGAGGCGCCGCCCGGAATAACCGCGAGGAGATTATCCCAGCCGCCGCGCACGCCACCACAATGCTTCTCGATGAGTTCCTTTAACGGAATACCCATCTCCTCTTCGACATTGCACGGCTTGTTCACATGGCCGGAGATGCAGAAGACCTTGGTGCCCGTGTTGTTGGGACGGCCGATGCTGGAAAACCATTCCGCGCCACGGCGCAGGATGGTCGGCGCCACCGCAATGGATTCCACATTGTTGACCGTCGTCGGGCAGCCATAGAGACCGACATTAGCCGGGAATGGCGGCTTCAGGCGCGGTTGACCCTTCTTGCCTTCAAGGCTTTCGAGCAGTGCGGTTTCTTCACCGCAGATATATGCGCCCGCGCCGTGATGGACATAAAGATCAAAGGGATAGCCGTGGATGTTATCCTTGCCGATGAGCTTTGCGGCATAGGCTTCGTCCACCGCGCGCTGCAACGCTTCGCGCTCGCGGATGAACTCACCACGCACATAGATGTAGGCAACATGCGCGCGCATCGCGAAGCTCGCGATCAAGCAGCCTTCGATCAGCGTATGCGGATCATGGCGCAGGATATCGCGATCCTTACACGTGCCGGGTTCGGATTCGTCGGCATTGACCACGAGGTAATGCGGACGCTCCTTCACTTCCTTCGGCATGAAGGACCATTTCAGGCCCGTCGGGAAGCCCGCGCCGCCACGGCCGCGCAAGCCCGACTTCTTCATGGTGTCGATGATGGCATCGACGCCGCGTTCCAAAATGGCCTTGGTGCCATCCCAGTTGCCACGACGCTTGGCAGCTTCAAGCCCTGCGCTTTGAAAGCCGTAGAGGTTGGTAAAGATGCGGTCATTATCGGCGAGCATCAGACCTTCTCCTCCAGCGTCGTCAACGTTGTAGGCCCGCCTTCCGGCTCGGAGGAATGACGGCCGTTCTGGGGGCCGGTCTTCGGCTGTTCGCCGCGGCGGATGGCTTCGAGAATTTCGCCGGTCTTCTCGCCGGTGAGGTCCTCATAAGGATCCTTGTCAATCAGGATCATCGGCGCATTCACGCAAGCGCCAAGGCATTCCATCTCTTCCCAGGAAAACTCGCCATCGGCCGAAACCGTGTGCGGCTTTTCATGGATGTGCTTCTTGCAGGCCTTCACCACCTCGTCGGAACCACGCAGCCAGCACGGCGTTGTGGTGCAGACCTGGACGTGATGCTTTCCGACCGGCGAAAGCTGGAACATGGTGTAGAAGGTCGCCACTTCCAACACGCGGATGTAGGGCATGTCGAGCAGCTTGGCGATCTCTTCGACCATCGGCTTGGTGACCCAGCCTTCCTGCTCCTGACCGATCCAAAGCGATGCAATCACCGCAGAGCGCTGACGCTCCGGCGGGAATTTGGCGATCCACTGATTGACCCGTTCCATATTCGCTTCATTGAAGGCGAAGCTTTCGGGCTGTTGTTCGTGCAAACGGCGAACGCTCACCGGTCCACCTCCCCAAAAACGACGTCGATCGAGCCGATAATGGCCGAGACGTCGGCCAGCATGTGGCCCGTGGCAAAATGTTCGAGCGCCTGCATCGAGGCATAAGACGGCGCGCGTATCTTACAGCGATGCGGCTTGTTGGAGCCGTCCGACACAAGATAGACGCCGAATTCACCCTTGGGCGCTTCCACCGAGGCATAAACCTCGCCTTCCGGAACGCGGAAACCTTCGGTGTAGAGTTTGAAGTGATGGATCAAGGCTTCCATCGAGGACTTCATCACGGCGCGGCGCGGCGGCACGATCTTGTTGTCGGTCGACACCACCGGGCCTTCCGGCAGGTTCTTCAAGCACTGCAGCATGATCTTATTGGCTTCGCGCATCTCAGCGACGCGGATGCAATAGCGATCATAGTTGTCGCCGTTCTTGCCGATGGCGACCTGGAAATCCATCTCGTTATAGCATTCGTAGGGCTGAGCGCGGCGCAAATCCCATGGCACGCCCACCGAACGCAGAAGCACACCAGTCAGGCCATAAGCCTCGGCATCTTCGCGCGTGAGAATGCCGATCTCGACATTGCGCTGCTTGAAGATACGATTCTCGGTGAGAAGCGTTTCGATATCGTCGAGCACCTTCGGGAAACGCTCGCAGAAGGCGATCATGTCTTCGATCAGCTTGGGCGGCAGATCCTGATGCACGCCACCGGGCCGGAAGTAATTGGCGTGCAGGCGCGAGCCGGACGCGCGCTCATAGAACTGCATCAGATCTTCGCGGGCTTCAAAGCCCCACAGCGGCGGGGTGAGCGCGCCCACGTCCATTGCCTGGGTGGTGACTTGCAGCATGTGCGAAAGAATGCGGCCCACCTCACAGAAGAGCACGCGGATATATTGGCCGCGCTTGGGCACTTCCAAGCCAAGGAGCTTCTCGATGGCCATGCAATAGGCATGCTCCTGGTTCATCGGCGCCACGTAATCGAGACGGTCGAAATACGGGATACTCTGGATATAGGTCTTGGTCTCCATCAGCTTTTCAGTGCCGCGATGGAGAAGACCGATATGAGGATCAACGCGGGTCACCAGCTCACCATCAAGCTCCAGCACCAAGCGCAACACGCCGTGCGCTGCCGGATGCTGCGGGCCGAAATTGATGGTGATGCGACCGTCGTCGGATTTAGCGCCGTCCTTCAGCCAGGGTGGGCATTCATCTTTCCGGAAGTTCTCGTAATCTTGCATGTCACTTCTTCCCCGGATCGCCAGAGGTGGCGTTCGGTGCCAGTGCCGCCTTCTCGTCGCCCGGCAGGATGTGCGGTGCACCTTCCCAGGGGCTCAAGAAATCGAATTCGCGGAATTCCTGCACCAGCTGAACCGGCTGATAGACACAACGCTTGCTATCATCGTCATAGCGCAGTTCGACAAAACCCGTGACCGGGAAGTCTTTGCGCAAAGGATGACCTTCAAAGCCATAGTCGGTGAGGATGCGGCGCATATCGGGATGGCCGGCGAATGTGATGCCGTACATGTCCCAGGCTTCGCGCTCATACCACCCTGCCCCGACAAAGACCGGGATAGCAGAGGGAACGGGCGTCGCCTCGTCTGTCTGCACCTTCACGCGGACACGCGCATTCAGCGTGATCGAGAGAAGATGATAGACGACATCGAAGCGCTTGGGGCGGGCGGGATAATCGTTGCCGCAAAGATCGATAAAGGTCTTAAAGGCAAAGCTGTCGCGCAGCACCGTCAGCACATTGAGAATATCAGCGGCTTCGGCACAAACCGTAAGCTCGCCAAAAGCAATCTTGGTGGTGACGGCGGGCAGCGCCACCGCAATCTCGCCGGCGAGAGCCGGAAAATCGACGCTCATCGGTTCTCCTCCAGCACCAGGACGTAGTGCTTCACCTTTTCGTCGTAGCGCGCGAGGGCCTCACGTGTTTCCTTTTCGAGCACAGCATGATCCGCGCGTTCCCCGGTGTATTCGTGGATCGCATCCATGCTGTCCCAACGCGATATAATGACGAATTCGATATGGTTGTGATGGACCCGTTCCAGCACTTGAACCCCATGAAACCCTTTAATGGCCTTAAAGCGCCTGAGGTACACCTCTGCGAACTGGCGGCGGTATTCTTCGGCGTTCTCTTCCAGGGCGTCCCCTGTCCAGACACGTACGATCATGGCATCACCGTTCGATCGATCCCGTGCGGCGGATTTTCCGCTGCAGCATCAAAAGTCCATAAACCAAGGCCTCGGCAGTCGGCGGACAGCCGGGCACGTAAATATCGACAGGAACGATGCGATCACAACCGCGCACCACCGAATAGGAGAAGTGGTAATAGCCGCCGCCATTGGCGCAGGAGCCCATCGACACCACGTAACGCGGCTCGGGCATCTGGTCGTAAACCTTGCGCAGCGCGGGCGCCATCTTGTTGCAGAGCGTGCCCGCCACGATCATCACATCGGATTGGCGCGGTGAGGCGCGCGGAGCAATGCCGAAGCGCTCGAGATCATACCGCGGCATCGAGGCCTGCATCATCTCCACTGCACAGCAGGCAAGACCGAAGGTCATCCACATCAACGAGCCCGTGCGGGCCCAGTTGATCAGCGCATCGGCGTTGGCAACGAGAAAGCCCTTATCGGCCAGCTCGGCCTGCATGGCCTTGAAATAAGGATCTTCATTGGTGATGGGGCCAGCGCCTTCAACACCAGCGCGCCCAGCCTGTCCCGCGGGGATCACTCCCATTCGAGGGCTCCCTTTTTCCATTCATAGATAAAGCCGATGGTCAGAACGCCCAAGAACACCAGCATGGACCAGAAAGCGAACTGCCCCGTCTCGCCGAGCGTGATCGCCCAGGGAAACAGGAACGCCACTTCCAGATCGAAGATGATGAAGAGGATCGAGACCAGATAGAAGCGCACATCGAACTTCATGCGCGCATCGCCGAAAGCATTGAACCCGCATTCATAAGCAGAGAGCTTTTCCGCATCCGGGCTCTTGGGCGCCACCAGATACGGCACCACCACCAGAAACACCGAAAGCAGCCCGCCGACTGCGATGAAGATCAGGATCGGCAGGTATTCCAAAAGGAGCTTTTCCATCGACTTTCCTAACCGCGCCAGAGCTGACCACCGGGCCGGGACAAGAACCTGCCCCACCTGTCACGCGGGCGCCAAACGGGGACGGCTCCCCCTGCGACCGACCGGCACAACGCTGATTTAGAATGGGTTTAGACCAGGAGTCGCGGGCTGAAAACAGGAAAAATGAGGAAAATTTACGGGGATGGAAGCTGTGTTCGCTGGCCTTGAGAAAGGCTCGCAACAACTGTCGCACCCATCCCGTTCAGTTTCTCCCCGCTGCCTTAGAAGCGACCCGAACCTCGTCACCCTGGCCGAGGGAATCCGGCGGATTGTCGATGATCCGCTCGCCGCGCTCGAAGCTAGAGGCGAGCTGCACCGTCGCGCCGTTGTCGCGCAGGATTTCCACCGGACGAAACACTACCTTATTCTTCGGCCCCACCGCAGCCACCGCCATGCCCCCGTTGCGGAAGATGAGCGCGCTGGAGGGGATTTCGGCGCTGACGGCCGGAGCAGTGAAGGCGAAGCGCACCTGGGCATAGGAGCCAGGCTTGAGCAGCTTTTCGGAATTATCGGCCAGAAGCTGCACCAGAACGCTGCCGCTCGACGAATCAACGGCGCTGGCGCTGGCGCCGACGGTGGCGGTGAAGCTGCGGCCGGGATATTCCGGCACGGTGAAGCTGGCTTTGGTGCCGGGCACAACCTGGGCGGAGTAGCCTTGCGGCACACGCACATAAAGGCGGAGCCGGTTCTGATCCGAAACCGTGAAGAGCGGCGTGCCTGACGCGTTGCCCGCGGCCACGAAATTCCCGATATCGACGGAGCGGCTGGTCACCACCCCATCAAAGGGCGCCACGATACGCGTGTACCCAAGATTGATGCTGGCCGCCTCGACAGCCGCGCGATCCGCCGCCACCACCCCGGCATTGGACTCCACCGTCGACTCTTGGTTCTGCAGTTGCTGACTGGAAATCGCATTCTGCTTGGCGAGGGACTGGTAGCGCTGAAGGTTATCCTTGGCATTGGCGAGGCTGGCGGTATCGCGCGCGAGCTGCCCGCGGGCCTGATCCAGCGCCGCGCGATAGCTGCGCGGGTCGATTTCGGCCAGAACATCCCCCGATTTGACCTTGGCGCCGATATCGACATGCCATTTCAGGATGGTGCCAGCGACCTGCGCAAAGATCGGCGCATTATTATAGGCCTGAAGCGAGCCCGGCAGAACCAGATCATGTCCGGCGCTCGGCCCGGCGGGGGCGATGAGCTTGACGACCGGAATGGCCTGATCGGCGGTCCAATCCTGAACCTTGCTGGCCGCAACCATGCGCCCGGCGAGGCCGATGCCGACCACCACCAGCGCCAAAGCCCCAGCCCCGATGCCTATCCGCTTCAAATGCTTGGGCGGGGTGTAGCGCAGCACGTCATTTTGGCTTTCGCTGAGGCCATTCGGGTTATGCTTGGGCGCCGCCGGATCGGCCATTTCGGTTTCAAAGGTAAAGTTCTGGCTGTCAGGCATAGGCCTCTCCCGTAGCTGAGCTTTCCGACGCGGGGGCATGGGATTTCCTGCCATGCACCATGGCGAACACCACCGGCACGAAGATCAGGGTCGCGAAGGTCGCGAAGATCAGACCACCAATAACGGCCCGGCCCAGGGGCGCGTTCTGCTCGCCGCCCTCGCCGAGGCCCAGCGCCATCGGTGCCATGCCGATGATCATGGCCAGCGCCGTCATCAACACCGGGCGGAAACGGGTGATCCCCGCCTCCACCGCCGCGATGGCGGCATTGCCGGTCTCGGCCAGACACTCACGCGCGAAACTGACCACCAGGATCGAATTCGCCGTACCTACGCCCATGCACATGATGGCGCCGGTGAGCGCGGGCACCGAGAGCGTGGTGCCGGTCGCAAACAGCATCCAGACGATCCCCGCCAAAGCCGCAGGCAGCGCGGTGATAATGACGAAGGGATCAAGCCAGGATTGGAAGTTGACCACGATCAGGAGGTAAATCAGCACCAGCGCCGCCAGAATGCCGAAATAGAGGCTGGTGAAGGCGGTATCCATGGTGGCGGCCTGTCCACGCAAGGTGACGGTTGCCCCCTTTGGCACTTGCGGCGCCATTTCAGCCATCACCCGGCGCACATCCGCGGCCACCCCGCCCAGATCGCGATCCTGCACCGCCGCATAAAGATCGACGGTGGGGCGCACATTATAATGGGTGACGACGGCGGCGGAGGTCTCGCGGCTGATATGGGCGAGGCCACCCAACACCTGCAGGCCACCGGACGTGCCTGTGATCGGGACATTGGAGAGCCCGGCGAGCGTATCCAGCTCAAATTCCGGCATCTGCGCCACGATGGGATAAGACACCCCACTCTTGGGATCGAGCCAGAAGGTCGGCGCGACCTGCGACGAGCCTGCCAGCGACGTGGTCAGGCTGTTGGTGACGTCGCGTTCGGTGAGGCCGAAACCAGCAATCCGCGAGCGGTCGACATCGACACGGAGTTGGGGGTTATCCATCGCCTGCTGCATACGGGCATCGGCGACACCGCGGATCTGGCGCAGCTTCTTCAGGAAGGCGAGCGCGTATTTCTGATTGGCTTCGAGCTTGGGGCCGCTGATCTGAATGTCGATCGGCGCAGGCGTGCCAAAATTCAGGATCTGGCTTACGATATCCGCAGGAAGGAAGGAAAAGGTCACGCCCGGAAAGGCCGCAGGCAAGCTCTCGCGCAGCTTGCGCACATAATCCGGCGTCGCCTTATGGCCATCCTTCAGGCTGATATAGATGTCGCCATCCTGATAGCCGATCAAACCGGAGTTGTTATAGATCGTGTTGATCGAACTGGTCGGCAGGCCGAGATTATCGACAATGGTATCGAGCTCTTTCGGCGGGATGGTGGCGCGGATCGTCTTTTCAATGCGACCGAAAATGGCGGCGGATTCCTCCAGCCGCGTGCCGACCGGCGGGCGAGCATGGATGGTGATCTGACCGGAATCCACCGACGGGAAGAAGTTCGAGCCTAGGAACGGGATCAGCGCGAATGACAGCACCACCACGGCCATGAAGCCGCCCACGAACAGCGCGCGATGCGCCATCGCCATGGCGAGAAGATTGCGATAGCCCTCACGTACGCGATCAAACCGCGCCGTGAAGCCTTGCTGAAAGCGAGCCAACATTCCGGGTTTATGCCCGCGCGCGGCATGCTGCTCGCCGATATGGGGGCGGAGCAGATACATCGCCATGGTCGGCACCAAGGTCCGCGAGAGGATAAAGGAGGCGATCATGGCGAAGATCACCGCCTCGGCCATCGGCACAAAGAGATAACCGGAAATGCCCGTCAGCATGAACATCGGCACAAACACGATGCAAATACAGAGCAGCGACACGAAAGCCGGTGTCACGATCTGCTGCGCCCCATCGAGGATGGACTGGCGCACCGCCTTGCCCCGCTCCAGATGCCAATTGATGTTCTCGATGGTCACGGTGGCGTCATCGACCAGAATACCGATGGCAAGCGCCAAGCCGCCCAAAGTCATGATGTTGAGGGTTTCGCCCGCCGCGGAAAGCGCCGCCAAGGCCGCCAGAATGGCGAGAGGAATGGAGGTCGCGATAATGACGGTGGAGCGCCAGCTCCCCAGAAACAGCAAAATCATCAAGCTGGTGAGCAGTGCCGCGATCAGGCCTTCGCGCACCACGCCCGAGATCGCCGCCGTCACGAACAGCGACTGATCGTTCAGCGCCGTCACCTTGAAGGCATCCGGCAGGCTTTCGAGCACTTTGGGCAAAGCGTTCTTGATGCCTTGCACCACATCCAGGGTGGAGGCGGAGCCCGTCTTGAGCACCGTAGTCAGCACGGCGCGCTGGCCGTTGACATGCACCAAGCTCTGCTGCGGTGGCGAGCCATCACGCACCTGCCCCACATCGCGCAAGTACACCACCGTGCCATTCACCGCTTTCATGGGCAGATTGTTGAGATCGTCAATCGTCTGGGCGGCGTTGTTGAGCTTCACCGTATATTGCAGCGCGCCAATCTTCACCGTGCCCGAGGGAATGATCTGGTTCTGCGCCGCGAGCGCATTGCCGACATCCTGTGCGGAAAGGCCTTTGGCCTGCAGGGCCTGGGGATCGAGATCGACCTGCACCTGGCGCACGCGCCCGCCATAAGAATACGGAATGGCCGCGCCCGGCACCGTGGTCAGCACCGGCCGCATGAAGTTCTGCGTCAGGTCCAGCACTTTTTGTTCCGGCAAGCCGGAGCTGGCGAGCTGCAAAATCGGCACCGTCGAGGCATTATAATTGAGGATCAGCGGCGGGGTGATGCCCGCAGGCATTTGCTTCAGCACCGTTTGCGAAATCGAGGTCACCTGCGCGGTAGCGGTGCGGATATCCACATTGGGCTGGAAATAGATTTTCACGATGCCGATACCCGGTAGCGAGGTGCTCTCGGTATGCTCGATATCGTTGACGGTGGTGGTCAGCACACGCTCATAGGGCGTGATGATGCGCCCCGACATCTCTTCGGGCGAAAGGCCGGTATATTGGAAGGCCACGCCGATCACCGGCACACCGATACTGGGGAAAATATCGGTCGGGGTACGAAGCGCCGCCAAAGGCCCGATGATCAGGATCAGAAGCGCCATCACCACAAAGGTGTAGGGCCGTTCCAGCGCGATACGGACAATGGCGTTCATGCCCGCCCCCGTGTAACGCTGGCGTCATAGTTCTGGCAAAATGTGCCGATTGGGGCTATATGCATGTTACTGACCGGTACGTCCCAGAAAACAGATATACGGGGTACCCCTTATCAGGCAAGTCGGAAGTTAGAAGGCTTACAAATTAAGACATTTCGCAGGGCAAGCTTTGATGGCTTCCATTACGAAGTGAACGGGAGAAACAGGTGCAGGACACCTCCAAGCCGACCAAGCGGGCGGCAGAGCGTATCCGGGAGACGGCCGAAGAGCTGTTTTACCGCGAAGGCATCCGCGCCGTGGGTGTGGACGAGATCGTCAGCCGCGCGGGCGTCACCAAGCCGAGCCTCTATCGCACCTACCCTTCTAAAGACGAACTCGCGGCCGATTATCTGCGCCATCACGGGGCGGAAAGGCTGAAAGCCTTCGACGCGCTGTTTGCGGATGGCAAAGACGCGCGCGCCAGTTTGCGCAAATGGCTTTTCGGTATCCAGACACGCGCCTCCACGCCGGAATATCGCGGCTGCGGCAATTCCAATGCGGTGGTGGAGTATCCCCATCCCGATCACCCCGCGCGCCAAGCCGCGCTGGAGGTCAAACGCCAGTTCCGCGAGCGCTATCGCAACGTGGCCAAAAAGCTGGGCGCGAAAAATCCCGCCATGCTCGCTGATATGCTGATCCTACTCATTGAAGGGGCGCATCTTTCCGGCCAGTTGTTTGGCGCAGAAGCCCCTGCCCGCCATCTGGTGGCCGCAGCGGACGCCTTGATCGACGCACACATCCCCCATCCCCAAAAAGCAAAAGGCGCGTGAGATACATTTGTCTCTGACAGCAATCACTGGCAGCCGCAGGGACAATGCTTTAGACAGGTACAATGTTCGCTTCCTTCCGCAAGGCCCTTCTGGCGCGCGCATTTAACCCTCATCATCAGCGCCTTCTGCTGCTGCATTCCGTAAAATGGCGGCAGCGCCTGACTTTCCTTATTGGAGGCCTAGCGGTTGGCCTGACCGCTGTCGGGCTCGCACTCGGCTCCGATGCCGCGCAAGCCATTTTTCGCAGCCAAATTGCCAAATGGCCCTATCTGCCGCTCATCGTTACACCGCTGGGCTTTGTGCTCGCGCTTTTTCTGACGTTGCGCTTTTTTCCAAATTGCCAAGGCTCAGGCATTCCGCAGGCCATTGCCGCGCGCGCCTCGACGGATTGGGAACATCGCAGCACGCTGGTCGGGCTGCGGCCCGCGATTGGCAAGGTCTTTCTCACCCTCTTCGGCCTTCTCGTGGGCGCCTCCACCGGCCGCGAAGGCCCCACGGTGCAAGTTGGCGCCTCAACGATGTTCTTGGCGGGATATTTATCGCCGCAGCGCCAATCGGGGCTCATTCTGGCGGGTTCGGCGGCAGGCGTGGCGGCCGCCTTCAACACACCGCTCGCCGGGATCGTCTTTGCTATTGAAGAGATGAGCCGCAGTTTTGAAATGCGCACCAGCGGTCTCATCATCGCGGCGGTGATTATCGCCGGTCTCACCGCGCAAGCCTTGATGGGCAACTACACCTATTTCGGCTACACAGTTGCGTCCTTGCCGATTGGCACAGCCTGGATCGCCGTTCCTGTTTGCGCGGTGGTGGGAGACCTAGCGGGCGGCGGCTTTAGCTGGCTTCTGGTTTCAGGGGTGGGATGCTTGCCGGTGCGTTGGCGGAGCTGGATATCCGCCCATCCGGTTTTGTTCGCCGGGCTTTGCGGTTTCGGTTTGGCCCTGTGCGGTTTGGCCAGCGGCAGTGCCGTGTATGGCACCGGCTATGACCAAGCCAAAATGGTGCTGCATCATAGCGGCACGCTTTCGCTGCTCTACGCGCCGCTGAAACTCATTGCCACGGCGCTATCCTCGCTGAGCGGCATTCCCGGCGGCATCTTCTCGCCCTCCTTGTCCATTGGTGCTGGAATCGGGGCCGATGTCGCGCATTTTTTTCACCACGCCGCGCCCGGCCCGATCGTGCTTTTAGGCATGGTCGCCTATTTCACCGGTGTGGTCCGCGCGCCCATTACCGGCTTTGTCATCGTGTCGGAAATGACCGGCGACCACGGCATGCTGGTGCCGCTGATGACAACCGCGCTGCTGGCCAATCTTGTGGCTGGCGCGATCAATCGCGATGGCGTCTATCACCTGCTCGCAGCCCGGTTTCATCAGAAGAGCACTGCGGAATAGAGAGGCAGCCTTGCTTCGCAAATAGGCCCGGCTGCGGGGGGGACCAATCAGCCGGGCCTTGCCTTCAGTCGTTGAACTTGAAGGCATCTGCAAAGTTGACGTCGAAGCGCAGGCCGAACAGGAAAGCGTTCGGCAAATCCTTCAGACGCGAGGGATCATTCATCTGATCAGGATGGATGATGTATTGGACGTTCGGCTGAACGCGGATGTTCGGCACAAGATCGAAGCCATAGCTCATTTCCATCATCACCTGATCGCGATGCTGGGTGCCTGCCCCGCCCACCAGCGCGCGTGCGATGCGAATGTTATCAAGCTCGAGGCCGGAATATTCCTGCCGCGCAATGACGAAAGCGAGGCTGTCGGTGGGGCGGCTTTTCAGCGGGCCGGTCCACTCAAAGCCCGCCATTTGATAGCTCGATTCCGCAAGCTGGCCGTTGATCTTGCCGAGCACCGCGCCGATCAGCGTGAGGCCGCGATGGCTGACTTCATCCGGGCGCCACACCATCTGCTCGAAACGGGCATAAAAGCCAGAGCGGCCCGAGGTGCGGGTGGCATAAGGAAGGCCTTGGCTCAAGGCGGGCTTACCATTGGCGGCGCGCAAGGGATCTGTGTAATCGGATTCATCGTACCAGGCGCCGATTTCCCATTTATGCGGCAGGCGGGAGTTCTCGAAGGTCGTCTTATGGCCGAGCGCGAATGGCGCGATATAGCCGGTGGCGCCGTCAAAGCTCCAATCGAGATCGTGGTCGCTGTCGAGCGCGCGCTTCGGGTTCACTTCATAGATGCCGCCATGGAAATAGATTTCCGGGGTCAGCCAAGCCGTGGCATGCGCCGCCCAGCTTGAAGTCGGCCACCAGGTGAAATTCGAGGTTTTGAAAATAAACGTCGGATTTCCGCAAGCCGCATTCATCTGGAAATACTGGCAGTAGGACGAGCCCAAAAAGCTGATATTGGCAGGCGTGCGGCCCACTTCCAGATCGAAGCGGTCATTGAATAATTTCTGCTCGATTGTCACGCGCACCAGACGCGTGTTCTGGCCGCCATAGATTTCCTGCACCGAGGTGGAGTTGCCGATGCCCTTCACCGACAGATCCTCACCATGGCGGTTGTTGAGGCCAAGATGCAGCGTGGCCCCGCCCCAGCCCAAGAGCTTGTCGAGATCGGTATCGGCGCCAAGAAACACCTGCCCCGCAAAGGCACCACGGCGGGCCAAACCGCCATCCATCACCTCAGCCGCCTCGCCCGTGTAGGAGGCGCTCCAGGTAATGGTCTTGTCGGCCGCCACTGCAGGCAGCGCAGCAGCCGCGGAACTCAGCATCAGGATTGAAAACGTTTTCAGCAAAAGGCGCATGAAATGCTCCCTGGAGTAGTGTTGTTATAGGTTCAAGCTTGGCGGCGAAGGGTCAGACGCAACGCGATGGCGCCGACGGCAGAGCCGATCAGAATGGCGAGCGCATAGGCAGCGACATGGCTGACCGCATTCGGGATCAGCATCACGAAGACCCCGCCATGGGGCACGCGCAGCTCGGTACCGAAAGCCAGCGCCAAAGCGCCCGCCGTGGCCGATCCGGCGATCAGGGCCGGAATGACGCGCAAGGGATCGCGCGCCACATACGGCAGTGCCCCTTCGGTGATGAAGGAAAGGCCGAGCAGCGCCGTTGCCGGACCGGACTGATGTTCGGCGCTGGTGAAGCGGTTGGCGAAGAAACGCGTGGCGAGGAAGAGCGCCAGCGGCGGCACCATCCCGCCCGCCATGGTGGCGGCCATCGGGGCGAAGATGTTGGAGGTGAGAAGCCCGGTCGAGAAAGCATAAGCCGCCTTGTTCACCGGCCCGCCCATATCGACCGCCATCATGCCGCCGAGAATAGCGCCCAGCGCCCAAGCATTGGCGCCGCGCAGGCCTTGCAGCCAATTGGTAAGGGCTGCGAGAATCTGGGCCATCGGCGTGCCGACGACATAGATCATGGCAAGCCCCGTGATCGCCGTGCCGAGCAAAGGCAGGATCAGCACCGGCTTCAAGCCTTCGAGGCCTTGCGGCAAGCGGATGTATTTGGTGAGAAGCTTGACGGCATAGCCCGCGATGAAACCCGCGAGGATGCCACCTAAGAAGCCCGCGCCGACTTGCGCCGCGAGCACGCCACCGATCATACCGGGCGCTATGCCGGGCCGGTCTGCAATCGAGAACGCGATATAGCCTGCGAGGGCGGGAACCATCAGGGTGAAGGCGGCCTTAGCGCCGATCTTGAAGAGCGCATTGGCAAAGGTGCCATCGACATTACCGGCATAAATGCCACCCAGCGCGAAGGCGAGCGCGATCATCAGACCGCCGGCCACCACAAAGGGCAGCATGAAGGAGACGCCGGTCATCAGATGCTTATAGACGCCCGGTGAGCCTTGCGGCTTGGCGGCTGCATCCGACGGGGCGGCGGCAGCGCCCTGCACTTTTGCTTCGGTGAGCGCTTGCGAGATCAGCGCCGCGCCGTCTTTGATGGCAGGCTTGGTGCCGGTGACAAAGAGCTTCTTGCCGCCGAAACGATCGGTCGAGACCTGACGGTCGGCGGCCACGATCACCACATCGGCGCGGGCGATTTCATCCTCGGAAAGCGTATCGTTGGAGCCGACCGAACCTTGGGTTTCCACGCGGATGTCATAGCCCAGCTTTTCCGCACCCGCTTTCAAGCCTTCGGCGGCCATGAAGGTATGCGCGATGCCCGTCGGGCAAGAGGTCACCGCGACCACGAAAGCTTTTTTGCTTTCTGCGGAACCAAGCTGATCGAGGCATGCGCCCGCATCGGCGAGCATCGCTTCAATAGTGAAATGGCGCTGGGTTTTCGGCAGATCGCCATCGGGCGCACCGACGATGACGGTCTCATCCGTCAACTGCGCCGTGGGAAGCGCATTCAGGGTGACGCCTTCCACTCGCACTTCAACAGCCACATCCAGCCCGCGTACAGCGGCGGCTTTGCGAAGGCTCTCGGCTGCCAATAATGCCTGTGCCGTCTTGGCGCTATCGCCAATGATCACCGGTAAGGTCATGAGATACTCCCGATACGTCCCTCTTATGAGGACTGTTCGCCGGAAAGCCGGCCATACATGATCCAATCTTCCGCCGCCGCGATGGAGACCGCGGAGGCAAGCGCTTCGACATCTTGTTTCGGCGGCAGATGCGGCCCGATCTTGCGCAGCTTGCCCGCCGCAAAAGCGGTCGAAAGCCGGGCGAGACGTTCAAGGCTGGCATCTTCGGAGATCCCGGCGCACAGACCAGCCACCATGGCGTCACCTGCGCCGACGCTCGACACCACGCCGACTTTCAGAGGCGCCGCGTAAAGCGCACCCTCTTCCGAGACGAACAGCGCGCCTTCGCTGCCGAGCGACACCACCACAAGGCCGATACCATTGCGATGCAAGGCACGCGCTTGGGCGAGCAGCGCAGCGTCATCAGGAATAGCACCCATCACGGCAGCAAGCTCATCGCGATTGGGTTTGACGGCGAAGAGCAGCTCTTCCCGGCTTAGAGCTTCTTGCAGCGGCGCACCGGAAACATCGAGCAACACCCGCACGCCCTGCTGCTGCCAATGGCTGGCCATATCTGCCCAGATCGACGGCGAGAGACCTGCAGGCAGACTTCCCGACAACACCAGCAGCGAAGGCTCCAGCGCGCGGATGCGATCATTAAGGCGCGGCAGAAGATCGGCTTCGATCGGCAGTCCCGGCAGATTCACATCGGTGGTGCGCCCGCCCGGCTCGGTGATCTTGACGTTGATGCGCGTCTCACCGGGTAATCGAATGAAGCCATCGCCAACTGATTTATCCCGGAACAGGGTTTCGAAGGGATGGACATTGCCCGCACCGAGAAAGCCGGTGGCGGAGACATTGACGCCCCAATCCGCAAGACAGGCCGCGACGTTCACGCCCTTGCCACCCGCATTGGACACGGCGCTGTGCGCGCGATGCACCTCACCGGGCGTCAAATGATCAAGCGCGACGGTGAGATCGATCGCCGGATTGAGCGTTACGGTGACGATGGCGCTCATGGTGCAACGCCTTCCAACGCCCGCACATCCGCAGCGGATTCACAGGCCAGCGCGCGCGCCGCAAGCCCCTTCAACTCGGCGAGGCTCGCCCGCCGCAAACGATCTTTCACCGCGGGGATTTCAAGCGGAGTCATAGAGAGTTCATCAACCCCAAGACCTGCAAGCAGCGAAGCCCCGAAGGGATCACCCGCCAGACCACCGCAGACGCCGACCATGCGGCCATAACGCTTGGCACCATCGACCGTGAAACCAATCAGACGCAGCACGGCGGGATGCAGGGAATCTGCTTCCGGTGCGAGATCAGGATTCTGCCGATCCATCGCGAGGGTATATTGCGTAAGATCGTTGGTGCCGACCGAGAAAAAATCGACATGCTGGGCCAAGACATGCGCTTGCAAGGCAGCGGCGGGCACTTCGATCATGATGCCGAGCGGCACTTCCGGCGCATTCACCTCTTTACGGATGTCCTCGCAGATGCTGCGCAGGCGGATGATTTCAGCCGCCGAGGTGATCATCGGGAACATGATCGCGAGCTTGCCCGCAGCCGATGACGCGGCGCGATAAAGCGCCCGCAACTGCGGCAGCAACAATTCGGGACGGCGCAGGAGCAGCCTTGCCCCGCGCACGCCGAGGAAGGGATTGGCTTCCTGGGGCAAGGCAAGATGCGGCACCTGCTTGTCGCCGCCAATATCGAGCGCGCGCACGATCACTTGGCGCCCATCCATCGCCTTCAACATGGCGGCATAGGCTTCGTATTGCTCATCCTCATCCGGGGTCTTGCGGGTTTCGAGGAAAAGAAATTCAGTACGCATCAAACCGACGCCCTCGGCACCCTGCTCGATCGCAAAAGCGGCCTGATGGGCCTGATTGATATTGGCGACGATTTCCGTGCGCTTGCCGTCGGTGGTGACGGCGGGCAGCGCGCGGCGTTCAGCTTCCTGAGCCTTTTTCGCGGCCAGCGCGGCAAGGTGCTCACGGGCCGCAACCAAATCTTCCGCCGACGGATCAAGATAAAGCCGCCCGCCCTGGCCTTCGATGATTGCGGGCGCGCCATCGGTAAGGCCGAGAACACCGGCCCCCGCCGCGACGAGCGCCGGAATACCGAGCGTGCGGGCGAGAATAGCCGTATGCGAGGTCGGGCCACCTTCCGCCGTCACGATACCGGCTACGATGGCGCTATCGAGCGCGGCGGTATCAGAAGGCGACAAATCCTTCGCCACCAAGATGCATTTTTCTTCCAGTGTCGGCGGCACATCGTGGCAGAGTTCACTGCGAGCCAGACCCGGCTCCAGGACGAGCAACACCTGACGTCCAACGTCGCGCAGATCGGCGGCACGTCCCGCCAGCACCGGATTATTCAAGGAAGCGAGCTTGGAGGCGATGTCTTCCACCGCCGCATTCCACGACCACGCCGGACCATGACCTTCCACCATCAACTGACAAGCGCGGGTGATCAGATCGGTATCGTTGAGAAGTTCAGCTTGGGCTTTGAAGATGGCCGCTTCGGAAGCGCCAAGGCGCCTGGTCGTATCATCCGCCAAAGCCTTCAGCCGCGAGCGCGTGGCGGTGAGCGCCGCATCGATCATGCTGCCGCCCTCGGTCAGCGGCACGGGATGATCAGGCACCGCCTCGCTGGCACCGCGCAGAATGTGAAGACGCCCAATGGCAAGACCTGGCGCAGCCGCTACACCGGAGATCGCGATGGGATTGCCCGGCGGGGTCCAGCCCGGAAGCTTTGCCGCCGATTTTTCCGCCGCACGTTTGGCATCGGCGATTTCCTGTGCGGCGAGAGATTCGGCGGCGACTTTCAGGGCGGCAACCGCGGCTTCGGCATCACGGCCTTCAGCGGAGAACACCACCTCTTCGCCCGGCTTCACGCCAAGCTGCAATAGCGCAACCAGGGATTTGGCGTCGCCCGCCTCAGCGCCGCGGCGCACTTTGATGCTGGACGCAAAGCCTTTAGCAGTTTCGACCCAGCGCGTGGCGGGACGGGCATGCAGGCCCGCGGGATAAGTCACCGTCCAAACCGCGCTGACAGCAAAATCGCTGGCGGGTGCAGATTGCGTCTGCGCCTCGTCGGCCAGGAAGGCAGCAAGAATATCGTCGGCCTTCTCCGTCGCGAAGAGTTTGGCGAGCGCGGCTTCGTCCTGCAGCAGACGCGTCAGGCGGCGCAGCACGCTCAAATGCGTATCCGATTGCGCGGCGATGGCGACGATGAGCTTGGCTTCTTGATCGTCATTCCAAATGACACCAGCGGGGACCTGCAGAATCGCGAGGCCGCTCTTCAGCACCAGATTGCGGTCTTCCGCCAAGCAATGCGGAATGGCGATACCATGGCCGAGGAATGTGTTGGCGACCGCTTCACGCTTTTGCATGGAGGCGCCATAGCCCGACGCGACGATACCGGCGGCAACCAGAAGCGCCGCGGCTTGTTCAATGGCTTCTGCCTTGCTGGCCGGACGCGCCGCAAGCTGGATGAGCTTGGGGGACAGCAGCCCCGCGACTGATGTGGCAGACATCCTTGCGCCCCTCCCGAGGGCTTATTATGGTGACGGCGCTGAAATCGTTTTCATGCGCGAGGGAACTGAAATCGTTTTCACCCCCGTTTGTCAATAAGTGTTCATAGAAAGCGGCCGACAGAGCCGCGATCAGGGCCAGGAAAGTGGTTAAGCCATTGAATAATAAATTAGATCAACAGACATCCCCCGCCGGGATCAAGGATGTGGCGCGGGCCGCCGGCGTCTCTCCGGCCACTGTGTCGCGGGCTTTGAGTGGCGGCCCCGTCAGCGCCGAGCTGCGGAAAAAGGTGGAAAAAGCGGTGAAGGCGATCGGCTATCGCCCCAACCTTTCGGCCCGCCGGCTGCGCTCACAGAACACCAAAACGATCGGGCTTGTTGTCGCAGATATCCGCAATCCCTTCTTCACCGCAGTCAGCCGCGTGGTCGAGGACATGGCCTATGCGCAAGGCATGCGCGTTGTCTTATGCAACACGGATGAGAATCCAGAACGCGAAGCCTTTTACTTGCGCTCCATGCAAGAAGAGCGCGTTACCGGGCTTATTCTAGCCCCGACCGAAACGACGCTGCACAAGCTCGAAAAAGATCCACTTCTCGAGGTCCCCGTGGTGATGGTTGACCGCTATCTGGCGAGCAGCCGCTATGATGCGGTGGCGCTCGACAATGTTCAGGCCGCGCGTGTGCTCGTGGAGCATTTGATTGCTTCGGGCAAAAAGCGCATTGCGGGACTATTCGGCAATTCGAGCCGCACAGGCCAGGAACGCTATCAAGGCTATGCCGAGGCAGTGACTAAAGCAGGTCTGCCCGTATTGGGCCAATTCATTCGTCCTTATACGAGCGATGCAGAATCCGCTCTGCGCCAGCTATGGGCCAGCGAGAAGCCCGACGCAATCATCGCCTCCAACAGCCTGACCGCCGGCGGGATTCTACGCGCGGTAAAAGCGCTGAAGTTGCGCATACCTGAAGACCTCGCCGTTGCGGCCTTCGATAATGAACCTTGGGCGAGCCTTGTCGAACCGGGATTGACCGTTATTGCGCAACCCGTGGACGATATCGGCCATGCCGCCATGCAGCTCTTGTCGGATCGCATCCAAAATCCGGGCCTTCAGCCGCGCACCGTGATGTTGGGTGGGGAGTTAATCGTCCGCGGAAGCTCGGCCACGGGCTGAGGCGGAACTCTGCGCGCATTTGGCGCAATTGAACCCGCGCGCCAACTGCGCCCATGAAAGGCTGTCATCCAGCCTTCCATGGAGAATATCGTGAAATTTGCCGTCGCTAGCGAAGACTTCCAGAGCATTTCCGGACATGCCGGACATGCGGCCCGCTTTCTTGTCTATGAAGCGGAAGCTGGCGAGCATCCGGTTGAGATCGCCCGTATCGATCTGAACGAGGAGCAGACCGTTCATAATTTCAAGGGAGGCGCCCATCCGCTCGATGGCGTTCAAGTTCTCATTGCCGGAAGCGCGGGCGGCTGCTTTGTCGAGAAGATGAAGGAACGCGGTATCACCACGGTGGTGGCGCCGAATATGGCCCCGGCAACGGCTGTTGCCGCATATATGCTAGGTATTCTTGCGCCGCTCACCGAGGCGGGCGCCTGCTCCTGCAGCCACGAACATTAAAAAAGGGGCCGAGAGGCCCCTTTCTCAAATACGCTTTAAGGATAGACGGCGGAAATGGTGGCCCCAATGAGGAGCCACCATCGCGAACATCAGAAATGATACGCGGCGCCGAAGTTGAACAGGAACTGATCCTGGTTGCCGCTCTTGCGGCCGCTTGTTCCCAGTTGGAAGGTCAAATTGCTCGCGGAGACATCCACGCCAACTTGGCCCACTGCAGCTATACGATCAGGCGCGGCTGAGGTCGCGAAGAAGAGCGCGCCGGAAGACATCGACATCAAATTGGTCTTGCCGATGGCGCGGTCATTCCCCTCGCCGCCCAGCATGATCTGCGGACGGATCTGAAAATCATCATCCAACGCATAGGTGTGACCATAACGGACACCAAGCTGATAGCGCCCGGTCGTCTGATGCCCATGCTTCACCGCCAGGATCATCGGGCTGACACCGGCTTCCTTCGCCCCCCCACCAGAGAGGAAACTATAAGTGACCTTGCCGAAGGGCAGCAGGTCGCCATGCAGAAGCGGCACGCCGATCTGCACCGAAGCGCCATATACGGTGTCTTTGACGGTCGACGTCAGACTATTACCCAAGCTGTCTTTCCGGCTGACATCCGTGGCCGCATCGAGGAAGAAGGTGGAGGTGTCAAAGACAACCGCACCGGCCGGGATATGCGCCGCCGCCGACATGTAAATCTGGGTGTTGTGCCCAGAAGCGCTCTGATCATGCAGGCGGACATGGCCTTCGCTGTCGCCGATCACCGCATGGAACGACAAGCCGCTCAGATAGCGATAATCCAAGCCGCCGATCAGACCGACCGTGTGATTGGAGAATGCGGACGCTCCGTTGCCATCGGATAGCCCGCTGGAGCCATTATATCCATGGCCCCAGACGGAGAAGCCTTGGCAATCCTTGCACACGGCGGATGACGTGTGATCCAGCACCATATCGTTCAAGCTGATCGCCGCATCGAAATTCTGCACCACCAGATCATTGTAGACCTGGCCGATGGATTTCGGCGCAATCACCAGATCCACTTCACTCGGCTTGTAATAGACGCCGAAGGCATTGGCCGTATCCGGGCTGCCCGTCAGAACCGTGTTGAACGTACCTGAAACGGTATTGGCGGTCAGAATGGGATAAAGCCCCGGCGTATAGCTGCCATTCAGGCCCGAAATGCTGAGCTGCCCTTTGATATTGGCCGTGCCGCTGACCACAAGCTTGGACGTGACGGTCGGCGTGGTGGCGATCAGCAGGCCGCCATAAGTGCCCTGGGTGTAATTGCCGTTGAGCGTGAAGGTGCCGGGCGTCGAGCCATCGCCCGGCATGAGGATGCCGCCCATAAGCTGGGTGGTCGGCGTGGTCGGCGTCGAAACCGTGCCCTGCGTATCGTCACCATTGATCAGGTCGCCGTTCAATGTGCCGAAGCCCGACATGCCCGCACCCTTCAGGATGTTGGCAAGCGGAACGGTGATCGACGCCGTTTTGTGACCGGCATCGCCAATCTGAAGCCAGCCAGAGGTCGCGCGCAACGCACCGATATAGCCCACCTTGGCCGGCGGCGTCAGGTTGTTGTTGTACGACATTGAGGAAGCGCCGGTCAGCACGCTGTTACCATTGAGAATAAGTGTGCCGCCGCCGGACTGGCTGACAATGCCGGCGCCGGTAATGGTGCCGTTATAGACATAGAGATCCGAACGGTTGAAGGCGAGCGTGCCCGCAACAGCAATCGAACCGCTCGTGATGCTGCCATAGTTGTTGGCATTACCGATAAAGAGCGTATTGCCGGCATCGATCGTGGTGGTTCCGGTGTAGGTGTTCGTGCCCGTCAGATACACTTGGGAATTGCTGCCGCTCACCCGGACCGCTCCGCTGCCCGACATGGCTCCCCAATAAGTGTTGGGCAGCAAAGCGGCAGCCGTGGTTCCGGTCGTCGCGATGGACTTGAACACCACACTTCCGTTGTTGATCAGCGTCGTTCCATCCGAAATGATGCCGCCGATCATGCTGGTGCTGTTATCGCCCATTTGCAGCGTGGCGCCGGAGGCGACGGTCATGGTGCCGGTATAGCCCGCCTGATCCGCGGTGTTCTTCAGGATCAGAGTGCCGGAGTAGAGGGTAATCGCCCCCGTCCCCGTCAAGGCTCCCGCCAGCGTGCCGCTATTGCCGCCAGCGGTGATGCTGCTGGACGAACCGGTTGCCGCCGAAACCGCATTGCTCACGCTCGACGTCGAGCTGAAGTTCAAGGTGCCGCCGCTCAGAACGATGGCTCCGCTACCGGCGGTGACGGTGGAGGAATCCACCATCGTCCCGCTCGACACTTTGACATCGGCGAGTGCACAACCAGCACTCACGCCGAAAGCCGCGATCAAAGACAACGCCGTGCTGCCCGTCAGGAGCGACTTTCCCGGCCACACAGACAAATGGCCCCAACCCTTCTTATCCAGTTCGCGATTGCAGTTAGACATTCTCTGGGTACTCCCCTGGTGTTCGTTGTTCTCTTGCTTCATCGACATTTAGAAAGTCCCGCGCAGGGAGAGAGAGAAGGTTTGGTTGCTGAGGTAATAGCGATCCTGCGCAACCGGGTACTGGAAGTAGGTGTTGTATTTGGAGCGGAACAGATTGGTCACGCCAATGCTCATCTCGGGATCGGACGGGATCGTCGCGTCGATGATCTTCGAGATCTTGGCGCTGGTGGAGAAGTCGAACTGGGAGTAAGGCGCGTTCCTCATATAGGCGCCCGCCGAGCAACCCGCGCGCTGATAGGTGTTCTGGCCAGCCACAGCAGAAAGCGCCGGCAAGCACACGCTATTCGCACCCGAAACGCCGCTGCTGTAATAGCCGGTGCGGTAGTTATAGGACAGACGCGCAGAGAAGCCGTCACCCTGCCAATACAGCGTGCCGTTATAGGACCAGTGCGGCACGGCCGCGGCATGAATGGGCGCACTGCCATCCGAGGCGATGACGAAGTTCGACGCGCTTTGCTTGAAATCGATCATCGTCAAGTTGTTCGAGATACCAAAGCCCTTCAGGCCGTAATCCTCGAGAACGAAATCGAAGGGCTGGGTATAGCCGAACTCAAGACCCGTATAGGTCTGAACACCCGGCTGGTTGTAGTTGATGGTGAAGCGAACCGGCGTAGCGGCGCAGCTTGCTGCATCGGTACAGCCGGTGTTGGTGGCGCCGCCATAGCTGTTCAAGTTCTGGATCTGGTTCCAGTTCAAGTAATCGTAGGTGATGCCGTAGGACGCCACATCCGCCAAGGTCTTGCCATCGAGCACGCGGTTGATCGGCACGCCATGGAGGAATTTGCGGAAGGCGCTGACGCTAATATAACCTTCCTTGCCGGTGTAATACTCGACACCGACATCGATATTGGTCGAGTAATAGGGTTTCAGATCCGGGTTACCCGGATTGAAGGTGAAGTAGTACCCGTCGTTGGTCGGAATATTCTGATAGCCGAGCGACGCAACGGTGAGGTTGGACGTCATCAAGGGCAAGGATGCGCGCGTCATGGTGCGCGAAGCACTGGCACGGATCAGAAGATCATCCAGCGGCTTATAGACAAGGCTCGCCGACGGCAAGAAGGTATCGTAGGTCCTTGTCTGCGGCACGAAGGTGTAATCGTAGAAGGCATTACCCCAATAGGCCGTCGTCTGCGGCAGGTTCGTCATCTGGAACGGAGAATCGATGGTCTGCCGTGTCGTGACATAGCGCAGGCCAACATTGTAGCGAAGTTCCTGGTTATCCCAGAGAAGATCGAAGTTGAACTTGCCTTCCGCCTCGATATACGAGCCCAGGATGCGTTCTTCGTAACAGCCCGAAGAACCGGTGGAAGACTGCACGGGATTGCCGTTTTCCGGGGTGGCTTTTTGATAGGCGCAGCGATTGCGCAAGCCCGCGACCGGCGCGTTATAGGCCTTCATGTTGGTGAAGCTCTCGAAGTTCGCGTAATCGAACGTCAAGAAATTCGTCGGCCCCATCGTGAGGAAGTTGTAGAGGTTCTGCTGCGCGACATAGGAACCCGGACGGCCGTCGCAAGCAGAACTCGTGGTGTTCTGGAAGCCCTGACAGACCGCTTTGGACCATGGCCCGTTGGCATCACCCTGGATCATGTTGCGGCTGATGACGTCATAAGCGGCGCCACCTTTGACGCGGAAGTAATCGCCGCCATAGGTAAGATCCAAGTGCACGCCATAGGTCTGCGAATAGCGCTTGTTGTCGTTGACCGACACGCCGCCGCCGGTGCCAAGGCTTGAGGAGGCCCACTGATAATTGCGCGGGTTATTGGGATCGATATTGCTCGACCACAAATACTGCTTGCCGTCGAACCAGTTCTTGGTGACGACACCATTGGTCACGGGCGCGCCGGTGCTATCAACAGGCGTGCAGCCCGGATACGTTCCCATGCTGGGGCAGGACACCACCGCCATTTCCGAAACCGTCTGAATCCAGTGGCTGCGGCTGGCATTGGCGCTGAGCTCGATGAAGAGCATGTCGCTGGCCTGCCAGCTCATGCCCGGATTGATCGCGAAGAAATCGGCCGTGTTGGCGTAATGGCGGGTATCGATCGCCCATTGCGCGTTATACGCCGTGAAGGATTGCACGACGCTGTTCTGGTCCATCACCACATCGGCCGGAATGACACCTTGCGTCCATGAACCGTTGGAGCGCATCGGCTGCGTCAGTTCGGTGCGGTCGATATTTTCCCAGAACTTGCCCGCGACCAAATCCGCATAGAAGTGCAAGGAGTCGCTCGGTCGCACTTCGAAGCTTGCAACGCCGTTGTATTTCCAGCGGTTGTTGCGCTGATACATGTTGCGCAGCAAGCGGGGGAACAACGCGTTAGCGAGCTTATTGGTGATCGAAGCCGCATCGGCACCAAGTTTCGGATTGATGTCAGCCAGTGTGTAGGCATTCACCGCACAAGGCGAATAGGTCATCGCGGGCGTATTCGTCGGGCAAGTGGAGCTGTAGCCATAGGCGTGGCCAGACGCGCCCGTGAAGGTGACATTACGCGGGATCGTCGCGGGAACGGTGATGTAATTGCCGCCGATCGAGAAGGTATTGTCGTTGTCGCAGCCGGTCGCCGTGGCGCACTGGCCGACGCCCGTAGAGCTTGCGGTCTTGATTGTGGGCGTCGCCCAGCCGCCGTTGCCATCATCCCAACCGCTGGTGAACTGGGCGATGCGGTTTCCAACCACGCCGACAAGCACACCGACATCACCAAAGATCGTGCCGGTTTTCCATGTATTGCTGCCGATCAGCGCCGCGGTGCCACCAAGGCCATTGGTGATGGAATTACCGTTGCCAGTGAGATTGTAGGAGAGATAAGGGCCTGGCCGGTCGAAAGGACGGCGGCTGCGCATATTCACCGTGCCAGCCGCACCACCTTCAAGCTGATCCGCGCGCGAGGATTTCGCCACCGAGATATTGCTGAACAGTTCGCCGGGGAACATGTTCATATCGGTTTCGCGATTGGAATTCGTCTGGTCGATACCAGAGGCCGTCGCCACCGCGATCGGCGCGTTGTTGAGCACGATCTTGGTATATTGCGAGCCAAGACCGCGTACCGAAATCTGCAAGCCTTCGCCGGTGGCCGGATCGCGGTTCAGAACGACACCGGGAATGCGGTTGATGGCTTCCGCGATGTTGCTGTCGGGAAATTTGCCGATGTCTTCGGCAAAGATGGCATCGGTAAAGCCGATATCATTGCGCTTAGCATCGGCGGCGCTCACAAGGCTGCGCTGATAGCCGGTTACAACGACCGTCTCGATCGCACCCTCTTGGGCCTGCGCCGGCATCAAAGCGGTGAGCCCCGCCACGGCAGCGGTGCCCATCAATACACGTTTCATACCCCTTCCCCCTCTGTTTCTGTTTTGCATTCCCTTCTCCCTCTGCTGTTTTTGTTCACGTATTGCTGGTGTCGCGCTCGGCGTATGCCCTGCTGATGATGGTACCGGTCTCATTTTTTGTGCCATCAAGCCCCCGAGGCCGGAGGCTGTCTCTTCAAAATCCGATCAGTGGAGTTCGCGGCTGGCTATGCCCGAGCCAAAAACCTGCGAGGAGAAAAAAGCGGCGGCACCCCACCGCACAGAGTGCCGCCGTAGCGCCCAACCGGGGAGGAACCCATCGATGCTATCCGTTGGACGGATATGACGAGAGCCGGCTGCGGACATGAATCCCCCTCGCGCGCCCATCGTGTTTATGCGACGGGCACGATTTTTCTTCCTCAATCAGAAGCTAGATCCGGACCGTCATTCATCCGCCTGCGGCCCAGGCCACAGGCAAGCCTCCACCCTCACCCGGCAGCGCAATGCGCCCGATGGGTTTGCCGCTAGAGACGAACTAAGGCTGGTCAGCCTCCCCAAAATTCTTTTTTATGTTCTCGCATCCAAGACACCTGACGCCCCCAAAACCCGACAAACTTTTTTTGAGGCATGTGCGAGCTGTGGCGCCCCTACAACAGCCTAGCGATGCAGCGCGGGATATAATAAAGAGCAGGATAGTCGCCGGGGGGCCTGACAGCTTTTTCCGGCACATGTTTCAGAGGCTCGTTAGAAGCCTCGGCAGGGACGACCGCTCAATATGCCGCAGTACGATGTAGCCATCTCACATCTCCAGCCTGCCCCACCGATCGAGGGCGCGATTTTTTTTACTGATACCGGTACAAAATTGCCCGGGCATGGCGGGCAACACTGGTCCGACGCGTCATGAGTGAGTTGTGGAAGCGTGCCGCATGGATCGAGGAAAATTTGCTGCCGCATGAACCGCGTATACGCGCCTGGTTGTCGCGGTACCGCATCGCAGAGCTGGATATCGACGACGTTATTCAGGAGATGTATGCGAAATTCGGGGCCATGGAGGACGTTTCCGCCATTCGCACCCCGCTGCATTATGCCAAAACCGTCGCGCATTCGATCGTTATGAACCACATCCGCCGCCCGCGGATCGTGTCTGTCACCGCGAATGGCGATTTGGACGCGCTGGGCACCCCTTCAGCCGCGGCCGACCCCGAAGAAGCCATAGTTCTGCGCCAAGAAGTTCAGGCAGTGGCGCAGGTTCTGGCTGAACTTCCAGAGCGCACGCGCGAAGTTCTTTGGCTGAGACGGGTGGAGGGACTGACGGAGCAGGAGACGGCACAACGCCTGGCCATCTCTGATCGCACCGTCGAACGCCATCTTGCCCGCGCCATCCTGCATTTGATGGCGCGGTTCGGCCGGAAAGCGCAAGCCGCACCAGCCGAGGACGTTGGCAATATTGCGTATTTTGGTGGAGCCCATGAGCGCAGCTAGCAGCGAAATCGACCGGCAAGCGGCCGAATGGGCAGCGAAGTCCGATCATGGACAAGTGCCCGCCGCGGATGAACTGGCTTTCCGGCGCTGGCTGGCGGCCGATGCGCGCCATAAGGGCGCTTTCATGAAAGCGCTGGCAGTCCAGATTCACCTCGAGAAAATGGGTAAAGCGCATCCCGAACTGGCGCCCGCCGTCACCGCCAGACCAAAAAGCGCAACGCGTTTTGTCATGATCGGCGCTATCGCGGCGAGCCTCATTGTGGCGATGTACGCCGGGCTCTTCCGCCTCAGCCTGGAAAACCATCACTATTCCACGACACTCGGGCATATGGAGGTCGTGGCGCTGTCGGATGGCTCTGCCATGACGTTGAATTCGGGCAGCAAGGCGGAGATTCAATACGCCCTGCTCTCCCGAGACGTGACCCTCGCCAAGGGTGAAGCTTTATTCGACGTCGCCAAAAACAAGCTTCGTCCCTTCCGGGTCGCAGCGCGAAATGCCCATGTGCGCGCAGTCGGCACCAGCTTCTCCGTCAAGAATGTTGCAGGTTCGCCCATTGAAGTGCTGGTTCGCGAAGGTGTCGTGGCGATTGAAACCCACGATTCAAGCGGCAATCACACGTTGCAAGCTCCGGCCAACCGCAAGGTGATCATCACTGATAACGGCGCAGTCACAATGACTTCCGCTTCCACGGCCGAAGTCACCAACGCCCTGGCTTGGCGCGAGGGCTATATTTTTCTTTCGCGCCGAACCCTGGCCGAAGCCGCAGCCGAATTTTCACGCTATAGCCCAATCACGATCACCATGGCGGATCCAGCCGTTTCAAACCGCGTGGTGAGCGGCCTTTTCAAGGCAAACGACCCGGTGGGATTTGCCAAGGCCACCGCAGAGGCGTTCCACCTCTCCTTCGATCAGAAAGGCAATACAGTCTTGCTCTCCGCCCAAAGGAATAAAGCAGACAAATAATTCTCAGTCCAGTATGTAGAGTAAAGGGCTGGAAATTCCGGGGCACAGAATGCGAAGACTGCCCACATTCGTTGCGGGGGCATACGTTGCGTTGGGCGGCGCACAAGCCGCGCAGGCAGCGGATTTGCGCGTCTTCGACATTCCCGAACAGCCCGCAGAACAAGGCATCGCGGCCTTTGCATTGCAGGCGGGCCGCCAAATCCTCGCACCGGGAGAGGATATCTACACCCTTAAGACGCGTGCGGTGCATGGGCGCTTCGACATTCAAGCTGGCTTACGAGAGCTCTTGAGAGACACCCCCCTGACGGTGCTGTCCGACAACGGCAAAGTGATTGTCATTGTTTCGAACAAAGCAAATGCAGCGTCCCCCGATGCCACCTCCGCCATTGCGGACGCGGCACACCCGGAAACCGTGATCGTCACCGGCTTCCGCGCCAGCCTCGCCAATGCCGCCGCGCAAAAAAAGATAGCGATCAGCTTTACCGATTCCATATTCGCCGAGGATATAGGCAAGTTTCCCGATACCAATATCGCTGAATCCATAAACCGCATTCCGGGCATATTGCTGAAACGCGATGCCGATGGCGAAGGCGTGCAAGTCGCCATCCGGGGCCTATCGACCAATTACACGAGAATTCTCCTGAACAACGCGCCAATCATGGTGGCGGGCGGAGGCATCATCGATTCCAGCAACTCCAACCGGGAAGTGGATCTGAATGTTTTTCCGGGCGAATTTTTCTCTGAAATCACGGTGACCAAAACCGCACGCGCGGAAATATTGGAAGGTGGAGCCGCCGGCACAATCAATCTGAAAACGCGGCGGCCATTCGACAATCCCGGCGCGCATATGAGCTATTCGCTGCAAGGCAACTCCAACACCCTCTCCAACGGGATGGGCGGCAGTGGCGCCTTCATCGCGAGCGATACATTCAACACCAATTCGGTGTTGGGTTCGGTTGGCCTTCTTATCGGGATCGCCGCACGAAGGTCCTATCAGTATACGAATGGATGGGAAGACGGTAACGCAGGCTGGGTAACGCCGGCCATCAACAACGCAACCCTTTGCGGCGCAACGAGCGGCTGCGATCTTGTTGGCAGCAAGGTGAGCATCGGCGGTGATGCCATGGCCATCGCTCCGACCATTCCAAGCAACGTAGCCTTGCAAAACTTGCCGGCTGGGACGACCGTCAATGCCGCGATGCTGAAGGCGCTCAATCCCGGTCTCGATATCACGCAGATCAGCAACATGCTTCTGCCACGCCTGCCCCGCAGCATGTATGAACGCGGATCGCGCGATCGCTACAACGCAGGTTCCAGCCTGGAGATACGCCCATCGGAAAAACTGAACGCCTATCTCGACATCTTTGCGAGCCGCCAGTTCCGCCGTCTTGACCGTTCCGATCTCGGCCTTGGCGTGCGGGCGGGAGCCGGCGCCCAGCCGATGATCCCCACGGCGAGCACGCTTTACAGCAACGGCGTGGTGCGTACGACGACGCTTTATAATGCGCAGTTTGGCCTGGAGGCACGCGATTATAACGAGCGCTTCGATTTTCTCAGCCTCAATCCAGGCATCATTTGGCGGCCGGATGACCGCATGATGATCGCATTGCAAGCAAGCGCCAGCCGCAGCCATTACTTCCGGGAAACGCCCAACGTCTATCTGGTCACCTGCCCCTCCAGCGGCGTGCCTGGCGGCCTACCTGGATGCGCTGCGCCCATAGGCGGGGTTACTGCCCATTTTGACAATACGAGGACAATCCCCTCGATCACGACCAATATAGATCTCGATAACCCGGCTAATTTCCAGTGGTATGGCGGCCGTGCGGAGCTCTTGCTCGACCGGCGATATACAAGCACGTACGGAGCACATCTGGACGCGGCCTATCGCAACGACCTCCTTATTCTCAAGCTCGGCGCGGCTTATGACGTTGCGTATCGCAGCATTGTCGGCATCGACAGAACGGATACATGGCAGAGCAATATCTGCCAGAACGGCAATAATAGCGCTTGTTCGGGACGATCGCTGTCGCTGATCCCGCAGGCAGAGCTGGCAAGCTATCTTTATCCGGGCCCGAGCGGCTTTGTCTCTCTGGATTACGCCCGTTTCCAGCGCGCCTCAAAATATGAGGAGCAGAAAAATATTGGCTTCAACAACGTCTATGGCCTTTGCGTCGACCAGCCGAAAGGTTTCGGGTTTTCCACCGGCACAGCAGCGGGCGCAACATCTGGATGTTTTGAAGAACGCAGCACAGGACTATATGGCCAGGTTGATGGCAACTTCGAGCTGGCGCGGCGCACACTGAGTTATAATCTCGGCTTGCGTTGGAGCCAAACCCGGCAGGAAATCCGCTCGCCAACGAAATTGACCAATGGCGATTACACCTTCCCCAACACGGTGCGGACCTATCAGGCCTATCTGCCGAGCATGAATCTCGTTTATGAGCTCGACAAGAATGCGATGGTGCGCGCGAGCTGGTCACGAACCATGACCCGTGCCAACGTCGCCCAAATGATCCAAACCGTGAATTTCAGCGATTTCACCGCGCAATCGCTCACCCTGGGCAATCCGCGTCTGACGCCCTATTTCTCGAACAACATCGATATTGGTGTCGAGACCTATACCGGTCTTGAGGGATATTTCAGCCTGGCACTCTTCCGCAAAGACATCAGCGGCTTTTCCGTCGCCCAAATCGTATCGCGGCCATTTTCATATCTCTCACAATTTGGCATCACCTGGAGCAGCCTGACCTCCTTGCAGCAATCCGCGCTCGCGGCTCGCGCCGGATGCACATCGGACGATGATTGCGCGGCCGTTGTGAATGTCACCCAACAAATCAACGCGCCGGGCATAGAGACAATCAAAGGTCTGGAAATCACCTATGTTCAGCCGCTGGATGGCGTTCTTTCCAGTCTGTCGGGTTTCGGCTTCACCGGAAATGCCACGGTCACAGGACAGTCCAGCTCAGGCTCTGCTGCCGTGCATGCCACAGACGTAGCGCCCTACAGCCTCAATCTCACGGGGTATTACGAAAGAAACGGCCTGATGGCACGCCTCTCCTATACCTTCCGAGCGCGCTCCTATGGCACAAGCTCCAATGTGAATAGCGTTTGTTTGCCGACGACCCAAGCGGCAGCAAGCGGATGCCCAGAGGGGGCATATCTCTTCAGCGCGGCCTATGGGCAGGCGGACTTCTCATCCAGCCTGCGCCTATCGCGGTTTTTGGGAGAAATCCCCAGTGACCCCGAAATCACTTTCAACGTTCAAAACCTGTTCCACGCCAAGCAATTTAGCTATTTCCAATATAGCAATGCCACCAGCCGGTATTACCGCACCGGCCAGACCATCAGCTTTGGACTGCATGGCGCGTTCTAAACGCTCTACCAGCGCGCGGCCCTTTCGACACAGCACCACATCATCCTACTTTTCGGGCAGAGGGATAAGTCCCACCTCGCTGGAGTTGTAGAAGATCACCGCAACGGCACCCGGGATAACCGCGATACCGCGTGGCCCCTTTTCCGGGAAGAGCAGCGTCTTCCTGTCCACGAAAGCCTCGTTATAGGAAAGATCCCCCGTTCCCTTCCAAAACACGACCTTACCAGAGGCGCGCGCCGCCGCGATCAGATCGAGCTTCTTGTCGTGATCGAGATCAGCCAGGAATACATCGCGAATTTCATCCGCCGTCGTTTCACCGATCTTTGGCGTGTCAAGGCGGAACGATCCCGCGTTCGTGAAGCGATCCAGCCCGTTCTTCAGCAGAACCACATTGTCACTGACACTGCGATTTCCCACAACGATGTCGGGCCTGCCGTCGCCATCCAAATCCGCGGCCTTCAGATGATAGGGAATGCGGCCCATCGCCTGCGAACGCCGCCAAGGCGAGAAGTTGCCTTTCCCATCGCCCTTCCACACCTCAATCAGATTGCTCTCATACATTGAGAATGCCAGATCCAACTCGCCATCACCGTCAAAATCTGCAACGGCGATGTCGCGCGGCCCGGCCAATAAAAGGTCATATGGCGGCGCCTGACGCGGAAAGCGTATCTGACGGAACTTCCTGCCGCCCTCATTCAGAAGAACCACAAAGAAATTGGACTGATAGGAGGCGGCGACAATATCAGGCCTGCCATCGTGGTTGAAATCGGCAATGGCCACAGAGGTCAGGCCCGGCGTAGGATAGCGCGGCTCGCCATCATCCATCAGCGGATAATCGTTGACGAAATGTCCGCCTTCTATCGAAATATAGGCGGCCGGTTCGAAAACCTTCTTGCGATCCTTAGCCCCGTAAAGAATGGCGATATCGCGCCCATCATTGGACTGGTAATTCGGCACGACCACATCCGGAATACCGTCGCCATCGAGGTCAGCCGTCGCCGAATGGTACGGGCCAAAGCCAACCGTGAAATCCATCCGCTTCCACGGCGTACCCTTTTTGGCGCCCGGATTGAGATAAACCGTGAGCTGATCATTCGCCGGACGCTTAAGCTTGGGCGACAACAGCTCTCCCCGGCACGGGATAATCAAATCAGGATAACCATCCCCATTCACATCCGCAGATGAGATCTGATAGGGGCCGGTGCAGGTCGGAAGGAACGTGGTCTCGCGCGTTGATTTATCCGTATCCCAGCTATGCCAATCGAAAGCATATGCCGGATGCGCCAGCAACACCGCGATTATCCACAAACAATGCCTAGGCCGCATACAAATCTCCCAAAAAAGGGCGCCCCAAAGCGCCCCTTCCCCATCTCAGAACTTGAAGCGGACCCCAGCGCGGAACGACCGGCCGATCAGATCATAGTAGTAATTGCTAACACCGCGCTGCGCACTGCCGATCGATATGCCATTGGCCACCTGCGCGGGCACCTCATTGGTAATATCATCGACATTCAGGAACATCTGCACAGGCTCAGACACTTCATAGGCAAAAGAGGTGTCAATCGCGAAGGTGCCATCGATGGAGTTGTTATCGATGGTGCGATGCGCCGCCGTGGAAGCCGGGCAATTCGCCGAGCATTCCACATAGGAGGGATCCAGAACCCCGGCGCTGACGCCCCGGCCGGTGAGCGATAGAGTCACCGGTCCTGACGCATAGGTCAAACGCGCCGAGTAGAGCCAGTGGGGAACACCGCCGCTATTCACCCCCAATGAGGAGGTCACGCCGCTGATACCGTCATCCGTCACGGATTTCAGATAGTGGGTGACAAGCGCGCGCAGCGAGACCTGCCCCTCCCCGAGTTCGGGAGAAATATCGCTGACGGCGATCTGGTAATTCGCTTCGAAATCGAGACCGCGCGCCAGGCGCTTGGCGAGATTGATGGGGCGCAGATAAACCTGGGTCATCTGCCCCGAACCGTCGCGCACGATATTGCCGCAAAGCGCCTGGTTACCAAGATAGCACTGGTTCACCGTGGTGGACGCACTCAATGTGGAGATCGCCCCGCGAATATCGATATCCCAATAATCCGCCGAGGCCGAAAAGCCGGGCAGGAATTGCGGCGACAGCACAGCACCGATATCGAAAGTATCGGCCTTCTCAGGGGAAATGGTGGGATTGCCTGTGGTGAGCTGCAACACGGTGTAGGATTTGTTCCCAAGGAAGGGATCAGACAGCGTTGTTGTGGCGGCGGCACCCGGCGTATAAAGCTCCGAGAGATTTGCCGCACGGATGTCGCGCGATTTGGTCAGCCGGAACTTTACGTCCTCAAACGGCGCGTAAGTCGTACCGACCTTCCATGTCGTGACATATCCCGACGTACTATAATTGGTCGCCCGCACCGCGGCATTCAAATCCCAAGACTTCGACAGGAATCCATCCTGCAGGAGCGGCACGAGCACTTCCATGAAGCCCTCGGTGACGTCATAGGAGCCCGTGATCGGCTTATAGTTGCCCGCCCAGTAGCCATTGGTGAGCGACAAGGGATCAGAACGCCCGCCCTCGCTTTCGCGGCGATATTCGACACCGGCAGCCACCGCCACAGGTCCAGCCCAGGTCGAGATAGGTTCGCCCCGCACCGTGCCCGACACAACGCTTTGCGTGATGTGGGCGTTGATGTTGCTGTTCCCCATGACATAATTCAGTGCAGTTTGCGAAGCGACGCCGGTGCCGAGAATGTTCAGCGGCACACAGCCATCGCCCGGCGTGGCCAGGCTGGAGCGGCAGACGATCGCGCCATTGGGGCCTATTACCGCGTCGATCGCCTTGGCATAATTGGCTTTAATCGGCTCCAGGCTTGCATCATAGAATTCGCTGACATTGCGATTGCCATAAATGTCCCAGCTCCATTCCGAGCCGAGAATTTGAAGCACGCCCTTCGCGCCGACCACATAGCGGTACAGCGTATGGTCTGTCTGCGATTGCAGCGGCCCCATATCGGCATTCCACGACCCAACCGTCAAAGAGTTCAGGCCAAGCTGGCTCATGCTTGCCGAAACAGAAGCGGGCAAGAAGGCGTTATCGCGCTGAATGGTCAGGCCGCCGAAGCTGAAATACGGCGTCCCAGATATTTTGCTGTGGGCATGCGAAAAGGTGAACTCGCCATAGAGCTCCAGGCCATTGGTGACATCGTAGGAAACACGGCCATAGGCGCTTTGATGAGTGATCTCTGGATCGAGATCCTGCGGGTCTTTGCCGAAATCGGTATATTTCCAGTCACCGCCGACCATGAATGGGTCGGAGACCAAGGATCCATAATTAAGCTGCGCGGGAGCACCATTGGCACCGAAATATAACCCGCGCATCGGCCCAGAAGTGACAATCGCGCCTGGAGCAATGGTGGTGTAGCCGACATTCTGGCGAACCAAAATCTGCGGTTGCCCATTGGTGGCGGTATAGGCCGGATTATAAAGCTGCTTGGAACCACGATACCAGGAGCGCGGCAAGCCCGTGAGCCCGCCATTATACCACGTTTCCGCGCTCAGAAGGACATGGCCGCGACCGCCCGCAAAGCTAGTGCCAGCAGACAGCGACGCCTTGAAAGTTGGATCATCTCCATAGGTCGTTGCCCCGCCCAACACCTCACCTTTCAAGCCGGTGAAGTTCTTATCGATGACAAAATTGACTACACCAGCGATAGCGTCCGAACCCCAGGCCGCTGAAGCGCCGCCGGTTACAACATCCACGCGTTTGATCAAGCCGGACGGGATAGTGTTGATGTCGATCCAGCCCGAAAGCGTTGCTGCCGGAAGACGTTGCCCATCCAAGAGAACCAGGGTTCGCGTCTGGCCAAGACCGCGCAAATTCAGCGCGCTGATGCCCGCGATGCCGCCGGAAATATTGCTGGCTGTGTTGCGCGGATTGCTGGTCGCCGCAAGGGCGGGCAAAAGGCCGATCTGATCGGCGATATTCACCGCCGCTTTGAGCTCAATGTCTTCCGCACCCAACACCGTCAGCGGCGTGGGCGAGTTGGCGGCATCAGAGATCACGCGCGAGGCCGTGATCGTCACTGTTTCTATTTCAGCGGCATTCGCGGCACTTCCGCTGCGAGCCTCTTTAGCCTCCGCAAGCTTCAGGACCACGGTCTGGTCATCATTGGAGGCAACTCGCAAACCCGTGCCCCTCACAAGATGGGCAAGCGCATCGTGCAGCTCCATCGTGCCGGTGACCGCAGGAGTCGCAACACCGTCAAGCTTGTCTGCGGGAGATACGATCTGGATTCCCGCCTGACGGGCGAATTCCGGGATGGATTTTATCGCGCTTTGCGCGGGCACATCATAAGTACGTGTTTGCGCCGACGCGCCACTCGCCATCAGCAGAGCCATGGCGGAACAGCCCACCAAAAGCTGAAACATTCTGAATTGCGACATTGAGCCCCCTCATCAAAGACAGCACCATCCCGTGCAACAGTGAGACGGTTGAGCTTCGAGATGCCCCCGGCATGTCATAAACGTTTTACAAGGTGACGACAGGATCGCCCTGGCTCAGCGCCGCAAAGGCTTGACCAGATGAATGGCGTCACCTCGCATTTCGACTTCAAGGTCGAGCGCGATAGCGACAGCATTTGCGAAGCGCACCGGATCATTGGAGATAAAAAGTCCGGTAATGCGATGATCCGCCTGCTGAGGGTCATCGACGATAATGGGCGTGTCGTTGTACCGCGCGAATTCGCTGATCGCATCCTTAAGCGATATGCCCTCAAACGCGATCCGGCCTGCACGCCAAGCAAGCCCGCGTTCAACATCTCCGGTCGGAAGGACTTTCTTGGAGATTGCCGCATTTGGAAGCGCCACGGCCTGCATATTGGCGGCAAGGCGGGCGGGAACAGGCATATCTTTGAGCCGAACTTCCACAACGCCCTCGCGCACCAAGACCTGCACCGGCCTTCCCGGCAGATCCTGAACCGTAAAGCTGGTACCGACGGCCCGTACTTGGGTGTCGCGTGCATGCACGATGAACGGGCGCTTCCTATCCTTGGCGACATCGAACAGCGCTTCGCCGCGATAGAGCATGATGTTGCGCTCGCCCTTTTTGAAGCGCACCCCGATCTTGGTATCGGTGTTCAAGGTCAGGACGGAACCGTCCTCCAAAATCGCCACATGGGTTTCTCCAACCCGTGTCGTGTAAAGCCGCTCGCCCATAATCCATGAAGCTACTGGCGGATAAAGCGCGATAGACGCCGCCGCCGCGATGCTGGCCCCGCAGCTCCAAAGCAATTTGCGCCGATCTAAGCGTGGCGAAGGAGCTTGCAACAGATCCTTCTCGCCCAGTACGCAAGCCCGCTCGCTGAACAGCGCCAGCCCGCGTGCCTTTCCGAAAGCCCCCAAATGGCGTGGATCCGCCTTGAGCCACGCCTGAAGCGCAGCATCATCCTCTGGCGACAACGCGCCCGTGTCCAGCTTGGCGGCCCAATCCGCAGCGAGATCGTCAATTTTCTGCCGTGTCTGTCTTATCATGTCTCGCGCGCAACGGCTTGCCCCTGTCGTTAGACGTTTGAGGATGCCCAACCCCTCCCTGTGTGAAAAAATTCGTCAAATGCCGGATCCCCGCGGACATGCGCTTTTCTACCGTCTTCTTGCTGATGCCGAGACGGCGCGCAATCTCGCGGTGATCAAGCCCATGCACGCGGCGCAGTACAAACACCAGCCGGACCTTATTCGGCATAGACGCTATGGCGCTGCTTAACTCGCGCAGCTCGTCTCGGTCCGCTAATTGCCGTTCGGGTGACGCCCCCGGGGATTCCACCTCCAGGAGGTCTATATCGCCTGCCACCCGGATCGGCACCACCCGAGAGCGACGGATATGATCTACCAAAATCGAATGGGCTACCTGGAATATGTATGCCTTGGGATCGCGCACATCGGCCACATTCTCCAAGGACAGCAGCTTGGCATAGGCCTCCTGGACGATATCGTCGATCTCAAAAGCGATGACGCGGCGAGTCTTGAGCCAGGAGCGAAGCGCTGGCTCATGCGGTAGCACAACGCGCGCCAGCCATAGCGCTCTCTCGTCAAAATCCCGGCTCATGCCCCCAGCTAGTACAGTGCAATGCCAATTGGCAAGCAGCGCGATGCAATTTCCTGCCCGAATAATCGCTGTATGAATTTTTTGCGACGCTCGGCGGGTATGTGACGCCATTAGCCGTCTAGTACAACACGCCTCGCCAAAGCAGCCGCCTATCGAGGCTTGTAGTGCGACCGCGTTACTGCGCGGCCAAGCCATCTGTTTGGACATCAAACAGTCTTCGATACTGCCCCGCCCGCGCCATAAGCTCCAAATGAGACCCCATCTCGACGACGCGGCCATTATCGAATACCAAAATCCTGTCGGCCACCTTCAAGGTGGAAAGGCGATGCGCAATGAACAATGTGGTACGGCCGCGCATGATCGTTTCGAGCGCCTGCTGTAATAATGCTTCGGAAACACTGTCGAGGCTCGAGGTTGCTTCATCAAAAACCAGAATGCGGGCATCGGATAGAACCGCGCGGGCAATGGCTACACGCTGGCGCTCGCCACCAGAAATTTTGGCGCCCCGTTCGCCCACTTGGGTTTCATAGCCTTCCGGCAAATGCGCGATAAAGTCATGCGCCCGCGCCTGTTTGGCCGCTGCGATAATCTCCTCACGCGTGGCATTCACACGGGCATAGGCGATGTTTTCGGCAAGGCTGCGGTGAAAGAGGACCGGCTCCTGCGGCACCAAAGAGATCGCACGCCGCAAACTCTCCTGCGTTACCGAGGCAATGTCCTGTCCGTCGATAGAAATGCGCCCCTCCTGCACGTCATAAAGGCGCTGCAGCAGCTTGACGAAGGTGCTTTTGCCACTGCCCGACGCCCCCACCAGCCCGACCAGCTCGCCTGGCGCAATGTCGATGGAGAAATTCTCGTAGATATCCTTCTCGCCGGCGGCATAGCGAAAGCGCACATTCTCGAAGCGGATTGCCCCAGCCTTGGTGATCAGCGGCCGCGCGCTGGGAATATCACACACCTCCACCGGCAGCATGGCAATGGCGGCTACGTCGCTCATCTCATTGACGGATTTTTGCAAATTGCGGAAATGAGTTGCCATCTCGCGCAAATAGCCCTGGATCAAGGTGAAGGTCGCAAGCACATAGGCGACATCGCCCGTAGATGCTTTGCCGTTCAGCCAAAGCCAGACTGCGAACACGGCCATACCCGTCTGCAACAACGCCGTCATGGTGGTTTGCGTCGAACCGGCAATCAAGCTGCGGTTCCAGGTGTTGAAAGTCAACTTACGAAAGACAGCCGCGGTTTCTGCCAGCCTTTCCTCCTCCCGCGCTTCACCAGCGAATGCTTTCACCGCAGCGCTGCAGCTAATGGCATCGGTGAGAACCGCACCAATGCGTGAGTCGGCGGCATTGGCCTTGCGCGCTGCAGGCACAATGAAGCGCAACACAAAGGCCGCCGATACGCTCACAAAAATGACAATACCCGCGGCCACCAATCCACCCATCAGCGGCCAGCGGCAAACCATCAGAATGGTCACAGAGACCAGCATCACAAAAGCGGGAAAGAATCCAAGCAATACCGTGTCGGCCAAAAGATCATACGCCCAAACCCCGCGCGTGATCTTGCGCACGGTGGAACCCGCAAAATTGGAATTGTGCCAGCTTGTCGAAAATTTCTGTACCCGCGCGAAGGCTCCCTCGATGATCCACGGCATGATTCTGGTCGAAGAATGATTGAGAAGATAAAGCGCGAGATAGCGAAAAGTGACCAGGATCATCGCGAGCACGAAGATCATCAAGATGGCGTGAAAGGCCGCATCCTTCCCGCGAAGACCCAACTGCAGAGCATCGATCAGATGGCCCGCATAAACCGGTACAAAGGCATCGCATACCGTCGCAAGCAGCATCGACAGCATCATCGAAGGGATCAGGATCGGCTGGCGCTTCCACTGATGCAGACAGAAGCTGAAAACGCGTCGGAACATGTCGACTGAGAATGAGCCGTCGACTTCGATTTTTGCCATGGCAGTGACGCTGTTCTAAGGGGCAAGACACCCGGGCCCCAAAGCCCGGGAGTCGCGCGGTGTTGCGGGATCAGTAATTGACTGAAGCGGAAATACCGAGGGTGCGCGGACGCATCGTATAGCCGCCAGGCACATAATTGTTGGATGGCCTCTGCACGATCTTATATGTGTCGAGCAGGTTCTGGCCGTAAAGCGCAACTTCCCAATTACCGATATCCGTGCCCAAGCGCGCGCTGATGGTGCTGTAGACAGGACGTTTGAAATCGGCATTCTTGGCATTGAAGGTGCCGTGGCTTTCACCAGTCGCCTGCCAGCTTGCCCTGAGGAAGCTCTCACTGCCTTCGAATATCTTGCGACGGTATTCCGCCCAGAGATTAAGCGACCAACGCGGCGCGCCAGGCACCTGGTCACCATTCTTCACACCGAGACCCGCCACATCCTCTGTAAATGTCGCATGGGTATAGTTGCCAGAGATGCCCGCCGATAGTGCATCACTGATCTGCGCCATGGCTTCAAGCTCAACACCGTAGCTGCGCGCATTGGCGATATTACCCGTGAAATCGAAGCCGCAGGTATTAAGCGGCACATCGATCTGCATGTGTTTCCATTCGATGTCATAGAGCGCGGTGTTGAGTGACAGGCGGCCGCCCAGGAATGTACCTTTGCTGCCCACTTCGTAGTTCCACAGCTCATCAGGATCATAGGTCTTGGGCGCGGCACTTAAGCCATAGCTCGCCAAATCCTTGGCGCAAAAGCCAGAGGGAACATTTGGATTATTGCCGCCGAGGCGATAGCCCTTCCCCGCCGAGGCATAGACCGTGAGGTTTGACTGGACGTCATAGCTCAGCGAGAACTTCGGCGTGAGAGCGTGGAAATTTGCCACCTTCAATGCGGGCTTGCTGCCACCCGCGAAGAAGCCGCTCGAAGTGCCATAGCCGGTCGAGCGGGCGTAAAGATAACGCAACCCCGCGGTGAATTTCAGACCGGGCGTGAAATAATAGGAGCCCTCGCCAAAAGCCGCATATTCATAATCCTTGGTCTGGTTGTCGAACTGGTAGAAAAGATCGTTCGGAATATCATCCCCCAGAAGATCCTTCGAGGTCATGCCATAGACCTTGGCGACCGTGGTATTGAAGTCGGTGATATATTGGGACGACTTGCCGTATTTATTGCCCTCTGAATAGTAGAGGCCGGCAATCCAGGTGACGGGCAGCGCCGCGCTAGGATCGTGAGGCTGTGAGACCAGACGCACCTCTTGGGTGAATTGGCGCGTGGTAATCGCGTTATAGACCGGCCCGGGCAACGCACCAAGCTGGGCGCCATCGAGCTTGCCATCCAGCCCCTTGACCCCCATGTTGTCAACATAACCGCCGATATATTCGCTGTTAAAATACGTGCCGTCAGTCACGCGTGGGAAATGGCGATAGGCATAGCTCGTCACCGAGACAAGATCGGCCCAATCAAAGTGATATTCCGCTTTCAGGCTCGGGATGGCTAGCGTATCGGCGCCGCTCTCCTTCACCAGCTTGTCCGTTTTGTAGGGAGCCTGGTTCAGGGAAATCAGGCCGGTATCGCCGATCGCCGTGCGCTGGTAGAAAATCGACGGCGTGATGGAAATCCGCTCGGTCGGCTTCCAAAGGATGGAAGCCTTCACAACCTTCTCTTCATCGCTATTGATGTCGTTGCGCAGGGTATGACCACTGGAGTCGACGTGATCGACATAGCCGCTGTTATGGGTAATGGCGACGCCAATACGCAAGCCAAGCTGTCCATCGATTAATGGGACATTGACAACGCCTTTGGCGCTGAAATTCGCACCGCCATGCTCAGTCCCGGAGACATCAGCAGAAGCGGACCCGCCATAGCTGTAAAGATCCACCGGGTTTGAAACGAAGTGAATAGTCCCGCCCATGGCACTGGCGCCGTAAAGCGTGCCTTGCGGGCCGCGTAACACTTCCACCTGCGCAAGATCAAAGAGCTGCGGCTCAGATTGGCCGGAATAGAACGCCTGATTTCGAATAGTGATCGGCGTATCGTCCAGGTAGATAGCGACAGTCGAAGTGCCCACGTCGGAAGAGATGCCGCGAATTTCGAGATTGGAGAGCCCCGGCGCACCTAAGCTTGTGAAAGACAGATTTGGAATGGCTGAAGCGAGATCAGCATAGGTCGCGATATGCTGGTTCTCAAGCTGCATGCCGCCCAAAACACTGACGCTCTGCGCCACTTCCTGAAGGGTTTCAGTGCGCTTTTGCCCAGTTACCGTCACCGTTTCCAGAATAGTCGTCGTGCCGCCGGCATTCTCGGCGGCTACGGCGCCCCCTGTCAGAACGACCGCAGCACAACACAATAACAAAGACTCTTTCAATTTATGCACTGCGGACATTACCAGTCTCCTTAATCAAAGAGGCTAACTTCCCCACTGTTGTAGACGCTAACAAAATGAGCCAAGCTGAAGCATCTTTGCGTTTGAAAACGAAATTGCCCGCGCCGCGAAGTTTCGATGACAGCCATGGCTTCGAAAACACCGTGGACGCCAAAAAAGCAGGCACAAAAGCCCGCATCGGCTTTCGATTGAGCAGAGGCTGCACAAGGCTTCATCTTTACCAATGCTCCAGATGTTTTCGCGCAATCGATAAAAGGCGTTTCTTTCCGAAACTCGCATCATGCCCGGCATGCACGAGCCGGATGGGTAATTCTATCAGGCGACGCATCGTGATGGCGTAGGCGCTTAAATCACTGTCGCTCAGTTCGTAGAGGAGCGGCCCGTCGTAGATGGCATCGCCCGAAAAGAGGGTGCCGGTGGCTTCCTCAAACAACCCGATGCTGTCTTGCGTGTGACCGGGCAAATGCAGCACCGAGAACTGACGGTCTCCGAGATCGATTATGTCGCCTTCATTTAAAAGGCGCGTGGGTGGCGCCGGATAAAGCGGCAAGTTGCGGATATCAAAGCTCTCATGCGGCACAGCGGAAAGGAGCGCGCGCGGAATGCGATACCCGGCCCGCCTCAGCATCTCGACTGCACGCGCGGGCCAGTCCTCGCGAAGAAGACTGCGGGATTCATTAGCATTGGATAGAATCGCACAAGCCGCCGCATGCGCGGCACGCTCGGAAAACTCATATAGAGAGCCGATGTGATCGCCATGCGCATGGGTGGCGATTACCAGCGGCGCCCTCGAAAAGAGCTCTGGGAACGCCGCCATAAGGCTCACGATTCCCATGCCCGTATCAATCAGGAGATCGCGATCCCGGCCACGCAGATGCCAGATATTGCAGCGCAGGACGCGCGCAACATACGGCTCGCGGATCAGCGTCAGCCCATCGCCAAGCGGCTTTTCTACAAACCACTCTTTAGCGATGGGCAGCTTAAGCGCCATCGTTAAAGGACCGCTATGGTTCAAGCAGCTTTCGAGGCCTTTATCGCCTTGAACGCCTCGAGGATTTCTGCGGCTTTGCGGCGAGCGCCGGCCTGCAGATATTCCATTGCCCGCAGCGAGGCGTCATGGGCTTCCTGGCTCGAACCGCCGACGCAATCCTCGACCACACGGCAGTAGTAATCGCCCTGGTGACCATCGACAAAGGTGTAGTGCACGCAGACGTCGGTAAGGCCGCCAGTGAGAATCAAGGTCTGCGCCTTCAGGCCCTTGAGCAGGATTTCAAGATCGGTGCCGTAAAAGGCCGAATAGCGCCGCTTAGGAATGTGATAATCACCCGGGCGATAGCCTATTTCCATGGAGATCGCTGTCGAAGGCAGATTTTCAACGCAGTGCACATCCTCATCGCCATCAAGCTCTCGCCCGAAATCAACGCCATCTGGACGATGCACTTCTTGGATGAATACAACCGGAACTCCCGCATCACGCGCAGCGTCAACCAGCTCTCTGGCGCGCGCCATGCGCTGCTTGCGCTCTTCCAGCGTGCCGACATGCGGAACGCCGCCTTCCACGCCAGGCACATATCCGCCGCTGCCGCCATTCCCCTGAAAGTCGACCATGACCAGCACGGGTTGTCCGACAATCATCGGTTGCTTGGCGATATCCTGCTTCATCTTCATTTCTAGACGCCATCCTTCGTTCAAATGTTCGAGCCGGTTTTGGAGTCAGGCATCGACGAGGCACTCACTCTGGCAGTCGTCATACGGACCCAAATTGGCGGACCCTGTGTTGAGGACCAAAATTGGTATGTGCCTTGCAGCGTTATCGATCACGCATCCGGGCACGGTCCTTACACTGAAGGGCTGAAGCGGGAGCGAGAATGGCGAGTTGAACAAAAACGATTGTCGAGGTTCGAAACTATGAAGCTGAAAACCTTCACTGGCAGAATCGGCGATGGTGATATCCGCCTCCTGCGGATTTTCTGCGCTGTGGTGCGCTGCGGAGGATTTGCGGCCGCGGAATCCGAACTGCAACTCGGCCTGCCCTCGATCAGCCGCTATGTCAAAGACCTTGAGACCCGTCTGGGGGTGCGACTGTGCCGGCGCGGGCGGACGGGCTTTTCCCTGACCGACGAGGGGCGGCATGTTTATGCATCGAGCCTGCACCTGATCTCAAATCTCGAGCAATTCGAAGCCAATATCCGCAGCATGCATACCGAGCTGCGCGGCACGATCGAGATCGGGGTGATAGATTCCGTTCTCGCCGACCCGGCGATGAATTTTCCAGAGGTTCTGGGCGAGTTCCGCAAACTCTACCCTTCCGTGGAATTTCATATAACTACGGCCACATCGAATGTAATTGAGCAGAGCGTTCTGGACGGCACGCTGCATGTGGGCATGGTCATTGGACGTCGGCATATCAACCAGCTAGATCATCGCCTGCTCTATAAAGAGCATTCCAACCTCTATTGTGCGCCGTCGCACCCGCTCTATGCCAAGAGCGACATGACCGTTGAAGACGTTCAGAGCTGCGATAAGGCGGGCTACACCTTCCTTACCGATAGCGATCGTTTCCGCTCTAGCGAATTGCACCAAACTGCTTCGGTGGACACGATGGAATCCGTCGCAATCATGATCGCCTCAGGGCATTACCTCGGCTCGCTGCCGGACCACTATGTCAAGTCACATTGGCGGCTGCAGAACTTCAAGCCGATCATTCCGGACGTCTATAGCTTCACGACCGACATCGAACTGATCACCCGCCGCGACACCTCTTCTCCGCGCACCTTAGCGCTTCTCGAAATCGTAGATGCTATGCGCGTGCGTTCTTTGCCATGGCGGCAGGAGGGTGTGAATGCCGGAAAATTGGGCTGAGCTGCACAGCAAAGCCTCATCTTGGCGCCACGAGCCCCACACTGCTTCACGCAACGTTGGGGCTGAGTGGCGTGATAGTTTCGTCTACGGATAACTGATGTTGTACAGCTTGATATTCCCCGGCCTCTCGCCTTGCCATCACCCTGATGACTGGGATCAAAGCATGCGCAAGGCAAGGAGCTAGGACATGGCGCCTCCGACCGACCACCGCCAACGGGCCAGTCGCCGAAACTTCTTGCGCAAGGCGGGCTGGACGGCAGGCGGCATTGTACTGGCAGGCGGCGTTTATGCCCTCACCGGCGCCCCTTTTGTGAAACACAGCGGCACACGCAGCTTGCGTGTTTCCACTTTCGGCGGCCTCTTCGAACGCAGCTTTGCACAATACATCTATCCCGAATTCACCAAGGCCAGCGGCATTGCCGTGCAATCCCAGGAACAACCGGAAGGCGCACATTTTCTTTTTCAACTAGCAGAAGCAAACAAGGCAGGTAATCCTCCGATGGATGTTTGCTGCGCGTCTTCTGTCGATGTGTTGCGCGGCCGGGCCCAAGGGCTATGGCGAGTGCAAGATACGCAACGCCTGTCGAATGTCCGCGCGCTGAAGCCCCGCTTTAGCGCCGATTTCGGCCAACACCCCGATCATGTCGCGGCGATGTCCTGGTACATGACCTTGGTGGTCAATCCCAAAGAGATGAAGCCAGCGCCCGATAGCTGGAGCGTATTATGGCAGCCGCGCAAAGCAGCCTTTGGCGTGATGTCGGGATCGACCTCGCTCATTCTGGAGATCGCCACCAAGCTGCATTTCGGAGGAAATGAGATCTTGGAGACCAAAGAAGGTATCGACAAGGTCATTGCCAAGATCGGCGAGATGAAGAGCAACGTCAAATTGTGGTGGCAGGACGAAGGCACCATGCAGACGGCTCTGATCAATGATGAGGTTCTGGGCGGCACCTATATGCACGATACCGCCATGGTGATGCGCCGGAACGGCTCTGACGTTGTTTCGATATTCCCCAAGGAGGGCGCGGTGGAGGCGACCAATGCCTGGTGTCAGCCCAGCGCGTCGCGCAAAACCGACGAAGCCACGGAATTCCTTAACTTCATGTGCACGCCACGGGCACAGGAGCTAATCGCGCGCCATGTCGGCTCAGCCCCAGTGATGGAGCGTGGCAAGCTTTCCTTAAGCGATACCGAATTCGCCGCGGTCTCCTCACAAATCCCCTCCATTCCGACCGCCACCGAAGCGCGCTTCAAATTCACGAGCTATATCGAGCAGCGCTTCACCAACATGATCACCGGATAACCCGATGCCCTTAGGCCTAGAGGTCAAAAATATCCGCAAGGCTTTTGCCAAGCGTACCGCCCTGCACGACACCTCCCTCACCGTGCCGCAAGGTCAGTTTGTTTGTATCCTGGGGCCATCAGGCTGCGGCAAGACCACCCTCTTACGCATTATAGCGGGGCTGGAGCAGCCGACATCCGGCGCCATTTTTCTCGATGGCGCCGATATCACAGCAAGACCGGTGCATCAGCGCAACTTCGCCATGGTGTTCCAGTCCCTGGCACTGTTCCCCTTTTTGACGGTGGCGGAAAACATCGGATATGCGCTTTCACTGCGCAATTACGATTCCCGCGAGGAAAAGGCGCGCGTCAATGAGTTGCTCGCGTTGATAAGGCTGCCGGATATTGGCGGCCGAAAAATCAGCGAACTCTCTGGTGGCCAGCGTCAGCGGGTCGCCATAGCTCGAGCCTTGGCCCAGGAACCGATGCTGTTCCTGATGGATGAACCCTTCTCTGCACTGGATGCGGAGCTACGTGACCACATGCAGGTCGAACTTCGCCAGCTTCAGCGTGCGCTGAAGATCACCACCATCCTTGTCACCCATGATCAACGGGAAGCTATGACCCTTGCCGATATTATGGTGGTGATGGCCGACGGCGTGGTGCAGCAGATCGGCGCCCCCGCCGAACTCTATCGCAATCCTGCCAACATCTTTGTGTCAAGCTTCATTGGCCGCAGCAATCTGTTACCGGTAAAGGTCGCCAATGCAGGAAATGTTGTCTGGGGTGAAAGCACGCTTTCTGTGAAAGCGGTTCCGGCCGCACTGAAGAGTGGCGACAACGCTACCCTCGCGGTGCGCCGAGAAGGCATTTACCTCGCCAAGGATGGTATCGAGGCATCTGTGAAATTTGTACGTGATGTGGGCGGACGGATCGAACTGCGTTTGATCTGCCAAAATCAGGAGCTTCTCGCCAGCCTCGATCCAGCCCAGTGGAACGCGCACGCCCGGAGTGAGAGCGTACATATCAATATTTCGCCCGACGCAGCAACGGTGCTCTCCACATGAAGACGAGCTGGCTGAAACAGAGTGCGCTTCTTGCATGGCCCGGCTTTCTGCTCATCAGCCTTGCGGCGTTCCCTTTTCTTCTTCTACTGCGCATTTCGCTGGCGCCTTATGATCCCGCAGGGCTTTGGGCAGAAGGCTTTACCCTCTCCGCCTATCGCGCGCTGGTTCAGCCGGAAGTTTTCGGTGCCATACTGAACGGCATAGAGCTCTCCGCCTCAGTGGCCGCGGCGAGTCTAATTCTGGGTTTTCCGCTGACCTATTTCATCACCCGCATGCGGCGGCGGGCGCAAATTCTTTGGCTCATTCTTCTTCTGACCACCCTGACGCTTTCCGACGTGCTGATCGCCTTTGCTTGGCAGGTTATGTTGTCCAAGAAAATTGGGCTTTCGAATATTCTGGTCATGCTCGGCATAATGGCCGAACCCATGTCGCTGACACCCAGCCGCGGAGCGGTGCTTTCGTGCCTCATCTATCTAATGCTCCCCTTTTCCGTGCTGACGCTCTATCCCTCGCTGTCACGCCTCGACAACAGCTTAGTGGAAGCCGCGCGCACCATGGGCGCTTCGCCCTTTAAGGCCTTCTTCTCCGTGATTGTGCCGATGGCTCGCGCGCCCGCGACGATGACCGTGCTGCTAGCCATCATCTTCACCATGGGCGCTTATGCGCCACCGATTGTTCTGGGAGCCCCAAAGCAATGGCCCCTGGCGGTGTTGATCGGATCGACCGCACAAGCCGGGCATGACCTGCCGCGCGCTGCCGCCATGGCCGTTTTGCTGATGCTGGCGACTGCGACCATTGCCCTCTTCACTCTCCTCCTTACCGGAAGGAAAAAAAGGCTGTGACACGCACGCTGCGCTTTTTCTTTCTTATGACGCTTGCATCCTTCCTCTTGACGCCGCTTCTAATCGTGGCCGGAGTTAGCCTCAACAACGTGCAGCAAATCCGCTTTCCACCGGAGAATGCCAGCCTTACCTGGTACAGCTATTTCTTTAATGATCCAGACTGGATGGCTGCTTTTATCAACTCCTTGCGGATCGCGATCCTTGCCGCGCTGGCATCGGTCAGCATCGCCTTGCCGATCTGCTACGCGATCTGGAAATATGCTTCGCACGTTGGAGCATTACTGGATGGGCTAGCCCGCCTCTCCTTTCTTCTGCCAGCCATCGTTGTTTCAATCGTGTTCCTGGTGTTCTTCAGCTGGCTCGGCATTATTGGCCGTCTGGAGGATATCGTCTTCAGCCACGCGGTTGTGTTTGCCACTATGCCGCTGGCCACTATCGGCATGGGCTTTCGCACCATAGATCCAGCGCTGATCGAAGCCGCCGCATTAATGGGCGCCAATGAGAGCGATGTGCTGCGCACCGTGGTACGCCCGATCATCACGCCTTACGTTGCTTGCGGTTTTGTCTTTGTCTTCATTGTCAGCCTGAATGAATACATCATCGCCAATATGGTCTCGGGCTTCATGATCCAGACATTGCCGATCAAAGTATTCAACAGCCTGCGGATGGGATTTCAACCGACCATGTGCGTAGGCGCGGTGCTATTCATGCTGGTGGGGATCGGCGCCTTCAGCCTAATCGCGGTGATTGGCGATCTGCCAAAACTGCTCGGCGGCAAGGAATAAGAGATGCCGCGGAATCGAGGGCAATGATTCCGCGGCGCTGGCGTCTTCCCTGAACTATCTTGTTATTCTTCCGGCGTCTGGATAGGCCCCGGAGGCACAAGCTTGGCGCACATATTCTCGGCACGTTTACCCTGCATAACAGTCTTCACGAAAGTGGGTGAATCCACACGCGCCCGCGGCAAGGCGCTGCTGTGGGTGGCGTGCGGATAATAATGCCATTGCACTGTGGTACCTGCCGCGCACATCGCCGAAACAAAATTATACTGCTTAGAGGTTTTGGCGGAGGTATCGGCCAAACCCGTGCCGATGAAAACAGGCGTTTTGATATGGACGTTCGGGAAGTTTCTCGTCTTATCGGCAATGGCCTCGAGATTATCAATCGGGCGCTTATAGAAATCCGCGACTGATATTTTCATGGTCTGCGCGTCCTTCGCCAGATCACGAAAGCAGCTATGCTGCGCGTTCTCCAGCATTGGCCAGCCCCTCTTGGAAATGTAATCGTCGGGTTTGATTTGGTCGGGATTGCTCGCGCGCACCGTGCCGAGGAAGAACAGGACCTCATAAGCGGTGTTGCTATAGTCTTTGGGCGATGTGTAAATCTCAGCATCCTTCACCTGCGGCGCGTTGCCGATTGCCGTGGTGGCTGCAACTATGCCGGTGGCGACCGTGCCTTTGATCTCCAGCTCCGGCGCATAGTCAGGCGCAATCAAGGCTGCGCCCAGTGCGGCGCCAGATCCCTGGCTTTGACCCATAGTAAGCACGTCGCGGCTCAGCTCGGGAAATTTCGCCTGTACCGCGCGGATGCTGTCAAGCACAGACATGCCTTCCGACTTATATTGCAGATAAGGGTGCGGCCCTGGCGTGCCGAGCCCCGCATAATCGGTGGCGACGATGGCATAGCCATCCTTCAGCCAATCATTGAGATATTTGGCATCGCGCTCAGAACGCGGCCGCGCCGATGGCGCACACACATCTGCATAACCCGTGGTGCCATGCGACCAGGCGATCAGAGGCCAGCCGCCTTTAGGCGGTGTTCCTTTCGGAATGAAGAGAGCCCCAGAGACGGTGATGGGTTTCGCCTTCGGCCAGCCGGTAGAGGTGTAGAGGATGCGCAAAGCTATACCGGCATCCGGCAGCGACATCTCGGAGGACAATGCTTCACCGCGGAGGAAAATGCCCGGCTTTACGGGTATGGCCCCGGTCCAGGTGTAGAATGCCGGAACCCCGCCATCGCCGGACCAAGCGGGTACTGGCGCCGCGGAAAGTTGCGACATTCCAATCAACGCCGCAATCGGTAAGCTGAAAATTCTTGGTGCCCGGCGCATGGTGTTGTCTTCCGCCACAATCAACCTCACTTTTCTATATTGACGTCATCGATGCGATAAAGGCGCGCCAGCCGCCAAAGCTTGTGATGTTACGCGCGCCTTGAAGGGCAATAGGCTCGCAGAGAAAGCCACTGACTTCGCTTCCATCGCTAAGGTGGATCTTGCCGATTCCGAGCGGTGTCGGGATTTTCGCCACAAAGCGGCCAAAGGCTTCCGGCGTCAACCGCCACACCTCGCCTGCGATAGATGCCGCATCCGCGCTTGGCGCACGCACCATTCCTGGCTTTGGGGGTGTGGTATTGGCCAACGCGTACAGCTCATAATCCGGTGCGGTCTGCGCAGCGGTAACAAAACGCGCCTTTAGATCCCGCAGTTCTTTGTTCAGCGGCATATCGCTGAGATGAGCGCCAACAACGAAGAGATCGACACCCTTATCTAGCAGCGACAACGGCTCAACCGTGACCGGCGTGCGCGATAGCCCCGCCCCAGTTGCGCTGGCAGCGTGAAAGCGCTGCGCCAAATTTGTAAGCCCGACCTCCCCACCCGCAGGTGCCAGCAGAGTAATGCCGAAAGGCAAGCCATTGTCGCGAAACCCCGCGGGCACCGCGATGGCGGAAGCATCAAGAAGATTGACCCAATTGGTGAAACGCCCGAGATGGCTATTCCTTCGAATAGGATCCGCGGTGATTTCATCAAGGGTATAATGCACAGCCGCTGTAGGAAGAAGCATGAGATCCATCTTCTCCCATTCCGCATCGGCCCTATTGCGGCATTCGGCAAGCCGATAACTGCCTGTGAAAGCATCTACAGCACTGAACCGGCGCCCGCTGGCAACGATCGCCTTCACCACCGGATCCAAACCGGATTCGTGGGCATCGAGGAAATCACCAACAGCCGCCGTCCGCTCGGCCACCCAAGCACCATCATATAAAAGTTCCGCAGCATCTCGGAACGGCGCATAATCGAACTCCACCGGCGTACCACCGCAAGAGACAAGCCTCGCAATCGCCGCGTCGTAAAGCGCGGCACACCCCACATCACCGAGAAAATCGCGCGAGGCGACTGGTAGCACGCCGAACCGGAACGCATCCGGTGGCGCGAGCACGGCGGGCATGGGCCGCGAAAAGGGATCAGCCGCATCAAAACCTTCAGCCACTGCTGCAATGATTGCCGCGTCACCTACCGTATTAGCAAATATCGAAACACAATCGAGGCTGCGACAGGCTGGAACAACACCGCGTGCTGAAAGCCGCCCGCGCGTCGGCTTGAGCCCAACAATGTTGTTGAAGGCAGCTGGCACACGGCCCGAGCCCGCCGTATCCGTGCCGAGCGCAAACGCCGCCAAACCGGCCGCCACCGCAACAGCCGAGCCGGAACTCGAGCCGCCCGAAATATACCGCGTATCATACACCGAGCGCGGCGCACCATAAGGCGAACGCGTGCCGACCAAACCGGTTGCAAACTGATCGAGATTTGTCTTTCCCAGCAAAATCGCGCCCGCCGCAAGCAGCTTCTCCACTACAGTTGCATTTTCCGATGGCGCGTAAGCGAAGGACGGGCAACCCGCCGTTGTGGGAAAGCCGGCACAATCGATATTGTCCTTTACAGCAAAGGGCACACCGAAAAGCGACAATGCGCGCGCCGAAGGATCTGCGTCGAGTGCCGCCGAACGGGCCATGACCGCCTCCGAGCTGGCACGGGAAATCCAAACCGCGGGATCTTTATAGCTATCGATACGGCGCAGCACCTCCGCCATCACATCGCTTACACGTGTCCCTTTGGCATACGTCGCCTTCAAACCGGCAAGAGTTATGGCTTGCATCAAGTCACTCCGATCAGTGCCAGAAGTTGTCCGGCTTGCACCACTTGCCCGGGCTGGCAGCGCAACTGCAGCAGCTTGCCGCTACAGGGTGCTGTAACAGCGATTTCCATTTTCATGGTCTCTGTGATGAGAATTGTTGTACCGGCGGCGACATGGGCTCCTGGTGCCGTTTCCAGTTTCCAAACAGATCCTGCCGTAGACGCATAAACCGGCGTTGCACCGACCGGAATGGCTTCATCGCTATCTGCAGCGGCCCCGTTGGCCACCAAAATATCCAGTCCATCGTCGCACCAGCGCTGCCGTTCTATTTCGAACGCTTTTTGCTGACAGTATTTGAACGCTGTAATGGAGTCTGCATGCGTGGAGAGAAACTCCCGATGCGCGGCGAGCGAGAAGGTCGAGGTCTCGATCCGCAAGGGGTAAGCGCCATGCGGGAAAGCTTCACGCGCCTCGGCAAGCTCAGCTGTCGAAACCTGGAAGAAGCGGATCTGATCAAAGAAGCGCAACAGCCATGGCTCTTCGAAGCACGCCGTCTTTCGCCAGCGGTTCCACATCTGAATGGTGCGTCCGACAAGCTGATAGCCACCAGGCCCTTCCATGCCATAAACACAAAGATAAGCGCCGCCAATTCCTACCGCGTTTTCCGGAGTCCAGGTGCGCGCCGGATTGTACTTTGTGGTCACTAGGCGATGGCGCGGATCAAGCGGAGTTGCCACCGGTGCGCCGAGATAGACGTCGCCAAGCCCAAGCACAAGGTAAGATGCGTCGAAGAGCACGCGCTGAACTTCAGCTTCAGACGAAAGCCCGTTGATGCGACGAATGAACTCTATGTTGTCCGGACACCACGGCGCATTGGGCCGCACCAACTCTTGATATTTTCGCATCGCAAGCTGGGTATATGGATCATTCCAGGAGAGCGGCAGATGCACAATGCGGCTTGGCACTATGACGCTTTCGGGCGAAGGCAAAGCGGCGACACGTTCGCTAATCGCGTCGAGGAGCTTATCCTCGCGCCACACTTCGCTGTTGTAATGAATCTGAAGAGAGCGGATTCCTGGCGTGCAGTCGATAAGGCCCTTCTCGTATTGCAGGCTTTGCATCAATAGATGCGCTTTCAGACGGCTCGCAAAGTCAACCGCCATAGGGCCGAATTCGACCAGAATGTTTTCGTCACCTGCCCGGCGCACAACCACATCCGGAAGCTCACGTAGACGATCCGATTTCGGCTTTATGGGTTTGCGAGTGACATGATCAACAGGATGAAAGTGGAGCTTATCGCCGGGGCGAAGCTGGCCGAGCTTCCACAGTTCGTCTTTCGCCACCACGGCAGGACAAACGAAGCCGCCCAGACTTGGGCCATCCGGGCCGAGAATAATTGGCATGTCGCCAGTAAAATCAATCGCGCCGATAGCGTAAGCATTGTCGTGAATATTGGAGGGATGCAGCCCCGCCTCGCCGCCATCCGCACGCGTCCAACGCGGCTGAGGACCAATCAAGCGAATGCCAGTGCGCGCACTGTTGAAATGAACCTCGTACTCGGCCGAGAAAAGATCATCGATATCATCTGGCGCGAAAAACTCCGGCGCGCCATGAGGTCCATAATGAACAGCAATATCCCAGTTGCGGGTGAGTTGAGGGATATCACTCACAACGGCGGGCGGGCCCTCCACGAAATCTTGCGCAAAGGAAAGCTGTTGCCCCGCCTTCAAGATTCCGGTCGCAGGCCCGCCGAATTCGCCCAACGCAAAGCTCGCGCGTGCCCCAAGATAGAGTGGCGCGTCAAAACCGCCACGCACAGCGATATAGCTGCGCATCCCGGGGCCTTGGATTTCTCCTAAACTGAGTACCTGCCCCGCACGCACTTCGATAGCCTGCCAATATGGAACAGGCAGGCCATCCAGCATCGCCTGCATCTTTGCGCCGCCCAGCGCGATCACACAATCATGCCCAAATCGCAAAGTTGGACCGGTTAAGGTGCATTCCAGGGCAGCAGCGCCAGATGCGTTGCCGACGATTTGATTGACGATACAATGGGCGCGATCATCCATCGGCCCGGATGGCGGAACTCCGACAGACCAATACCCCAAGCGCCCCGGCCAGTCCTGCAGGCCGGTAAAGGTTCCAGGAGCAATCACTTCGACAACACCAGGGCTAAATGCCAAGTGGCTTAGGCTCGAGGTTACCACCTCACCCGCGACAAATGCCTCCATCGACAGCGTCGCATCGAGATAGGAAAGATTGTTTGTGATGCCCCAGAGCTTTGTTTCCGCCAGTGCAGCACGCATTTTTTCCAAAGCTATATCACGACTTTCGCCATGCGTAATCAGCTTGGCGAGCATGGGATCGTAGTATCGCGATACGTCCACACCGGGCGCTACCCAGCTTTCCACCCGCGTACCTTCCGGCCATTGAACGGCCGTAATGGTGCCGGTCGAAGGACGGAAATCGTGGACGGCATCTTCTGCATATAGCCGCACCTCTATCGCCGCGCCCCTCGGAACCAGGCTTTCCTGGTTCGGCAGGACGAGTTCACCTGCAGCTTGCCGCAGCATCCATTCCACGAGATCGACGCCATACAATTCTTCTGTTATCGGGTGCTCGACCTGAAGGCGTGTATTCATTTCGAGGAAATAGGCTTCAGCGCGTTCCACATCATAAACAAACTCGACCGTACCCGCGGAAGCATAATTGACATGACGCGCAAGCGCGATGGCGGCGTCGTGCACATACCGGCGGAGAGATTGAGAAAGATTGGGGGCCGGTGCCTCCTCCACCACTTTTTGATGGCGCCGCTGCAAGGAACAATCACGCTCCCCCAAGGTGACAACACCGCCCTTACCATCGCCGAAGATCTGCACCTCGATATGCCGCGAGCTGGCCACATAACGCTCTATATAAAGTCTGCCATCACCGAAATTGCTCGCCGCGAGCCGCGCCACGCGATCAAACCGATCTGCTAGCTCTTCGGGCGAATGGCAAAGCTGCATGCCGACGCCACCGCCGCCAGCGGTGCTTTTCAGCATCACCGGATAGCCAATACGTGCCGCCTCAGCCATCGCCTCATCAAAGTGGCGAAGCACGCCGCTGCCCTGCAGCAACCGCACGCCACAAGCCAAAGCAATTTCTCGCGCGCTATGTTTCAAACCAAAGGCGCGGATATGTTCCGGCCTTGGCCCGATAAAGGTGATACCTGAGCGGTTCAGACGCTCCGCAAAATCGGCATTTTCGGACAGAAAACCATAGCCGGGGTGCACCGCATCTGCACCTGCCGCTTGCGCCGCCGCGATTATCTTGTCGGCATCGAGGTAGGTATCCTGAACGCCGCCACCGCCCAGCCGGATAACGCGCCCAACAGCCAACATAGGCGGGGTGAAACGGTCCGCATCGGAAGCAGCCACAGCACTCGCAATACCCATCTTATCGAGCGTGCGAATGATGCGGCCGGCAATCTCTCCACGATTAGCGATGAGGACCGTTTTGAACATGATTCAGGCAGGGCCATCCCAGATTAATATTTGGATTGGAGTGGGGTTGAAGCCATTACAAGGATTGTTCACCTGCGGACAGTTGGAAATGGCGCAGATCACATCCATCTCGGCCCGGATTTCAACATAGTCGCCTAGCTTAGACATGCCATCCACAATCGCGAGTTCGCCATTGGGAAGCACTGGAACATTCATGAAGAAGTTGATGTTGGAGACGATATCGCGCTTGCTCATGGCATGGCCGGCGAGTGCGACCACGAAATTCTCCCGGCATGCATGCATGTATTTGGTCTGATGCCCGAAACGAACCGTGTTGGCTTCGCAACTGCACGCCCCTGCCGATGTATCGTGATCACCACTCGTATCAGCGATGACCGTTGCCATGAGATTTCCGGCATTGGAAATCAGCCGCGTGCCGGTGGTGACATACGCAGAGCCCTGTTCGGCCAGCGTGTCCTGGGCGCTGTAGCGCTCTTCCGGCTTTTCGGCGCTATAAAACAACGTGTCCACCGCTTGTTGGCCTTTAGCATCGACAATGCGCAGTATTTGCCCTTTTTTAATCAGATGCGACCACGGCGCGCGCGCCGGAACCGACTGGTCGTAAACAGCCTTGGCCGGATCAAGAGTGGAGGTGGAAAGAGTCATCTTCTGTCTCCTCAATATCCAGCGAGATAGGCATCTGTGTTTTCGAAGGCGCGCACCGTTTCCTCAGTGGCAGTGCGGTTGAAGTCGTCCAACTGCGCGGGGGGCGAATTCCAGATTTGCAGGCGCACCGGCTTTGCCTCCACTCCGCCGCTCAAAAGATGCGGACAATTGGAAAGAGCAACGATGAGATCCATCTCTGCGCGCAGATCGACATATGCGCCCGGCTTCAACGCATCGGCATTCCAGAAGAAATTTCCCGCTTCGTCGGTCACCACCGGCGCAAAGAAACTGATGCAGGGCCCAACATCGCGCTCACTCAGCCCGTGCTTTGCAGCCGCCAGAATGAAATTGTCATGGCTGTTACGGCGATAGACATCAGCGCCGTATTTGCGCTCTAAGGCCTTGCGTGTGGTGCCGTTGGCAATCAGATCTGCGTAGCCGCAAGTGTCCTCAGTTATGGAGGCGATCGCTCGGCCCATATCCGACAGTAGAAGATGCCCGCGAGATATCCGCGCCGTCCACTGTACCTTCACCGTATCGCCGGGATTGAGCCGCTCAGAGGTGTCATGCGCATTCCAGAACAACGCGGCGACGCCCGCTGAGGCTTCCGCATTGATCAGGCGCAGCGATTGCCCGCGCGCGATACGCCCGGTCCAATACCAGCCCGGCGGGATTATCTCCTCGACCCCAATCAGTTCGGGCGGCAGCACAGTAGGATTTTCGAGCCGTTTGGCGGCGGGGCGCGAAGCATTGGCAAGTTGAGCCTGCGCTTTCAACGCAAAATAGCGTGCGCGATACTCTTCGGGCGTTGGTTCGTTCTGGCCCAAGGCGATCTCCAAAATGGAGCCGGGCCGTCCCGGCGGTGAGGAGCGCAAACCGGGTCGTCCCGGCACGAACCCTGAACGCCAAATCGGGAACGCCGCCCGTGGGACGGGCGCCCTTGCGCAAACAGAGGGTCAGGCTCAGGCTAGCTCAGCCTGCCCGCCCCTTCGTTGCCAGGGTTGTAAAGTTCAGTTGCGCTAAGCAGATATCTTCTGACGCAAATCGGCTGGCGGTTAACGGCGCACGCACGCGTGTTAAATAGAAAATGGCCGAGCGCTTTCGCACTCGGCCATCGAGTATCTGTTGATCTACAGGGCGTAAACCATCGCCCTCAGCGCAAGTTTTTAGAATTTCTGCATTTTCACGCGCACGACTTCGACGTCTTGGTGGAAGCAAAGGCCGCGATCGGTTTCGTCGCCATTCCAAAGCCGCACCGGCTTCCAGACGCCTTTCTCAAAGCTACCCTGCTCCACCGTGACGAACTGGCTGCGCATCCAAGGCTTCTTATCCTTCAAATGAAAGATCACACTGGCATCTAGGCCCGTAACCAGAAATTCGTCCGGTCCAAGCTGGGCGATGAAGGCCGCGCCATGATGGTCTTTTGTACCTGGCGGGGTCTCGCCATCCCGTTGCGGATAGCCATAGGCGACCGTCGCCTGCCACTCGCCGAAATCAATTTCCTGCGTGGGCTTACCGGGTTCCTCGACAGCGGTCTTCACCTTGCCTTCGAATTCCAGCTTGGCGACTTCGCGGCTCATCGGGGCGAAAAGCCGGAAATTGCGCGCATGTGCGGGCCAGGCTTCGTCGCCCAGAATGTTCCAGCCTGTCCGGTCGATACCGAAGGGTGCAAAGCCGATCGCGCCATGACCAAGCGCCTTATAGAAGATCTTTGCGAAATTATCGCTGCGCCCAATTTCAGGGATCATCAGAGGATTGTCCGGGCGTGCATAAGTCTGTAGCAGGTTTTCGACAAAATCGCGCCCATCGCCATAGATGTCCGGCCCGATAACATCGATGGATGGCGCAAGAGCCTTCCACAAGCCGACCATTTTCTGAACCGCTCCGCCGCTGGGATAGCCTATGCCCGGCTGCTCCACGGCGCGTTGCGCGAGCGCGTTAGGCGGATAAGACACCCAGACATTGATCGAATAGGGAATGTTGAACACGGCTTTGCCGGCCGCCGCGATTTCATTGATGTATTTAGCCTGATAATAAACCTGGAAGGTTTCATCCGCCTCGCTGCCGAAGACCTCTTTCCAGGTCCCTGCAGACTTATGCGCCGCCGCGAGAAGATCAGCAGGAACCTGACTGGCAAACAGTGCATTGGCCTCAGGTGAATTGTCGCGCACGCTGCCGATATTGCCCGATTCATTTTCCACCTGAACCACCAGCACGGTGTGTTCGTCGCCATCCACTTTCTTGAGATGGTTCATAAGGGCCACAAAGGCAGCCTTATCGGCCGCGAGCGTGTTGCGCCCCAGCGGAGAAAGCACATCAAGGGGCTCACCATCGGGGCGGATTGTGCGCGGGAAGCGCTTGCTATCCTCCTTCACCCAGGAAGGCACATAATGCATGTTGCCGTTCTTCCAGGTTCCGAACCAGAGAAGAACCAAATGCAGGTTATGGGCGCGCGCGCCTTTGATCAGCGCATCGATATTGGTGGTGTCGAAATGCCCCTGCTGCGGTTCGAACTGCTCCCAATAAATAGGGGCTTCAACCGTATTGGCGTGCAGGGCTGCGGCCGATTCCCAGACCTGTCCCAATTCGACCGGCCAAGCGCTGGAGTTGTGAATTTGCCCGCCCAGCATCAGGAAGGGCTTTCCATCTACCAACAACGCATGACGGCCATCTTTTTGGACAATCCGGGGCGCCTCCGCAGCGACGGCACCGCTTGCTACCATAGCCCCCAAAGCCGCTGCGGAGACGATCGTCCGCATGCCACGCACAAGACGACTCCGTTCCAGCTTATTATGAAAATCTGGCACTTTTCTTCCCTTCCCTGTTTTAGGCTCCCCGGAGACGGCCCTGTACCTGCGCGCTCGAGGCCGCTGCCGTTCTTCGCTGCGGCAGCCATGCATTTATCATATTTATTGTGCAATGGCATTCAAGCCCTTACCGCTGAGGGCTGATGCGCCGCGCAGGTCTTCGAAAGTAAGACACCCGCCGCAACGGCGATGGGTTGAGGGCATATCTGACCAGGGATTTGGCGTTCAGCGGTCGCGGTGCTGAACGTGGAGGGGGGCTGGAAAATTCCAGAACCACCTTTGAAAACATTAACTTCCCTTGGAAGTTAATGGCGGGAGCGACGGGGCTCGAACCCGCGACCTACGGCGTGACAGGCCGTCACTCTAACCAACTGAGCTACGCCCCCGCGGGCGGTTTCGCGAGGTGTCCCCGCGAAGGAGCGCTGATGTAGGGGGCCAGCTTTCCTAAGTCAAGCAGGCGATTAGCTCTTTTTGCCCTCTCGCCATTTTTTTTGGAAAGACCGGCTGATACCGCGCAAATTGGCCCGTTTAGCGCGAATTACCCAGCATTATCCCGCTGTTCCGTGGCCGCCGCGGCGGTGTTCGCGCTCCGGAGCCCCCTGTTTTCCGTCTTGGGGAGCGTCATCGGGGCCGGTTTTCGTCCCATCCTTGCCGGAGATTCGCAGCTCCTGCGGCGTCAGGACGCCATTACCGTCCCGGTCCACCTGGTTGAACAGAGCCCGGGCGGTGGCGGCGAACTCATTGAAGTCAATCACCCCATCGCCATTCCAATCCTGCAGCGGCGAAATCGCCGATTGATCCTCTTTCCAGCGCGCCTGATTTACCACCCGCGCCTCGTCCGGCTGCAGCACGCCATCATGGTTGAGGTCGGCAGCGTCGAAATCCTTGCGCAGCCCCTCCTCCAATTGCTTGCGGGTGAGATAGCCATCTGGCCCGGCATAGCGGCGCAGGATCAGAATCGGCCCGTGCCACTCCTCGCCCACATGCACCGGCATCCGCTCCCCGCCGCCGCCACAGGCCGAGAGCACCAGCGCGAGAACAGAAAGCGCCGCCGCGCCGAGAAGTTTGGTCCGCATGGGAAGGTCCTTTTGAGGACCGCACCCTAGCGAGGCCGGCGCGGGGCCAAAAGGGCCTTGTCCCAAGATTGAGCGGTTTCAAGACAAACCCGCCACCAATGCGGGAACCGCTTAGCCAAGCGGCATCGGGTTATTAAGATTTGGAAGGCTAGCCTTGGGCCGCAAGCCTGCAGGTGCCGCTGTGACTATTTCCTTTCCGCCGTCGTTGCCGACGCCGCCCGCGCCCGCGGGTACCGGTCAGGTCGCGCAGGCGCCTCAATCTGCCAGCCAAGGCTTGCCCCAGATCGCCACGCCCATCGCGCCGCCCGATCCCGTCGCCGCCCTGCAAAGCGCCATCGCGCTCACGCGCCAAACCAGCATCGCTAAGCAGGACGGCATGGCCCCGCTTCTGGCCAATGCCCTGGCGGCGGCGCGCGCGGGCCTGCTGCCGCCACCGGTGCAAGCCGCGGTGCAGCAGCTCGTCAGCCTTGCTTTGCCGACCAACAAAGCTCCGTCTGCGGACGATATCAAAACGGCGCTGGCGCAATCGGGCCTCTTCACTGAGTCAGGCCTCGCCAAACAAGGTGAAGCGCCGAGGGATCAGAAATCCGCGCTCGGCAAACTCGCTGAGGCTGCGCGGCAATGGGCGGCCCAAAGTGGTGAGAGCGAAATCCCGAGCGGTGGCGCCAGCGTGCCGCCGCCGGGCCGCCACCCCGTGGCGCAAGGCCCCGCAAGCCCAAGCCTGCCTGCAGGCTCCAGCCCCGTGGATGCGGCCAAGCTTCTCATCACCGGCAGCGAGGCCGCTTTGGCGCGCCAAAATCTGCTGCAGCTAGCGAGCCTGCCGGAAGATGCCGATCCGCAGAGCCGTGGCACACGAACACCCGACCCGCGCTATGTCGTCGATCTGCCGCTGATGACGCCGCAAGGCCCCGCCGTGGCGCAGCTCATCATCCAGCGTGACAGCTCCGGGCGCAGCGCCGAGCATCCCGAGCCGGTATGGCGCGTGGGCCTCGCATTGACCATCGAACCCTTAGGCCCGGTGCGCGCCAACCTCGCGCTTTCCGGCGACCACGCCTGGATCACCATCGCCGCAGACCGGCCCGACGCGCTGACTGAGCTTAAGCAAGGCGCTGGCTGGCTGAACGACGCGCTGAGCGGCAGCCATCTCGAGGCCGATATCGCCTTTGTCTCCGCCGCCCCCGCTAAATCATCCGCCTACGGCACATCTGGCGGATCAGCCGGCGGGACGCTGGGCGCTTATGGTAAGAGCACGGTGTGATGGCGGCAAAGAAAGACACCATCGCGGTCGCGCTGAAATATGAAAAGTCCCATGCCCCGCGCGTGGTGGCATCAGGCAAAGGCGCGGTCGGCGAAGCCATCATCGAGAAGGCGCGAGAGAGCGGCGTGCCGGTGCAAGAGAACCCTGCCCTGGCCGAAGCCCTCTCCACCCTGGAAGTCGACCAGGAAATTCCCGAAGCGCTCTATAGAGCGGTAGCGCAGGTCCTCGCTTACCTGCTGCGCACCGCCGGGCATCTGCGCTGAAGCGGTTTCAGCAATATAATTGTGCTGGGATTTTCCTTCCCCTCCCCCCTCCTCCAATTGCGGCGGGCCAGGGGTGACGTGAAAAACGCGAATTCAAATCCCGAATTTTTCCTCTATCCTCGCGATTTCAAAGAACAAACGCCTTGCTGTTAACCCGCATTAAGGCGACCTCAGACGACATTGGTACGGTGCGATTTTCAAAAAAACTTTTTTGAGGGTCACTTCAGACGATTCCCATAGATGGGGACCGCCCGCCCCGCCGCCAAGAGGAAGCGGCGAGATTTCATGGCGTGGACAGAGTACGGACAGAATGGCGGGTGAGAAGCGGACGCAGATAGCTTGAGCGCGCGAAATCCTGCATAAATCGATCAACCAGAGCATATACCCTGATCTCGAACTTGCTGGGCCAGGGTATAACCGTATGCTCCACGCAACCATTAAACACGTGAGGAAACATGACATGGCCGCCCGACCTCGACGGCGATGTATTTCGTCGATTGGATGCAGCCAAATTTGATTTTTCAAAATCCTACAAAATCGAGTTCAATGTCGAATTTGAAAATTGGCCTCCGCCTGATCAAGCCATAGACAAGATATGGCAGCTTTATCCTGAGGCACAGTTGGATAAAGTCGTGGATGCCTCCGCCCCTTATATTTTGATCAGCCTATGCCATGTCCTGACTTATGAATTTGTCATGGGCGTGCAAAAAAAAATTTCCGACATACTAAGCGAATTTGGGGGCGTATGCGATTCATGGGGCGTGCTTCATTGAAAGCGTGAGTCACATTTCGAAAGGAATTTACTCTGACCCCGTACTTCCCATCCCCCCCGACCGACAGCCCCCCCATATTAGAGGAGCATCATGTTATGCGCGCCGGAACAGCGGTCGTCTGGGTAATTCTTGGAGCTCTGAATTTAGTTTTGAGTGGGGCCAGTGCAGACACGGTAAAAACAAGTGTGTGCGATATCCTGTCAAAGCCAGAGGTGTTTCACGAGAGACGTGTAGCCTTTGAAGGCTTGGTGCAGCTGGCGGGAAGTGAGTACAGAGGTTTTGTTGATATACGATGCAAGCAATATAAACTTCTTTGGATATATGATGCCCCCCATGGGAATGGACAAAATTTGCGGGCGTTGTCGACCGCGGTCGATAAAGCAACCGCAATGAACCAAAAGATGACTTTCGATTCTGGAGCCGACAGTCAGGAATGGGTGGCCTATGCTATGATAACGGGTATGTTTCATAATAATGAGAACCCCGGCAGACCACGATTTTTGCTAGAAAATGCAGAGAATATACGGATCGAGCGAATACCGCGTTGGTATAAAACCATTAGACACAAGTGAAATCATCTGTAGCCCGCAGAGGTACGCGAAGGTACGGGGTCGGAGTAAATACTCGCGCGGGATGACCGGCTGTGCGATGCTTTTCGCTTAGGCTTGTCGCCATTTCATTTCCGATCCGCGGCGGCCTCGGCGCTTATCCATTCTTTGCAAAATGGATCGTCACATGCGTGGCGGCGATGTCGCGGAGCAGCGGCACATGTTCCACGATGCGACGCGGCCAGCTCGGCCGCGCGCTGCGGATCAGCCAGGGCACGACATAATCGGTGTGGAGACGCTGGAAGCCGAATTTGCGGGCGCGGGCAACCCAATCGAACAGCATGCGGATATGTTCGCGGCCAAGCGGGCGCACCTCGCCGGTCTCGATGTCCCATTGCAATCCAACGACCTTGAAGCCGCGCACGCGGAAGAAGTGGAGTTGCACCGGCGCACTCAGGAAATTGGGTTCGAGCAGGAACAGCGAACCACCGGGTCTCAGCATGCGTGCGGCGGTCTCAAAAACCTCCTCCACCGGCTCGATATGATGGGCAACTTCATCGAGCAGGACCGCATCCAGCCCGGTCGGCAGAGGATCCTTGCGGGCGTGCATGAAGGTAATGTCCAAGGGGCCGAATTCCTCCACATACTTCGCCACCAGCGCCTTGGCGACGCCGATGTGATGAATGCTGACTTCGTAGAACGTCACCTTGTAGCCCAGCGACGCCAGGAAAATGGAATCCATGCCGTAGCCGCCACCGAAATCGAGCACACTTGAACCGCGCGGCAGATCGAATACCGGCGACAGGCGGCGAAACCATTTGAGATGACGCGCCGTCAGACCTTCCACGCCCGGTCCGAACCAGTCGCGATAATAATGGGGCACATAGGTTTTGAAAGAGTCGCGGCAATCGGCCGAAGCCAAAGGATCAGGCCCGGAGAACAGAGCGCAAAAGAACGCGACTAGACGTTGGAATTGCGCGGTCTCGTCAGAGGGGAGTTTGCCGTGCATGGTAAGCTCCGAGTAAGCCGCCCAGGCTAAAGAGCAATCTCCATGCCAGCGGGTACCCCTGAGCAACAACAATGAGTTGCACCGCCCTACAACGCCAACAATCCATGCATTGTCTACACCTGTGACAGAGAGGTGGTGGGCTATTTCCCGAACATCTTCCGCGCATCAAGGGCGAGGAACATGAAATCGGTTTCGCCGCCGCCCATGACATATTCCTTTTGCTGCCAGAAGAAGGGCCAGACTTTCAGCTCGGGCAGATCGGGGCGGATCAGCGCGGTGCCGGAGACGACGCCGCCTGGAATGTAAGACCAGTCGGCGCGATTGGTGCCATACGCCACCGTGGCCGAACGCGCGCCGACACCGGAAGCGAAGGATTCGGTATTCTCGCCCGGATGCACGCCGAGATCATAATTGAGCGCGTTGAGTTCGAAATCCGGCGTGGTCAGCTCGGGCCAGCCTTTGCGGAAGAAGTATTGATGCACGGCCTCTTCCTGCACCTGCCAGCCCACGCCCCAGATGCGCCAATCAAACGGCACGCCATAAGGTGAGGCCTTGGCGAGCTTGGCGGCGAGGTCTTTCTGATAAGCGGCCACCGCCTTGGCGACATCGGCTTTGAAGGCGGCATCATCAATCTGATTGATCACCTCACCCAACGCCCAAGCCTGGCCAATATGCGCGACGATCTCCGGTTTGAGCGCGATGAGCCGCGTGAGATAGCTCTTATCGCCGGTGGCGAGATAAAGTTCGCTCAGCATGAAGACGCGCGGGGAAAGCCATTTGGCGCGGGCAAAGCTGGTGCCATCGAGCTTCTTGGCAACATCCAGCGCATCCGCCGACATCTTGGCGTCGAAGTTCTTGAGCGCCACAGAGGCGGCCGCAAGCTGTGCCGCCATTTCGACCTCCCGGTCGGGATTATCTTCGGTAAAGACCAGACGGTCATCTTTTTTGCCCGAAGTGGTGGCGGTACGCTCGCCTGGCTTGAGCGCGGCGTCGTAAACAAGCCCATCGGTATTGGTGGAGATGTCCCCCAGCAGCGTATATTGCTCGAGATCAATATCCTGAATGCCGCGATAGAGCCGCCCCATCGCGTGATAGCCGCCGAGCACGCTTAAAAGTCCGTGTACGATCTGTTGCTGGGCGTCGTTCTTGCCATCCGGCTCATGAATTTCGGTGCGCTTGGCGGTTTCGTCGATCGTGGTGGCATCGTAAGTGAGGCCGAACTCCGTCACCATTTTGGATAACGCCCAGACGGTGCCCATCTGGGATTCGACACGTAAATCGTAGTCGCCCGCATCATGCCAGCCGCCCTCATCCAGCCCCGGCACATGCTGCCAGGGTTTAAAGCTGGTCAAGGTAGAGGGCCCCTGCGCATAGCCATCGAAATGCATGTGGTTGACCGGTGCCATCAGCGCATCATCTTGGTGATCGAGCCCATGCCAGACGCGATAGCCCTCGCGCACCAGCATGTGGCACATCTGAGCGGGGAGGAAATATTCCAGCGTCGGCTGCCACACGTCGCGGTCATAAACATCCGATCCGATGCGGAAGGGATGCGAGAGCACTCTGCCATAGCTGAGAACATACATGCCCGGCTGGGTCACCTTGGAGAAGTCATAGGTGGCATAATCATAGCGCAGGAACTTGCCCCACTGCTCCGCTGTGCCGCGCTGCACCTCTTCCTTGCCGCTCTCGGTCAAGCGATAGAGCACTACGGGCCCAGGCGTGGTATCGCGCGGGTCACGCTCGATCACCGCGCGTTTTTGCTGCGCGCTGGCGTAGCCAACTTGGCTGACCTGGATGACGGGCTGATATTTCCAGCCAGGAATGGTGTGCGGCGTGACGATCCATTCGATAGCGCCTTTGCTGGCGCCTTTCGCGATCAGGCTGCGCAGCACAAACCAGCCATTATTATAGGTGACGCGGCCATCGATGAGCTGAAGCGGCCCCGTTTTGCTTTCCACCTTCAGGCGGCGAGCCTCATCATCGGGTGCGACCACGAAGCTGGTGCCACTCGCCAGCGGCGCACCGATTTTGGCTTCTTTATTGCCGGTGATGGGACCATTGGGCTGGCGCGGAAAAATCCCGCCTAAGCCGTCCATCAAATAGGGCTTGCCGAAAAGATCGCCGGGGAAGAGTTCGAGATTGAAGCCGACCTTGCCGATCCACGCCTCCGGCAGCGGCTTGTCGAGATCGACAGTGATCTTGAAACTGTCTCCGGAAAGCGCGGTGACACGCAGGCGATAGGAAAAATCGAGGTCGGGATAAACGATCGGATTATCGGTGGCGTGAATGCGCTTGGGGTCGGGGTAAGAGAGCGACTGGGTGATGGTTCCAGTCTTGCGGTCAATCTTCTTTGCGCCAATCGCGGGCATGGGCGACCACTGCCCTGGCGCAGGTTCCAGTCGAAGGTCCCCCAGCGCCGCGACGCGCACGCCCTGCTGAATGATGCTCACCCCGCCTTGATGGCCTTCGGGGTAGAAATCATCGAAGACCATGACGTTGAGGCCGGGCTTTTCAAAATAGCCCGCCCCGTTGATTGCGAGACTGTCTGCCGCCAGCGCAGCGGGGCTGATGAAGAGGACGAAGGCGAGAAAGCGGATCAGCTTCATGGGAGCCTCGCTTGTGCAAGACTCTAGTTAAGCGCGCAATTTTGCCTGCCGCAAAGTCCCAAATCCGTGAGGCGGCCCCCGCGAGGGCGATAATCCCCTATTTAACTTGCGGACTTTCCCCGAGATGCAGCTTGACGGGTTCGACCGATAGCGCCTCCCATTCCTCAACCGCCACGCCTGCCGTGCCACCCCCCGCCTGCGAGGCATCGAAAACGGCTCGCAGACATGTGGTGGTGACGGGTTCAAAGGTCACCTCAACGAATTTGTCTGTCTCGGTGCCATAGCTGGAGGTGGCATGGACCGGCTTCCAGGCGCTGCCATCGCAATATTCAAGGTGCCAGGATTTCGGCGGGGCAACGCCCTCGCCCGCGCCTGCCGGATGATCCGCCCAGAAAGTGATCCGCGAGGCGTTCAGCTTGACCGGCGCGCTCCACTGATAAGCGATCCAGGGCTTGGGCGGGTTATTGCCGTTCCAGGTGCCCCACATATCGGGTGGCAGCGGATTGACCCGGACGATGCCATCATTCAGCGCCTTGCTCCAACATTGCACCGGCACGGGATCGTTGGAGACAACGATTTTCGCAGCGGGGGCGACATTGCGCTGCGGGCCGATTTCCGAAGGCGGGCGCGGCGTCGGCGTGACCTGTTTGATCGCGGCGGGGGTAACGCTATCGTCCCATTGCATCTCATCGATCGCGACGGAACGGCGGAAATGACCGCCACCTTTGGCATCCGCGGTATGATAGACGAGATACCATTTGTCTTTGAACTGAATGATCCCGTCATGCGAAGTGGTGGAGCTGACCGGCGGCAGGATCACGCCGCGATAGGTCCAAGGACCGAGCGGTGACGGCGCGGAGCCATAGGCGATGCAGGCGTGATAGACGGCAGGGGTGCAATCCGAGTTCGGCCCCGCGTGATTGCCCGCATAGGCCATGTAATAGGTGCCGTTGCGCTTAAAGAGCCAAGGCGCTTCGAAAAAGCCTTTCAGCGATTTAACCGCAACCTCTTCGCCTTTGGGCGTGATCATATCGGCGGCGAGTTCGATACCCCGCAGCTGTCCGAAGGTGCCCCAATAGATATAAACGCGGCCATCCTCATCCACGAAAGGCGTGGGATCGATGTTCTGGATAGTGTTGGCGACGGGGGCGCGCTGCGAGATGATGGGACCTGCGGGATGGGCATCAGTCCAAGGCCCAAGCGGGCTGTCAGCAACCGCGACACCAATGCCGAAACAATCCTTATCTGAACAGTTCGCCTGCATCACCGGCGCGTAGAGATAGAATTTCTTGTTCGGCGCCTGGATGATCTGGGCACCGTAAGCGCGGCCCGGCGTCGCCCATTTGAAGACATCCTCGGGTTTCAGGAAACGCGGATAATGCAGCCATTTTCCGGAGGCGACATCCTTGGTCGCCAGAAGCTGCCAGTCATTCATGATGAAATCATTCTGGTCTGGCGCGGCTTCATCATGCCCGGCGAGAATGTAAAGCGTGTCGCCCACCACCAGCGGCGCGGGATCGGCGGAAAATGAAGTGCCGTCCGACAAGATCGGATTATGCGGCGCGGTCACGGCGATGGGCTCGGCGGCGGCGAGCGGCAAGGCAAAAGCCGCGCCGCTGAGAAAAAGAGCTTTCAGCATCACTTTGCCCCTGAAGGCGCGGCGGTGAAGAGACGGACGCCGAAGACCGGACCAACGGATTTACGATTCAAGCTGACAAAGCGGACGGTGATCTTGTCCTTGCCCTTGGTCAGCTCCAGCGGGATCGCATATTCGAGATCGAGCCATTCGCCGGGCTTTTGACCGGTGAGGAGCTGATGCGCGACAAGCGCGCCATCGACCTCGATATTGAAATCGCGATTGACCTCGCCGCCCCAATAGGTGACCGCGAGCATCAGCGCGCCAGGGTCCTTGCCGTCTTTGCGGGCGGCCATCTCGAAGGAGAAGAAGCCACCAGCGCGCGCATCGCGGCCATTGCGGGCGCGATAAATCACGGGATAGGAAGTTTCCGCCTTCAGCGCGTGATCATGCTCGGCCTGCATTTCACCCAGATGCATCACATCCAGCGAACGGGCGGCAATGTCTTTCAACCGGGCTTGCTCGGCGAGATAGGCGGCTTGGTATTTCGCCCATTCCGGCTCGCTGTAGCGATTGAAATAGAGCGCCGAACGTTCTTCCCACTGGGCATAGAAAGGCTTCAAGGTGAGTTCGCCAGGGCGGCCGATACCTTCGGTGCGATAGACCGCATCTTGCGGCGCTACCGGCTTGATGCCCGCGAGCAAATCCGCGCCGACCAAAGCGGGCGCGACACCTTCAAAGGGCTTCTCGGCAGAGCCGAGATCAGCGCCCATCACCATAGGCCCGCGCAGGATCGACACCGCGCGTTCACTGCCCGGCGCCGTTTCAAGACGAAGCGCCAGCGGCAGAGAGAGCGTCACCGCATCGCCTGCCTTCCATGTACGGCGCAGGACCGCATAGCCATGCTCGCGGACGGCCTCGACCTTCTCGCCATTGATGGTGATGTCGGCGCTTTCAGCCCAGCCCGGAATACGCAGGGCTAGCGCGAAAACCTTCGGCGCATGCAGCGCGTTCAATTTGAGGTGAATATCGCCTTCATAGGGATAGCGCGTCTGGAGCTGCCAGGCACCGAAGCTGCTTTTCACTTCGGAGGGAATGAAGAGGTTCACGAAAAACGTGTTGCCGGATTCCCAATAGACGGAATCGCCGTGCTTGGCGTGGCTTTCCATGCCCGAGAGCACACAGCACCAGAAGGCATCCTCTGGCCCGGAGAAGCCACGCTCTGCCCCCGACATCATCGGGGTCATATAGGTGAACATGCCCGTCTTGGGATTCTGCGCCGCGAGAATGTGATTGAGCTGGGTGCGCTCGTAATAATCGAACAGCGCCGCATCCGGCTTCCAGGCATAGAGGTGCCGCGTCAGCTTCAGCATATTGTAGCTGCCGCAATGCTCGCAGGTCTGTTCGGTGAGATGATCCGCCGTGGTATCGGGCGCGAAGAAATATTCGCGGTCGCCATTGCCGCCGATCACAAAGCTGTGATGGTGCACTACGGTATCCCAGAAGAACGCCGCGCCTTGCTTGAAGCTGCCGGGCCCACCGACTTCCGCGATCCGCGCAAGGCCAATGATCTTCGGAATCTGGGTATTGGCATGGGTGTTGGGGAGATGATCCTCGCCCGCCAGCACGGGATCGAGACTCTTCTTATCGTAGATGCGTTCAGCAAGTTTCAGCCAACGCGCATCCTTGGTGCGGGCATAAAGCTCGGCAAAGCTTTCATTGATGCCGCCATATTCGCAGGAGAGCATATCCTGCATCTGCGCGTCGGAGAGCTTCGCGAACACTTTATCGAGATAGCGGGCGAAGCCGAGGCAGACGGTCAGCGCCTGCTTATTGCCCACCAGTTCCTCGGCGTCCAACAAACCCGCCAGCACCTTGTGGATGTTGTAGAGCGGCGACCAGGCGCCGTTCAGATCGAACCCGGTGGAGCGGATATCGCCCGCAGCGATTTCGGCGAAGATTTCTTTGCCATCCACGATGGTGCCGTCTTTGCGCTTCCTCAAGAATCCGGCGACATAGCCATCGCCTTGCGCGGCCTGCACCTTGGCCATTTCCGAAACGATATAAGCGATGCGGGTTTTGCACTCTTGATTGCCAGTCTGGGCATACATCAGCGCCAAAGCGCTCAAATAATGGCCAAGCCCCTCGCCCGCGATGGTGTCAGCTTCCCAGCCGCCATAAAGCTCGCCCTTCACGGGGAGGCCTGCGAACTTATGATAGTTGTGCAGGAAGCGATCCGCCGACAACGACAGAAGGTATTTGAGGTTGGCTTCAACCGCCGTGCGGTATGGCGAGGGTAAGAGACGCACATTCTTCAGTGCGACGGGGTGCGCGAGGCCCTGCTGCGGTGCGGCTAGAGCCGTTCCGCCAGATAGCGCTGCAAACGCAGCCATAGATGCGGAGCTTCGCAACAGATCACGGCGGTGAAGGCGCGGCATTCAAGTCCCCTTCTCGGAAGCATCTCTTGTTAGATATACTGTATACGATTACGCTGCAATCGGTTCTCTTCTCTTGTTCCAGGCAGCGGGGGTCTTATTGTGAAAGCGTTCCTACCCATAGTGATGACGGCAATCTGCATGTGTGATCTCATTCTTCCAAGCCAAGCCGCAACCGCCAAGCACGACGAAAACAAAGCTTTCGAAGCTCTGTACAAGGCGGAATGGACATGGAGGCAGCATCAATTCGCGGCGGATGAAGACACGCCCAATGCAACGCATACAGCCCATCTGCCGGTGGTGAATGAAGCCGCGCAGCAAAAGCGCCTTGCCCATTGGCGCGAGGTCTTGAACCGCCTGGACAAGATCGACACGGCCAAACTCTCGGCGCAGCGCGGCGTGGATTTCAAGGTCTATCGCTATCAGATCGAGACCCTGATTTCCGATCAGGTCTATAAGACCTATCAACGCCCGCTTTCCGGCGACACCTCCTTCTGGGGCGATCTGGCCAGCATGGCACGCGGCAGCTTCCGCCGCGAAGAGGACTATCGCAATTACATCAGCCAACTGAACGATATTCCCCGCTATTTCCAGGAGAATATCGAGAATATGCGGGCCGGCCTAAAGCGCGGCTTCACCCTGCCCCAGGTCACGCTAGAAGGGCGCGACGCCACGGTGCAATCGGTGCTGAACGCGCCGAACGTGGAAGAGAACATCTACTACACGCCGTTCAAGACCATGCTGGCGAGCCTTCCAGCCGCCAAACAGGAAGAGCTGCGCGCGGCTGCCCGCAAGGCGATCTCAGACAGCGTGATTCCGGCGCATCAAAATCTGCTGAAATTCCTGCGCGATGAATATGTGCCAGGCGCGCAAAAATCCCTCGCCGCGTATGACCTGCCGGATGGCAAGAACTTCTATAAAGCGCAGATCTACGAATACACCACCATGCATGACGATCCGGCGCATATTCACGAGGTCGGGCTGAAGGAAGTCGCCTCTCTGTGCGCCGAAATGGCCGAGGTGATGAAGGAAGTGAAGTTCGAAGGCGATCTTGCCGCCTTCCTCGCCTTCCTGCGTACCGATCCTCAATTCTATGTGAAGAAGCCGCAAGACCTCTTGGATCGCGCGGCCTGGATTTCCAAAAAGTTCGATGCCGTCTCAGGCGAGTATTTCGGCCATCTGCCGCGCCAGCGTTTTGCCATCAAGCCAGTACCGGATGATATCGCACCTTTCTATACGGGTGGCCGCGGTGGCCCAGGCATCTATCTCGTCAACACCTATAACCTGCCCTCGCGCCCGCTCTATTCCCTGCCTGCGCTGACCTTGCATGAATCCGCGCCGGGTCATGCCTTCCAGATGCCGCTAGCGTCGGAAAACAAGAACCTGCCGCCCTTCCGCCGTGACAGCTTCATCTCGGCCTATGGCGAAGGCTGGGCGCTTTATAGCGAGCGGCTGGGTGTGGAGATGGGCATCTACGAGACGCCTTATGAACGTTTCGGCATGCTGAGCTATCAGATGTGGCGCGCAGCACGGCTGGTGGTCGATACCGGCATTCATAGCCAAGGCTGGACGCGCGAACAGGCCCGCCAATTCCTGCACGACAACACGGCGCTCGCCGATCATGAAATCGCGACCGAGGTGGATCGCTATATCGCCTGGCCGGGACAGGCGCTTTCTTATTACCTCGGTGAGATGGCGATCTGGAAAGCGCGCCATAAGGCCGAGGCCGCGCTGGGCGAAAAGTTCAACATCCGCGCCTTCCACGACACCGTACTGTCCTTGGGCTCGGTGCCGTTGCCGGTGCTCGAGGCGCGGATCGATCAATTCATCGCCGAGGGGGGCAAAGGCCCCTACCCCGACGAAGAATAAGACGGATATCAGGCGGTAAAGATATCTTGCTGGGGCTGCGTGAACCACGCGGCCCCTTTTTCTGTTACGTGGATGTGGTCTTCCAGGCGAACGCCGAATTCGGTTCCATCCTCGCCCGGCACCACGATCATCGGTTCATCCGAAAAACACATGCCGACATCGAGCAGCGTCTTGTCGCCCCGCACGATAAACGGCGCTTCATGGATCGATAGGCCGATGCCATGGCCGGTGCGATGCGGCGTGCCCGGAAGTTTATACTCCGGCCCCAACCCATGCTTTTCGAGCACGCGGCGCACGGCGGCATCCACCTCTTCGGCGGGTACGCCCACCGCAACGCGGGCGAAAGCGGCCGCCTGGGCTTCCTTCTCAATATCCCAAATCTGGCGCTGGCGATCAGTCGGCTTGCCGAAGCTATAGGTGCGGGTGATGTCGGAGGTGTAGCCCTGCACGAAACAGCCGGTATCCACCAGCACAAGGTCATTCTCTTTCAGGGCCTGCACGCCCGGCAACCCATGGGGATAGGCCGTACCACGGCCGAATTGCACGATGCAGAAGGAATTGCCGGAGGCGCCCATTTTCCGATGCGCCGCTTCGATGAAATTCTCGACTTCCGCCGTGGTGATGCCTTCGCGGAGGATCTTTTGAGTCGCCTTATGCACCGCCAAGGTCATGTCCATCGCCTGCTGCATGATGGCGAGCTCGCCGGGCGACTTGCACAGGCGGCAGCCGCGAATGACCGGCCCGGCTTCCAGAATCGAAAGCCCCGTTTGTTTGCCCAGCGCATGGACCATTTCGAAGGAGATGGAGGGATCGACCGCAAGCTTCGTCAGCCCCTTGGCGCGCATGGCATCCCCGATCAGGGCATAGGGGCTCTCATCTTCCTGCCAAAGCCGCAAATCGGCTTCGACCTGCAGTCCCGCCAAAACCGAGCCGCGTTCGAAATAGGGACAAACAATGATGGGGTCGCCCGAAACGGGTAAGAACAGCGCCGTCAAACGCTCCGAAACACCCCAGCGCAGCCCCGTGAAATAGTCGATGCTTGACCCGGCATTGATCAAAAGCGCCTCAGCCCCCAAATCGCGCGTCAGGCGGCGCGCCTTTTCGAGTCGGGCCAGGCGCTCATCCCGGGAAATGGGGGCAGCAAGGCTTACGGGCGGGGTCAGTTCAGCAAGAACAGCTTCGATCGTCATTTGGGCTTCATATCCAGTTGGGAAAAGGCCGTCCGCCTTGCCAAAGGGAGCGACAAGCACGGTCTTTCTTGGAGGGAGACGGCCTGATAGTATACGTTATCTGGCAACGATCGCCAGCCACAATAGCCTTCGTCCCCAAGGCCAGAACGGCGGGTAACCGCTGGAAACAGATGATGTCGACAGAGCACAGCGCCTCAGCACCCGAAAACGCGGAAAAACCGAGAATGACGATCGTCGCCAAGACCCTGTCGGAGCAAGTCTACAGCTTGGTCCGCGACCGGATCTTGTCGAACGAGCTGCCCGCCAATCTTCCCATCCGGCAGGACGCGCTGGCCAAGGAACTGGGCGTCAGCAAAATCCCCTTGCGTGAAGCCTTTGCGCGGCTCGAACGAGATGGGCTTTTGCAGTCGGTCACCAATCGCGGCTTTTTCGTCTACCCGCTTTCGGCCAAAGAGGCAGAGGAAGTCTATGCCTTGCGCCTGAAGATGGAGCCGGAAGCGGTGGGCCGCGCGGCCAAGAAAGCGACCGCCGAAGACAAGGCCATCGCACGGACCGCGCTGAACCTGCTCGACAAAGCCGCCGCCAACGATCGCGTTGCCGTGGGCCGTTTGAACCGCGAATTTCATATGACGCTGGTGCGCCCGATCCGCCAGCTGATCACCGTCAGCATTATTGAGCGGCTGAACCTGATCGCCGAACGCTATGTGCATAAGCATCTGGAACCGGCTGGCCGCCGCAAGCGCGCCAAGAAGGAACATACTGAGATGTTCGAGGCCTGGTGCGCCGGGCAATCCAAAGTGGTCGAGAGCATGATGTATGACCACATCGCCTCCACTCTGGAAGATTTGCGAAACCAGATCGAAATCCAGAACAGCTAATATTAAAGGCCGCCCTTTTGAGGCGGCCTTTTTTAAGCTTAGTTCTTCACCAACATGACCTCAACGGGCTTAGCATCCAGCGCGACCACAGTACCACCTTGCGCGAGGTGATAACCGCCCGCGATGTTGAGCACTGCCTTTGACGTGTGCGCATCCTTGGGCGCGAGCGTCAGCACCACGGAGCCGCTTTTGGGATCATAGGCAGCCGCGTCGATCTTGCCCGCGTCCAGCGTGAGCCAGAGCTTTTCCGGCGCGATGAAGAGACGGGTGCGCGCGCTATCCTTGGGCGCGATCACGACCTTGCCATTGGCCTCCGAGACATTGCCGCCCATGCCGACCCAGCCGAAGACCGGATGGTTCACGAGATAGGATGCCGCCGCATAAGCATGGGCAAAGAAGCTTGAGCCGTAATCGCCATTGATGGGATCGAACTTCATCATATCGGGGAAGGAATGGAAGGCCGCCGAGGCAAAACCGTTTTCGTCGATATTGCTGAGCGAACCCATCAAGCCGCCATAGGCCACGCGCAAGAGATAGAAGTCCTCCGGATTGGCGCGATAGGAATCGAACAGTGGCAGCGCGTTGTTGGATGAGCCGTAATGATGGAGCTGACGCTCAATACGCGAGATTTTCCCGGCATAGAGAAAATCCCAGAAGCGGCGCGCCGAACCGTTATAGCCCCAATGCGGGATGGTGGGATCATAAGCGAGGATCACCTCGCGCGTCGCCGCCGCCTGATCCTGATAGCCGAAATACCGCATCCAGGCATAGACTTCCGGCTGGCCGGTGGAATCCCACGGCATTTCCGAGCCGAAGGGATATTTCAGCGTCTTCCAATGATCGGCGCGGGTTTTCATCAAGGCTTCGATCTCGGACGCCTCAGCCGTCATGCCCTCACGCTTCAGATCCTTCAGGATGGCAACAAAGACATCGCCTTCCATCTGGCCGAACTGGGTGTAGTACGGTGCCTTCACCATCATCGCCTTGATGGTCTCAGCGGCGCGCGTCAGATAAGTCTGCCAGGGCTGGGTCACCAAGCCTTCATGATAACGCCCGACGCGATAGAGCATCCACCATGCGGCGGCGACATGGGGATAGTTGAAGGAGCGGCCGATATCATCCGCGCCCTTCTTGTCCCACGAGGCCCAGGTTTTCCAATTCAGCTTGGGATCATAGGTGCCCGCCGGGAAATGTTCCGGGTCGTAATAGAAGATGGATTTCCTGACGCCGTATTTCTCCGGGCCTTCGCTGACCTGGATGTGGCCCCACAAGGTCTCGTTGGCGAAGCGCTCGAATTTGGCGACCTCCTCCGGCACCGGATTATCGAGTTCCTTCATCGCCGCGGCGAGCCAGCCGCCCGCCCCGCCTTCATCACTGAGGCCAGCGACCCAGACGCGGTTATCTTGCGTGATGATATGGCCCTCTTCCTTGTCATAGCCCATCACCGAGGGGCTGCGATGAAAGAGGTCGTTGGGATTTTCATACCACTGCTTGGAAAAGAGGAAACGGCCCATATCGGCGACCGCCTCAGCTTCAGGCTTGGTCACAAGATAATGGATGGTCTGCACCGTGCCATCAGCATAGGTGAGCGTGAGACGCGCCCGGCCAAGACTTACGCCTTGCACGGAATATTTCATCCAGCCATCGCGTACGGCTTCCGGCGTGCCAAGCTTCAAGGCACCCGCTGGGAAAACCTCAGCCGATTTCACCGCGGCGGGCGCGTGCAGGAAAAGCTGTGCCTTCATATCGGTCGGCACGATATAGCCCGGCAGGCCGACGGCGACGGGGCGCCCCTCCGCTATCAGCGTGGCTTCGATCTTGCGCACCGATGGCGCGGTGACAAAACGAACACCGATGGTGCGGCTCGCACCCGGCGCCAAGGTGAAGGAGGTCGTTTCATTCCATTGCGAAACGCCCTTCCATTCCGTATCCGCGAAGCCTTTCGAGGTGACCATCCAGTCATAAAAGCCTTCGAAGGTCATATTGCGCTGTTCGGGGTCGTTATAAATCTTGAGCGACTTGTCCGCGTTGCGCGCATTCAGGATGGGCTTATAGAGCTCGAAGGGCGTTCCGGCTTCCGGCAGCACCAGCAAGGAGGGGCCTCTGCCGTTCAGCCGGTTCACCTGCAGATAACCCGCATCACGCCCGACATAAGGATCATAGAACGACGCCTTCTCATGCGCTTCATCCAGCGTGCGGCCGGTGATGATATTGTCGAAGATCATCGGGATGCCGAGGCCGCCAACTTCCACCGCCACCTCCGAGGTGTTGGTCAAGGTGAAACGCAGCGCGAGCTTGCCCCCCTCTTGCACCCAGCGGCGCTCGACTTTTATTGGCCCACCAACACTTGCCGAGATATCGGCCGCTGCCAGCACACCCGCCTCTTTCGCCAGCGGCTTGACCGCCGCGCGCTTGAAGGCGCTGGAGTAATCATGCCACTCCGCCTCGCCCGCGCTGCGGACACGCAGGTCGATATCGCCCAAGCGATAGGCGCCATTGCCAAGGCGGGTTTTGAAACGGCCTGAGGGCGCGAAATCAAACCCATCCGAGGCGGCTTTTGGCGCCAGGGAGACCAGGGTCTGCGAATTCTGTTGCAGCGAGAGACGGAATTCGGGCGTCTCGAACTTCTGCGTGACCGTATCGGCAACGGGCTTTGCCGCGACCGGGAACATCAACACGATCGCCGCCAGCCCCAAGCCCACCAAGGATTTTCGCGCAACGCTCCGCTTCATCATTCCCTCAAAATAAAGACGTCCGCCATCTAATCGGCATAGGCAATCGCCTTCAAGTATATATTATACGATTTTGAAGACTACTGGGGAATGCGCGATGCGCACACGAATTGCCAAGATTGGCGTGGCCTTCACGGCTCTGTTACTCGCCTCATCAGCCTCGGCAGCTTCGCCCGCCTTAAGCGGCGGCTGGATTGTGGAAGCCTCGCCGGACTTTCCCGGCTTCACCCGCATCACCGTTCAACAACACGATGGGGCGTGGCAAGGCATGGTCACCTCGCGCTGGTATGGCGACCTAACCATGCGCGACATGCGTGTGGAGGACGGCAAGCTGATCTTCCACCTCTTCAACGGCAATCCGCGCGTAAAAATGGAAGACATTGTTTTGGAGCGTCACGGCGCCTCCCTCTCCATGCGCGGCAAGCTGTGGGACCAGGTCTTCGATGTCAAAGCGCATAAGGGAACGGCGAAAGCGCTGCAGGCGCTCGATTTCAAAACCACCACCCTGCCCCCGCGCCGGGTTGTGCCACAGCAAAATCTCGCCGCCACTCCGCCCATGGGCTGGAGTTCCTGGAACAAATTCGCCACCGACATCGATGACCGCTCGATCCGTGAGATCGCCGATGCGCTGGTCTCCTCCGGCTTGCGCGATGCTGGCTATATATATGTGAACATCGACGATGGCTGGCAGGGCACGCGCGCCAAGGATGGCAGCTTGCAGCCGAACGCAAAATTTCCCGATATGAAGGCGCTGGCCGATTATGTGCACGCGAAAGGCCTGAAGCTCGGCATCTACACTTCGCCTGGGCCGAAATCCTGCGCTGGCTTCGAAGGCTCTTATGGGCATATCCAACAAGACGCCAAGAGCTTCGCGCAATGGGGCATCGATTATCTGAAATACGATCTTTGCTCCGGTGAGGCCTTCTATAACACCGCCGATACCGTCTATGGCACTTATCAGGAAATGGGCGAAGCCTTGGCGGCGGCGGGGCGCCCCATCGTCTATTCCTTATGCGAATATGGCCGTTTTGATGTGGGAAGCTGGGGCCGCGCGGTGGGCGGGCATTTGTGGCGCACCACCGGCGATATCGAAGATAGCTACGCCGCCATGGCGAAGATCGGCTTCGATAAGAATGGCATACCCAACCATACCGGCCCCAATGGCTGGAACGATCCCGATATGCTGGAAGTCGGCAATGGCGGCATGAGCGCCGACGAATACAAAACCCATTTCAGCCTGTGGGCGCTGATGGCCGCGCCACTGATCCTGGGCAATGATGTGCGCAAGATGTCTCCACAAACGCTGGAGATACTGAGCAATCGGGAGGTCATCGCCATCGATCAGGACAAGGCGGGTACGCAGGGCTTGCCGGTCAAGAAGTCCGGCTCGCGCGAGATCTGGACCAAGAAATTGGCCGATGGTTCGGTCGCGGTTGGCCTCTTTAATCGCAGCGCTACGCCACAAGAGATCGCGCTGAATTGGCAGGAGATCGGCTTGCCCGTGCCTGCCAAGCTGCGCGATCTCTGGGCGCATCAGGATGTGACGGCCAGTGCGCAGTATGATGTTCCCGCCCATGGCGTGATCCTGCTGCGCGCTTGGCCTTGAAAGCTATTTCGCCTCCACCAAATTGCGCTGGAAGAAATCGAGCAGCATCTTCCAGTAATAAGGCTGGAACACCGTGTGGTGGGTGCTGTTCGGCACCATCACGAATTCATGCAGCTTACCTGCATCGATGAGCGCCTTGTGCAAGCGCAGCGAGGCGGTGATCGGGACATTGTCGTCCGTCTCGCCATGCACGATGAGGAGCTTGCCTTTCAGATTTCCCGCCACCGCAATGTTGGAGTTGCGATCCCAAGTGGCGTCATCGGCAAGACCCATGGTCACTTCCGGCCACCAGGCTTTGTCGAGACGCAGATCATGCGTGCCCGCGCTTGCCACAGCCGCCTTGAAGAAATCCGGCCGGCGTAAGATGAAGCGCGCGGCATCATAACCGCCCGCCGAATGGCCATAAACGCCAACGCGGCTGAGATCCATGTAGGGATACTTCGCCGCCATCGCCTTCATCATGGCGATGTGATCATCGATTCCCACCTCGCCCATATTCTGATAAGCCGGAAGGCGGAAGGCTTGGCCGCGCTGCGAGGTGCCGCGCCCATCGATCACCGTGACGATCACGCCAAGCGAGGCCAGCGTGCTTTCCATCCGGCCCAAGCTGGCGCCATAGCTTTCGGGATAGTTATGCGTGGTCGGCCCGGTATAGACGTAATCGATTACCGGATATTTCTTGGAAGGATCGAAATTCTTGGGCCGGAAGATCGCGCCGTAGAGTTTGGTCTTGCCATCCTCCACCAGCATTTCAAACGGTTCGACCGGGGCATAGCCCGCCTCTTTCAGCGGCGTTGGATCGGCCTCACCCAGCCGCGCGACGATCTTTCCGTCTTCGGTCGAGCGCAGCAATGTTTGCGACGGCAGCGCTGGTGAGGACATGCGGTCGATAAACCAGGCGCCATCCTCCGACAGCGTGACGCGATGGTCGTAAGGCTCCGGCGTGAGGAGCTTCAGCGTGCCATCCAGCGTGACGCTATAGAGCGCGTGGTTATAAGGGTTTGAATTCGCCTCGCGGCCATTGCCGGTAAAAAGCACGCGGCTCTTCTCTGTACGCAGAATTTCTGAGACTTCCCAAGCACCGGAGGTCAGTGCCCGCCCGCCCGCGGGATCACTGCCTTTTGGAAGGTAATAGAGCTGCGCCCAGCCATTGCGCTCGGAGATATTGAGATAGCCGCCCAGCTCCGGCTCGCTGCGAATGGCGCTGGAGGTGACCGTGACCAGCGGCTTAACGGCTTCATGCACACGCACCGTCGCTACACCCGTGACGGGATCGATTTCGTAAAGATTGACCTCGCCATAACCGCGCGCGGTCCATTCATAAAGAATATGGTCCCCCTCCCACCACAGCGGCGGATCACCGGGCCACAAAAGCGAGAGCGCGGGCACTTTCAGCGTGGTGATCGCGGTTTTCTTTTTCGCTATCGCCTTTTCCACATCGATCAGGATCGGCTCGATCTGCGGCACATCCTTGGCGCCCGCGGTGGGATAAACGAAAGTGAAGGTCCGCGGAAAGCGGCTATCCCTCGGGGTTTGCTGAATCGCGTGCCAGATATAGGCGTTGTTGCGTGACAGGCGATAGGTGAGAAGCTTCTTGGAATCCGGCGACCACTGCACCGCCAGATTGATCGGTGGGGTTTCGCTGTTCGCCTCCACCATATCGGCCATCAGCGCATAATTCTGGCCGTAATGGCGATCAAAAGAGCCATCCGCCGTCAGCGCGGTTTCCTTGCCCGTCGCTTTGTCGACCAGATAGAGATTGTAGTTTCTGGCAATGACCTTGTGCTTGTGGTCAGGGGATTCCACTTCGGTCTGCTTTTCAGCACGCGGTGGTTCGCCGCCCGCTTCGCTGACGGAATTCTTGGCAAGGTCATAAGACCAAATCTTGCCCCCAGCCCTCAGCTTCAGCGTTTTTTTGGCTGCATCGTAATCCAGCGGCGTGACATCGTCTTTATCCGTGAGCTTGGCGGCAAGCAGCGCCTTGATGGCGGACACCCGCGCGATGAGCTCACTGTTCCCGCTCTTGGGATCAGCGAGCCGAATTTCCTCGCGGTTCAATCGATAAAGAACGGCACTTCCGGAAACAAAATGCGCTCCGAGTTCGAAGTTGGTGACCAGGGAGGAAAGATTGACCTCTTCTCCCGGCGCGGCCCAAGCAGGCCCGAGCAGCAAAGCCAAAACGCCAAAGGCAGCGAAGCGTGTACGCAACTTTTCCCCCTCACCAAATCAGAGCTAGACAGAAATGGGCAACCGGCGAAGACCGATTGCCCATTCCATAGGAAAGATGAACTTAGTAGCGGAAGCGCGCGCTCAACTGAACTGTACGCGCCTGCATGCGCAGACCGAGCGGCATCTTATCGTCCTTACCCCATTGCGTGCGGTTGTTCTCGCCGAGCAGGTTGGAGCCTTCGACACTGAAGGTGACCCACTTGTAGGGCGTGAAGTTGACCGCCGCATCGAGCCGCGAGGTGGCATCGTTATACGGCGAATAGGCCACCGCATCCTGCCAGACGCTGACACGCCATTTGGCGCGGTAGTTATAGGCCAAACGGGCGCTGAACTCCGGCGTGTCATAGAACAAGGCAAGGTTATAGGTGTAGCGCGAAACGTTTTCGGCGTTATAGACCCCCGGAACGCTCGCAAGGTCGGTGTTCACCTTGGGATTCAGATAGTCGTACATGATGGTGTACGACGTCATGAGCGTGCCGTTGGCGCTGGCGCCGAAGTTCGACCAGAAGCCAGGCAGGAAATCAAAGAAGCTCTGGGTAGAGAATTCCAGACCTTCGAAGGTGCCGGGCTTGGCATTGCGATTCTGATAGAGCGTGTAGCCGTTATAGGGGCTGCTCGGATCGTTGATCGGAATGCCCGCATAGTAGAACCAGCCATGCGGCTTCTTCAGGAAGTAGCCAAGCGAGACCTGGCCCGCCTTGCCGAAGAAGTATTCCAGCGATGCGTCGTAATTATGCTCACGCATCGAGTGCAGATCAGGATTGCCCGCCCAAATGATTTTGTTGGGAACGTTGATGCTCTGCCAGGCCGAGGCATCCCAAAACGCGGGACGGTCCACCTGATAGAAATAGGACAGACGAAGCTGCAGCTTATCCGAGAAATGCACCAGTGCATTGGCGTTCGGCATCACGTCGAAATAGCTCTTATTCGCCGAATGCGGAGTAATGGTGGTGAACCAGTTACCCTTCGCATCCTGATTGTCGGTGTAATCCGTGCTGAGCACATCGCCCCAGGTCTGAACGGCACGCACGCCGAGCTGGCCTTCAACCGGGAAATACAAATTGGCGCCCCAATTTGCCTGGGCATAGCCGGCAAAAGTGTATTCGTGGTCGTTATAGGAATTGGTCAGATCGATATTCGGCGGCTCATTGCTCGACCAATCGTAGCGGCCCTTCGAAGCCATCGGCGAGGTAGCGATGTAGTTACGCACCGCCGCGTAATTATCGAGAATGCAGGAGGATGACAGACGATACCAGGAGGGAATATCCGCCCCCGACACATCAGGCTTGACCTTCTCGCTGGCATTACCGCAGGACGGGAACGCGCTCATCGGCATATAGTGCGTGTTGTTCTTCGTCGTGGCGCTATCGTAGAAAATGGCGTCACGATAGCCGAAATCCTTCTGCGTATGGCGGTTGGAGTAGCGATAGCCCGCTTGCAGGCTACGCAGATACCAATCCTCGCTCACCTGATAGGTCGCATCGGCCTGGGTATCGAATTCCTGGCTCTTGGAGTGCCCCACTTCGTCATGGAGCTGGAACAAGCGGTATTGCGAGACGTCGTTCAAATCGGTGTTGTTGAATTGGACGAAGGGCCCGCCGCCAAGAACCGTGGAGGAATTCACGTCCACCACAGCCGACGTCGCGCCTTGGAAACGCGAATAGGTGCCGAGCGTGAAGTATTTGGACGAACTCCAGTTATATTGCGCGCTCGCATTCACCTGCAAACGGTCGAAGTGGTAATGCGCTTCGAGATTGGTGTTGAACTCGTCGCGGTTGGTGCGGGTGAAATAGGATTCCGGGCCGCCATTGACTGGGCTGGTGCCATCCGCGGAAGTGAAGGTCGCCGATTTCAGCGTCTGCCCGTCCGGCATCATCTGGATATTCGAGAGATTATAGGTCCCGTTGCGCACCACCATATGCAGGCGATCGCGGTGCAGCTTGTCCTTGCTGGAGATGTAAGCACCTTCCAGCACGAAATCGAGATGATCGTTTGCTTTCCACTGCGTCGAAAGATTGACGGAGGGACGCGTGGTTGCACCCTGCTCGACGCCGTAATTGATCGCATAGGGCGCGATCGGGCCGACACCGCCATTCAAGGCATGGATATTGCCCGGCAGAGTCGACTGATCCTTGTCAAAGAACGGATCCGGGGACTCGCTTTCGATGAAATTCTCGAAGTAATTGTTCTGGGTATAGGAGAGGTTCAGCAGGAAACCCATCTCGCCCAGCGCGGTGTCGAAGCGATTGGCAATCAGCGCGCTGGTATAGGGGCTGTAGGTGCCACCAAGGTCGCTGTAAACGCCGCGCACGCTGCCTGCCAAAGTCCAGCCGAACGGCAGATCCAGCGGCCGGCGTAGATCGACATTCACGGTGCCGCCCATACCGCCTTCAACCTGATCGGCGGAGCGGGATTTATAAACCGTCACGGCCTTCAACAATTCCGCCGGAATATCGGACAGGTTCATCGCGCGATCCGAACCGGAGCTGGCCGCGTTGCCGTTCAAGGTGGTTGCAACGCTGCTGAGACCGCGAATGGAGATGGACGAACCTTCGCCATGCATGCGCTCGATCTGCACGCCGGTGACATGGGCCAGGGCTTCCGGGACATTGTTGTCCGGGAGCTTACCAACGTCTTCGGCGGACACGACGTCAACGATCTGCTTGGAATCGCGCTTGATCTGGGCCGATTTGGTCAAGCTGCCGCGGATGCCTGACACCACCACGGTTTCGATGGTCTCGGGTTCCTGCGCAGCCTGCGCATAGGCAAGCTGCATGGACGCCTGGAAGCTGAACACGCCCGCGGCAAGACTGGTCGCGGCCAAGAGTTTGGTCTTAAGCTTCATGGAGAATGTGCCCCTTTCCCTCATTATTACAAAACGCTGAGAAAAATATTATACGATATACGACTGCACGCAATCGGTCGCAGGGCACGTTCGGCATTTAGATGACAATTTTTTTGCGGCGCATATGCAAGCATCTACCCGGTTCGCCGCCAATTTGTGCAATATAGATGCTATCGTTACCATTTTTGCGCAGTAAATATGCCTCTTCTGCGCATTAAGGCTGATGTGCCCGTATGAGGGCTGGCGATTATTATGTCAGACAACACGGTACCCTGGCATGAAAATAGTATACTACAAAGGATTGCGGGCGAATGGGTTCCCGCGCGCGCTTTCGATCCCCCTGGACGGCCTGACGCGATTGCAAGCAGCGCCGAAGGCAAAAAAAATGGGCCGCGGTGGCGGCCCATCTGATTCCGGTGTGGAGAATTAGACGCCCGGGCTGAGGTAGGTCGTCTTCAGCTCGGTGTAGAAATCGCGCGCCGACCGCCCCTGCTCGCGCGGGCCATAGCTTGCAGCCCCGACGCCGCCGAAGGGCGCGTGATAATCGATGCCCGCGGTCGGCAGGTTGATCGTCACCACGCCCGCATGCACCTTCTTCTTGAACACCTGCGCATATTTCAGCGATTTGGTGCAGAGCCCGGCGGAGAGATTGGCCTTAGAGCCATTCACCAGCGCCAGCGCCTCATCAAAATCCTTGGCACGATAGACACCCGCCACCGGCCCGAAGATTTCATCGGCGCCAAAGATGTGATCGCCCGTCAGGCCATCGAACAAGGTCAGCGCGAAGAAGGCATGCGGCATTTCCTGTTTCGTGCCGCCGATCACCGGTACCGTCACCGCTTCCACGCGCTCTGTGAGCGCGGAGATCGCCGCCTTCTGGCGCAAGGACACCAGCGGGCCAACTTGCGTTTTGGCATCGCGCGGATCGCCCACAACAACGCTCTGCATCCGAGCCGTGAGCGCAGCGACGAAGGCATCGGCAATGCTGTCATCCACAATGATACGCGAGGTGGCAGTGCAGCGCTGGCCCGCCGCGAAGAAGGCGCCATTCAGCGCACATTCCACCGCGCTCGGGATATCGGCATCGGCCGCGATCACCAGCGCATTGATGCCGCCCATCTCAAGCTGCATGCGGCGCCCGCTGGCCGCGGCGGCCTTGCGCACGAGCTGGCCCGTAGTGGCGGAACCAGTGAAGGAGACCGCATCCACGCCAGAAGCTTCGGTGACGGCCTTGCCTGCCCCACCGGCACCCAAAATCATGTTCACCGCGCCATCGGGAAGTCCGGCGCCAGCGATCACCTCCATCAAGGCGGCGGCGGTGGCCGAGGAATATTCCGAGGGCTTCCACAGAACCGCATTCCCAAAGGCGATGGCGGGCGCGATCTTCCAGGCCGGAATGGCAATCGGGAAATTCCACGGCGTCACCGCCGCGACCACACCGACGGGATCGTAGCTCACTTCCACCGTCACGCCCGGACGGGTGGAATCGAACATCTCACCCACATTGCGGATGGTTTCGCCCGCGAAGAATTCGAACAGGCGCGCCGCGCGGATGATTTCACCCTTGGCATCCGGCACTGTCTTTCCGGTCTCGCGCGCGATCAACACGGCGAGTTCCGGCACGCGGGCCATCAGTGTACGGCCAATCGCGGCCAGGCTATCGGCACGCTTTTCCACCCCACCCGCTGCCAGAGCAGCCACCGCCGAACGCGCCGCCGCACTCGCCTCATCAGCAAGCGCCGTATCGCCTTCCGGGCCGACGATGACGAGATCGTTTGGATCGGCAGGATTGGGCTGCTCAAAGGCGGTGGCGCCCGATACGAGCTTGCCCGCCACATGATGCTGCAGGGTGATGGTCTCAGTCATTGATATCTCACTTCACGCTAAATCCGGCCGCGAACGTATCGTCCTGATCGATCCAAATGGTGTTGTATCCGGTGGCTATCGCCGAGCCTTCGATGGACGGGATGATAGCATCCACCCCGCCCAATTTTGTGACGTCTTCCACCCGGCCAATGAAGCGGCTGCCGATATAGCTTTCATGTATGAAGCGGTCGCCTTTTTTCAACCGCCCCTTGGAAACCAGATGGGCAAGCCGCGCTGAGGTTCCCGTTCCGCACGGGCTGCGGTCGATGGCATTGTCACCATAGAAAACCGCATTGCGGCCATCAGCATCAGCGCTCATCGGCTTATCGGCCCACAAAACATGGCTGACGCCGTGAATGCGCGGATCGACCGGATGCACCGGATCAATGATGGCTTGAAGCTGGGCGCGGATGGTGCGGCTGAGCGCCTTGATACGGTCGGCGTTGAGCGCGTCGAGCCCTTCATAGGGGCCCTGCGGCTCGACGATGGCGTAGTAATTGCCGCCATACGAGATATCGACCGTGAGCGGCCCGAAATCGGGCACATCGATCTTGATGCCGGTCGCGGCGACATAAGCGGGCACATTGCGGATGCGCACCCAGGTCACCTTCTTGCCCTCAGTGCCGTATTCGATGTCGATGATGCCCGCAGGAACTTCCACTTTCAGACGACCGGGCTCACGGGGCACAATCAGCCCATGCTCGATACCAAAGGTGATGATGCCGATGGTGCCATGACCGCACATCGGCAAGCAGCCGCTGGTCTCCATGAAGAGAATACCGATATCGGTATCGGCTTGGGTCGGTGGATAGAGGAACCCGCCTGACATCATGTCATGCCCGCGCGGCTCAAAGCACAGGCCGGTGCGGATCCAATCGAAGCGCGCCAGAAAATCCTTCCGGCGCTCTCCCATATTTTCCCCATGGAGCAAAGGCGCCCCACCCGCGACAAGGCGCACGGGGTTTCCCGCCGTGTGCCCATCGATGCAAAAGAAGATGTTCTTCATGGCGGGAGCCTAACCCCTTAAGCCGCGGAGGAAAGCTTGCTGCAAGGCGCCGTGGCGGCAGCATGTTTGACCATCGCGATGACCTGCTCGCGGCGGCTGCCTGCGAGCGGCAGGCGCGGCAGACGCACGCGCTCGGAGCCGCGGCCCATCAATTCTTCCGCCAATTTGATGCCCTGCACGAGATCGTGGCAGGAATCGAGATGGAGGAGCGGCATGAACCAGCGATAGATTTCGCGAGCTTCCTCTAACTTACCTTCATCCAGCAAGCGGATGATCGCCACGGATTCCTTCGGGAAGGCGCTGGTAAGACCGGAGACCCAGCCCGAGGCGCCCATCATCAAGCCTTCCAGCGCAACGTCATCAAGACCGGCGAGAACCGTGAAGCGCTTGCCGAAGGCGTTGATCACATCGGTGAAGCGGCGCGTATCGGGGGCGCTTTCCTTCACGGCGACGACGTTCGGAATTTCGGCCAGACGCTCGAGCAGCTTGAGGCTGATCTCGACGCGATAGCCGATGGGGTTGTTGTAGATCATGATCGGCAGCGAGGTCGCAGCCGCGATCTTTTTGAAATGCGCGAGGAGCTCATCTTCCGTCGGCACATAGACCATGGCCGGAAGCACCATCAGCGCATCGGCGCCAAGCTTCTCGGCATCGCGCACATATTTCACCGCGCGATCGGTGGTGAGCTCGGAAACACCGGCGACGATAGGAACGCGCTTGGCAACGGTTTCGGCGGCTGCGGCCAGAACCGTGCGCTTCTCTTCCGGTTCCAGCGAATTATTCTCACCACAAGTGCCCAGCACGACGAGGCCATCCACGCCATCCGTCACCAGCGCATCCAAAACCTTTTGTGTGGCGGGCACATCAACGGCCAAATCTTTATCAAATTGAGTCGTCGCGGCAGGATAAACACCCTTCCACAGTACTTTCGCAGCCATTCAAACCTCCGTTGCAGTGGTACCGGTATACGGTATAATATTTCGGCTTTCAATGTGGGAATTGTTATGACGAAAGCGGTTGTCACCGGCGCAGGCATTATCGGCTCGGCAGTGGCGTTGAAATTGCGCCAATCGGGCCTGGACGTGACGCTGATCGATGCGCCGCCTTCGCATGGAAAATGTGCGTCCTGGGGAAATGCAGGCCATATTGCAGTAGAGCAAGTTGCACCTATCGCGTCTATGGCGACTGTCCTCGGCGCCCCTCGCCGCCTTCTCTCGCCTCATGGCGCCTTGTCCCTGCCGCTTAATGCCATTGATGCATGGCTGCCCTTTTCGATTCGTCTTCTGAAGGCGGCTCAGCCCAAGAGTTTTGAGCGCGGCAGCCGCGCCTTGGCCTTGCTTCTGGCGGAAGCAGTTCCGGCTTGGAAACGCTTTACAGAAAGCCTTTGCGCGCCAGAGCTGATGCGCGGCGATGGCCATTTCATCGTTTGGAACAGTGCCAAGAGCGCGGCTGCGGGCCGCCAGCATTGGATGGAAAGCGATACCGGCACAGCGAGCATTCGCGACGCGTCGGAAGAGGAGATGGAAGCGCTGCAGGCGCTCTCGGCCAAGAAGATCGAAGGCGCGGTACGCTGTATCGGCAGCGGACAGATCAGCGATCCGGCCGCGCTGTTCGCAAAACTGGAGAGCGCGTTTTCGGCCGCCGGAATTACGCGCCTGAACGGCAAAGTGCGGGCGCTTCAGCGTGAGGACGACACCGCGCGCATTCTTCTCGATAACGAGGTGATCACCGCGGATGTGATCGTGGTAGCGGCAGGTTTCGGCTCGCGCGCGCTTCTGGAAACAGCCGGCCATAAAGTGCCGATGATCGCGGAGCGCGGTTATCACGTGCAATATGAGGCGCAAGCCTGGCCGCAAATGATGCCTCCGGTGGTGTTCGAGGATTACGCGACCATCGTCACCCGCTTTGCCTCCAGCCTGCGCGCGGCAAGCTTTGTCGAATTCGGCAAAGAGAATTTGCCCGCCGATCCCGCCAAATGGCGCCGCATCACGCGCACGGTGCGCGATCTGGGTTTGAAAGCGGGCGCGGAAACCTCGCAATGGGTTGGATCGCGCCCCACCCTGCCCGACTATCTGCCCGCGATCGGCAAAAGCCGCGCTGCCGCCAATCTCTTCTATGCTTTCGGGCATAACCATCTTGGCTTGACCTTGGGCCCGCTTACCGCCGAACGCATTGCTTCGATGGTGACGGGGCAATCCCAATCCTGCCCCGCCTTCGATATCGAAAGGTTCTGAGCCTTACTCCGCCGCTTGGGGCGCCGCGAGGGCAGACCTGCGCGCGCCATAAGCGAAATAGAGCACTAACCCAATACCATTCCAGATCAGGAACCAGATCTGGGTCGTGGCCGGAAGCCCGTTCACGAAGAGATACGAACAGCCAACAATGCAGAGCGGCGCCACCAGCCAAGGGGCCGGAACCTTGAACGTCCGCTTATGCTCCGGCGCGCGCCAGCGCAGCATCAGCACAGACGCCGCCACAGCGATAAACGCAAAGAGCGTGCCCGCATTGGCCAGAAGCGCGATGTTGTCGAGGCGCAGCGTGGCCGAGAGCAACGCCACAATGACACCCGTGACCGCGGTGATGAAGACCGGCGTGCCCCGGTTCTCGCTGACCTTGGCGAGCGAGCGCGGCAGAAGCCCGTCACGCGCCATCACATAGAACACGCGGCTCTGGCCATACATCACCACCAGGATCACGCTCGGCAGCGCGATGATCGCCGCCATCGAGACGATCTGTGCCGCCAAGGGGTTGTTCAGCATGTTGAGAACATGGGCGAGCGGCGCCGCGGCTTTGGAAAGATCGGTGTAATAGCACGCGCCCAAAGCTGCCAGCGCCACCAGCATGTAGATGGAGGAGGACAGCGCCATTGAGCCGATGATGCCGATCTTCAAATCGCGCTGCGGATCTTTGGTTTCCTCAGCCGCGGTCGACACCGCGTCAAAACCATAGAAGGCGAAGAAGATCAGGGCCGAGGCTGCAAGCACGCCGCGCTTGACGCCATCCCCATCGACATGCGCGCCGATGCCTGAGGGCAGGAAAGGATGGAAGTTCGCAAGATTGAAGCCCTGAAAGGCGATGACCACGAACAGCAGCAGTGCCGCCAGTTTCACCAGCACCAGCACGGTGGTGATAAGTGCGCTTTCGCGGGTGCCGAGGATCAACAGCAAAGTCACAATAGCGGAGAGGATGACCGCGGGAATATCGATCCAGCCACCCGCAAAGGTGCCATGCAGCAGCACTTCGGGCACCGCGATCCCCGCCGTATGGATGAATTCGGAAAAATAGCCCGACCAACCGACGGCCACTGCGGCTGCCGAAACCGTATATTCCAGGATCAAGCTCCAGCCGACGATCCAAGCCAGCGCCTCACCCAGCACCGTATATGTATAAGTGTAGGCACTGCCCGAGGCAGGAATGGCCGTCGCCATTTCGGCATAACACAGCGCCGCGCAAGTCGAGATCACACCACAGACCACAAAGGACAGAAGCACGCCTGGACCTGCGAGGCCCGCGCCAATGCCCGTGAGCGTGTAAATGCCGGTGCCGACAATGGCGCCCACGCCCATCATGAGGAGATGCCACCAGCGCAAGGTGGCCTTCAAATGGCGGCCGCTGGCATGGCTGAGATGACTATCGATACTCTTGCAGCGGCTCCAGAACGCCATTCCAACCTCCTCACGCGCCGCCCGGATAAGCGGTGCCATAATCGTATACCGTAGACTTTAGGAGTGGTTTGCTTCCTAGAACAAGTCGAAGCTAGGAACATTCGGGTTGAAAGCCGCCTCTGCGGGAGGTTTTTTGCGGATGTCTGGGCGCCGCCGGGCCGGCACTGCCCAATTGCGGGCCAAGCTGCCCAGTAGAGTGGCAATAGCAGCGGGGAACGGCGATGGCAGATTGGGATTTGGTAGACGAGCGCAGCCTTCTCGCCCTCGCGCCGGAAAGCGGCTGGGACGATTCTTCGGTCACCGAAGAAATGGTGGCTGCGGTGCGGGCTCGGCTGGAAAACGCAGGCGGCACCCTTACCTTCTGGGCGGTCTTGGCCGAGGATAGTTATCAAACCGCCTTTGACGACGGCCTGACGTTACAGCTCAGCGCCATCGCCTTGAACGAAGAGGATGCGCAGCGCCTGGTCGAGCTTGCGGGCGAAGAAAAATGGACCGCCTGGCACATTCGCGCCTACAGCCTTATCTTGCGCGATAGCCTGCCCGCGCTGGTCGAAGGGTGGCGCGAGGAGGACGACTTCTCGCTGAACCACATCGTAGAACTGCTGGCCTCGATCGCGCCCGGCGACACCGCCTCAGCCCTGGACGCCGGTTTCGACCGCGCCGGAAACCGGCGTGTGTTGAAACTGCCCGGCATGTGAGCGTGCTGGTCTGCCGCGTTGAGCGAGGTTTCCTAAAGCCGACCTTCGCAACCTCCTGCGCGGAGGGAAGAAGGCAAGAGCCTATTCGCAAGGCTCGAGCAAAATGTCTGTTAGCTTGCAGACACCTTTGTCGTCGATCACCTTGGCAGTGAAAATGATGTTTGTTGGCCAAAGTTGTTGGTGCTTGGTCACACTTGCCTTGAGCGCCGCCACTTTACATTCGCCTGCGAAATTCTGCTCAGCAATGGGATTCCATTTGTATCCCATCGAGATCATAAGCTGCTTGAATTTCTCCTGTGTGATGGTCCCGTCTGCATCAAATTTGGCCCTTACACTCGCGCATGTCGTGGTTCCGGGCTTATCGACGGCGAATAGAAGACCCCGCTTCAAAAAATCCCGCAATGGTGTCGCCTTGGTGTTCCCGGCATCGACGGCCTTCGACGCCCACTCGTAAGCCTTGAGGTCGTCCCGCGCGATACCCAACCCATCGTGATAAAGGGTGGATAGATAAGCCATCGCGTCCCCGTTGCCACGGTCCGCCGCCATTCGAATCCACTTCACTGCCTCGGTTTGGTCGACGGGAATGCCTCCTCGCCCGCTGAAGTAGATATCTCCGATCTTCATCATGGCGCCAGGATCGCCTTTATCTGCAGCGAGACGAAGCCACTTCAAAGCCGTTGGCGTATTCTGTGGAACCCCCTCGCCAAGGGCATAAATGCGCCCGAGGAAGTTCATAGCTTTGACATCGCCGCGCTCCGCACGCTGCTTGAGGTCACCCAATTCGTCGGCGAGCGCCATACCGCCAAGTGCCAGCAATGCTCCGCAGATGGCGATCCACCGCCCGAAACGAGCCGCAGCTTTTGAGCGTCCCGCCGTCAGCGGGCTAATTTCCCTATTCATCTATGCCCACTCAGTTCCCCGACGACCCGTGAAAGTATAGGCCGACCAGACCGAAGCAAGGTCCGAAGGTGGCGCAAGTTGCCGCCCGACCGTCCGGCTATGTCCCGCCTGAAAACGCCCCCCTGATTGAGCGAGCAGCACACCCAGCTCGGCCAAGTAGCGCCAGAGGACAAGATTTCAGACGCATATGGCGAATACGAGCCGGATTTTCTCAAAGAGGCGACCGACGCCTTGGAGGCATGAGTACCAAGATCACCGGAGGCGACCTGCCGAAGTCTCAAGATAGTCTCAGAACAGCACTTGAGCGAAAAACGCCAACACAGAAAAAATCAAAAATAATACACCAAAACAATAACTTAGTTGGTGGTGGGCGGTGAGAGTTTCGAACTCCCGACCCTCTCGGTGTAAACGAGATGCTCTACCGCTGAGCTAACCGCCCGTCCGGGCGAACCGGCTTGGGGCGTCTCTCTTACACGAGCCAGCCAAAGCATCAAGCTTTGCCTTAGCCACCTCCGGTTGACAGCCCGTAACTCCAAGGTTACAGTAACCCATAGGTTACATTGCTGCGGGGCTTCATGAGCAAAGAGGCTGAAGACGAGATCGTCGCCAGGCTGGATGCGAGCGAAAGAGCGGCCTTGCGCCTCGCGGCAGCGATGCTGGGCGGCACGCTCCTCTTGGTTTTGCTCTTCACCGCGGCCCTGTTCTCAGGCCGGGGCGCGTGGCTGCAAAACCAAGACCTTCAGATCCTCGTCGCGGTTTTGGCAGGTAGCGGCTTCATCACCGCCTTCGCCTATTTTAAGCGTACTACGCCGCCTGTGGATGCCCAGGCCCCCAACATTGTGCGCAAGAGAATTGATGCCCATCACCGCACATGGCGTTGGATGCTCCTTTCAGGCCTTGTCGCCTTAAGCGGCAACATGATCGCATTGAGTTCGGCGGCTGAAAAGACGAGCGCGTTGGATTGGCCACTGCGATTGCTGTTTTTCGCGGTGACCGCGCTCTTGCTGCTGATGTGCACGGCACAGCTCGCCATCGGACCAGGCTGGCACAACCGCGAGACCAGAGCGATTTTGAACGACGAATTCACTGCGGCGTTGCGGGCCCGCACGCTGCGCTTTGGCTTTTGGGTGGTGATGCTTGCGCTGACGGGGCTTTGGGGGCTCGGCGCCTTCAGACCAGATTTGCTGCTGCCCGGCTTAGCCTGGGCGCTCTATGCCGGGTACGCCTTGCCTGCGCTTTATTACATCATCGCCGATTGGCGGGCCGGACGGGGGGAGTAGAACGACATGCTCGACAATCGATCCGACGAAGAAATTGCAGCCGAAGAAATGCGCAAGCTGGATGGGCACAGCCGCACAACTGCATTGGGACTAGTGTTCTGGATCGGCCTCGCCCTGCTCTTAGTGCTCGCCTTAAATTTTGCACCCGCAGGGATCAGTGGTCATGTTGCGTGGTGGCTGCCACTTGGCATTCTTATCCTCGTTTGGGGCGCCATCCTCCTGTATCGGCGACGCTTCCGCGCTGCGCCGGAAAAGCTTAGCCCGAACGTCGAAGGCCGACTGATTGAGCATTATGCCCGCCGTCAAAGATGGAGCGTCCTTTTTGTGATCGCGATGACGCTTACCCTGCTCGCGGAAACTGCCACTACTGCGCCGTGGTCGGATCGGGCCTTGTTTGCCAGCACGATCTTGATCGCAGCTCTGTCCCTCGTGCTCGGGCCTGGGTTTCTCGATCGTCATTACCGCGCTGCGAACAATGACGAGCTAAGCCGTGCCTTACGCGCCAGGGCCGCTGCTATCGGCTATCTCGTCGCCGCCGCCGCGTTAGTTACGAACTATTTGGTTCAAGCGCTCGCGCCTGCGGTTTTGCCGCTAGCTATGCGGCTATCGCTGGCAGCCATCGTTATCATCCCTACGCTATATTATCTTATCGCCGATTGGCGGGCATCGCGCGATGGCTGAGCGCCGACTTGGCAACCGGCTGAAAGAGATACGGACGGCGAAAGGGCTGACCCAGACGGATCTGGCGGCCCTTGTCGGCGTCTCGCGCAAGACCATCAACACGGTGGAGAACTCCGTCTTCGTGCCGTCCACCATGCTGGCGCTGGCGCTGGCGAGAACGCTCGAGACACCGGTCGAGGCCCTGTTCTTTCTCATCGAAGATGAGTAGCCGCCGCACGCAAAAAAACGGGACAGCCATCAGGCTGCCCCGTCTTTCAAAATCAAACTGTGCCGAAGCTTAGTTCAGCGAGTCCTTGAGCTGCTTGCCAGGACGGAAGCGCGGCTGCTTGGACGGCTTGATGGTGATTTCTTCGCCGGTCTGCGGGTTGCGGCCCTTGCCGCCCGCGCGGGTGGCAACCACGAACACGCCAAAGCCCGTCAGGCGCACTTCATCGCCTTCCTTGAGCGCCGCCGCGATCAGGTCGAAGACGCCGTCCACAGCCTTGGCCGCGTCAGTCTTGGCAAGTCCGGTGTGGTCGGAGAGCTTCTGGATCAGATCGTTCTTGTTCACGGAAATAGCTCCTTCTTACGAGGCGCGATCCGGCAGAGCGGTGGTCCTGTGCCGCGGGATAGCGCAGAAAACTCAGAATCGCCGGGGCGATTGGCCGAAATCTAGGGCGCCAAGCCCTAGCCGGGCAAGGAAAACAGGCCCGAAACCGGGCTAAACTCGGGGAATTTCCAACAAAAAAGCGTGCGAAACCGCGGCTTTTCCCCTTCAGGGGGTGGAAACAGGCATCCCGGCGAGGCTTTCCACCCCGCCGGGAATGCTAACTACTTCAATGTGTTAAGACAGAATCTGGGTCGCCATCGACGCGCTTTGCGGCGGCCGCTTCGTCCGGTTCCACCCAATCGATGGGCTCGGGCTCGCGCACCAGGGCAACTTTGAGAGCCTCTCCTACTTTGGAGACGGGAACGATCTTCAGCCCGGCTTTCACGTTATCCGGGATGTCGGCCAGGTCCTTCTCGTTCTCCTGCGGGATCAGCACCGTCTTGATGCCGGCCCGCAAGGCCGCGAGGAGCTTCTCTTTCAGCCCGCCGATCGGCAGCACATGACCGCGCAAGGTGACCTCGCCCGTCATCGCCACATCCCGGCGCACCGGAATACCCGTCAGTACAGAGATGATCGCCAACGACATGGCGACACCCGCAGACGGACCATCCTTCGGCGTCGCGCCTTCCGGCACGTGGACGTGGATGTCCACCTTGTCGAAGACCGGCGGCTTGATGCCATAGGTCGTCGCCTTGGAGCGGACATAGGAGCGTGCCGCGTCGATGGATTCCTTCATCACATCGCCGAGCTTGCCCGTGGTCTGCATCCGGCCCTTGCCCGGCATGCTGACGGCTTCGATCTGCAGCGTATCGCCGCCGACTTCCGTCCACGCCAGACCGGTCACGACACCGACCTGATCCTCACCTTCGACCTCGCCATAGCGGAACTGACGCACGCCCGCATAGGTGTTGAGGTTTTCCGGCGTGACCGTGATCGAGGTAGCCTTGCCCGAGACGATCTCCTTGACCGCCTTACGAGCCAGATTGGCAATCTCACGCTCCAGACTGCGCACGCCCGCTTCGCGCGTGTAATAGCGGATCAGGTCGCGCAGGCCTTCGTCGGTGATCGACCACTCGCTGTCCTTCAGCCCATGCGCCTTGACCTGTTTGGCGATCAAGTGGCGCTTGGAGATTTCCACCTTCTCATCCTCGGTGTAGCCGGGGATGCGGATGATCTCCATACGATCGAGCAAAGGCTGCGGCATGCGCAGGCTGTTCGCCGTAGTGATGAACATCACATCGGAGAGGTCGAAATCGACTTCCAGATAGTGGTCGTTGAAGGTCGCGTTCTGCTCGGGGTCCAGGACTTCCAAGAGGGCCGAAGACGGATCACCCCGCCAATCGGCACCCAGCTTGTCGATCTCGTCCAAGAGGAACATCGGGTTCGACGATTTTGTCTTCTTCATCGACTGGATGACCTTGCCAGGCATCGAGCCGATATAGGTGCGACGGTGACCGCGGATTTCCGCTTCATCCCGCACGCCGCCCAAAGACATGCGCACGAACTCGCGGCCCGTGGCGCGCGCGATCGACTTGCCGAGCGAGGTCTTACCCACACCCGGAGGGCCAACGAGGCACAGGATCGGGCCTTTCATCTTGCCGGCGCGCTGTTGCACCGCCAAATATTCCAGGATGCGTTCCTTGACCTTGTCGAGGCCATAATGGTCTTCGTTGAGGATGTCCTCGGCGAGCTTGATGTCCTTCTTGATCTTGGACTTCTTGCCCCAAGGCAGACTCAAGAGCCAATCGAGATAGTTGCGCACGACGGTGGCTTCCGCGCTCATCGGGCTCATCTGCCGAAGCTTGCGGATCTCGCCTTGCGCCTTCTCACGCGCTTCCTTGGAGAGCTTGGTCTTGCGCACGCGCTCTTCGAGTTCGTTGAGCTCGTCGCGACCTTCCTCGCCTTCGCCGAGTTCCTTCTGAATGGCCTTGAGCTGCTCATTCAGATAGTACTCGCGCTGGGTCTTCTCCATCTGGCGCTTGACGCGGGATTTTATCTTGCGCTCGACCTGCAGCACGCCGATCTCGCCTTCGATTAGGCTTAAGACCTTCTCGAGACGTTCCGCGGTACCGAAGGTTTCCAGCAAGGCCTGACGATCGCCGATCTTCACCGAGAGGTGGGAGGCGACGGTATCGGCAAGCTTGGCCGGATCTTCGATCTGCGCCACAGCCGCGAGCGTTTCAGGCTGCACCTTGCGGTTCAGCTTGATGTATTGCTCGAAGTTGGTCTTGACGGTGCGCACCAAAGCTTCGGTCTCGCGGCCCTCGCCCACCGTCTCGGAGACGGGTTCGATCTGAGCCTGGAAGAAATCCGTGCGTTCGGTGAAACCGGTCACGCGCGCGCGGCTCTTGCCTTCCACGAGAACGCGGACGGTCTGGTCGGGCAGTTTCAGAAGCTGCAAGACCGTCGCCATGGTACCGATCTTGTGCAACCCATCCGGGGTTGGATCATCATCCGCCGCATTCTTCTGGGTCAGCAGAAGGATCTGCTTCTCCTCGGCCATGACTTCTTCAAGCGCGCGTACGGATTTCTCGCGGCCAACAAAAAGCGGCACGATCATGTGGGGGAATACGACGATGTCCCGCAACGGCAGGACGGGCACAAGCGGGCTTTCCGGCTTGGCGCCTTCGGGGTTGGCGCCCTCAGTCTTGGCAGAGGGGAAATCTGACATTTATGGTCTCCTCGCCGGTTCTGCCGGCGGTTGTGCGGGTCCACCAGCCCCAGATGGGCACCGGCTCCGCTCTGTCGCCCGGAATGGGCCGACTCTAAGGTTCATAAAGTGGGGCTCCAACTGGATCGTTTCAAGACAAGGGAGCGACAAGCCGGACATAATCCCGGGGCCAGGGCAAAAGCGCAACCTCACCTCGCCAAGTAGGCGCCGAAAACCCTGTAAACCGGGTTAAACCTTCTCGTAGAAGACACCCAAACGCATCAGTTGCGAGCAAATAGAAATCCCCCTGGGGTGGTTCCCAAGGGGATTTCCAACTTTCCTGCTGTCGCGTAGCGAAAACGTCAGCTCGCGCTTTGCTGCGCCATCTGACCTTTATCGGAATACGTGTAGAGCGGCTGCGCCCTGCCCTCGACGACTTCGGCCGTGATGACGACTTCCTGAACACCCGTCATGGTCGGCAGCTCATACATCGTATTGAGCAGGATCGCTTCCATGATCGAACGCAGGCCGCGTGCACCCGTACGGCGCTGGATGGCTTTCTTGGAAATGGCCGAAAGGGCCTCATCCTGGAAGCGCAGCTTGACGCCTTCCATCTCCATCAAGCGCTGATACTGCTTGGCAAGCGCGTTCTTCGGACGGGTCAGGATTTCGATCAGCGCCGGCTCGGTGAGATCGCCCAAGGTGGCGAGCACCGGCAGACGGCCGATGAATTCCGGGATCAGACCGAACTTCAGAAGATCTTCCGGCTCCACTTCGCGCAAGAGTTCGCCCGTGGTGCGTTCGTCGGGCGCGCGTACGACGGCGCCGAAGCCCATCGACGAGCCCGAGGTACGCTGCGAAATGATCTTGTCGAGACCCGCGAAAGCGCCGCCACAGATAAAGAGAATGTTGGACGTATCCACCTGCAGGAACTCCTGCTGGGGATGCTTGCGCCCACCCTGCGGCGGCACGGAGGCAACGGTGCCTTCCATGATCTTGAGCAGAGCTTGCTGCACACCCTCGCCCGACACGTCGCGGGTGATGGACGGGTTGTCCGACTTGCGGCTGATCTTATCGATTTCGTCGATATAGACGATGCCGCGCTGCGCCCGCTCGACATTGTAGTCGGCGTTCTGCAGGAGCTTGAGGATGATGTTTTCGACGTCCTCACCGACATAACCGGCTTCGGTCAGGGTGGTGGCGTCGGCCATCGTGAAGGGCACATCGAGGATGCGCGCCAGCGTCTGGGCGAGCAAGGTCTTGCCGCAGCCCGTGGGGCCGAGCAGGAGGATGTTCGACTTCGCCAGTTCGACGTCCGAATTCTTGGAGCCCGCATTAATGCGCTTGTAGTGGTTATGCACCGCTACCGAGAGCACCTTCTTTGCATGCTGCTGGCCGACGACATAATCGTCGAGCACTTTGAAGATTTCCGCAGGCGTCGGAACGCCCTCGCGGCTCTTCATGAAGGAGGTTTTGTTTTCCTCCCGGATGATCTCCATGCACAGCTCGACGCATTCGTCGCAGATGAAGACCGTAGGGCCCGCGATCAGTTTCCTGACCTCGTGCTGGCTCTTCCCGCAAAACGAACAGTAGAGCGTGTTCTTGGATTCGCCGCCGCTGGACTTACTCATTCCGTTGTCTCGGGCCTTTCGGCCCGCCCTTTAAGACTGCAAGGCATGTCGCCTTTTCGGTCGCCTTTGCACCACCGTAAACGCACCCTGCACAACCCGCGCCAACTCAAATCGGTTCAGCACCAAGCCATTCGATCACGTTAGCGGCGGGCGGATCAAGATATGTTTAAACTACGCGTATCCTGACAGTCAGGACGAAAGGCGAAATCAGGAATTCTCCTGAGGCTCAGCACGCTTAGCAAACACAGCGTCAACCAAGCCGAAGGTTTTTGCCTCTTCTGCACTCATATAAGTATCCCGATCGAGCGCCTTTTCAATGGCCTCGACCGTCTGGCCGGTGTGGTTGGCGTAAATCTCATTAAGCCGCCGTTTTAACTTAACAATTTCCTGGGCATGGCGGGCGATATCGGCCGCCTGGCCGTAATAAGAGGCCGAAGGCTGGTGCACCAGGATGCGGCTGTTCGGCAGGCAGAAGCGCATGCCCTTTTCGCCGGCACACAACAGAAGCGACGCAGCGGAAGCCGCCTGACCGACGCAAAGAGTCTGCACCGTGGGACGGATGTACTGCATGGTGTCGTAGATCGCCAAACCCGCCGTGACCACCCCGCCCGGCGAGTTGATATACATCGAGATCTCTTTTTTGGGGTTATCCGCCTCCAAAAAGAGAAGCTGTGCCGTAATGAGACTGGCCCCGTAATCCTCGATCGGCCCCGTGATGAAGATGATCCGCTCTTTCAACAAGCGAGAGTAGATGTCGTAAGCACGTTCGCCGCGGGAGGTTTGCTCCACCACCATGGGAACAAGGGTATTCATGTAAACGTCACGGGGGTCAGTCATGGCAACTCCTGATTCGACCTCTGAGTTGAGTAGGCCAGCGGGGCTAAGTCAACCATTCCCACACCCGCGCATCAACCGCCAGATCGCCCAATCCTTTTTCGAACACTACCCTGTCATAGGCCGGGTCAACCGCCCCTTAATGGCGCAGCAATAAACCCTTTCTCAACCACATTCACGTCTAGCTGATGTGTCGCTGCCCAAATACGGGCTGAATATGTAATCAGGCCAAGACAGACCGCACCGCCATGGATGTCACCGCCACCAGCTCACCTGCCCTCACCGCTCCCGCGGCGCGCAATAATGTGAGCACCAAATTGGCCGAGGCCCAGGCGGAGAAGCTGAAAGAGCAGCAGCAAGCGCTTCAACAGCTCAAGGCCATGCCTAAAGCGAGCAGCGACAACGCCAAGGCTCAAGCAAAACAGCGCGTCGAGCAAGTGCGCCAGATGTTGCGTCAAATGAAGATGCTTGCGGCAGGCAATCCCAAGCAGATGGCCCGCCAGATCGCAGAACTCGCCAAAGAGCTGGCCGCGGCAGTGAAGGAATACGCCCAGACGACCGGCGGCAGCGCGGCCGCCGCGACCGATGCCGCCGATATGGCCAATGCCGCCACGACAGCGAAGGCCGCGGAGCTGGGAGCGCCAAATGAGAAGGGCGAAGCAAAAGCTGAGGATGCAAAAAGCGCGGAAGCCGGTAAGAGTGACGCCTCCCGTGCAAGCGATGCCTCCGAACAGAAGCAGGCGGTCGGCGCCTATCAAAAGACCGGCAGCGACATCCAAAAGCAGTTGCAGCAATCGCCCGAGGCCAAGGACAAAGACGATTTTCTCAATGAGGTGCGCGGCCTGTCGCGCCAATTAAAAGAGATGGCCAAGGCCGCCAAACAGGCCTTCGCCGGCCAACACCAAACCTCACGCGATGTGCAAGACAGCATGGAAGCCCTCACCAAGCTCGACAAAAGCGTCGAGGCCGCCAGCGGCGGGAGCGCCCTGATCCTGCCCGGGGCCGCGTTGAACATCAGCGCGTGAAAAAGCCACACGAGACAACAATCCCAGATAGAACAAATATTAACGTACCCGTGTAATTGTTCGCGCGCCTTTTGGGGTAGATCGCGATGCAGATCGCCAGCAGCACGGCCATTCCAGCAGCTACATCCGCGGCGGTGAGCGCGCCGCCGCAAGAAACCAGCCCTGCAAGCTCTTCCGCCCCCACCGACCAACTAACCCTCTCGCCCGCCGCACAAGCTGCGCTCACCAGCCCGACCAAACCTGCCGAGACCTGGTCGAGCGATGCGGTGACCAAGGGCCTCGCAGCCCTCAACGATATGAGCGGCAAGACTTCGCTGGACGATCAGCTCAGCGCCTACAAATCCCTCGCTGCGCTGGTGGCCGATGCGAGTAATTTCGATCCCACCAAAGCAGGCAATGATAAAGCCGTAGACGTGGCCACCGCCTTTGCCACCTCCGCCTATGTCGAGCATTACCGCGCGATGGCGTCTCAGGATGCCGCCTTCAACGGTCAGATCAGCAGCGATAATTGGGGTAAGGGTCAGGCGGATATCGAGCAGCGGCGGCTCGATTATTTCAATTCCTTGTCCGAGAACGATCAACGGCTCTTGATTCAAACCCGCCAAGCCACCTGGGCGGCAAGCGGCTTCACGGGCGGCGGATCGGCAAGTCCCGAGGATGCCAAAGCCTTGCTTTCGGCTCAGGCGGATGTTTCACGCGCCGTAGAGGCGGTGTTGGCCGATCCCACCTATGCCGCCGAGATCGCCGCGAAACAGGATGCGATCAAGGACAGCGAAGAAGATCGACAGACCGCGACAACAAAGGTGATCCAACAGAAAGCGCAAGCTTTGGGCGATGCCAAAACCTTGGCGCTGATGGAGCTTTCACGCGGCGGCAAAGATTTCGTGGCGCGGGCGAAAGCCTATTTCGATCAATACGGCCCAGCCCCGCAACAAAGCGATGCTGAGAAAGCCGCCGACGCCACAGCCCCCCTGCCCGCCAGCGGCTATAGGCCCCTTAGCGTCGCTGCCACGCAGGATTTCTTCAAAGCCGTGTCGACTCTGGCTGACACTAGCGGCAAAGCCACCGCGATTGAGCTTGGCGAGGCCTTCAATAAAACAACCGACGTTATGATAGACTGCATTAAACATGGCTATGGCGATGTAGCGGCACTGGCGAGCGGCAGCACCGCGCTGCACACCACCGGGGCAAAACAAATCAATCAAGCTGAGAAGCAATTCGAAAGTGCCTGGATGCCCGGCGGCGGCCCCGAAGTGGAGCGCGCGCAAGCCTGGTTCCGCAGCTATGAACATCTTGATGATTTCGATCAGCAGCTTCTCGCCACGACGCAGCAGGGGCATATGGGCGACGGCACGCCCGACAGTTTCCGGGCCACGCTAGTGGATTGGGTCGCGAACGCCGCCCAATGTGATGCCATCAGCGCCCTTAATCAGGCCAAGAATTACGGCCACCTCACTGCCAAAAGTACGGTGACCATTCTGGGGGTGACGCTGAACCTCAACTCTATCATGGCCTCTGACGACATGCGGCTCGATCCCTACACCCGCATGTCCGCCGATGTGAAAGCGCTGCTCAAGGATGCGGCCGAGAAATGGGCGGCAGGAGAAAAGGTCTCCATCGACGCCACCAAGCTCTACAAAGCCCCACCGACGGATGCCGAGAAGGCTTTGGCCACGCTGAAGGCCTATCAGTCGGGCAATCATCCCAAGACGGACGATGAAAAGGCACTCGCAGCGCTAAAGGACGCGCAGGATGGCAAGGAGGATAAGGATGCCGGCCTTACCCTTCTGGAAAAAGCCGCCGAGGCCAAGAAAGCGGCTGAAGATAAAAAGGACAAAGACGCGGCCAAGACGGACGACGCCGACAACAAAGATAAGAAGCCCGCAGCAGCGACAGCTCTGCCCATCGCGGCCAACCAGTTGGCAGGAGCGGCCTAATCCTCATCCTCCATCGGCTCGCCCGGGACATATTCGATGATCTCGCCGGGCTGGCAGTCGAGCGCGCGACAGAGCGCATCCAGGGTCGAAAAGCGGATAGCGCGGGCCTTGTTGTTCTTCAGGATCGAGAGATTAGCCAAGGTGATGCCGATGCGGTCGGCCAGCTCGGTCAAGCTGACCTTCCGTTCAAACATCACCCGGTCGAGATTGAGCTTGATGGCCATCAGATCGTCAGATCGCTGTCTTTTTTGAGTTTCAAGCCTTGGCGGAAGACTTCGGAAAAAGCCAGCACGAGGAATCCGCAGAACAGGGTCTCCCAGCTGAAAACTGATGGGAGATATAGGTTAAGCGGCTTCTCCACGAAGAAGTATGGAAGCTGCACCTCCCTGCCAGGTAGGTGAACTGCATAAGTGGAGGACAATGGCTCGGCATTGTGGGTCAAAAAATCCAGCAAAAAGTAAAAGCAGCAGCCACCCGTGGCGGCATCGACCAGGAACATCACCAACAGCGAAATCCCGATCCCTTGCATAAAATGCACCGATTGCAGGGTGAAACACTGCCCCCGCTCGACATTTCGGAATAGGCGCGACAGCACCTCGAAGAGACCACAAAAATACAGCAGGTCGATAAGAAAGACCGGTATGGCGGCGTGCATGAGCGCACTAAGGAACAGCGACGCATTCTGGATCTGGAAAGTCACCAGGCCCCGTTTGGCGAACTGCCACGCAAACTCCCGGTGCTGGAACGGCAGATCGCGCGGATCGCCCATCATGTTGATCACCAGAGACAAGCCGCGCCCGGGCATCACCGGATCAATCCAGGCGAAAAGCAAAACCACCACAAACAGCACGCCACATAAAATGGCGAGGCCTCGAAACAGCCGCCGTAAGGCACGCGGCAACCACACCAACTCCATAACCCCTATCCCCCTCAAATCGTCAGATCGTTTTCGTTTTTCAGCTTCAGGCCCTGGCGAAAAACCTCAGACAGCGCCAGCACGAGCAAGCCGGTGAAGAAATAGGGGCTGCCGAAAGGCGAGCCATTGCCGCCCTGGATCTCGAAATTGTTCGGCGCGGGGAACTGCAAATCCGTGCCCGAGATCGTCAACTGGGCGTGATGCGCCAAATAGGTGAAGACGGTGTATTGGAACCAGCCCTCCGCCACCGCCGAAACCACCGAGAAGATCAGCAACGAAAAACCGATGGTCTGCACCAGCCGGAACGAGGTTTGGGTAAAGCTCTGACCGTGTTGCACCGCCTTGAACAGGCGCCGCAACAACTCGAACAAAATGCCGAAATAAACGACCGAGAGGAGTGCGAGCGGCAGGCCCGTATGCTTGATCACCTCGAACAACCCGTTCGCATCGGTAATGCGCACATGCACGCCGGCGCCTGAAAGGTATTGCGCCCAAAGGGTAGTGCCTTTCAGCAAAATCACCCCCGGCTGCCCCAGAAAGTGCACATCAAAAGAGCCCTGCATCATGCCATAGGGCAGCTTGGGATCGACGATCAGCACCAGGATGATGGCGAAAGCGGCGATGCCCATCAGGATGGTGAAAAAGCGGAACACCCACTGCAGCGCCCGCGGCAGGAAACTCGTAGCCATCAAACCCCTCCACACTTCGCGATTAAAATTGACGGGCTAAAGCGAGCCCCTCGCCTGCCAGATCGAAGGCCCGCGTCAGGCAGTTCCGGGTCACGGCAGCCCCGCCATCCCGCCAGGAACCTCCGCAGATCTCAGCCGCAACTGCGGTGGCCAAAACCACGCCATAGCTCGGCGCGGCCTTGCCCGTGTCCGCCTCTGATCCGGCGATGAGCACCAAGGCCAGCAAAGCCCCTAAAGCAGCATTCCGTTGCTTCATCACAGCCCATATCGACTCTCGATACATCAACATCGAAAAACAATACACATTTATCGATAAACAACAATAGGAATATTTACTCTTCAGATGTGGCGTCGTTTCTCGCGGGCGCTGAACCTCCTCACACCGACGTGACCCATCGAGCAGCTTTTGCGAGCTACAAGGCGCCGGCTATTCGAGGGACAAACATGGGCAAGTGCATATCGGCATTGGCTGCCGCGGTTCTGGTGTCTTTCTCGGCGCATGCCGATCCGGCGGAAAAGGTCGATGCCAACGGCATTCTTCAGGTGCCTGCATTCCTGCAGCCGCTGCCGGAACGGGCGAGCCCGGAAGCCAAAGCGGCCTTGCTCGAAACGCTGCGTCCCAAGCCACCCGCCGCCACGCCGTCCGCCGCCCCTCAGCCTGAAGGCCCGCCCGACTACGTAAAAGGGCGCGAGCGCATCCGCGCCAGATATGTGCCAATCGTCAAAAAGCTGCAGGAGCAGTTCGGCGTCGATCTCAAGGAAGAAATGGTCGGCGGCATCCATGCCGTGGTGGTGACACCGAAAGACGGCATCGCGCCGCGCAACCGCCATCGCGTGCTGATCGGTCTGCATGGCGGTGCCTTCGTTGCCGGCGACGCGATCAATTTCGGCATGATGGACGTCATTCCGGTTGCCGCGAAGCTGAAGATCAAAGTGGTCTCGCTCGATTACCGCATGGGACCGGAGCACCAGTTTCCCGCCGCGAGCGAAGACGTGGCTGCGGCCTACAAGGCGCTGCTCAAAACCTATCCGGCGCAAGGCATCGGCATCTATGGCTGTTCCGCCGGCGGGCTGCTCACGGCGCAAGCCACGGCGTGGTTCCAGAAAGAGAACCTCCCCCGCCCCGGCGCGATCGGCATTCTGTGCGCCGGTGCCGATGCCAAATGGGCCGGGGATTCGATCTACTTCGCCCCAGGATTGTTGGGCAACACGCCGCCCGATCCGCGCAAGCCGCCGCATTTTGACGAGCAGGTCTATTACGGCAGCGCCGATCTCAACGCGCCGCTGATGTCGCCCATCGTGTCGCCGGAGGTGCTGAAGCAGTTCCCGCCGACGCTCCTCATCACCGGCACGCGCTCAGACGAGATGAGCACCGCCATCAATACCCAGCGCGAACTGGTCAAGGCGGGTGTCGAAGCCGACCTGCATGTCTGGGACGGCATGTGGCATGCCTTCATCGGCCGCTCGGAAATACCCGAAGCACAGGAAGCTCAGGACGTGATCGTCAAATTCTTCGACAAACACCTAAAGCCGTAGCGGAGCGTTTACGTACCAAAGCCGCGCTTGCGGCTCAGGCACTGCGCTGCTACCTCGCGCCTCACACCCAGGGAGCATCACAAATGCGGTCACGTCCGTTCGGAAGATTGTCAGCGCAGGTCAGCGAAGTCGGCTTCGGCGCCTGGCAGATCGGCTCAGCCTGGGGCGATGTCAGCGAGGAAGACGGCAAGGCTGCCCTCAACGCCGCGCTCGATGCCGGCATCACTTTTGTCGACACCGCCGACGTCTATGGCGATGGCCGTTCGGAGAAGATCATCGCGGAAGTCTTGGGTACGCGCAGCGGCACACGCCCCTTTGTCGCCAGCAAGGCCGGGCGCAGACTCGATCCGCATGTGGTGGAAGGCTACACCAAAAAGAACCTCGAAGCCTTCATCGACCGGTCACTCTCGAACCTTAAAGTCGATGCGCTTGATCTGGTGCAGCTCCACTGCCCGCCGCTGGAAGCTTACTGGCGTCCGGAAATCTTCGAGGCTGTGGATGAAATCCAAAAGGCCGGAAAGATCAAAGCCTACGGTGTTTCTGTTGAGAAAGTGGAAGAAGCGCTGAAGGCGATCGAATACCCTAATGTTGTCAGTGTGCAGATCATCTATAACCTCTTCCGCCAGCGCCCTGCCGATCTCTTCTTCGAACAAGCCAAGAAAAAGAACATCGCAGTGATCGCGCGCGTGCCGCTGGCGTCGGGCCTCCTCTCAGGCAAGATCACGAAGGAGACGAAATTCGCCTCTGACGATCATCGCGCCTTCAATCGCCATGGCGAGGCCTTCGATGTCGGCGAGACCTTCGCGGGCGTGCCCTTCGAGACCGGCCTGAAAGCAGTCGAGGAAATCCGCAAGCTGGTGCCCGCGGGCGCGAGCATGGCCCAATTCGCGCTACGCTGGATCTTGATGAGCGAGGCCGTGACGGTGGTCATCCCCGGCGCGCGCAATGCCGAACAGGCGCAGGCGAATGCCCGCGCCGCCGACCTCGCGCCCCTATCGCAGGACGTGATGGCAGCGGCGCGCGAGATCTATGACCGGCTCGTCAAACCGCATGTGCATCAGCGCTGGTAGTACCTAATGGGCGATGGCGGTCAGGCGCGGGGAATCCAAATCCTTGACCGCCCCCGCCATAGCCCGCGCCCGGCACGCGGCATATTTGTGTGTCATCGCCTCGCTGGGCTGCTGCGCCAGATTCTCCCCGCAGACCGCATGAGTGCTGGCCTCAATCCGGGCATAGACGGCGCGCGCACCATCATCGCTGGCAAGCTCACCAGCCTGATAGGGCACCATCGCCGCGCGGGTCTGATAAAGGCCCGAGGGCAGCGGGGCTGCGGCCTCTACGCGAACGCTCTCGGCGAATGCGGATCCTGCCATCAGAACGGCGGCAAAGGCGAAACCTGCGGCGATGGATGCGAAGCGTGTCATGGGGACCTCTCTTGCGTTTCTCTATCCAAGAGATGCACGGTCCGGCTCGCATGGATGCATTCCGACTTGCATCCCCCGCCCTTCAAAATCGTATGCAGCGCGTAATAGTTGGATCGCCCACTGCTTGAAAATCCTACTAGCAAAAAAGGGCGCCCCGGAGGTGGGAGGACGCCCTTCTTTTCCGGCTTGACCCGTGGCGGGCCGGACCGCCCTCGTCCCGCTACGGCATTGCGGCCGCGGCGGCTTCGGCGAGTTTGGGTGCGTTCACACTGGCCACCGCGTAACCGATGGCACGGCTGCGGCAGGCGGCGAGTTTCTTTTCAGGCTGGATATCGCGAATGGTGGCATCCTGGTCGCCGCACACAAGATGCGAGGCCGCCTCGATCCGGCGATAGAGTGCTGTGGCGCCTTCTGTGCTGGCCAATTCACTATCGTCATAGGCCAGCTTCGTCGCGCGCGCGTTCTTGTTGCCAACAGGCGAAACGGCTTGCAGATAGACGACTGCGGGCTCGGCAGCGGCAATGCCGGTCAAGGTGAGTGCCGTTATCGCAACGGCGAATGCTGAGCGAAACATTCTCCTTCCTTCAGATCATGGTTTCTATTTCCATGAAATAAGTAAGGATTTTTGGATTTGTACGGCCCCGTACTGCAACCCTGCCCATGCTCTGCCTAATAAGTGGGCTAATATTGAAAAATCGCGATAGTGGAAATTCACGACAGCGCGGCCCCAAACAAAAAGGGCGCCCTTTCGGACGCCCTTTCGTGTTTCTGGTTGCCGGAAGGATCAGGCCTTGGCCTCACCCTTCAGCTTTTCGAGGGCCTCATCGGGGTCCATGAACAGCGTGGCGCGGTCGACCTTCTTCTCGCTGACCTTGGCGAGCTCGGCGATGAAATCCACCACCTTGTCTTCGAAGATCGGAGCGCGGATTTCGGCCTGGGCCTGCGGGTTGCGGGCATAATATTCGAACACGGCCTGCTCCTGGCCTGGGAACTGGCGGGCGCGCGAAGCGATGGCGCGCTGGATTTCGTCCGGCGCAATGGTGAGGCCGTTCTGCTCGCCGATACGGGCGAGGACAAGGCCAAGGCGCACGCGGCGCTCGGCGATGTCGTGATATTCCTTCTTCAGCTCTTCCTCGGACTTGCCTTCGTCCTCAGCGGTCTTGCCTTCGCGCTTCAGCTCGGCTTCGACCTGACGCCAGATGCCGTTGAATTCGCCTTCCACCATGGTCGGCGGCAGCGAGAAGTCATGCTTGGTGTCGAGGGCGTCGAGGATGCGGCGCTTCAGATGCAAACGGCTGGCCTGGGCATAGTCGCGCTTGAGCTGCTCGCGCACGCGGTCCTTGAGTTCGGCCAGGGTTTCGAAACCGATAGTCTTGGCGAACGCGTCGTCGATCACAACTTCGTCAGGCTTCTTCACTTCCTTCACGGTGACCGCGAAGACAGCATCCTTGCCGGCGAGCTTTTCGGCACCGTATTCGGCCGGGAAGGTCACCTTCACATCGCGCGATTCACCGGCCTTGGCGCCGACGAGCTGGTCTTCGAAGCCGGGAATCAGCGAACCCGAGCCGAGCACGAGGTTGAAGTCTTCGGCCTTGCCGCCTTCGAACTCTTCGCCATCGATCGAGCCGACGAAGTTGATCACCACCGCGTCGTTGGTCTGGGCTTCTTCGCCTTCGCCGCGGGCGCTGTAGCTGCGGGACTGTTCGGAAATACGCTTGATGGCTTCATCGACATCGGCTTCCTCGATGTCGGCGACCAGCTTCTCGACTTCCAGGGCGGAGACATCGGCGAGCTCGAAATCGGGCATCAGATCGATGACGACCTTGAATTCGAGATCGGCCTTGCCATCAACGGCGGCCTGGATATCGCCCAACGGCTCAACGCGGGGCGGGAAAGCAACCTTCAAATTGTTGTCAGAGACGGCCTTCTGGCTGCCTTCGTTGACGAGAGCTTCGACGATCTCGCCCATCATGGACTTGCCGAAGGTCTTCTTCAGATAGGAGGTCGGCACCTTGCCAGGACGGAAGCCCTTGAGGTTCATCTTGGGCTTGACCTCGTCGATCTTGCTCGAGAGGCGGCTGTCCAGATCGGCGGCGGCTACCACCACCTGATATTCGCGGCGCAGGCCTTCGGAAACGGTCTCAGTAATCTGCATGTCTTTTTCTTTCCAAACTTCCTGTCCCGAGGGAGCCGTCCTTCGGGGGTGAGTGCGCCTTCGCCTGTTGCCGCCTGTGGTGCGGGCGGAGGGATTTGAACCCCCAAGCCTTTCGGCGCTCGGACCTAAACCGAGTGCGTCTGCCAGTTCCGCCACGCCCGCATACGGGCTCCACCGGGGGTACCGGCAGAAGGGCGCCGCTATAGCAGGGGATTTCGCAGGCCGCTAGGGCTTGTTGCTGCCAGAAGGGCCAGAGCGACAATGACTTCCGCCCTTTAGCGGGGCTTTGCCGGATTTATTCACATTGTTTTCGGTGTATTTACCGGAAAATGGGCGGTCAGAGCGCCTTCTCGTACCAGGTGATGTCCCAGAAGCGGCCAAATTTGCGCCCGACCTGGTGGAAATCGCCGACATGCTGAAAGCCGAGCTTTTTATGCAGCGCTACCGAGGACTCGTTGGGAATCGTCAGGCAGCCGATGGCGCGATGCACATCTTCCTTGGCGAGCGCCTCGAAGAGCGTGGCATAGAGTCGGGTGCCGAGCCCCTGCCCGCCTATGCCGGGCTTCAGATAGATGCTGGTTTCCACCGTTGTGAGATAGGCGTCCTTCTCGCGGAATTTTCCCGAACAGGCCCAGCCGACCGGCTCGCCTTTCTGCACGGCGACAAAACACTGCCAGCGGCCCTCGCGCGCGAAACTGTCGAGCCAAACCTGGCGCTGCTCCAGCGTGCGCGGCCCCAGATCGAAGGTGACCGCGGTAGTCTCGACATAATGATTATAGATGGCGAGCAACGCGGAAAGATCGTTTTGCTCCACATGACGGATAAGAACGTCGGACATCAATCAAACTCCGCCGGAAGGCTTGGGTCTTTATAGTGGGCGTAGAGCCGCTCGATATGCCAGGGCTGGGTGCGGTCCATCGAGAGTTCGGGCAAGGCATCTACCGGAAACCATTGCGGCTCACCGGTTTCGAGATTGGACTTCTCACAAGTGCCGGTGAGCTCGCACAGAAACATCAGCTTATAAATGTGATAGGGGTATGGCTTGGTGTAGCCGCGCTTATCGCGGTCCCAAACGCCCACGAGCTTGGTCGTCTTCACTTCCAGCCCCGCCTCTTCGCGCATTTCGCGCACGGCATTATCACTGGGCGAAGAATTCACATCGGCAAAGCCGCCTGGCAGGGTCCAGCGCCCGCCATCGGAATTCTCGCTGACGAGCAGCACCTCACCATCGCGAAACAGCGCGGCGCGCACATCCACTTTCGGCGTGGCATAGCCTTTTTGCGCTTGAAAGGAATTGAGGAGCAGCTCGGCGCCCTCGCCCGGCCCGCCTGCCATCATCTCCGCGGCGAGCTTTTCCAGCGCGTGGTAGCGCTCGATGTCATATGGGTTGGTACAGAACGTCAGTCCGCTCTGGGCTAAGGCCTGCGCTTGCCGAGCCCATAATAACCAGTTTTCGGTCATCTCAAATCTCTTCATAGAGCCTGCGCAGCAGGCCGGGCAATTGTTCGGCGATGTCCTCGGCAATCAGGCCGGGGCCGAAATCGGTGGCGCAAAGCCCATGCAGCCAGACGGCGGCAGAGGCGGCAAGAAAGGCGTCCATATGTTGCGCCAAAAGGCCAAGGATGAAACCCGCCAGAACGTCGCCGGAACCAGCGGTCGCAAGCCAGGGTGGCGCATTGGTGTTGACCGAAACCAGACCGTCGGGCGCGGCGACCACCGTATCCGGCCCTTTAAGCAGCACCACGCATCCGGCAGTGGCAGCGGCTTTGCGCACCGCTTCAATACGGTTAACCGAGTCCTGCAGCAGTCCCGGAAAGAGCCGTGCGAACTCCCCTTCATGGGGCGTCAGCACATGCGACGGACCCAATTGATCGAAAAGCTCGCCGGGATCGTCGCGAAAGGCGGTAAGCGCATCAGCATCGATCACAGATGGCGCCACCAGCGCGGTTTCGACGAGATCTTTGGTCTGAGGCGTAACGCCTAGGCCGGGCCCGATGGCGACCGCGTTGTAGCGCTTATCCTGGAGCAGAGAGGCGAGCCCTGCCGAACCCTCGAAGGGTTTGACCATAATCGCAGTCAAATGTTTGGCATTCACATCGACGGATTCAGGCGGGCTCGCGACACTTACCAGCCCCGCCCCGATACGCAGCGCCGCACGCGCAGCGAGCCGGGCCGCCCCCGTCGCATGTGCTGGGCCGGAAACCACCACAGCATGACCGCGCCCATATTTATGTCCGAGAGGATCAGGCTTGGGATAGGCCTTGCCCCATAGCGCTTTGCCATTGTGAACAATGGCGGGCGCAATCTCGCCCAACGCCTCCACCGGAATGCCGATTTCGGCCACCACCACGCGCCCGCATTTTAGGCGCCCCGGCATCAAGACATGCGCGGGCTTCCTGCGGAAAAACGTGACCGTGACATCGGCATCGACACAAAGACCGTCGTAGGCGCGGCCAAGATCGCCCGAGAGCCCGCTGGGCACATCGATCGCCACGACTTCCACCGGCCGCGCGTTGAGTGCCTCCACAGTTTGGCGCGCCACACCTTCCAAAGGCCGCGACAGCCCCGCACCATAAAGCGCGTCCACCACCAGCCCTGCACCGTCCAGTACGGATGGCGATACCTGCACAACCTCTTCGTCCCACTGCACCGATTGATAGGCCGCATCACCTTTGAGGTCGCCGCGCGCACCGAGCAGCGCCAGAGTCACCTTCCAGCCGCGCGCTTTCAGAAGCCGCGCCACCACGAATCCATCGCCGCCGTTATTGCCCGGCCCGCACAACACAACGACCGGGCAAGGCCGTGCATGCAGCCGGAGAATCTCATCGGCGACCGCACGCCCCGCATATTCCATCAGAGATAGAGTCGGCACGCCACTCGCGGCCGCAAAACGATCAGCCGCATACATTTCGCTAACCGTCAGGACCTCTTCTCTTGTGGGCAAGCGCAGATCAGACATGGCGGCGACTATACGACCGCCACACGGCAAAGGTAGCCTCCTTCAAGTATTTAAACGGAATGGCCGCAAAGAGCTTGCGGTTGGTGCGAGGCTTGCAAAGGATAGGGAAGAAGCTGGGCGTGGAGGCAAAAACATCAAGATATCTGGGGGCTGATAACAGCGATGCTGCTCAATTGTCGTGCACAAAGACTATCCTTTGGGCAGACTTTGGCGGCCGCCGCGAACAGGCCCTATAAGTTCTTGATATTGTTAGGTTTTGTGCAGCCGAAACTTGGCATAACCCCTGCTATTTCCTTAACGGCGCAACATTCAGCGCAAGGAGTCCGGAATGAAGAAGATTGAGGCCATCATCAAGCCGTTCAAGCTGGATGAGGTGAAGGAGGCGCTCCAGGAAGTGGGCGTCCAAGGAATCACGGTCACGGAAGCCAAAGGTTTCGGCCGGCAGAAGGGCCATACCGAACTCTATCGCGGCGCTGAATACGTCGTCGACTTCCTGCCGAAGGTGAAGATTGAAATCGTCATCGCCGAGGACCGGCTGCAGGCCTCTGTCGACGCGATTCAAAAAGCTGCCCGCACCGGCCGCATCGGTGATGGCAAAATTTTCATCCTCAATGTCGAAGAAGCGATCCGTATCCGTACTGGCGAAAGCGGCACGGACGCGATTTAAGTAATCCCGGCGAACAACCACACCCAACTTGGAAGGGGAAGACCTAGTTATGGCTACAGCTCAAGAAATCCTGGCACTGATTAAAGAGAAAGACGTGAAGTTCGTCGATGTTCGCTTCACCGATACGCGCGGCAAGTGGCAGCACGTCACTTTCGACCTCGCCGCGGTGGACGAAGAGTTCCTCACCCAGGGCACGATGTTCGACGGTTCGTCGATCGCCGGCTGGAAGGGCATCAACGAATCCGACATGCTGCTCTTGCCGGATCTCTCCACCACCTTCATCGACCCCTTCTTCGCCCAGACCACGCTCGTGATCACCGCCGACGTGCTGGAGCCGACCACCGGCCAGCCCTATGATCGCGACCCGCGCTCGATCGCCAAGGCTGCTGAAGCCTATCTGAAGTCCACGGGCATCGGCGACACCGCCTTCTTCGGCCCGGAAGCCGAATTCTTCATCTTCGACAACGTGCGTTTCGACGCTGGTATGTCGGGCTCGTTCTATCACATCGATTCGACGGAAGCGGCCTGGAACATCGGCACCGAATATGACTCCGGCAACCTCGGCCACCGTCCGTCGGTGAAGGGCGGCTACTTCCCCGTTCCGCCGATCGACAGCGCGCAGGATATCCGCGGTGAAATGCTGGCGATCATGGGCGATGTCGGCATCGACCCGGAAAAGCACCATCACGAAGTGGCCTCGGCCCAACACGAACTCGGCTGCAAGTTCAACACGCTCGTCAAGGGCGCGGACAACATGCAGATCTACAAGTACATCGTGCACCAGGTCGCCGCGGCCTATGGCAAGACGGCCACCTTCATGCCGAAGCCGATGGCTGGCGATAACGGTTCGGGCATGCACGTTCACCAGTCGATCTGGAAGGCTGGCAAGCCGACCTTCGCTGGCTCGGGCTATGCTGATCTTTCCGAAACCGCCCTCTACTACATCGGCGGCATCATCAAGCACGCCAAGGCGCTGAACGCCTTCACGAACTCGCTGACCAACTCCTATAAGCGCCTGATCCCGGGCTTCGAAGCCCCGGTGCTGCTCGCCTACTCCGCGCGCAACCGTTCGGCCTCTTGCCGTATTCCGTTCGGCAACTCGCCGAAGGCCAAGCGCGTGGAAGTGCGCTTCCCGGATGCGGGCTCCAACCCGTACCTCGCCTTCGCCGCCATGCTGATGGCCGGCCTCGACGGCATCGAGAACAAGATCCACCCCGGCGATCCGTCGGATAAGGACCTGTATCACCTGCCGCCGGAAGAGCTGAAGCAGATCCCGACCGTTTGCGGTTCGCTGCGTGAAGCCCTTGCCAGCCTGGATGCCGACCGTTCGTTCCTCAAGAAGGGCGGCGTCTTCTCGGACGACTTCATCAACGCCTATATCGATCTCAAGATGGAAGAAGTGTACGCCTTCGAACACGCTCCCCATCCGATCGAATTCAAGATGTACTATTCGGTCTGATCTTCTCTCCTGAAGACAGAAGTGCTGAAGACCCTGGGGTACGCCCCAGGGTCTTTTAGTTTGGACAAGCTCCGGATTTAACGATCATTGATCTTGACGATCACTGTTCGTTAGCTAGAATAGCCTCATGGATGAGAAACCCGCCCCCATCAGCCGCCGCAATCGCCCCGCCAAGGCGCCGCTCAGCCGCGAAGCGATTGTCACTGCCGCCCTAGCCATTCTGGAAGCCGAAGGGGTAAGCGGGATCAGCCTGCGCCGGGTGGCGAGCGCGGTCGATACCGGCCCTGCCTCGCTCTATGTCTATTTCGAGAATCTCAATGCCCTTTACGCCGCCATGCTGGATGCGGCTTTCGGGGCCGTGGAATTGCCTGAAGAAGGCAAAGGCTGGCGCACCCGCCTCAAGGCCCTGCTCACCTCTTACCTTTTGCTGCTCTATGAGAAGAAGGGGTTGGCGCAACTTGCCATGATGCAGATCACCTGCGGCCCCAATGCACTTCGGATCGTTGAGCGCGTGCTGGCGCTGCTGATGGAAGGCGGTGTTCAGGAGACGCGCGCCGCCCTGGCAGTCGATCTGCTGCTGCTGCACGTGACTGCGGTCGCGGCCGAGCATAGCAACTGGCGCGACAATGGCAGTGACTTCACCAAGGCCAAGGAGGTCTTCGAAAACCTCTCAGCGGAGGAGTATCCCCTGCTCCACGCCAACCGCGAACTGCTCTTCGCAACTTCGCCGAAATCACGGTTCTTGTGGGCGCTCGATGTGATCATCGACGGCGTGCTCGCCGCCCCGCCGCCAGACGACTAAGCCGCCCCTTTCGCTCCCACCTCGCATCTTTGCCCAAAACCCTTGGAGGTTATCCATGACGCATGCCCAAAAACCTGAACAGTACGAAAGCGCACAGTCCGGCTTCACGCAGATCTATGCCGAAACCAATCCGCCTTGGGATATCGGTAAGCCCCAGCCGCCCTTCATCGCTATCGAGAACGAGATCGAAGGCCCGCTTCTTGATTGTGGCTGCGGCACCGGCGGCACGGCGGTCTATTTCGCCAAACGCGGACTTGCCGTCACCGGCATCGATTTTGTCGAAGAAGCGATCGCCCGCGCGAAGACCCGCGCGGCCAAAGAAGGCGTTACAGTCGATTTCCAAGTGAAGGACGCGATGACCCTCGCCCAATGGGATAAGCGCTTTGTCAGTGTGATCGATAGCGGGCTCTACCATGTCTATGAGGCTGCGCAGCGAAAGGCCTATGTCCAAGGCTTGGCGCATGTCCTAAACACAAATGGTCGGCTTTATCTTTTCGCGTTTGCCGAAGGTCCCAAAGCGCCCGGCGGCGGCCTGTCCCGTGCGGATATAGCAGCAGATTTCGCCGAAGGCTGGCAGATTGAAGCGCTGGATTTCGCGCCAAGCGAGCTGAACCCCGCCTATGAACATCCCGAGCATTTGGACGGATTGCAAATGTGGTTCGCCGTGATCCGCCGCATCGCGTGAGCCCCCAAGCCCCCGGTAGAAACACCGGGGGTTCTGCTTGGGGTCAGCCCGCCTTCTCCCAATGCGTCGCGATGCGGGGCATGTTGACTTCGATCCAATCGGCAAGCGCAGCCACCTTCTCGGCGGCTTCGCGCCCCAGCTCTGTCAGATCGTAATCTACATGCGGCGGCACAACGTGGTGATCGGTGCGCGTGAGCATGCCGTCGGCTTCCAAGGATTGCAGGGTCTCGGCCAGCATGCGCTCCGAAACACCATCGATCTTGCGGCGGATTTCGCTGAAGCGCAGCGTGCCTTCCTGCAGAACAATCAGTACCAGCACAGCCCAGCGCCCGGTGAGATGACGCAAGACATCGCGCGACGGGCAAGCCGCATTCAACAGCTCACCGCGACGGAGCGCATCGGACAGGGTACGGAGTTCGCTCATGGCGAAAATTCTTCAATTCTCACTTTTTGTCATACTTACGTTTATGTAAGTACTTCCTTTTCGTAAGTCAAGGCCCATATCGTTCAAGGCAACACCCTCACGGAGCCTCCCATGTCCCACACCATCGCGGTCACCGGCGCTACCGGCCAGCTCGGCCGCCTTGTCATCGCAGCCCTGAAAACCCGCCTGCCCGCTTCGGAAATTGTCGCTCTAGTGCGCGATCCGGCCAAAGCGCAGGATCTCGGCGTCACCACCCGCGCCTTCAACTACAACACGCCCGACGCCGCGGCACTTGAAGGTGTGGAAAAGCTGCTGCTGATTTCCGGCAGTGAGATCGGCCAGCGCGAGGCCCAGCATAAGGCAGTGATCGCGGCAACGAAGGCAGCGGGCGTAAAATTCATCGCCTATACCAGCCTCTTGCGCGCCGATAGCTCCGCGCTTGATCTCGCCGTAGAGCACAAAGCGACCGAAGAGGCCGTGAAAGCTTCCGGCCTGCCTTTCACCCTTCTGCGCAATAGCTGGTACACGGAGAATTACGCGGGCTCGATTGCTGCCGCTCTCGCCCATGGCGCGCTCGTCGGCAGCGCCGCCGCCGGTAAAGCCTCTGCCGCCGCCCGCGCCGATTATGCCGAAGCCGCCGCGGTGGTGCTGACCACGAGTGGTCACGAAGGCAAAACCTATGAACTCGCAGGCGATACCGCCTTCACCTTAAGCGACCTCGCCGAAGAGATCTCGCGCCAGAGCGGCAAGCAGATTCCCTATCACGACCTGCCGATCCGCGAATACGCCAAGATTCTCGAGGGCGCAGGTCTTCCAGCTCCCTTCGCGGCCATGGTCGCAGGCTGGGAAGGCCCAATTTCGCTGGGCGCTCTGTTCGACGACAGCCACACGCTTTCCAAACTGATTAACCGCCCGACCACACCGATTTCGGCCCTGATCGCAGGCCTGGTGAAAGGCTGATGCTGAAAGGCCCGCCAACACCGGGCCTTTTCTTTACTGTGCCGGATGGGTCTTGGCCCACTGGGCGTATTGTTTCAGCGCTTTTTCGGGGCCGGTATTGTACCAGGAATAGCCCGCGCGGCGCTCGGCGCTGATTTCATTGACGTTGTCATGGATGGTCTTGTCCACGTCGCCGAAGACGGGCTTCATGGTTTGCGGATCATAGAAGCGCGCCCACATACGCGGCGCGCCGGGCTTGGCGACAAGCTTGCGCCCATCCCCATCCGGCTCCCAAGCGATATCGGGAATGGCCGCGGTCTGCAGCCAGCGCGCGGCGGCATGGATCGCACGCACTTCCTCGGTGCTGGGATCTGGCAGCTTCATCAAGAACAGCAACAGATCCGCGCTTTCTGTGGCCGAGAGCATCGCGGGTTCGAAATTACGCGCCGCAACAGGAGAAAGCGTCAGCGCATCATGCTGCTGGCCCCAGACCGTGCGCGTGCCATGCACCACCACCTGAGTGGAAAGGATCACAGCGCGGGCGCGTTTGACCGCGGCCTTGGCCTTGGCGCGCGCCTCTGCAGGTACAAAGCCGTAAAACCCGCCCGCATTTTCCGTCACATCGGCGAGCAGCGAAGCGGTATTGGCAAACGCATCGTCGTTATAGGTGATCGCGTCGGAATAGCCGCCTTCCAATGGCCATATCTGCGGCCAGCCGCCGGAAGGAAGCTCGGCCGCGAAAAGATAATCGAGCCCTTTCAGGAAACTTGCTTTCCAAGCCGCCGTATCGCCCTCCCCGGCGGCCGCGATGGTCTTGGCCAAAAAGCGAAGCTGTGTGGTGGTGGCATCGTTATCGATGGTACCGGTGTAATGCCAATGCACCGCGGCGGGGTTGGGATAATCCTGCGGCTGGCTGCGCGCTGTTTTCTCGAATACGACCCACATCTGCCCTTTAAGGCGCGGGCCCTTGGTGAAATCCTGGTTCTTGCCCCAGCCGCCTGCGGGGGTCTGAAACGAGACGATGTTGCCTGCTATGCGGCGCGCCTCTTCACTGCCATACCATTCCGGAGCTTTGTCGAGCGGCATGGATTTATCGTGGTAGCTGGCGTCGGGCGGCCCGGGAAATTGCTTCATCCCTTTGCGTTCCGCTTCCAGCACCGCCATATCCGCCTTATGCGCGGCCACCGAGCGTTTCAAATATTCTTCCCACGCCGTGCGCCTTTCCGCAGGCAAAACGGCGATTGCGGCCGGCTTCAATCCCGGATAGCGCTGCAAGGTGCCGATCACCGCGGCTTCAGCACAAGTGCCGAGCATCAGCGCGCCTAGGAATGCGAGAGAGCGTCTTTTCACAGCATCTTCTCCTGTGATGGGAGTATCTACTTGCGGGTGCGCCCTACCAGCGCGGCGCAAGGCCGGATTTGTGCGGCATGAAGGTCAGACCAAAGCCGATGGTACCGGTTACAAAAGCAAACACCGCAATCGCAATCGCCATCACGAAACTCTTCGCCGCTTGCGCTTCAGCCCGGGCCCGCCGCTCCGCCAAGAGTTTCTGCTCCAGCCCATCCATGCGGTCGAGCGCCCGCATCGCCTCGGCGCGCGCCTCGCGCTTTTGCGGATTGACGGTCGCATCCACAATACGGGCGCGCTGATCAGGCCCGCCATCCATCAGATCGATGTAAAGCTGCTGATGTTGCGCCACCCAGCCTTCCAGAATGTGATAGTCCTTGTCGAGCGCGGGCTCCTGGCGCACCAATTCGCCAAGCGTGGTCATGGCCGCGACCATCCGCATCCGGTTTTCCTTGGCATAGCGCTGAAACGAGGCATCCCCGGTCAAGCCATAACCGCGCACGATCATTTCGGTGCCGATCATCTTCATATGCACTTGATCGATCTGGCGCAGCACTTCCTGGGTGCGGGTAGAAAGCTGGAAACTTTCGCGCAGCTGCTCGACATTGCGCCCGAGCACGATGATGGACGCCACAAACAGCACCACAGCGGCAAACATTGCCGAAATACCGAATTCACGGGAATGCCAACGAATCAAATTGCCGATAGACGGGGGGGACATCTCACTCTCCTCGGCGGAGAGATTAAACCAAACCCCGTCACTCTGTGGCAAAAATTTTCGGCTGCGGCAGCGTCTCTGGTGCAGCTCGCTCGGCAGGCGCAAGCCTCTCGGCCTCCTCCTTCAAGCTCTCGAGCACCAAGCTCCTGAACTCATCCAGCGGCTGGGGACGCACGGAACGGGGCGGGAATGGCTTTCTCCAATGCATAGCCTGCTCCTTTCGTCCGCTATCCGACATTCACGCCGCGACAGCGCCTTCCAATCCCATCTGCTTGGGTGGTTCAGCCGGAAGCACCACATAGGCCCGGCAGCCCTTGCCATATTCGCTCTCAAGCCAAGCCCGCCCGCCATGGAGTTCGGCAAGGCCGCGCACCAACGCAAGGCCAAGGCCCGTGCCGCCCGCCTGGCGGTCGTAGCGATTGTCGACCTGACTGAAGGGCGTGAAAATCTTGTCGAGTTTCTCGCGCGGAATGCCTGGGCCGTTGTCTTCGCAGACCACCTGGAAGCCGCCGCCCGAGGCCGCGCCCGCGGTCACCGCGATCTTGCCGCCTTCCGGCGTGAACTTGACCGCGTTGGAAACCAGATTGATCAGCATCTGCTTCAGTGCGCGCTCATCGGCATAAAGCGGCGGTGCATCGGGCAGGATAGTGATGACAAGATCCTGCTTCTTCTCGCGCGCCTTGGCGCCGATCAGCTTCAAGGCGATATCGAAGGTGCGATGCGGATCGATGGGATGCGGCGCGATCTCCATCTTGCCCGCCTCGATCTTGGCAACATCAAGAAGATCGTTGATCAGGCTCAAAAGATGTGCGCCAGAGGAATGAATGTCGCCCGCATATTCGCGATAGCGCGACGAACCGACCGGACCGAAACACTCCTGAGCGATGATTTCAGAGAAGCCGAGGATGGCGTTCAGCGGCGTGCGAAGTTCATGGCTCATATTGGCGAGGAATGCGGTCTTGGAGGCGTTGGCGGTCTCAGCCTCGAAACGCTTCCTCAATGCATCGTCGCGGGTCTCTTCAAGTTCGCGCGCCAGATCTTCCACCTGGAACCTGAGACGGGAGTCTTCGTCGAGGCGATGCATCAGGCGCCGACCGTCGATCAAAAGCTGCGCGCCAAAAGCAGGCAGCAGAATCGCGATGCCGTAATCGATCACGTCATTGCCGATGGCGAAACGCAGCGAGGCCATCAAGGTCAAGGGCAGGATCGAAGCGAGGAACATGTCCATATGGCTCGAGCGGCTGACGACCAGCATCGCAAGCACCGCGGCGGTAACGCCCGCGAGATAGACATGATTGAGAACGGAACCTGGGTCCCACAACAGCCAGGGTGTGAGGCCCCAGGCCGCGGAGATAATCGCCTGCATGGCGACGATCCGCGAAAACCACGGGCGGGTGCGCTCGTATTCATTCGAATCGGACGTGTCGTATTGGTAGATGGAGACGACGCTGGCCGATAAAATCATCGTGGCCGAAACAATCACCGGCACAAACACAGCAACGTTAAAGCTCGCATGGCCAAAAGCGCCGAAACTATCCGAGCCGAGCCAGGCGATGGCGAGCGCCCAAAACGGCGACGAAAGCCTTGTGGATCGTACCGTCTGCGAAGTTAAGTCCAACTGCGCTTTCAGCACACGGACATCTGTGCTTCGCTGGCTGCGCAGCCGATTGAAAAATTCCACGGGATTCCCCTTTTCCCCGGGCATCGAGGCTGTCGATGCTAATCAGCGTGGGTTAAAATTTACTGAGAAGCTTCACATTCTATTCGGCGGCCGTGGTTAGGGCCTGCTTAACCGTGCCTAATGGGAAGTAAACGTAAACCGTTGTCCCTTGCGCCAATTCGCTTTCGATCCAGGCGCGCCCGTGATGCAGCTTGGCAAGCCCCTGCACCAAGGCGAGACCCAGACCAGTGCCGCCATGGTGGTGGTCGAAACGATTGTCGACTTGGCTGAAGGGCTGGAACAATTGCGCCAGCTTCTCGGCGGGAATGCCCTGGCCGGTATCGGAAACCGAGAGCAGCAGCCCCTCCTCTTCGGCGGGTTCGCATGTAATATTGATGCGCCCGCCAGAGGGCGTGAATTTCACGGCATTTGAAACCAAATTGAGAACGATCTGCCGGAAGGCCCGCTCGTCGGCCATGATCATCGGTGTACCCGGCTTAACCGTGTAAACAGCAGTCAAATTGTTTTCCAGGCAGCGTATCGTCATGATCCGCTCCACGGCATCCAATGCGCTTTCCGGATCGAGAGGACGCGGCGCGATCTCCATCTTGCCCGCCTCAATCTTGGCGATGTCGAGAATCTCGTTGATCAGCGTCAACAGATGCGTGCCGGAGTTGCGGATATCCCCGGCATATTCGGGATAGCGCTCATTATGCGGCCCGAGCGCCTGGGTGGCGATGATCTCCGAAAAGCCGATGATGGCGTTAAGCGGTGTCCTGAGCTCGTGGCTCATATTGGCGAGAAAGGCCGATTTGGAGGCGTTGGCGTTCTCGGCCTCTTTGCGCTTCTCCACCGCTTCATCGCGCGCGGCCGCAAGCTCTGCCGATAAATCCTCTAGCGCGAAGCGAGCCTGGAGCATCTCATCCACCCGGCTGCGCGCCGCCATGCCTGAGAACGCCACATAGCCGACCACGATCGGCAGCAGCGCCAGAAAGACATGCGCGAGAACGTCGCCCGAGGTTCCCATACGCACAATCATGGGCGCTACCGCCGTGAAAATGCCCGTGAAAAAGACCATGCGCACCGCGCAACGCGTCAAAGCCAGCGCCCAAAGGCTCATAACCAGGAGAATCGCGACTAAGCCGTTATTGGCGCCGTTGCCATCTATCCACAGCGCCCAGCCCACCGCCGCCCAGGCAGAGCCAATGACGCCTTGCATCAAGATCAGCTCGCGCCGGGCCTGCGCGACACCATCGGGCCGAATGACCCGGTGGCGCTCGCGCACCACGAAAGCGGCAAAAGAGGCGATGATCTGCGCCCCCACTGCGGCCGCGATGCGGGTTTTCGAGTGCAGACCGAAATCGGTTTGCCCCAGCCACATGGCGAAGACCGTCAGCAGCACCGCCACCGGGTTGAGCAGGATCGTGACCGGCAAGGTGTCAATTATGATCTTCAGCCGCGCTAAGCAGTAGCGCGGATCTTCCTGCGGTTGCTGTGCGGCGCAATCGGTCATCATCGATATGAGGAAGCCATTGTCTCGGCGGGAAAACGCCACTAGGTCTTACGGGAAACTCCTTAAGAAGTGCCTGCCTGCCTTGCGGGAAGGTGCTTTTCCACTATCGGTTTATCCCCGAATCGCGCTTGATCGACCCATGGCCAAAGACTTGTTTGACGAAAACCGCTCCGGCGGGAAGGAATACACCGCCAAAGATATTGAGGTGCTGGAGGGGCTTGAGCCCGTCCGCAGGCGGCCGGGCATGTATATCGGCGGCACCGATGCCGCGGCCCTGCATCATTTGGCAGCGGAAATCCTGGACAACTCCATGGACGAAGCGGTGGCCGGGTTTGCCAGCCGCATCGAAATCGAGCTCTTCCCCAACGACATCCTGACCATTCGCGACAATGGCCGCGGCATCCCGGTCGATCCGCACCCCAAATTCAAGAATAAGTCGGCCCTGGAAGTGATCATGACCACCCTGCATGCGGGCGGTAAGTTCGAAGGCAAGGTCTATGAGACCTCCGGCGGCTTGCATGGCGTCGGCGCCTCGGTGGTGAATGCGCTGTCCGAATGGATGGAAGTCGAGGTCTTCCGCAACAAGACCGGCTACAAGATGCGCTTCGAGCGCGGCCTGCCCATCGGCAAGCTGAAGGAAACAGGCAGCGCCAACCGGCGCGGCACGACCACCACCTTCAAGCCCGACTACAAGATTTTCCAGGGCGACCTGCATTTCTCGCCGTCGCGGCTCTACCGCATGGTGAAGTCCAAATCCTACCTCTTCCGCGGGGTGGAGATTCACTGGAAATGCGATCCCAGCCTGCTCGACGACAAGACGCCCGCCGAGGACACCTTCCATTTCCCAGGCGGCCTTTCGGACTACCTCGCGAGCGAGATCGATAATAAGACCACGGTGACGCCGCGCATGTTCAGCGGCCGCTCGGAGCAGAATGGCAAAGGCACGCTGGAATGGGCGGTGGCCTGGACGCCGCTGATGGACCCGTTCCTCTCCAGCTATTGTAATACCATCCCGACGCCCGCAGGCGGCACCCATGAGCAGGGTCTGCGCAACGCCCTCACCCGCTCGCTGCGCGCCCATGGCGAGCGCACCAATAATAAGAAGACCGCCCAGATCACGCCGGAAGACGTGATGGCCCAGGCAGTGGGCATGCTCTCGGTCTTTATCCGCGATCCAGAGTTCCAGGGTCAGACCAAGGACAAGCTCTCCTCCCCCGACGCCCAGCGCTTGGTGGAAAACGTGGTGCGCGACCACTTTGACCATTGGCTGGCTGAAGATCCCGGCACGGCGGACAAGCTGCTCGATTTCGTCATCGACCAGGCGGAAGACCGTCTGAAGAAGCGCCAGGAAAAGGAAGTCTCGCGCAAGGCGGCGACCCGCAAACTGCGCCTGCCCGGCAAGCTCGCCGATTGCACCCGTGATGCCGCCGAAGGCACGGAAATCTTCCTGGTGGAGGGCGATTCGGCCGGTGGCTCCGCCAAGCAGGCGCGCGATCGCGCCACCCAGGCCATCCTGCCCTTGCGCGGCAAGATCCTGAACGTGGCCAGTGCCACGGCGGGCAAGCTTGCGCAGAACCAGGAACTTTCAGACCTGATGCAGGCGCTCGGCTGCGGCGCGGGCGCGAAGTACAATGAATCGGCGCTGCGCTATGAGCGGGTCATCGTGATGACCGACGCCGACGTGGACGGCGCGCACATCGCTTCGCTGCTCCTCACCTTCTTCTATCGCGAGATGCCGCAGCTCATCAAAAACGGCCACCTCTATCTTGCGATGCCCCCCCTCTATCGCCTGGTCCATGGCTCCAAGTCGATCTATGCCCGCGACGACAAGCACCGCGATCAGCTTTTGAAGACCGAGTTCAAGTCGAACGCCAAGGTGGAAGTCTCCCGCTTTAAAGGTCTTGGCGAAATGATGCCGGCCCAGCTCAAAGAGACCACCATGAAGCCGGGCATGCGCACGCTGGTCCGCGTTCAGGTCGGCGAAGAGGATAAGAAAGAGACCGAGAGCATGGTCGAGCGGCTGATGGGCAAAAAGCCCGAGCTGCGCTTCCAGTTCATTCAGGAAAATGCCCAGTTCGTGAAGGAAGTGGACGTTTAAGAGGTCTTATTGCGTAGGGAGCGCGCTTATTCTGCCTACTCCCTATGCAGTTCTCTTTAGGCACTATTCCCCTGCGACCGCATTTCCGCGCGCAAAAAGCCGCACACCCCGATAGTTACCTCAAAACTGTCTTTTTTCGTCTGCAAACCTGGGCTCAACGCCCCAGAGGCAGAGATAAAGAAACGCGTGGAGTCCTTGTATGTCGGAAGTGTGCGGTAACCACCCGGATTGCGGCTTTTTCAGCAAGTACGCGCAAGACGAGAAGGCCCAGGAATTGGGTAACGTGAAACTCTATTGCCAGGGCCCGCGTCAGGGCGCCTGCGAGCGCGCGGTCTATCGTAAGACCTTCCTCGCGAACCCGCCCGACGAAATGATGCCGAACGGGGCGCTGGTCGCTTAAGCTGTTTGCATCAAGCTGCAAGAGAAGGCGCGGAATTTTCCCGCGCCTTTTTCATTTTCACCACCAGCATCAGCCCCAGACAGGCCGCGGTCGAAAGACCGAGATGCCAGAGGAAATGCGTGCCGAAAGGCACCACCGAACACATCAAGAGATCGATGGAGCGGGCCGCCGCCGCCCCTATCCCGAAGGCCAAAGCCGCGGCCCCCAGCATCGCCGTGTCGCGCCCGAATTTCTTCCAGGCGCCCGCCACCATCAGCGCGCCCAAGATCGTTACGGTGAAATAGAAGGGCGCAAAGCGCAGGTTTGGCGTGATCGTCGCGAGGCTGTCGCCGAACTTGATGATGCCAAGCACAGACATCGCCAGCATGATCATCAGCGCGAAGACGCCCGCAGACCAGCCATAGAGCTGGCGTATCCAGAGCAGCGTCACGAGCAGGAAATAGAGCACGCCCGGAATCCAATCGAGCTGCAAAGCCCAGAAGGTGCGAAGCCCGTGCCAAAGCGCACTGCCGACGCCGACACCGACCAGCAAGACCAAGAGCAGCACCAGATCGGCGCTGAACTTCATCCCCGAACGCCGCACATGGCGAAAGCCGATATAGGCCGCAATCAGGATGGCCGCATTGGTGATCGTATTCACCGGCTCGTGCATGCCCAGCCACATATGGGCGGTGTCGCAGTAGATCGGGCCATGGAAAGGCGGCGGCGCGGAGGGCATGAGCAAGGTCCCAGAATAAAGCGGACCTTTATATAGGCACGGCGCGCCCAATTGTTATAGCGGCTGTTATCGCGGCGCCGAGCGCAAGTTCGGTCATTAATCCAGCCAGCCTAGCCAGGCATGCGCTTCGTAAGGGTCCGTGAAGGTCTTCGATTTGGTATTATTGACAAATACCCCCACGACCTTGGCAAGCACGGCCAAAGGCTCGCTGCCTACAAGGAAAGCCATTTTCTGTGGCGGCGGCTTCCAGATCGCAAGTTTAGGAATTGTGCCGACGAACCCCCAATCCACCGTCCCGCTGAAATCGGTCAGATCGACAAATACCTCCGTCGCCGGCTGAACCAAGCCCTGCTCAAGGCAGAGCATTATATCGGCAACCGCCTCGTTGGGCGTGCAATCGCCTTCCAGGAAGACAGCGCATCTTGCGCTGGCGATATAAATGCTGACCCGCCCATGCAGCTCGTCATAAACCCGCGCAAACGCATCACTGCACCTGGACGGACATCCAGGCGGCAAAGGCTCCGGGCAGAAATACGGCTTAAGCATAGGCGAAGGCGCGAGGTCTCTTCAATTTCGTACACGGTATACGATGCAACTATTATCAAACCTGATGCGCAAAGTTGCGACTTTTAAAAATTAAAAACTTAAACCATCGCGCCACACATCAAGCCCCGTCTCGGGGAAGTGCCCTTCCTCTTTCTGAAATGCCCGCGCTCGGAGGTATGCCTCGGCACGGAACCGGCCTAACATCCAGGCACGATCCGGGAGGCGGTCCGATGCGAAAAGTGAAGCTCTTTTGCGTGACGGTGCTGCTCGCCGGCGCCTGTTACGCGGCGCCCGCCGATGAAGACAAACAGATCAAGGCTCTGATGCTGCGTCAGGACATCTTAGCGGTGAACAATATCGCCAAGCCTGAAGATTTCGTGCCCGACAAAGACCCCAACACGCTGCAAGTCGTCTTCATTTCCGACCCCAACGCCAAGAGCAGCGTCAGCGAAGACGGCGAAGTGGTTTTCATGAATCCCGATCTGCCGGTGAATGTTCAAAACGCCCTCACCTACGAAGCCTTCCGCCGCAAGCTGAAGCAGCTACAAGCCACCGGCCAAGCAACAGAAAAGTGAAGGCCAAGCGGCACCGCGCCGCGAGTTACTCAGACAATTTATCTGTCGGCTTTGCCCTAACTGCTCTAGGCTCGCCATAGGAGCCAGGGGAAAAGAAGATGATCGATCTCGCGAAAGCGGCGCTTTGGGCCGCGCTTTTGAGCCTAGCCGTTCTGATACCGGCGAAAGCCGCGCCGCTTGATCCCGCCCAGGCATTCCCGCCTAAAATGCAAAGCTTTGCGCTCTACGGCACGGCGGCGATCCCCAATTCCAAGCCCGGCCCGGATGAGGAAAACGGCACCGGCTGGGTGTTGAAAGTCAGCCGCCCCGCGATCCAGGTCTATCTGCCTGCAAAGATCAAGGCGACGGGCGCAAGCGTGCTGATCATCCCCGGCGGAGGCTATGCCGGGCTGACCTTCGAATATGAAGGCGTGCAGCAGGCGCAATATTTTGTCGATCACGGCATCGCAGCTTTCGTGCTGAAATATCGCCTGCCCAGCGATCAGACGATGACGGATAAATCCATCGGCCCGCTGCAAGACGCCCAGCAAGGGATGCGCTTCATCCGGCTGCATGCGAAAGAATGGGCGCTTGATCCGGCGCGCGTCGGCGTAATCGGCTATTCCGCGGGCGGACATATTGCCTCGACACTGGCGACCCATTTCGAGAAGTCCACCATCGACAATCCCGACAAGATCAGCCTGCGCCCAGATTTTCAGATCCTAGTTTATCCGGTGATCAGCATGACCGCGAAGGTCACCCATATGGATTCACGCAACGCCCTGCTCGGCCCCTCGCCTTCGGATGATTTGGTGGCGCAATTCTCCAGCGAAATGCAGGTCACCGCAAAGACGCCGCCCGCCTTGCTGCTGCATGCCGTGGACGACCAGCTGGTCGATATCGACAACAGCATCGTCTACCTCGAAGCCCTGCGCCATGCCGGTGTGCCGGTGGAAGCGCGCTTCTTCGAAAAAGGCCAGCACGGCTTCGCGCTTATCCCGCGCGATCGCTGGCAAGGCACCATCATGGAGTGGCTGACGACACAGGGATGGCTTTATCCTAAGGCGAAATGAGAGATGTTGCGGTTACCATCGTTGCAGCCTGCACTCATTGCAGTCACCATAGCGATCTATGTTTTACCCCGCGCCGCAGTTGGCGGCGCCAACGACGCAGAGCGCAAAAGCTGCTTCGACGCCAAAGTTGAGGCTCTCGTTACCGCGGAAATTCCAAGCGTGATCCCAGAGACAAACGACGACACCATTATCATGCGGTGGCCGTGGTTCTTTGATCTGAAAATTAGGCAGGTGCTGCAAGGCAGCGCACCATCAGGAACCGTAACGGCACTTTCTCTGCAGCACACCTATATTGATCCGGCTCGCAAAAGCATTTGGTGGCTCAGGCGCAATTCCGCTGGTGGCTTTAACACGCTGGATTTTCCGGAAGATGCCGAACTGAGCCTCTGCCCTACTGGTACACCTCCCATGGCGTCGTATATCCGTCCGGATAAAGGCCACACATTGGAGGAGAGCCGGCGAGACGGGGAACGGCGATACGGACGATATCCGTAACGCTGGACGGCCAAGCTCCCAGCTCTCGCGGGAAGGCGCAATGCGGATTCCCCTCACCTTGACTTTTCGCCCTTTGTTCCTCATATCCCGGGGATGGACGAGCGGTGCCAATACGGGCATCGCCCCGGGCGCTTAAGCTGCGCCCTTGCCCAACCGGGCCCGGGGACGGGCTCATGCAGGAGCGCATTTGAGTGATGTAACGAGCGCCGGCGCGCAAGCCGGTATGATTGAAGCTACCAATCCCGTATCTTCGACAAACCCTTCTGAACCCACACAGATTTCTTCTTCTCCGGCGGTCGAAGCAGCCGCCGAACAGGTTGCTGCCCCTGCCGTGGAGGCCCCTGTCGCCGCCGCCGAGGCGCCTACCCCCTCCCCCCTCCCTGAGCCTACGGATAACAATTCCGTTGCTGAAGAACCTGTGGTTCCAGCAACAATCGAAGCCGCGCCGGAAGCCCCCGCCGAAGAGGCTGAGTCTGGTTTTGACAAGCTTGGCCTGTCACCCCAGCTCCTCCAAGCCGTGCAGGAGGCGGGCTACAAGACCCCGACCCCGATCCAGGCGGAGGGTATTCCCCACGTCCTCAAGGGCCGCGACATCATCGGAATCGCCCAGACCGGCACCGGTAAGACCGCTTCTTTCACCCTGCCAATGATCGAGATCCTGGCGCGTGGCCGCGCCAAGGCGCGCATGCCGCGTTCGCTCATTCTGGAGCCGACCCGCGAGCTCGCCGCCCAGGTGGCCGAGAGCTTCGGCAAATACGGCAAGTACAACAAGCTTTCGATGGCGCTGTTGATCGGCGGCGTCTCCTTCGATGATCAGGAGAAGAAGCTCGACCGTGGCGTCGACGTCTTGATCGCCACGCCGGGCCGCCTGATGGACCATTTCGAGCGCGGCAAGCTGATGCTCACCCAAGTGCAGACCCTCGTCATCGACGAAGCGGATCGCATGCTGGATATGGGCTTCATTCCGGATGTGGAGAAGATCTGTAAGCTCCTGCCCTTCACCCGCCAGACGCTGTTCTATTCGGCGACCATGCCGACGGAAATCCGCCGCCTGACGGAGCAGTTCCTCTCCAACCCGGTGCGGGTGGAAGTTGCCCGCCCCGCCACTGCTGCCACCAATATCAAGCAAGAGCTGGTGGAAGTGCCCAATGACGATTGGGCCAAGCGCGAAGCCTTGCGCATCCTCATCCGCGAAGCGGGCGAGATCACCAATGCCATCGTCTTCTGCAACAAGAAGCACACGGTCGATATCGTTGCCAAATCGCTGTCGAAGCACGGTTTCAATGCCGCGCCGCTCCACGGCGATTTGGACCAATCGGTGCGCACCAAAACGCTGGATGGATTCCGCTCCGGCGAAGTCACCATCCTGGTCGCTTCTGACGTTGCCGCGCGCGGCCTCGACATTCCGGCCGTGAGCCATGTCTTCAATTTCGATGTGCCCTATCACTCCGACGATTATGTGCATCGCATCGGCCGCACCGGCCGCGCGGGCCGCTCGGGCGAGGCGTATATGCTCGTCACCGGCGCGGATTCCAAAAACGTCGACGCCATCGAGAAGCTGACCAAAAACACCATCGTGCGGCGCAAGCTGGAAGGCTTGGCCGAACAAGTGCGCGAGCGCCCTGCCCGCGAGAAGTCCCGTGATGGACGCGGCGACCGCCGTGGTGATCGCCGGGGCCGCCGTGACCGCAACGACCGTCATGAGCATCCGATCAAGCCGCATGGCCAAGTCGCCGCCATGGAGCCGGTCAAAAAGCCCGACGCGCCGAACAGCAACTTCGTCCGCCCGCAGCAGCAACAAGCCAAGCCGCAGCCGCCTAAGCCGCAGCAGCAGGTGAAGGCTCCCGCAACGCCTGTGCCCGCGCCCCAGCCCAAAGCCGCCACGCCTGGCCGTCCGCAGGAGCCGTTTACACGCCGCGCCATGCCGGGCATGCCCTATATGCAACGCCGTCCGCAGGCGCCTCAAAACCCGCGTGTCGAATCCAGGCCCGTCGATATCTCTCAACTGCCAGCCTTCCTGCTGCGCCCGGTGAAGCTGCCCAAGCCGGAGCCGGAGCAGGAACCCGCGCCCAAGCCCGCGCGACAGCCCGCCAAGCCGCAAAACGTGGAAAAGCCCGCACCTGTGGAAGCCGTGGAAAAGCCAGTCACTGCGCCAGTGATCGAGGCCCCTGTCGTGGCCGTCGATAAGCCGATCCCGGCGCCAGTGGTTGAAGCGCCCGCCCCAGTGGAGGTGGTGGAAAACCCGGTCCAGGCTGAGCTGATCGAAACGCCCAAGGCAGCCGAAGCAGCGGAAGCACCCGCGAAGGCAGAAACGGTCACCGAAAAGCCGAAGCGGACCCGGGCGCCCCGGGCTGCCAAGCCCAAGACCGACAAGCCCCCCCGCGCCCCGCGCAAGAAGAAGCAGCCCGTCGCCGAAGCCACTGGCGAGGCCCCTGCGGAAGCTGTAGCGGAATCCGCCCCGGCGGAGACGCCGGAACCCTCCGGGGAACCGCAGGGCGAGTGATCCAGTTCCTCTCCTGAGTACAATTCTGGAGAGGCGGATGACGGCGAAGATCAAGCGTGATGTTGACGGGCTGACCCATTCCAAGCCCGGCTCCGTCGACCAGCAGGCCGAAGACAGCTTCCCGGCGAGCGACTCCCCGAGTTTTTCGCCGGGTGCCATCGGGGCTCCAGTAGAGCGCGAAACCCCGCCCCTGCCGGCAAGCCCCGAGGCAAAAAAACACCCGAAAGACAAAGTGTCCGGCGATAAAAAATAGCCCGTTTAACGCTTTCTTACACTCCCGCGACCGACACTCGGGGTTGCATCCACTAGGTGGAACTTTGGGGAAAAGCGTGGCCGGGCAGTCGCGGGAACAAGCATTGGCAAAAGCGGCCTTCGCCTTGATGGCCGATTTCAACGTCGCGCCGACGCCGGATCACTACGAGCTCTTCTTCGTCTATGCGGCGGGCAACAACCCAGCCCTGTCGCGGACCGTGGAAACCATGATCCGCGAGCGCGCTCCCTTCACCGGGCCTGTGCTGCAGGATCTTTGCGCCCGCTTCCTCATCCGTGAACGCACCGCCCAGACCATGGAAGAAGTCGGCTCCTCCATCTCCGGCATGATCGATGCCGTGATGAGCAAGTTGGAGAAGGCCGGCAAGGATGCAGGCGAGTATGGCCGCGCCTTGTCAGCGGTGAGCGGCGAACTCGGCGGTAATCAATCTCCTGCCGCAGTCGCTAAACTGATCGACAAACTGGTCGGCGCCACCCAGGCGATGGAAACCCGCGCAAAATCGCTGGAAACCGAATTACAGCGCTCCTCCGCCCAGGTGAACGAGTTGAAAAACCAGCTCGACACCGTGCGCAAGGAAAGCCGCCTCGATCCCCTCACGGGCCTCGCCAACCGCAAGGCCTTCGACATTGAGCTTCAGGCCGCGATTGATGATGCACGCGAGACCAATACTTCGGTCGCGCTGATGATGTGCGATATCGATCACTTCAAGCGCTTCAACGATACTTGGGGCCATCAGACGGGCGATCAGGTGCTGCGCCTGGTTTCGGGCTGCCTTTCGGAGAATGTCAAAGGCCGCGATACCGCCGCGCGTTATGGCGGGGAGGAATTTGCCGTCATCCTGCGCCGCACCGAACTTACTGGCGCCATAAAGCTCGCCAGCCAAATCCGCAGCAATGTGGAGAACAAGAAGCTGGTGAAGCGGTCTACCGGGGACATTCTGGGCACCATCACCATCTCGATCGGGGTGGCGGAGCTCGGTCAGAATGACACCGCCGAAAAACTCGTTCAGCGGGCGGACCAATGCCTCTATAAGGCGAAGAATTCGGGCCGCAACCGGGTGACCGCGGAAGATGAGCTGATCAGCGCCATCAACGCCGCCTAAGCCCCGAATTATCCCCGCCTATTTCCGCGCCACGCCTCCCGAAAGTGCAGGATTTCGCGAAAGCGTGACTTGCGCCCTTGGTCTGTACATCCCCATTCTCCCGGCAAATTTTATTTCGAGGAGCAATCCATGTCCGGCCTTAACCGATTCCGCGGCTTCCTGCTGGCGGGGGCCCTCGCCCTTGCGGCTCTTCCAGCCAACGCCGGCACGGCGAGCCTGGGCAGTTGGGGCATCGACCTGGCGGGGATGGATAAGAACGCCAAGCCCGGTGATAATTTCTACGATTACGTAAACGGCACTTGGACCCGCAACGCCGTCATCCCGCCGGATCGCTCCAATATCGGCTCCTTCCAACAGCTCGCGATCACCAGCGAAGGCCGGATGAAAGAGATCGTCGCCGCGCTGGAAGCCAAGCCATTGGACCAGCTCTCGCCGGAAGAAAAGAAGCTGCGCGATCTCTATGATGGTTTTCTCGATCAGAAGCAGATCGAAGAGCGCGGCCTCGCCCCCGCCAAAGCGGACCTCGCGCTGATCACCAAAGCGAAAAGCCTGGAGGATGTCGCCAAGCTGATGGGCTCGCCCAAGCTTGAGACCGGCGGCCTTTTCAACATGGGCATTTCGATCAACGACAAGAATTCCAATGCCTATGCCGTGCGTGTCTCCGCTGCCGGGCTCGGCATGCCGGATCGCGATTACTATCTGCTCGATAACCCGGACATCGTGAAGGCGCGTGAGGCCTATAAGACCTACATCACCACCATGCTGACGCTGACCGGCGCCAAGGATGGCGAAGCGCGCGCGGCAAAGGTGCTGGCACTCGAAACCGAGATCGCCAAGCTGCGCTGGGCCCGCAAGGAGCGCCGCGATCGCGACAAGATGTATGCGCCGATGGCCTTCTCGGCCCTTAAAACCATGGCGCCCGGCTTCGAATGGGATGCTTTTGTCTCGGAAGGCGGTATTCCGCTGAAAGACGGCGCGCGCGAAGTGATCGTGGGCGAAAGCACCGCGGTGCCGGAACTCGCCAAGCTCTTCAAGGCGACACCGGTCGCGGTGTGGAAAGACTATCTCACCGTGCATTATCTGCACGCTTATGCCGCCTATCTGCCGAAAGCGTTTGACGATGCCGATTTTGCTTTCTATGGCACGGTGATCGGCGGCCGCTCGCAGCAATATGACCGCGCCACACGCGGTGTACGCCTCCTCGACGGCATGATCGGTGAAGCGCTCGGCAAGCTCTATGTCGCCAAGTATTTCCCGCCCGAATCCAAGGCGAAAGTGGAAAAGCTCGTCGGCAATCTTTTGAAAGCCTATGAGGCCGACATCAAATCGCTGACCTGGATGAGCGATGCGACCAAAGCCAAGGCGCTCGATAAGCTGCATCTCTTCACGCCGCATATCGGCTATCCCGACACTTGGCGCGATTACTCGGGCCTGACCATTGCGCGCGACGACCTCATCGGCAATGTGAAGCGCGCGGCGCTGTTCGAATGGCAGCGCGATGTGAAGCGCCTGGATGAGCCGGTCGACAAGAACGAGTGGCATATGACGCCGCCGACCGTGAATGCCTATTACATGGCCTCGTTCAACTCGATCACCTTCCCTGCCGCGATCCTGCAGCCGCCCTTCTTCGATCCCAATGCGGATGATGCGGTGAACTATGGCGGCATCGGCGCGGTGATCGGCCATGAGATCAGCCACGGCTTTGACGACCAGGGATCGAAATACACCGGCACCGGTAATCTCGAAAGCTGGTGGACGGATGCGGATCGCGCCAATTTCAAACAGCGTACGGACAAACTGGTGGCGCAATTCGACGGCTATGAACCCATGCCGGGCCTGCATGTGCGCGGCGCCAATACGCTGGGCGAAAACATCGCCGACCTTGCCGGGCTTTCAATTGCGCTGAAGGCCTATCGGATTTCGCTGGATGGTAAGCCCGCGCCGGTGCTGGATGGCTTTAGCGGCGATCAGCGCGTGCTGATGGCTTTCGCGCAGGTCTGGCGCATCAAATTCCGCGACGGCGATCTTCGTAACCGCATCCTGTCGGATGTGCATTCGCCGGGACCGTTCCGTGTGCTGGGGACGATGCGCAATATCGACGATTGGTACGCCTCCTTCGGCGTGAAACCGGGCGACAAGTACTATCTGGCCCCCGAAGAACGCGTGAAGCTCTGGTAGTTTGCTTTTTTACTAGTGATGAACCCGGTTCGACGGCCATTACGGCCCTTTTCTTCGGCTGGGTTCCCTCATTACACTGTTCCCAACGGCAAGCGCAGGCCGCTTGTCTGACGGGCTTTCACCAAGGAGTTATTGCATGAAACGTCCCCTCGTGGTCGTCGCCGCGCTGTTGCTGGCGGGCTGCACAGCCGCCCCGCCGCCGCCACCGCCAGCCCCACCGCCCGGCCCCAAGGCCGAGCTCGGCACCTGGGGTGTCGATCTTTCCGGCATGGATAAGAACGTTAAGCCGGGCGACAGCTTCTACAACTACGTCAATGGCGCCTGGGACAAGCAGGCCGTGATCCCGGCGGATCGTTCCGGCATCGGCTCCTTCCAGTCGCTCGCGATCCTCAGCGAAAAGCGCATGAAGGAAATCGTGGCTGGGCTTGAAGCCAAGCCGGTCGATCAGCTCACCCCGGACGAGAAGAAGCTGCGCGACCTCTATGATGGCTATATGGACGAGAAAGCCATCGAAGCGCATGGGCTGGAACCGGCCAAGGCCGACCTCGCCCGCATCGCCAGCCTGAAGTCCCTGAAAGACGTCGCGAAGCTGATGGGCTCGCCGAATGTCTCGGCCGGATCTCTTTTCGCGGCCGGTATCGGCATCGATGACAAGAACCCCGATCATTACAGCGTGAATGTCTCGGCCGCTGGCCTGGGCATGCCGGATCGCGATTTCTATCTCCTCACCAATGCTGACATCGTGAAGGTGCGCGACGCCTATAAGGTCTTCATCGCCACCATGCTGGACATGTCGGGCGCGAAGAACGCGCAGGCGCGCGCCGAAAAGGTGCTGGCACTCGAAACCGCCATCGCCAAAGTCCGCTGGGAGCTGAAAGACCAGCGCGACGCAGACAAGATGTATCACCCGATGAGCTTTGCCGCGCTGAAGAAGTCTGCGCCGCAATTCCCCTGGGACTCGTTCTTCTCTGAAGGCGGCATTCCACTCAATGGTGGCGAGCGCCAGATCATTGTGGGCGAAAGCACCGCCATCCCGGTCCTGGCCAAGCTCTTTGCCAAGACCCCGGTTGCAGTGTGGCGCGATTACCTGACGGTGCATTATCTGCACTCCTACGCCTCCTACCTGCCCAAGAAGTTCGATGACGCAGACTTCGCCTTCTTTGGCACCGCCCTCTCCGGCCGCACGCAGCAGAATGACCGCGCTACCCGCGCGGTGCGCCTGCTCGATAGCGAGTTGGGCGAGGCTTTCGGCAAACTCTATGCCGCGAAGTATTTCCCGCCGGAATCCAAAGCCAAGGTGGAAAAGCTCGTCAGCAATCTGCTGAAGGCCTATGAGGCGGACATCAAGACGCTCCCCTGGATGGGCGAGGAGACCAAGAAGAAGGCGCTCGAGAAGATCAGCCAGTTCACGCCCTATATCGGCTATCCCGACAAGTGGCGCGATTACTCGGCTCTCGAGATCAGCCGCGATGACGTGATCGGCAACATCAAGCGCGCCGCTGCCTTCAACTGGAAGCGCGACGTGACCCGCCTGGATTCGCCGGTCGACAAGGCGGAATGGTATATGACGCCGCCGACGGTGAACGCCTATTACAACCCGCCCTTCAACTCCATCACCTTCCCGGCCGCGATTTTGCAGCCGCCGTTCTTCGATCCCAATGCGGATGATGCGGTCAATTACGGCGCCATTGGCGCGGTGATCGGCCATGAAATCAGCCATGGCTTCGACGATCAGGGCTCGAAATATACCGGCAAAGGCGTCTTGCAGAACTGGTGGACGGAAGAGGATCGCAAGAACTTCGACGCCCGCACGGCCATGCTGGTGAAGCAGTTCGATGCCTATGAACCGCTGCCGGGCCTGCATGTGCGCGGCGCGGCCACGCTGGGCGAGAACATCGCCGATCTGGCCGGCATCTCCATCGCTCTGAAGGCCTATCACATCGCCCTCGGCGGAACCCCCGCTCCGGTGATCGATGGCTATACGGGCGACCAGCGCTTCCTCCTGGGCTTCGGCCAAGTCTGGCGCACCAAGATGCGTGAAGGCGCGCTGCGCAGCCGCATCCTTTCGGATGTGCATTCGCCCGCCGAATACCGCGTGCTGGGTGCGACCCGCAACCTCGACGATTGGTACGGCGCTTTCGACGTCAAGCCGGGCGACAAGTACTACCTGCCGCCGGAAGAGCGCGTGAAGCTCTGGTAAGATGAAAATCTTCTAACGATGAAGGCGGGCCGCAATGCCCGCCTTCTTTTTTTATAGGATGCGCTTTACGCCCGGCACGGCACGAAGCCCGGCTGCAACAGCAAAGCTTGCGATGAGTGCCATGATCCAGGCCATGGCAAACATGGCCAAAGCCGGCCAAGCCAAGGGGCGCATTGCCAAGGTAATGCCAACCAGAATAGGAGGATGGATCACGTAAACGGCAAATCCGTTATCGGAGAAACCGCGGCTCCAATTCGTGCGCGCATTCACACGGTCGCGGAACAGGATCAGGAGACCGGTGCAGAACAACACACAAAATACCTGCTCCCAAAAAGCAAGTGCAGCGGCTTGCCACGTCAAGCCGCCGTCGAAAGCGTTTTGAGGTGCGTGCGTCGAGATCGAAAGCAGCACCAAGCCAATCGCCGAGAGCGGAGCACCGATCAAGGCAGTGAGAAAAACAGGCATTCCCCAGCGCGGCGGAAGCGCCTCCACCCAGCCACGCCGGCGCGCCAAGATCCCCAGCGCGAACAGCACGACATATTGGGTGAAATAGGCAAGCTGCATATTGTGCCACGCGGTCCCAAGCGGTGCGAATTGGCGTACAAGAAACGTCACCGCGCCCATTCCGAGCCCCAGACACAGAATGGCGGTGAGTGAAGGCGCCGCAGAAGATGAGCTCGTTGTGGGTTTCGGCAGAACAAGGCGCAGCAGCGCATAGACAAACGAAAAGAACAGCAAGGCCACGGCAAACCACATCGGACCGGTGCCGTTGATCCACTGCCCTTTGTCAAGATAGAGGCCGTAGGCAGTAGCAGGATCGGTTTTGCCGTACCAATTGAGAAGAAATATCCCCATGCCAATGTGCAGGACAAAGACATAGATCAGCGACGGAACGCCGAGACGAAACAGGCGCTCCGCCATGAAACGCCCGAAGCCTTTGCGGTCATAGCCGGTGGGCACAAAATATCCGGCCAGGAAAAACATCAGCCCCATGAAGAAGGACTGCAGCGAGGCTTGAAAGGCAATGAAGATGAGCCTTTCGAAAAGACCCGGTTCGACATCGCTGTTGTAATACCAGCTCCCCACATGGCTGTAGGTCACCGCGGCGTGCACGCCGAGCACCAGAACGATCACGACCCAGCGCAGATTATCGATATAATCGAGGCGCTTTAAGGGTTGTCCTGCCATCTTTCTTGCCCCTAGACTGAATGCGTGCCGCCGCTCCGGCAGCGATAGCTTATATATTAAAGCAAACCAACCAAACCGCGAGTGTCCCATGCTGCGCCGCCTCTTGCTTGTTGGTTGCCTTATAAGCGGCGCGGTCGCGGCTGAACCGGCCGACCGCGATTTCAAGGAATGCCCCGAATGCCCGGACATGATCGGCATCCCTGCCGGGAAATTCGTCATGGGCAGCCCGCAAAGCGAAGCAGGACGGTTCGATGCCGAAGGTCCCCAGCGCATCGTCGCGGTGAAAGCCTTTGCGCTGGCCAAATTCAATGTGACCAGCGAGGAGTATCTGAACTTCCTGCGCGCCACGGGCTATCAGCCCGATCCCTGCAACACCCTGCTCGATATGCGCTGGCATGTGCCGAGCAAGGGTCTGGCCTATCCGCCTTATGACGAGGAACCCTCGCGCTGGCCCGCGAGCTGCATTTCCTACAAAGACGCGCACGCCTATATCGAATGGCTGAACGAGCAAGTGCGCAAAGCGCGTCCGAACCTGCCCAACAAAACCGGCCCCTATCGCCTGCCGAGTGAGGCCGAATGGGAATATGCCGCGCGCGCGGGCACCACCACAGCCCGCTGGTGGGGCGATGAAATCGGCCGAGGCCATGCAAACTGCAATGGTTGCGGCTCAACCTACGACTTTCATGTCCTCGCTAATGTCGACAGCTTCAAGCCCAACCCATTCGGGCTTTACGGCATGCTGGGCAATGTTTGGGAATGGACCGAGGATTGCTGGCACAAAAGCTATGTTGGCGCGCCCAGCGATGCGCGGCCTTGGCGGGACGCCAAATGCAGCCAGCATGTCTTGCGCGGCGGTTCTTGGGATAACGTACCGCTTTTCGTGCGCTCTGCCGCCCGTATCGCCAGCGCCAGTGATGGCAGCGAATACGACTATTCCACACTCGCCGGATTTCGCATCGCGCGCGATCTGCCCTAATGCAGAACAGCCCGAGTGTCTAAGCGCAGCGTGAAATGCATTTCCTTGGGATAATCGCCAGGCGGCAGGTTGATTGGCGAGGACAACAGCGCAGCATTGCGCGCGCCGAGCGCGATATCGCGGTAATAGGCATCGGTCTTGGCGCGCGCCTGCTCGATGATGGTCGCTTCGGTAATGGAGCCATCCCGCTTCATGGTGATTTGCAGCGCGATCACCAGCGGCTTGTCTTTGGCTTTGCCTAAATCGATCGTCCAGCGCCGCAAAACCTGCGCCAGCACGAAATCCCGCACGCTATAGGTCGCCGAATCCCCAGTTGCACCATTGGAGGCATCGACGGTGGAAACACCCTGCCCGACCTCCAGCTTCAATTTGGTGTCAGGCGATTTGAGCTTGGCGAGTGCTTTCAGCTTGGTATCGAGCGCATCATCGGGCGCCGGTTTGGTGCCTTTGGGTGAGACGCGAGCTTCTTGCGGCGCTGTTTCCTGTTGCGGCTTACCGGCCCTCTGCTGCGGCACCAAAGCGTGCTGCTCCGCCGGGGGGGAGCGAGTTTCCGGACCCAGCCGTACCAGATCAATGGGCAGAAAAGGCTCTGGGCGTGAAAACAGCGGTGTGGTGTGACGGGCGGCGCCGGCCAAGACCAGCAGCGCCAGGAGCGTGTGCAGCACCAGCGACACGGCAATGCCCGCACCGTTTTTACGCGCGTAGCGGCGCCCCGCCGCGATAAGGCTTTCGACCTGCTGCATGACCTGAAGGGAGAATAGAAGCGCGGCATGCCAGCCTGTCAAATGACTTCAGGGCAAGGGCACAAGGCTGGCATGACGGTCAGCAAGGGGCTATCAAACCGCCATGGCCCAGCCTGCGTCCTCCACACCCGACCACACCATCCCGACCGTCGCCATGGCGGTCGCGGCGGGGCTTGGCGTTTCCAACCTCTATTTCAACCAGCCGCTGCTGGCGATGATCGAGCGGGCATTCCCGTTCTCGCATGCCGCGATGTATATCCCGAGCGCGACCCAGCTTGGCTATTGCTTTGGGTTGATCCTGTTCCTGCCTTTAGGCGACCTACTCGACCGCCGCCGCCTGATCGTTCTGCAATTCGCCCTCCTCGCCGCCGTGCTGGTGTTTGCCGCGCTTGCGCCCACTGCACCATGGCTTTTGCTCGCGTCATTGCTGGTGGGTGCAGGCAGCAGCGTGGCGCAACAGATCGTGCCCTTCGCGGCCACACTGGCGAGCGATGAAAGCCGCGGCGCTATCGTCGGCAAAGTGATGAGCGGCCTGCTCTGCGGGATATTGCTGGGCAGAGCTGTCGCCGGGTTCCTAGCAAGCTGGTTCGGCTGGCGCGCAGTGTTCTGGACTGCCGTGCCCACCATGCTGGCCGCAGGCGCGCTGATGGCGCTCACCTTGCCCTCGCACAAGCCGGACCTGCAGCTTTCCTATCGCAAGGCCCTCGCCTCTCTCGCCGATCTTTGGGATGAAGAGCCGGTGCTGCGCCGGGCCGCCATGACCCAGGGCTGCCTCTTTGGCTCCTTCTCGGTGTTCTGGACGGTGCTGTCGCTGCGCCTGCAAGAGCCGCTGTTCGGACTGGGCGCCGATGCCGCGGGCTTATTTGCGATTTTGGGCGTCGCCGGAATTCTCGCCGCGCCCATGTCTGGCCATATCGCCGACCGCCGGGGCCCACGCCCCGTAGTGATCGCAGGCGCCATCACCTGCCTTTTGTCGTGGCTCGCCTTCGGTTTTTGGAACAGCCTCACTGGCATGATCGTGGGCGTGATGGTGCTCGATCTCGGCGTGCAGAGCGCGGTGGTGTCCAACCAGCACAAAATCTACGCGCTGCGCCCTGAGGCGCGCGGGCGCATCAACACGCTTTTCATGTCTGGGATCTTCATTGGCGGCGCGATTGGCTCGGCGGGCGCCTCAGCCATCTATCATATCGCTGGATGGTTCCCCGTTTGCCTGTTCGGAGCGGCGATGGCGAGCCTGGGGCTCACCATCCAGATGCTGGCCGCAGTTACGCCTCGACCGCAGGCTTGATAGTCACGCTCTCGCCGCAGCCGCAAGCCGCCGTCTGATTGGGATTGTTGAAAACGAAACGCGCGCCCAGCTTTTCCGTTACGAAGTCGATCTCGGTTCCGATCAGAAACAGGATCGCCTTGGGATCGATGAAAACCTTCACGCCTTTGTCTTCAATCACTTCTTCAAGCGGTTCGGCGCTTTCGGCATAATCCATCGTGTAGCTCATACCGGCGCAGCCGCCATTCTTCACGCCCACGCGCAAGCCCAGATATTTGCCTTCCGCATTTTCCATGATTTCCTGAATACGGGCGGCAGCCGCATCGGACAGGCGGACAGCTTTGGGTCTTTCGCGCTTCATCATCGTTCCCATCAGAACATGTTCAGTTCGAGGCGGGCTTCTTCGCTCATGCGCTCCGGCGTCCAGGGCGGATCGAAGGTCATGTTAACCGTGACATCACCGATGCCTTCCACGGTAAGAAGCGCGTCGCGCACCATATTGGGCATCTCACCAGCCACCGGACAGCCCGGCGCGGTCAGTGTCATGTCCACCGCGACGTCCTTATTGTCCGCCACATCCACCTTGTAGATAAGGCCAAGTTCATAGATATCGACCGGAATTTCCGGATCGTAGACGGTTTTCATCGCCGCGATGAGTTTTTGCGTGAAGGCTTCCAGCTCTTCCGGCGGAATAGCGGAAACCTGATCCGGCGTGGTTTCGAGTTGCTCGCTCATTCGGTCTTCGCAGCCTCGGCCTGAGATGCACCGTTCTCCAGTGCCGATTTCATGGTGTGCCAGGCCAGCGTGGCGCATTTGACCCGCATGGGAAAGGCCGAAACGCCCGCCATCACCTGCAAACGGTCAAGATCGTCTTCTGCCAAATCGGACGCGTCCTCGCCCTTCACCAGATGCAGGAAGCCGTTCATCAATTCCTCGGCTTCGCCAACCGTACGCCCCGTCAACATGTCGGTCATTAGCGAGGCAGAGGCTTGGCTGATAGCACAGCCCCGGCCTTCGAAAGTGATACGCTGGATGCGATCCTCGCCATCGACGATCAGATGCACCGTAACGCGGTCGCCGCAGAGGGGGTTATGCCCCTGCCCATCATGGGTGGCATGTTCCAGCGGCCCGAAATGGCGCGGGTGGCGCGAGTGATCGAGGATCACTTCCTGGTACAATTCACGCAGGCTCTCGTCCATCATACTCTCACGTCAAAATCTTGCGGGCTTTGGCGAGGCCCGCGATCAGCAAATCCACATCCTCGCGGGTGGAATAGAGCCCGAAGGATGCCCGCGTGGTGGAAGCAAGGTTGAACCGTTCCATCAGCACCTGCGCGCAATGATGCCCGGCCCGCACCGCCACGCCTTCATGATCCAATATAGTGGCGAGGTCATGCGCATGCATCCCCTCGGCCTCAAAAGACAGGATCGCGCCCTTGCCTTCCGCCTCGCCAATTACCTTCAGCCAATTGAACTGACGCACCGCCTCGCGGGCATAGGCATAGATCTCCGCCTCATGGGCTTTGATCGCTGCACGGCCAAGGCCGGTGATGTAGTCAAGCGCAGCGGCAAGACCCACCGCTTCCAGGATCGGCGGCGTGCCAGCTTCGAACCGCGCGGGCGGTTCGGCATAGGTGATGCGTTCCTCGCTCACTTCGGCGATCATTTCACCGCCGCCATTGAAGGGGCGCATGGATTTCAAATGCGCCCGCTTGGCATAAAGCGCGCCGATCGCATTCGGGCCATAAAGCTTGTGACCGGTGATAGCGTAGAAATCGACATCCAGGTCTTGCACATCGACGATCTCATGTACTGCGCCTTGGCAGCCATCGACCGCCACCGGAACGCCCTTGGCATGCGCAATCGCGATGATGTCCTTGATCGGATTCACCGAGCCCAGCACATTCGACATATGGGTGACCGCGACGAGCTTGGTCTTGGGTGTGATGGCGGCACCGAAGGCGGCGGCGTTGATGGAACCATCTTCGCGCACATCCACCCATTTCAGCTTTGCGCCTTGGCGTTCGCGCAGGAAATGCCACGGTACGATGTTGGAATGGTGCTCCATCTTGGTGAGCACGATTTCGTCTCCCGCCCCGATGCGCGGCGCGAGATAGGCATAGGACACCAGGTTTAGCGCTTCCGTGCCGCCGCGCGTGAAGACGATTTCGTCCGTATGCTTGGCGTTGAGGAATTTGGCGACCGTGCTGCGAGCTTTCTCATAAGCGTCGGTGGATTCGGCTGCCAGCGTGTGCACGCCGCGATGCACATTGGCATAAGACGTCGAGGCGAAATCGGACATCGCCTGCAGCACAGCCTTGGGCTTTTGCGCCGAAGCTGCACTGTCGAGATAGGCAAGACGTTTGCCATGCACCTCGCGCGCCAGAATGGGGAAATCGCCGATGGGCGGAACAAAGCTCATTTCAGCGGCTCCATGGCGCGCGGCAGCGCCTGTTCAATGTCGTGCCACACCGCGGCGCGCAACTTATCGTCCGCGATCGGCTCGACCGCCTCTTCCAAAAAGGCGTTGATCAGCAAGCGGCGAGCATCCTTTTCGGGTATGCCGCGCGAGCGCATATAGAACAGCGCTTCCGGATCAAGATCGCCCGCCGTGGCACCATGGGCGCATTTGACGTCATCCGCGAAGATGACGAGTTCGGGTTTCATATCGGCTTCGGCGCGCTCGCTCATCAGCAGCGCACGTGCGGTCTGGCGGCTGTCGGAACCATCGGCGCCTTCGCGCACCGTGATCTTACCTTGATAGACAGCGCGGGATTTTCCGCCCGCCACATGCTTGAAGAGCTGGGTAGAACGCGTATTGCCCGAGGCATGTTCGATATGGGTCGTCACATCGGCATGACCATCCGTGCCAAGAACTGTGGCGCCAGAAAGATGGGCCTCAGCCCCCTCGCCTTGCAGCGTGATCTGCAGTTCGGTGCGCGACAGGCGGGCGCCGAAATTGCTGAAATGCGCCTTGTAGCGGGCATCTTTCGCGACGGAGACGGCGATATGCTCGATGGTGAAGGATTTCGGCGCAAAGGGCGAAGTGCGGACATGGAACACTTCCGCATTCGCACCCAAAGCCACTTCCACACCCACATTGCGCAGCAGGCCCGCATCAGAGGCGTGCTTTTCGTAGACCGTCGCCTGCGCGCCCTCCTCCAACAGGATCAGCCAGCGCAGATTTCCAGAACCGGTGACGGTGAGCTTGATCGGGTCGGTAACCACCGTGTTTTTCGCCACCCGGAACGCCACGCCGCCATCGGCAAAGGCGAGCGAGGCTTCCTGCATGGTACGGCGCACGCCAATCGAGCCTAAGGTCTCGATCAGCCACTTGGGACCGTTCGGCTCGGCGAGATCGAACATCTCCACCCCTTCGGGCAGATCTTCCACCGACCACTTCGCCGTGCCCGCTTGCGCCACCTGCCCTGCATCCAGGACGGCGCGCAGATCGGAATAGCGCCAATGCTCGAAGCGGCGATGCGGCATGCCGCGGACGCGGAAGCTTTCGAGCGCTTCGGCCCGCCTTGCTTCGCGCGTGCTCATGCCCGCTCCTTCACAAGATCGCCATAGCCCTTGGCTTCCAGCTCATGCGCCAATTCCTTGCCACCTTCCGCCACCATCTTGCCCCAGGCCAGCACATGCACCTTATCAGGCACGATGTAGTCCAGGAGGCGCTGATAATGGGTGATGACCAGCATAGAGCGCTCCGGCGAACGCAGCGTGTTGACGCCCTCGGCCACCAGCTTCAGCGCATCGATGTCGAGGCCGGAATCGGTTTCGTCCAGGATCGCGAGCTTGGGTTCGAAGAGCGTCATCTGCAGCGTCTCGAGGCGTTTCTTCTCGCCGCCGGAGAAGCCGACATTCAGCGCCCGCTTCAGCATGTCTTCGGAAACCTGCAAGGATTTCGCCTTGGCGCGCACCAGCTTCAAGACCGCCATGGCGTCGAGTTCGCTTTCCCCGCGGGCGCGGCGCTGCGCATTCAGCGCCGTCTTAAGGAACATCATGGTAGTGACGCCCGGGATTTCGACCGGATACTGCATGGCGAGGAAAATCCCCTTCGCCGCGCGCTCTTCGGTCTTCATCGCGAGGAGGTCTTCACCGTTATAGGTGATGGAGCCGCTCGTCACCTCATAGCCTTCACGGCCCGAGAGAACATAAGAGAGGGTGGATTTACCAGACCCGTTCGGCCCCATAATGGCGTGGACCTTGCCGGTCTCGATGGTGAGAGAGAGCCCTTTCAGGATCTCCTTATCCCCGACGCTGACATGCAGATCTTTAATCTCGAGCATCACCCGACGCTCCCCTCTAAGCTGATACCGACAAGCTTCTGTGCTTCGACGGCGAATTCCATGGGCAGTTGCTGCAGGACTTCCTTGCAGAAACCGTTGACGATCAGCGCCACCGCCTCTTCCGGGGTCAGGCCACGCTGCAAACAATAGAAAAGCTGATCCTCGGCGATCTTCGAGGTGGTCGCTTCATGCTCCAGCCGCGCCGTAGGATTGCGGCTTTCGATATAGGGAACGGTGTGAGCGCCACATTTGCCGCCGATCAGCAAGCTGTCGCATTGGGTGTAATTACGCGCGTTCTGGGCATGGGGATGCACGCTGACCAGCCCGCGATAGGTGTTCTGTGCCTTACCCGCCGAGATACCCTTGGAGATGATCCGCGAGCGGGTGTTCTTGCCCAGATGGATCATCTTGGTGCCGGTATCGGCCTGCTGGTAATGGTTGGTGATGGCGATGGAGTAGAACTCACCCACGCTTTCATCGCCCCGCAGGATGCAGCTGGGATATTTCCAGGTGATGGCAGAGCCGGTTTCCACCTGCGTCCAGGAAATCTTGGAGCGGCGGCCACGGCAATCGCCACGCTTGGTGACGAAGTTGTAGATGCCGCCCTTGCCGTTCTCGTCGCCCGGATACCAGTTCTGCACCGTCGAATATTTGATCTCGGCGCCTTCGAGGGCCACGAGTTCCACCACCGCGGCATGGAGCTGATGCTCGTCGCGCATCGGGGCGGTGCAACCTTCGAGATAAGAAACGTAAGAGCCCTCATCTGCGATGATCAGGGTCCGCTCGAACTGCCCGCTATTGGAGGCATTGATGCGGAAATAGGTGGACAGCTCCATCGGGCAGCGCACGCCCTTGGGCACGTAGACGAAGGTGCCGTCGGAGAAGACCGCCGAATTCAGCGTGGCGAAGAAATTATCCGTCACAGGAACAACGCTGCCCAGGTACTTGCGCACCAGATCGGGATATTCGCGGATGGCTTCCGAGATCGGGCAGAAGATCACGCCCGCTTCGTTGAGCTTCTCCTTGAAGGTGGTCGCGACCGAAACGGAATCGAACACCGCATCCACGGCGACACCCGCGAGCATCTTCTGCTCGGACAAGGGAATGCCGAGCTTGTTATAGGTCTCCAAGAGCTTGGGATCGACCTCATCCAGGTCCTTGTATTTCTCGGTGCTCTTGGGCGCCGCGTAATAATAGGCATCCTGGTAATCGATCTTGGCATAGCGCAGCCGCGCCCAATTGGGCTCGGTCATCTCGCCCCAACGGCGGAAGGCCGCCAGGCGCCAATCCAGCATCCATTCCGGCTCGCCCTTCTTGGCCGAGATGAAACGGATCACATCCGCATTCAGCCCTTTGGGAGCCGTCTCCATCTCGATATCGGTGACGAAGCCGTATTTGTACTTCTCACCCAGAGCGGCAACTTGGTCTTTGGTTTCAGAACCGGCAGCCATTACGCCCTCATGCGGCCGCGCGCCTGCGCGCGACCAGTTTGGAAATGGACGACAAGGCAGCGTCGACATCCGCCTCGGTGGAATTCCAGCCGAAGCTGGCGCGCAACGCACACGCCCCAACATCCTCGCTTATGCCCATCGCAGCAAGAACGTGCGACCGTTTGACCTTGCCCGACGAACACGCAGCGCCTGAGCTTAGCATCACGCCATCAAGGTCCAAGGCCATCAATGCGGTCTCAGCCGGGATAGGAGCCAAAGAAAAGTTGGATGTATTGGGTAAGCGCAGGCTTTCAACCCCAAAGATGGTGACCTCTTGGGCAATCTTTCTCAAACCGGCTTCAAAACGGTCACGCAGCACGGGCGTGACATTTTCCTGCGCTGCCGCCGTGGCAGCCGCGCCAAAGGCTGCGATTCCCGCGAGATTCTCGGTTCCGGCCCGCGCACCGCGTTCCTGACCGCCCCCGGTGATCAGCGGCGCATACGGTATACCGGTTCGCACGATGAGCGCGCCCGCACCTTGCAACCCACCGAGCTTATGCGCCGAGAGGGTGAGATAGTCAGCCGCAGGCAATGCGATTTTTCCAGCCGCCTGAACCGCGTCAACCAGCAAGAGCGCGCCTTCCGCGCGTACCAGGGTCAGCACCTCGTCCACCGGCTGCACAACACCGGTTTCGTTATTGGCAGCCATCAGGGCGACCAGCGCCCGCCCCTTGCCTTCGCGCAGCAGATCTTTGAGCGCGTCGAGATCGACAACGCCATTCGTCCGCACCGGGATAAATTCCAAACGCAATCCCGCAAAGCGTTCAGCAACCGCTTTGGCATTTTCCAAAACCGCGGGATGTTCAATCGCGGACACGAACAGCCGCGTGATACGGGCCGTGGCATCCTTCGCCGCGTCACGGGCTTCGAGCGAGCCCATCACCGCGCCCCAAAGGGCGAGCGCATTAGACTCGGTGGCGCCGCTGGTGAAGATCACCTCCTCCGCGCGAGCCCCCCCCAGCGCGGCCACATTCTGGCGCGCCTCCTCGATCAGCGCGCGCGCTGCGCGGCCAGAGGCATGTACGGACGAAGCATTGCCGCCGAGCGCAAATGCCCGTTCGGCAGCCACTTTCGCCTCCGCACGCAAGGGCGAGGTCGCGTTGTAATCCAAATACGCCATAACTTTATTCCAGGCCTGAAAAATGGGCCTCTTTATGCCGCGGCAGCTTCGCCTTCACCCGGCTGAATTTCCAACTGCGCCCGGCCCAAGACCTTCTTTTCGACCACATCGGCCAGCGAGACTTTGGAAAGGAACATATGGATTTGGCGGCCCAGCTCTTCCCAAAGATCGTGGGTGATGCAGCGCGCGCCCTGCGTGGCGCAGCCCTTGGCGCAACCAGGCTTACAGCGGGTCGCGGTGATCGGTTCATCAACCGCCATAATGATGTCGGCAACGCGTACTTCGTCGGAAGGTCTGGAGAGGCGATAGCCGCCGCCGGGACCTCGCACGCTAGTGACCAGCCCGCCACGGCGCAGCTTGGCAAACAACTGCTCTAGATAAGAGAGCGAGATTTCCTGCCGTTCGGCGATATCCGCTAGGGAAACCGGGCGGGCCCCAGCCTCATGCGAAGCCAGATCCGCCATCGCCATAACGGCATATCGACCTTTGGTGCTAAGCCTCATCGTACCACTCCAAACCGACGCAACATCGGCTGATTTGCGCCCTGCGCTGCTTTTCCTTGCGCAACGGGGGGCCGCTTGGTGTATGAACAGCGGACAATCGCGTCGCGTACCTTCCGGGAAGCATATAAATTTCCTGAGTGCCCAGGTCAAGTATTACCCAGGGCACCCAACCAAAAGAATCGCTATGTGCATGGTTTCAAAAGAAAATCATTCTCAAACCGTGCCGACTCATAACCCTACAATGCCTTCGTGCAGGCGTCTTTGCCAACCGGATTTTCGGAGCCTTTTTGTCCATGCCTGATATCATCCTGCCGGGCCCCGCGGGCCGTATTGAAGCGCGCTACCAGAAGCAGAAGACTCCCGGCGCCCCGATGGCGCTGGTGCTGCACGCCCATCCCCAGTTTGGCGGCACCATGAACAATCCTCTGGTGTACGACCTCTTCCACATGTTCCACGGCATGGGCTGCACCACCGTACGCTTCAACTTCCGTGGCGTCGGCCGCAGCCAAGGCACTTTCGATTCCGGCGCGGGGGAGCTTTCCGATGCCGCCGCTGTGCTCGATTGGATGAACACCCTTTATCCGAACCCCTCTTTCGTCTGGATTTGCGGCATCAGCTTTGGCGCCTGGATCGGCATGCAGCTTCTGATGCGCCGTCCGGAGATCACCGGCTTTGTCTCCATCGCCCCGCCAGCCAGCATGTATGATTTCGCCTTCCTGGCGCCCTGCCCGGCCTCCGGCTTGATCGTGCACGGCACCAAGGACCTCGTGGTTCCGGAGCCGGATGTGCAGAAGCTGGTCGACCGCCTGCACACACAGAAGGGCATCAAGATCACCTATGACAAGATCGAAGGGGCCAACCACTTCTTCGACAAGCACGAGGCTGAGGTGGTCGAGACCGTGAAGGGCTATGTCAACGAACGCATGACCAACCCCTACGATCACCGCTGACCGGATTTTTGCAGCCGTAGAAGACCCGCGGCTGCGAAGGCCCGCGGGTTTTCTTTTGCCCGCACCGTTGTTTGGGTCTTACTCGCCAAGACGGCATCAAGGAACCGTATCATGACCAACGCGCCAAAATTCAAATCCGACTTCCTCCGCACCTTCGCGGAGCGCGGCGCGTATTATGCGACCACGGATGATGCCGGGCTCGACGAGATGTTCGCGAAAGAACGCGTCACGGCCTATATCGGCTTTGACTGCACCGCCCCATCGCTCCATGTCGGCAGCCTGGTGCAGATCATGACCCTGCACCGCCTGCAGCAGGCCGGTCACAAGCCGATCGTGCTGATGGGCGGCGGCACCACCAAAATCGGCGATCCCTCCGGCCGCGACGAAGGCCGCCAGCTTTTGACGGCTGAGCAGATCGAAGCCAACAAAGTCTCGATCTTCCGCATTTTCGAGCGCTTTTTGAAATTTGGCGACGGCCCCACCGATGCGGTGATGGTCGACAATGCCGAATGGCTGGATAAGCTTGAATACATCCCCTTCCTGCGCGATGTCGGCCGCCATTTCTCGGTCAACCGCATGCTGACCATGGACAGCGTCAAGCTGCGCCTCGAGCGCGACCAGCCGCTCAGCTTCCTCGAATTCAACTACATGATTTTGCAGTCCTACGATTTCGTGGAACTCTACAAGCGCTATGGCTGCCGCGTGCAGTGTGGCGGCTCCGATCAGTGGGGCAATATCGTTTCGGGTACCGACCTTGGCCGCCGTCTGACCGAAGCACAGTTCTACGGTATCACCTCGCCGCTGATGACGACGGCTTCGGGCGCCAAGATGGGCAAGACCGCAGCGGGCGCTGTCTGGCTCAATGGCGATATGCTGAAGCCCTATGATTACTGGCAGTTCTGGCGCAATACCGAGGATGCCGATGTCGGTCGTTTCCTCAAGCTTTTCACCGATCTGCCGATGGACGAGATCGCCCGCCTCGAAGCCCTGCAAGGCGCCGAGCTGAACGACGCCAAAAAGGTGCTCGCCACCGAAGCGACCGCGATGGCCCATGGCCGGGAGGCTGCGCTTGAAGCCGCCGAAACTGCCCGCCGCACTTTTGAAGAAGGCACGCTGGCCGAAGGTCTCCCGACCTTTGAAATAGCGCGCGACAAGCTCGACGGCATTGCGGTGACGGCCCTTGCCCATCAGGCTGGCCTGACCTCCTCTGCCAGCGAAGCGCGCCGTTTCATCGAAGGCGGCGGGCTCAAGATCAATGATGCGGCGGTGAAAGATGTGCGCGCGACGGTGAGCCTTTCCGATCTCACCGATCAAGGCGTGCTGAAGCTTTCGGTCGGCAAGAAGAAGCACATTCTGGTCAAGCCGGTCTGATTACTTCATTCCATGCAATTTTCGAATGGCCGGGGCGCTAAGCTCCGGCCATATTTTTATGGCCTCGCCCGTGGCATGTGAGATGCTGATGGAGGCAAAAGGAGCCGCCTATGGGCAAGAAATTTGGCGCATTGAGCGAAGAGCACCGCGATTTCATCGCGCGGCAGAAGATTTTCTTCGTTGCGACAGCGGCAGAAACGGGCCGTGTCAGTCTTTCGCCTAAAGGGATGGACAGCTTCGCTGTGCTATCCCCGAACCGCGTCCTTTGGCTGAACGTCACCGGCAGCGGTAATGAGACATCCGCCCATGTTCAGGTGAACCCGCGCATGACCATTATGTTCTGCGCCTTCGAGGGTAAACCCGTCATCCTGCGGATATTCGGTATCGCCAAGGCCGTGCATAAAGGCGATCAGCAATGGAAAGAACTCATCGCACACTTTCCGCCTCTGCCCGGGGCACGGCAGATCTTCGATGTCACGATCGAGATGGTGCAGACGTCATGCGGAATGTCGGTGCCCTTTTTCGACTATTCCTCCGAGCGTGAACAATTGAACGATTGGGCGCGCGGCAAAGGCGACGACGGAATCCGCCGTTATTGGGAACAGAAAAACCAGACCAGCATCGACGGTCTGCCCACCAACATCCTCGAAAAATCCCGCTAAGAAGGCCTATTCGGGTCAGTGTTACTGCTTGTTTGGCTTTGGGGACGGCGGAGGCGGCACGGCGTTCGACGGCGCCTGCGAGGCGTTGGGAATGCGCCCTTCGAAAATGCGCCGGAGGATGCCTGGCGCAAGCGCCGAGAGCGGATTGACGCTGACGCTCGGCTCGCCCGAATTTCCCGACACGCTATAGGTCATCCCGATAATACCCTCCCCCTCTTTCGAGGTCACGAGCGTGCCCAGGATCGGGATATTGCCAAGCACGCTGTTGATCCCGAACAGCGGCACCAGCGAGCCTTTGATCGCGATCACGCTTTTGGGCCGGTCGACATAACCCTCTGCTGTCGCACCGATAGCCGGACCCGAGGCACGCACATCGCGCACCGAGATCACGCCATTCTTGGAGGAGAACGGCACTTCCAGCGAATCCACCGCAATGCCCTGGCCTTGCATCAGATTGGCGAGGCCCATCAGCGATCCCGCAGAGAACAGGCGCGCCAGAAAGGGCTGATTGAGAACGCGGAAATCCTTCAACACAGCCTTGCCCTGGAAGTCGGCAGCATCGGCAGGGCCTGGCTGATCCACCCGGCCGTTGAAATTCGCATTCACATCAAGCTTGCCGCCCTGCATTGAGGTGAAGCCGAACACGCCCTTCAACAAGAGCCCCATATCCCCCGTGGACATAACAAGGCGGCGGCCACTATCGGTCGGGCCGATAGTCATGGTCAGGGGCGACTTACCGGACAAGGAGGATGAGAGATTCATGGTCGCCGGACGATCGGCAACGCCCGAAACATCCAGTGCGGTATTGGCGAGCGAAACGCCTTCGCGCAGGACAATGCGATCCAATTTCGCGTTGACATGGAAAGGCTCTTCAAACTTCGCCTCGTCGGAGCCACCGCTTTGCGCACCGATGCGCGAACCATCAAGAGAATGCCCACGTAGCTGAACATCGATGCCATAAACCCCTCGCGCCACCTGGAGCGCGAAATCGTTTTGGGCAATGTGTACCGTCGGCGCCTGCAAATTGACGAGCTTACCGCTCGTGTCAAAACGCAGTGTCGCGGCGATGGTGGTGGCAGGCCCGGTGACCCGCACAACTTGAGTGTCAGGGATGCTGCCCGGCCCGAAGGTCATCGCCAGACGCGCGTTCATCGGGAAGCCAGCGGGTTTATTGACGGCGATGAGGTCCAGGCTGACCAGAGTGGGCGTGAGGTCAAGGGCTAGACTGGCTTGAGTCAAGGCGCCGCGATGGCCAGTCAGCGAACCGGAAACACCCATCTGCCCTTTCAGATAATCCTTGGTATTGAGGCCCAGAGCTGCGCGGGCGATGTCGTCAACCGCCCCTTTGATGTTGATCTTGGTCGTGACGGGTTTTTCTTGAAACTCTTCGGTCCAATCCAGAGTGAGCTTACTCGCCGAACCGCCGATGCCTGCGCTGCCTGTTGCGCGCAGCTTGTTATTGTCGATCTGAAACAGCACGGCGCCATCGGTGATGGTCAGGCGCGGCCCCAAGGCCAATCCGAAGCCATTCACATTCGCCTTGATGCCGATGCTGATCTGATCGGTTGACACGCTTTTCAGAAGCGGGATGCGGAAATTGAGGTCGAGCGCCGCATCCCCCTTGGCACTGGCGATGTTGATGCCAAAGCGCGTCGGATAGCGCAGCTTTCCCATGTCAGACAACGCCAGCACATCGGCCATAGGCCCTTGCAGATGCGCATCCACGACGCCGACTTCTTCAGAGACGTTGAAATCAGGAATGACGAATTTGGAGTGCCCGGCAACGAGATTGCCGATACGTCCAGCCGCGATATCCGCTGTGAAAGAGGTGCCCGTGATAATCAGCGTGCCGCTGAGATTGGTGAGTGGCGTAAGGCCTTGTATGTAGGTTGCCTCGGCATCGCTGACTTGCGCACGCACCAGCACGGCATCGGCCGGAAGCGCGGGCTGATCAAGCATCCCCGGCGCAAAATGGAGTTCGAAAACCAGCGGCCCTATCCGCCCTTTGGTCATATTGCTCGCGGCCCAGTCACGCCCGCCAGGCGCAGCTACCACCGGCCAATAGCGCACGAGATCATGCACACTCATTGCAGCAATGCTGCCCTTGATCTCGACCGCGGGGGATTGATCTTGCGCAAATTGCACATGGCCAGAGGCCGATAAGGCAAATGGCGCCCCGCCAACCGCGAGCTTCTCAAGGACGAACTTCTTCTCCGGTCGCAGCCAGCTAGCCTTCACATCGACCTGCTCAAACTGCACGGGGGATGCAAAAACACCAGGCCAAGCGATGCCGAGGCGGTTCATTTTCAGCTCACCATCCAGGACTGACAGCGCGCCGGATGTATCGTACCGAAGCCCTAATCGCCCTTTAAGTTCCGCCTTGATCTTATCGGCCACCAGAAGCGCGCGATCGAGCACGACCCGATTGGATTTGCCGTCGTAATGGCCCTTGGCATCCAGCTTCGAGACTTTGACACGGCCATTTGCAAGCTGCGGCACCAGAAGCGAGCCCTTGCCCGCCAGAGAAAAGTCCAGCGAGGTCAGTGCAGCGCCCTGCTTGATGAACTTGGCCTCGAGATCAACCGTCAGGGCGGTATCCTTCACCGCGGCAAAGGCCGGGCTATTCATCGCCAAGGCATGCACCGACAGGCCCTGCAAGGCGACCTTTCCGGTAACCGGTCCGTTATTGGCCGGAAGATTGACCTCTCCATGCAAATGGGCAGGAAAACCGGAAATCTCTACGCCGGCATCGACCACTGCGGCGAGACCTTGGCTGCGCTTGTCTTTGGCTAGCCGGAAATCGGCACGGGGGGCCACGACGAATAATTTGCTGGTTTCGTCATAGAATGCGAGCCGCGCCCGCTTAATGGCAAAACTTTCCAGCGTGGACGGCCCGTCGCTGTTTTTCAGCGTATCGGACAGACGCTTCAGGATGTCTTCATCCTGCCGATCCTTGCCAACCCCCAGATGAAGCGAGCTATCGGCGGCACGAACCAAGGTGAGCTGCACGCCAACAAGGCTGATCCTCTTGACCTCTACCCTGCCTTGCATAAGCGGACTGGCGGCAACATCGATATCGGCCTTGGGAGCTTGGGCGATGATGCGCCCCTCGTGATCGAGCACCCGCGTGCCCAGGATCGCCAGGGTAATGCGCCCCTCATCCCGCTCCCATTCCACAGCGGCTTGATCGTATTTAACGGTGATCCCCGGCACGGCCCGGTCTATGGCAGCCGAAAGCGATCCGGCGAAAGGTCCGAGCGATACGGGCCCGATCAGCAGCCGGATAACGGCGCCCAGCACAAACAGTACCAGGGCCGCGGCGATCCCGCCTGCTACCATCGCCGCCCGGCTGAAATGATGCGCCTTGATCGAGCGCCTGAGAAAACCAACCGGATTCATCAATGCCTTTTCCGTCTGCCACCATTTTTGTGGCGCGCGGACGCCAGAAACCATGACGGGTATTGCGCAAATTCGCGCCTACCGCTATCGCGTATACAGCCTCAGGCCCTACGGACAACCTAACTTCTGGATTAGGAATGGACCTCAAGCTCGGTGATAAAGCCCCGTCCTTCAAGCTCGCAGCCGACACTGGCGGCGAGGTCTCCTTGGCGTCCCTGAAGGGCGCGCCGGTAGTCCTTTACTTTTATCCCAAGGATAATACGCCTGGTTGCACCAAGGAGGCTATCGCCTTTTCGGCGTTGTCCAAGAAATTCCAAGAGCTTGGGGTCACAGTCATTGGCATCTCCAAGGATAGCAAGGAGAGCCATGATCGCTTCAAAAGCAAACACAAGTTAAAGCTCACGCTCGCATCTGATCCTGAAACCGAAATCGCCCAGGCTTATGGCGTCTGGGTCGAGAAAACCTTGTATGGCCGCAAATCCATGGGGGTGGAACGCGCGACCTTCCTGATCGACCAGGCCGGAAAAATCCAGGCAATTTGGCGCAAAGTGAAGGTGGACGGCCATGCGGAGGCCGTTCTGGATGCGGCAAAAGCCCTTTGAGGCCAACAAACTCTCGGAAAACATTCCGATCAGGATTAACCTCGCCCGCGTTTTTCTGGGCTAATCGCTTGAACAAACGCCCTGGAAACGGTGATATGCCGCCCCTAGGGGTAAGCGCAGAAAACGACGCGCAAAGGGGAAGTATGAGTATGGCGGAGACGCTCGCCGAGCGCGTCTGGACGTGGCTTCACGAGACATTTCCAGAGCGCCAGCTCTATATCCGCAGTGATGGGCGGGTGCAGTTCTTCACCCTGAGCTCTGTTTTCCAAGGCACTGTCGCTGGCCTCACCTTGATCTTCCTGGGCTGGGTGGCTTTCGCCACCGTGAATGTGATCTTCAAGGATCGAATCATCGCCGCCAAAGATCATCGCCAACAGCAGCAGCAAGCCGCTTATGAAGCGCGCATCGCCGATCTACAGCTCGCCTATGACGAAGTGAACACCGCCCTCGTCACGGCTGACGACCGGTTCAAATCTGCTGCCGACGAACTTGCCGCCAAACAGAACGCGATCCTTCAGGTGCTCGACCATAAGCGCCAAGTGGATGCGGTGGTGAACCGGCAGAACACCGTCTCGGCCTCGGCCAATGCCGATAGCGCCGGTCCGATCGAAGAAGGCTTGGATGTGGGCGCGCCGCCTTCAGCGATCCAATCCGCGCCGCGTGCCGGACAAGCAGTGGCGCCCGCGTCTGGCAGCTCGGACATCACGGTCGATCCCAAGCCGGTCAAGCCGCAGCCGCGCGGCGCCAAGCCGACCCATGCAAGCCTTTTGGATTTCGGCGGCGCGGTCGGTCGCATCACCGGCCTCTTCCACCGCCAGAGGCCAAATGACATCGCGCCTGAGGTGATTGCACGCCACCCCGTGCTGCGCCAGCTTGCGGCCCAGACCGAGCGCGTGAAGCGCCTATCGGTCGGCCAGACCGTCCTGATGGCGCGCACCCAAGGCGAGGCTGAACAAGGCGTGCGCGATATCCGCGGCGTGCTGAAACAGACCGGCATCAATCCCGACCAATTCGCCCAGCGCGTGGCATCTGCCCAAGGCGGCGTTGGCGGGCCCGAAATTCCGCTCTCCTCCGTGCAGTTGGAGGGCATCTCCGATCAGGCCTTTCAGGACGCCTATCTGAAAGCCTCGGCGGTGCTGGAAGAAATGAGTGAACTTCTGGCCGGCATGAAGCATGTGCCGCTGACCACACCCGTCTCAGGTCCCTCTTTTGAGCGGACCAGCGGGTTTGGCGCGCGCGTTGACCCCTTCACTGGCCGTTACGCTTTCCATCCCGGCGTTGATTTTGCGGGACCGACCGGTTCGACGGTGCATGCCACCGCGCCCGGTACTGTTGTGTGGGCCGATGTACGCGGCGGCTACGGCAAGATGGTCGAGATCAACCACGGTTACGGCATTCACACGAGGTACGCACATCTTTCATCAATCCTGGTGCATGTAGGTGCCAGGGTTGGGGAAGGTGCACCAGTCGGTAAACTCGGGTCGACGGGGCGTAGTACCGGTCCTCATGTCCATTATGAGATCTGGTACGATGATGTGGTGAGGAACCCGAGAAATTTCATCGAGGCAGGGCGACATGTTCTCTAGCAAGAAGGAAGACAAGACCATGGCATCGGCTCCTCCGCCGCCCATGCAGAACAATCAGGCCGCGCTGCGCAAGCCGCGCAACTCCGCGCCGTCCATCATCAGTTCCGATCTCGTCGTCACCGGCACGCTGAAGTCCAGCGGCGATGTGCAGATCGACGGGCGCGTGGAAGGCGATGTGCAGAGCGCCACGCTCGTCATCGGCGAGAAGGCCTTTATCCAAGGCGATGTCATGGCAGAGGAAGTGACCGTGCGCGGCCGCATCGAAGGCTCGATCCGCGCCCGCAAGGTGCTGCTCGCCTCGACCTGCCATGTTCAGGGCAACATCCTGCACGAGGCTTTCGCGGTCGAGACCGGCGCCTTCTTCGAGGGCAATTGCCGCCACGCCGACAATCCGCTCGGCGATGATTTCGGCAAGCCAGCCGCCCCCGCCGTGGCCCCGGCGCCGCAGGCACCGACATCGAGCCTGACACGCCCGGCCACCAACGCGCCCGCGGCCACATTCACGCCGCTGAAGCCGTAAGTCTTTCAAACAAAACGCCCCGCCCGGTCACCGCCGAGCGGGGCTTTTGGTATTGGCGGCGGAGCGGCCAAAGCCGCCCCTATCCTGCCCGCCCTATTCCAGATCCTCGATCTTCTCGCCCTTCTTGCCGCCGATGGCTTGCGCCAGGGCTGCGGCCATGAAGGGATCAAGATCGCCATCCAGCACATCCGACGGCGTGCGGCTTTCGACGCCGGTGCGCAAATCCTTCACCAGCTGATAGGGCTGCAGCACATAAGAGCGGATCTGGTGACCCCAGCCGATCTCGGACTTCTCACCGACAAAGGCGCCGGTCTCGTCCTGCTTCTTCTTGAGCTCGATCTCATAGAGTCGCGAGCGCAGCATCTCCCAGCAATTGGCGCGGTTCTGATGCTGTGAACGCTCGGTCTGGCACGACACCGCAATCCCGGTCGGCAAATGCGTGATGCGCACCGCAGACTCGGTCTTGTTGACGTGCTGGCCGCCCGCGCCCGAGGCACGATAGACGTCGATGCGCACTTCTTTTTCGGGAATGTCGATCTCGATGGTCTGATCGATCACCGGATAGACCGTCACCGAGGAAAACGAGGTGTGGCGGCGCGCGTTGGAATCATAAGGCGAGATGCGCACCAGGCGGTGCACGCCGGCTTCGGTCTTCAGCCAGCCATAGGCGTTGCGGCCCTTGACCAAGAGCGTCGCCGATTTGATGCCCGCGCCTTCGCCTTCGCTCTCTTCCAGCCATTCGAGCTTGAAGCCTTTGCGCTCCGCCCAGCGGGTGTACATGCGCAAGAGCATCTCGGCCCAATCCTGGCTTTCGGTGCCGCCCGCGCCCGCATGGATTTCGAGATAGGTGTCGTTGCCGTCCGCCTCGCCCGAAAGCATGGACTCCAGACGCTGGCGCTCGGCCCGGCGGGCGATGTCGCCCACTTGCGCCTCGCCATCGGCGATCATGTCGGCATCGCCCTCGGCCTCGGCCATCTCGATCAGCCCGACCGCGTCGGAGAGCTCGGCTTCGAGCTTTTTCACCGAGCCCAAGGACTCGTCCAGCTTCTGGCGCTCGCGCATCAGCTTCTGGGCGGCCTGGGGGTCGTTCCAGATGGCGGCGTCTTCGGCTTTGGCGTTCAATTCATCGAGGCGGCGGATCGCTTGATCCCAGTTAAAGATGCCTCCTCAGCAGGGCGATCGCCTGCTGGATTTCGTCGATTTGCCGTTCAATTTCCGGGCGCATATCTGGTCCGCTTGATGTCTTTGGCGCGCCCGGGATGCGGAAAACCGGTTCCCACTTCCAAAGGCGCGCGTGGGGGACGGGATATAGGGTCTTGGCCGCGCCGATGCAAACGGGGCGTGAAAAGCTGAAAACAAATCGGGGATTTCGGGGGTAACCGCCTGGGGCGGCAGGATTTTCGCCGTATTAGGAGCGGCCCGGAAGCGTCCCCGGCGGCTGCCGGACGGCCCTCGGACAGCGCCCAGGCGCACGGTGCTTCAGCAATATAATTGTTATGGGAGATTAGGGAGGGGGGAGTACCCCTCTGCCGCCTTTCGCTGCCCTCGCCTTCAGACTGCCCTTCATTTCGGCCCCGGTTCGGGCACACCCCTCTTCTTTTCTGCCCCCCCGCCTTTCGGGGGAGTGAGTAGCGACAGCGTGCGAACGCCACGAAGCGGTCGAAGGGGGGCCGCCGTACGAGGTATCGCCCTCAAAAGGAAGTTTCACGCGGAGACGCGGAGACGCGGAGCGGTCGCGCCAAACGCCGACAGCCGAGCTTCGGCAATATAATTGTGCTGAGCGTTTTCAGAGGGGGGAGTACCCTCCTTCCTCGTGCTGATCCAATGACCGCCTCAAACCGCGGATCATTCTCGCCTTCAATTTTCAAACAGCGACCATCCCTAAAGATGGGAAGCCGAGGTCGCATCGACAAGAGGTGGGGAGACTTAAAGAGGGGAAAGGCGGGGAGTTCAGCGCCTTAAATTACATGCGAATTGCTAGCACTACATCCATTTACTCTCCCCGGCCAATACTGTTGCCACAAATTCTCCCAATGTATAATTTCTGCAGTCGAACATCATGGGGGCGATGTTTGTGGCGCAAAAGCCTATGGAAGTGGAATTTGCAGACACGAATAAATTTGCACGATTGGCAGAGCTCTTATGCGACGTCCCATCGCAAACGCTGACTTCAAAAGGGTTCGCCATCAATGTCGAACTGAGATTCGGTGTAGCAAAAATTTCAAATGCATCTGTTTCATTCGAAATACGGCTCAGCCAAGCATACCTGAAGCTTGATCTCAGGAACTGCACGATTGTTCGCGGTTCTAGATATGCCGATGCCGACAAAGGCAAACGACGAACAGCAAAACAAACTTACATTTCAAGCAGTCAGAAAAGTGCTGGAGCAAAAATTGAGATTAGCTCCGAACCCACAGCAACAGCTGGCGCAAGTATTAATGGCAAAACCTCAGAGGAAATAACGGCGACTGAAGTCTTGGATCCCGTTATTGCTTTACCTGACACAATCTGGAACGTTTCGGAACAGTCCGAACAGAAAGCTCTCTCTGGAAAATATCTAGGGGATGAGAACCTCTGTACCGTGATGGTCGACGAAGACAATTTCTCTATTGATGTAAGCCTCTTTTGCTACGCAGCTGATGTGAAGATTTCAAAGGTGTATGATAGCAGTAAGGGAGTTTTTGCTCGCCTCTCTCCACTAAAACAAAGATGCATAGAGATATTCGTCGCCAAATCAATCAAGCAAACTAAGGACGAAATACACATAAGTGAAAGCCGGTTGAAGGGGCAACGCAACCATGGAAGCGATCCGAATTGACCTAAATAGAGTTGCTAGACTGATCGACCCCCTAAACGGGCCAAGCGAATTTAATGAAATAGTCAAACTTCTCGATCTCGACCCCAAATGCGATTTCCGCCACACAGACCTGTCTGGTCTCAACTTTGGCAACGCTAATCTATCCGGGTTTGATTTTTCATTTGCGAACTTGACAAATTGCGACTTTTCGCGAACCACTCTCGTAAAAGCTAAATTTGAGGGAGCAACCACAACAGACGCTAAGTGGCCACCAGGCTTTCACCCGAGCCTTAAATTGATACCTGAGTTGCAGTTCTTGCTTCAACTAGCTTCACCACTATCATTTTTGGATGCTGCGGATAAAACACGAATATCCGAAGAGGAAATCATTGCGACATCGAAACGCCAATTGGTCTACCTATCGGGAGTTCCCTCATGGTTACGAAGTTGCGGCGTTGACTTTCCGCGTGCAGATGACTTTGCACGTGCACTTGAAAAATGCCTTGAGGGTGAGCGTTTCATTCCAGGGAGCCAAATCCCAAATAGCTATCGCGACTTTGTAAAGACACGTCCGTATCTCGACGCCCAAACTTCGCCAACGTGGCGCTATTCCCTGCCACATATAGACAGAATCCAGACCCTCTCTGAAATTCCCATTCAGTACGTCCTTCTTTCACAGCGCACGCAATCATATGGCGCAACTACAGTTCGCGACACGCTCGAAGGACGCCGCCCCGCGACAATTGGAGGAATGTTTCTCTTTCTTAACGCCATCATCTATCACGTCTTGCGCGCGAGGCTCTCCGAGACATTCTTTGAATCATCATGGCAGAGTGTTTTCACCAAGGTGCGGCTCAGGCCGGCCCTTTATTACCCCACACACGAAAGCGAACAAACTATTAGAGCTGTTGTTCGAAACTTTGTCGAAAGTAGCGAAGGTGAGGTGGGAATTCTTACGACACTCCGTAACGTCCTCAAAGGCGGATATATCACGTCTCAATCAATGACTCGATTGAACGAGTGGATTGTAACAGCGCGCAAAAATTGGGAGACCGGTTCAAACATCACCTTCGGGTTTCAGTTAGCTTCCGCAAGCAATCGAAATCCTCGTGCATTTGCAGCAGACGTCCCTTTGTATTCGGGCCAAAAGTATCCCGTCCCCCCGCTTTTCAAGTCAGCAGAAGAATATCGTAGCAGCCATAATTTTCACCGCCGATCGGGCCGAAGAAGCCAAGCTAGCTCAGAGTAAAGTCACTCGCGAACCACCGCTGAAATTGCTTCAGCCTTAGCTAAGGCTGCGGCGCGAAGCTCGTCGCCGAAATCATCCGTACACATCTCAAATGCGATTGCGCGGCTCGCACCTCAGCATGACGAGGGTTTGCAAGACGCAGAGATGGATGGCCGGGTCGGTGCCCGGCCATGACGGTATAGGATGTGGCACGCTCTCTCTGCGGCTCTGCGTCTCCGCGTGAAACTTTTTGGCGACAGGCATCTTGGCGTGCCCCCTTCGCCTGACGCTGCCCTGCATCGTCAAGCACTTCCCCCACTTTGTGGGGCAGAAAAGGAAGGAGTATCGCGGCTTGTGCCAGACGATGAGACCGTCTTGGCGCGTCTGGGATGACAGGTGGAGAAGTGGTGACGGGGTAGTGGTGACTGGGACGTGGTGACAGGAGCACCTTGCCTCCCAAGCCGGGAAATAGGGTTCCTGTCACCGTATTCTTGTTCCAAAAGCGAATGCACGATCTGCGGCAGTGCATCTTGGAACATCGGTCCAGCCGAACGGGTTAAGGACGGCAACCCAGCAGGACTTACAGATGATCCGGAAACTCTCCATGGCCGACGCCTCATTCGAGCGCTCGCCCGGGCAGGATGACGACGTGTTCGCGGCCAACTTGGTCGACCAGCGGCATGGCGGACCCATCACGATCGGCTATGGCCGTTACGGTCCCAACCAGGGCCTGAATGAAAAGCTGGCCGTCCACGACGTGATGCTTGTTCTTGAAGGGCGGCTGTCGGTGTCGAGCGGCGATGTGCATGTAACGGCCGGACCTGGCGAGATCGTCTATATGCCCAAAGGCGACACCGTTACCATTCGCGCCCATGATGAAGGCGCGCTCACGGCTTATGTGACCTATCCCCACTGGCAAGAACCGGGCGCGGCGTAAGTTTCGTCGTCGCTGAAGCCGCGCCAGGTTTCGCCGTGGCTCCCGGATCGCGCCTAATGCCAGACGATGAGACCCTCGTGGCGCGTCCGGGATGACGGGTTTGGGGAGCGATGCGCCCCACCCCACTTCCGATATTACGGCGCGTGTTTGCTGGCGGTCTTTTCGATGGCCTTGCCGGCCTTGGAAAGGTCTTCACCGGCGCCAGCGATGGTGTGACAGCCAGCCAGCACCAGCGACGCGCCTGCGAGGGCAAAAACAACGAGAGCAAACATCTTCACGCGCTGACGCATAACGAACTTCCTTTGGTATCAAGGCAGGACGCCTGAATACCAAAGAGGCGGGCGCGAAGCCAGCAGAACACAGCTCGCGGTTTAGGCGATGCTCAAGCCGCTCTGCACGTTATCCGAAATGCGCGCGCGGTTCAGTTTACGGCGGGAGGCAAAAAGCAGCAGCGCCCCTGCGAGCAGCATCGCGCCTGTGGCGGGTTCGGGCACGGCGGGATCGGGCGTCTCGGTGATGACAATGGTGGCCGGGCCGCCGCTGTAGAAATTGTCCGGCGCGATAAAGACGCCGTCATAGGTGCCAAGATCGATCACCGGATGCGTGATCGGGCCGGAGAAAAGCTGCGCCGTCTCGTAATGGGCAGGGGTTGTGCCGCCGCCGGAAATCTCCACCCCGCCATGATGCTTTGGCGTGTAGAAGGTCAGCCTGCCGGTGCAGGGACAGGGGAAAAAGCCGCCCCGTATATAGGTCACGTCGTCCACCGCGAAAGACGAGCCATCCGCGGCGATATCCACCGGGGTGAAGTCGCTGGGCATGGTGGCGAAGAAAGACGACGACGCTGCGCCCGGACCCCAGAGATAGAAGTTAAGGATCGATGCCTCAGCGGAAGTACTTAGCACCAGGATCAGACCGGCGCAAAAAAGCAAGCGTTTCAACATCGCGCCCTCCCCGCGCCTGACGCGCGATCCGTTGCAGCATTAATTGTTTGTATAGCAAACAATTAAGACGGATTCAAGAAAGGTGCGAGAATTGGACTTACCTCTCCGTCATGGCCGGGCTCCGACCCGGCCATCCAGCGGTCAGTTTGCCCCGAAATCCATAGGTCGCGGTGACAACTTGGATGGCCGGGTCGGAGCCCGGCCATGACGAGGTGGGGGAGACATCGATGCGCGACGCACGTTCTGCAGCTCGACGATGTGCTTATACAAAGGACAGGCATAAAGGCTGCAAAGACAGGACAAGGGTACCTCCCTTTGGTGAGCATGACCGGGCCTCCTTCGGTAAACGCAGGATGACGGCCCGGCTTTGATGGCGGTTACAATTTCACCCGCGCGGTCACGAGAACGCTGCGCGGTGCGCCGGGGACGTTGAGCAGCGCCGAGGTGCCGTGGCCCGAAACGATGTAACCTTCATTGGTGAGGTTATAGAGGTTCACCTGCAGCCGCATCACGCCGAAATCGGCCCAGCCCATCGCATCCATGGTAACATAGCTCGGCAGGATGGTGGTGTTGGCCGGATCAGCCCAGCGATCGCCCACATAGTTGAGGCCTGCACCGATGCCGTAATCGGTGAAAAGCGTCTTGGTCAGGAAGGCATTGAAGCTGTGCTCGGGCGTCAGCGTGGCGCGCTTGCCGACGAAGCTCGGCGTCGCCGATTGCGTCACCTTCCCGTCCATATAGGAATAGCCAAGCATGGCACGGAAATCATTGGGCAGATCCAGCGCCGCGGAAATTTCCACGCCTTGTGTGCGCTGCACGCCGACCGGGATCACCTTCTGCGTAATGGGATCGGTGCCTTTGATATTGGTGCGGCGCAAATCATAAGCCGCCGCCTGGATCGACAGACGATTGTCGAGCAGCGAATATTTCGCGCCGAATTCCTTGTTCTCGGTCTTTTCCGGCGCGAGATCGGCATTGGTCGCCGCAAGCGCGAAGGTCTCGCCGGAAGGCTGATAACTGCGGCTCCAGGAGAGATAATAGGACTGCATCGTATCGGGCTGATAGACAAGGCCCGCGCGCGGGCTCCAATTGGAGTCGGTGCGTGCGAGATTCGGCTGGCCCGCGATGCGCTGCGTGGTCTTCTGGTGGAAATCATCATGGCGCACACCGACCATCGCCTTGATGCCATAGCCAATGTCCACGAGGTCCTGCACATAAAGGCCGGTGGTGGTGAAGCGATTGGTATTGCTGGCGCTGGCGGCGGTGAAATTCGCGTTATCGATCACCGGCAGCACGGGGTTGAAGATATTCGTCACCGCCACGACGGTGGATTTCAGCGTTACCGCATCCTTGCCCTGGTTGGACTGCTCCCAGCCATAAAGCAGGCTGTGATGGGTGCCGAGCAGCTCAAGCTTCTGGGTGAGTTCGAGCTGGTTCGACCAGCCATCCTCATCGCGCAGCACACCGCCATGGGAGAGCGAGACGGTCTGCGCCGCCGTGTTCACCGCGGTGGAGTTCGTATTATGGCGATTGAGCGAATAGTTGTAATGGCGAAAGCCATTGCGCAGGCTGAGGCTGTCACTGAAGCGATGCTCGACCACCGCAGTCTGCGACAGAACTTCGGCCTGGCTGACATCGGCCTGTTTGGCATTGGCGGCGCCGTAGTAGCGGTTGCGCGGCACATCCACCGGGCGGCCATTGATGGCGGGAATGCCGAAATCGGTAAGGCGGCGGTCGCGCAAGTAATCGGCTTGCAGCAGCAGCGTGGTGTCGCTGCCCCGCCCAAGCATCAGCGAGGGCGAAATCGCGACGCGGTGCAGGAACTGCTGATCGCGGAAGCTGTCGCTATCCTCCCAGGCGCCGGTAACACGGAAGCCCACGCCATAGCCAAGATCGCTGCGGCCAAGATCGATCTCGCCGCGCTTATCATCGAACGAACCGCCGGTGACGGTGAAGGCGGTGATGTCGCGGTCCGGCTTCTTGGTGACGCGGTTGATGATGCCGCCCGAGGAACCGCGGCCATAAAGCACCGCAGCGGGGCCCTTCACCACTTCCAGGGTTTCGACATTGGAAAGATCGCGGAAATAAAGACCGTCATCACGGAAGCCATCGACATACTGATCGCCGATCGCTGTGAAGCCACGGATGAAGACCTGATCGCGCTGGCCGTCACCTGAGCTGAGGCCGACACCCGGCACGTTCTTGACCGCATCCTGGATCGACAGCGCGCGCTGATCGCGCAGCACATCCTCGCTGATGACGGCAATGGACTGGGGAATATCGCGCAGCGGCGCATCGATCTTGGCCGAGCTGGAGGTGGTCGGCAAATAGCCCGACTGCCGCTCCCCTTTCACCGTCACAAGCTCACGGGCGGACGTGTCGATGCTCGAGGCCGGAAGCGGCGCTACAGCGCCACCATCAACATCGGCGGCGGCAAGCAAGGCAATCATGGAAGTGGCAGTCAGAAGCACGATCGAAATTCCCCAAGGTCAAAACGGAGGCGACCATAGGGGGATACGTTTTCGCGACCAACTCTCATTATCACTGGTGCGACAAAATGCGCTAGTGCGTGTCAGTATCAACTTCTCGCGGAAGTTTAATTTTAACTAGAAGCTGCAGTGCCCTTACCCGCAAGTTGCGGGCTCACCATCCGCATCTGCTGGAGCAGATAGAAATAAAGAAGCGGGAAGCAGGGCAGCGCCAAGAGAATGGCGACACGCACATTCGCGGAGACGATGAGGAAATTCATCGCCAAGGGAACGATCAACCCGGCCAGGCCCGACGCCGTCACAAGCAGGCCGGCAGCGATATTGGGACTCTCATGCCGGTCTCTGAGCACGGTCCCCAGCACGGTCGGATAGCCGATGCCGAGGAACAGATTGGTGGCGATGACACAAACAAGACCGAACGTACCGCCGATCAGCACGGCGCCAAGGGTCAACACCGCGCAAGCGGCAACCCCCCATTTCAGAAGCAGGTTGGGATCGATCCGCCCCATCAGCGCCACCCCGCCAAAGCGCCCGATACCGAACACAGCCAAGCCGGTGAACACTATGTTCTGCGCGATGGCATCGCTGTAGTCCGGATATTGCTGCATGACATATTGGTAGGTTGCGCCTTGCAGCGTCGATTGCAGAGCGATGCAGGCGAAAATCGCCGCCATGCCATGTTTGACCTGAGGACACGCCAAAAGATCGCGCATCTCCTGCCCTACATCGGCGATACCGCCCTCGCGGATGCCGCAACGCGCAGGAAGCTCCACACGCTCGGCCATAAAGGCCACGAGCAGCACTGCCAATCCTACCACCACATAGGGACGCGCCGCCGTTTCGACCAAGATGTCGAAGGACAGATGCAGATCCGGGGCATAGACCCAGCGGCAGGCGATAAAGCCGACCATCAGGCCAACCGTGAAAAAGGCCTGCAGGAAATTGATCAGCCGCACCGCAACGCGCGGCTGTGCCATTTCCACCGCGAGCGGATTGAGGCTGGTTTCAAGCGCCGACCAGCCCACGCCGAGCAGCGCCACAGCCAGAAAGAAAAAGATCGCGCTATGCTGCACGATGGCCGGAAAAATCAGGAATGGACCAATCGACACCACGCTGAGCGCGAAGATCATGCCGATCTTGTAGCCGTATTTCCTGTGAAACAGCGCCGAGGGCAGCGCGGCGAGCACATAGCCCAGCGAATAGAGCGTCTGTATCCACAAGGCATGAGAAAGATCGATACCGAAAAACTTCGCGAGCTTGGGAAAGAGCAGAATGTCATTCCAGAACCCCACCCCCGCCAAAACAAACAGCCCGGCAATAGCGGCATAGGCAATCATCAATTGACGGGTGCTGATCGACTTCAGCATGGCGGTGCCCCCCGAAAGCGCTGTCTAATTTTGGCCCAATATCGACCTGGACCCTTAACCCGCCGTGAAAACCCTCTTGAAAGTTGTAGGTACGAGGAGGTGATGGGTGTAATAAGGCGCACTCGCGACCTATTTTCTACCATCCCATGTCCCGCTGTCTTGCCGCCGATCTGACGCGTTACCCGCAAGCCGAAGGGCTGGCACCCTGCCGCTTGGAGACGGAAGGCCGCTGCTCGCCCAGTTGTAAACGGGCGAAGTTTCTTCTGAAAGAGATCGACGCCAAGCACGGGCGCGCGCGCACCGAAACGCGATAGCGGCTTGCGTCAGCCGCGTTTGCCTTTGGCTTTCAGACGGCGCAGCTCCTGGCGTGCGGCGATCAGATTTTTGGCACGGGCGATGGATTCGGCGATGTCGCTATCGGGCTTGAGCGAAAGTCGGCTCGCCTGTTCATACAATGCGAGGGCGCCATCGAAATCGCCATTGGCCTCAGCGCAGACCCCGACATTATAGACCGCGCCCGGATGATTGGGGTTTGCCGCCTTCAGCTCATCCCATTGGCGGCAGGCATCCCCAATATTGCCGTTATCGGCAAGCTTCACCGCCGCCTTGAAGCGCGCCGCATCACCTTCCGACAGCCCATCGGTTTTCTCGATCACCGTGGCTTGCAGCACCTTGTTATACGGTGCGATGTCAGGGCGGATTTCGGCGAGGATGCGGTTGAGCACGCCATCCATCATATCGCTATCGCTATAGGGCTGAATATCACCTCTGCACCAAGAGGCAGAGGTATCGCCGGATTTGCGGGCAGAATAGACAACCTCGCCCGTGCGCACTTCGGCAAGCGAGACAACCACATCCATGTTGAATTCGCGGCGCACGCAGGGCTTGACCAAAACTTCCTTGCGCACGCATTTGCCTTCCGCGTTTTTCTCCACACAGCGGCTGGTGCGTTCTTCATAGGGATAATCTTCGAAATCGGCCTCGCGCAGCATGCCCGAATAGACACCCTCGGCCCCTACCCTGCGTCCGAACTCCACCGCACGATCCGGCGGCACATCGCGCGCGCCACTGCCCACCAGGGAGAAATAGCGCCGCCCATCGAATTCGGCATTGCTCAGCATGGCTTCCAGCGCATAGGCGAAATAATCACCTTCTGGGCCGCCGAACCCAGCCACTGCCACGCGTTTGAGCTCTGCGGCTTGCGCGTTGTTGGCAGGAAAGCGCGCTTTCACCGCGACCGTGGTGCTACATCCACCAAGCGCCACGACGCATATGAGTAATGCGCCGATCCTCGATCGCAACGCCATGATAGTCCCCAAGAAGGCCGCTCCGGGAACATCATCCTCCACGGATTGGGAGGGAACAAGGGCTTATTGGTACTCGCCGAGCGAGCCCTTCTTCTTGCAGTGCCATGCAGAAATGGGGGGGCGTGCAGCCCGAGCATCCCCAAAACGCGGCTGCCGGCCCGTCAAACGATAAAAACTATCGCATCAGACCTCGTCGACCCAGCTCAGCCTGATTTCGAGCGCGACGCCGGGAACTTCCGGGATAAAACCTTTGAGGGTGGCGCTTTCCTGCGTGGATGGCCCGTCACAGATGATGGTGAACTCATCGAGATCGGCGACAGCCCCAGGAAATCTCAGGCCTGTGTGCCGCTTGGCTTGCACCTCGGCATGAAGATGCCCATCGACATCTGTGAAACTGCCTATGTAGCTATGGCCGGGATCGCTGGAGGCCGCTTTGCCGTCCAGAAGAATGATCGCGGAAGAACCTTGAGCAAAGGGACCTTTGAACCAGGAACGGTAAAGACCGTCACGCATGACCAACATCTCCGACACTTACTAAATTGCAAAATAGGTAGGGGGAATTAACGGCCCCTTACATATTTTCTACAGACACATGAGCAGTTTCCCCGAGTATTCTCGCGCGAATTTATCGAGCGAACAAAGATCGTCGCCGATCTCTTCGCTTTCGATGCGTTCAAGCTCTGCCACTCGTGTTGCTGGTTGGAAAATGCGTATTCACCGCAACCGTCGCGCCGAAGCCTCAAGCGCTACAGCACAACAAGCACGCATCAATGCGCGAAACGCTGGCTCTCTATTGATACGCGCCGAGCCAAGTGAATTTGGCACTGCCTTTGAGATGCGGCCCATCGGGGCTCGAAAACACGAACTGGCCGTAATTGGCGCCGCAAAGTCCTGAAATGCGGATCGTGAATTCGCGCGGCACAGAAGGATCCTGATTTGGCCGCTCGGTGTGCCGCTCGAACTCGATGATACCTTCGAGGCTATTGCCCTTTTTCTTGAAGGTGCCGTGCATGAAATAATAAGGGCTGCAGCCGGACAAAACACCTTCGTGAAAAGCCATCACCCCACTGCCGGTGACCGCACCCGTTTCATATTGCAGCCGATAGAAACCATCGCGCATGATCAGATCTCACTCACCCACATCAGCTTGATTTCCACCTCGTTGCCGGGCGCTTCTGGCACAACACAGGTGAGCGTGGCAGTCTCTTGCGCGGAGGGGCCGTCGCAGATGATTGTGAACGCGTCGAGATCGGCCATGGCGGCGGGGAGTTTCAGGCGGGTGTGCCGCTTCGCCTTCACCTCGGCATGAAAATGCCCGCCGACATCTGTGAAATCGCCGATATAGCTGTGGCCGGGATCGCTTGCGATGGCTCTTCCATCCAGAAGAATGATCGCGGAACAGCCTTGAGCAAAGGGCCCTTTGAACCAGGAGCGATAAAGACCATTGCGCATGAAAATGACGCCCGGCGTTGCTGCAGCGCAAAATAAGCGAGCCGGATTAACGCCGCCTTACACCAAGACTAGAGCCAAACGGTGCATGTGCAATTTCCGCATTACCCCTGCGAGGTCTGGCCGAGAGAATATAGATCACTGCCGGTTTCTTCGCCTCTGATGCGTTCCAACTCCTGAGTGTAGCGCTTCAAGGCATAGGCTTCAGTGAGATATCCGATGGGACGCAAATCTGTCTCGGAGGCCAGCACCGGCAGGCTGTCGCTCTGGCTATCTTCAAATCGGATCAGCGCATCGCGCAAATTCAACCCCGGCAAAAGATAGAGCTTATTGTCCATCGCAAGATCACCGGCCACCAACCCCGGCAAGGCATCGTCGATGGAAGGATCATGCGCTTCCAGGATATCGATGCGCCCGGCGTAATGGCCCGCCTTGTCGATGACATAGAGGCGCTTGGTACTGCCCGGCGGAAAAAGCTCGCGTAACGCCCTGAGCGAGGTATCCGCCGTTACCACTTTGGGATCGGAACGCATCAACCGTCCGACGGAAAGCTCGGATATCCAGCCCACATCATGGGCACTGCGGATGGCGAGACCGCGCTGATGGAAGCGCCAGGTGGAAAAGGAATAGCCGAAAGACAGGCGCACAATGGTGGCCGAGATGATCACTGAGAGCAGCACGCCCGCCGTGAGCGCAAAATCGCCAGTGGCTTCCAAGGTGAGAAAGACCATGGTCAAAGGCGCGCCAATAATGCCTGCCGCAACCGCCCCCATGCCCGCCAACATGAAAGCGGAACGCTCAGCCAAAAGCGGCGCATAGATCAATCCTGCGATCTGCACGAACAGCGCACCGAACAAGGCGCCGAGAAACAAGGACGAGCTGAAGAGCCCGCCGCGGAAACCCGAACCGACCGAAATGGCGGAGGCAAAAAGTTTGGCAAAGAGCAGCGCCGCCAGAAACAGCCAGGGCATGGTGCTGTCGAAGTGGAATTGAATGGCGCCGTGCCCGCTGCCGAGCACTTGGGGATAGGCTAAAGCAATCAACGACACCGCAAAGCCGCCAATGGCCGGGCGCGTCCATTCGGGAAGCGCGCGCAGGGCCTTCTCCGTCCAGGTGACGCTGCGCATGGCGAGCACCGCGATCCCCGCCGCCAAAAAGCCCATTCCGGCGAAGAGATAATAGCTGAGCGGGGTGAGCGCAGCGCCTTGCGGCACCACAAACAGCACCCCTTCCGGGCTCAAGGCTTGGGCGACCAGCACCGAGCAAATGCAAGCCACCGCCACTTGCGCCAGCGCGCGTGTGGTGTAGCCGCCTTGGATCAGCTCGAAGCCATAAAACGCCCCTGCCAGCGGTGCATTGAAGGCAGCAGAAATCGCAGCCCCAGCTCCCGCGGTGACGAAGACGCGCAAATCGGCACGGCGCAGGCGGAACTTGCGCCCGACCATGGAATAGAAACCAGCACCAAGCTGGGTATAGCCCGCCTCCATGCCGAGTGAGGCGCCCGAAGCGTTGGACAGCATGGTGGTGAGCGCGAGACGGATGGAATCGCGAAAGGACATGCGCCCGCCATAAAGCGCATTGGCTTCGATGGGATCGATGATCTCGGCGGAGCGCCGCCGCGCTGCATGACGGAAAAATCCGAGCGCCAAGCCGCCCAGAAGCGGCACCAGCATCAAGCGGAATTCGGAGACATGCTGGCCGGTGCTGAGGAGCGCGCCCGCGGGCAGATCGAAACTCAGACGGTGAAAATTCACTACCGCTTCGCGCAAGAGATAGATCACCACCCCCACAACCGCGCCCAGCACGGCACAGAGGAAAATCTGCGCAAGCTCGCTGGCGCGAAACAGACGGCGCGTAGCAAATATCCTGAAGACGCGGCGAAGAAGCCCCGCTCCAGAAGGCTTCTTCGCGCTGTCGCAATCATCAAGGCTCATATCGGCTCCGGTCCGGAGTCAAAAGCTTAGTAGAGCCCGCCTGTTCCCTGCTCCACACCGGGGGCTTGGCCTTGCGTGGCGGTGGTGGCGGGCTGATCGCCACCGATCACCATGGTCGGCGCGGCGCCCGGCTCACCCGGCGCGGTGCCAGCCTTGAAGGCTTCCTGGATAGAGCCCGGCGTGCCCGCGGGCACGAGATTGCCGGTCAAGCGGTCCACCGGAATAAGCTCGATGCCCGGCGGCACGCGGAAGGGCGTGGCGGGTTTGGTTTCCAGCGCGCCCTTCATGAAGTCGCGGAAGATCGGAGCCGCCACCGTGGCGCCCTGCTCGCGCTGCCCCAGCGTGCGCGGATTGTCAAAGCCGACATACACACCTGCCGCCAGATCAGGGGAGAAGCCGATGAACCAGACATCGCGGCTATCGTTCGAGGTACCGGTCTTGCCCGCGATCGGCTTGCCGATGACCGAAACACTCGCGCCCGTGCCGTATTGCACCACGCCTTGCAGCATGGAGACGATCTGATAGGCCGTGCGCGGGTCCATGATCTGCTCGCGCTTGTCTTCCAGAAGCGGCTCGGCCTGATTGTTCCAGTCGGGGCTGTTGCAGCCCTCGCATTTGCGATCGTCGTGACGCCAGATGGTCTTGCCGTCGCGATCCTGAATCTGATCGACCAGCGAGGGCGTGATCTTCTTGCCGCCATTGACGAACTCGGCAAAGCCGGTGGTCATGCGAAGAAGCGTCGTGCCGGTGGACCCCAGCGCATTGGCGAGTAAGGGATCGAGCTTGTTATAGACCCCGAAGCGCTCGGCGATGGGCGTGATCTTGTCCATGCCGACGGCTTGCGCGAGACGCACGGTCATCAGGTTTTTGGAGAGCACAATACCGCGGCGCAGCGTGGCCAGGCCGATGAAGTGCTTCTCGAAGTTTTCCGGACACCACATTGGCATGCCCGGCCCCTGCTGCATGCAGAAGGGCGCATCCAGCACTTTGGCGACGGGGGTGAAGCCGTTGTCGAGCGCGGCGGCATAGACGAAGGGCTTGAAGGTCGACCCCGGCTGACGCAGCGCCTGCATGGCGCGGTCATATTGGCTGGATTCATACGAGAAGCCGCCCGAGAGCGCGAGCACGCGCCCCGTATGCGGATCGAGCGCGACAATACCGCCATTCACCTCCGGCACTTGGCGCAGGCCAAAATTGCCATGGCTATCGACCGGCTCGACATAGATCACATCACCGATCTTGAGCGCATCTTGCGGTTTGGCCGGTGACGCGCCGACTTCGGCGTTCTTCAGCTCTGGGCGCGCCCAAGCCAGCTCCTTGAACGGGATGGAGGCTTCCTGTCCACTCACAAGCCCGATGCGGACGGATTTATCGGCGCGATAGCCGAGCACCACCGCGGTGTCCCAGGTCTCGATACCCGAATGATTGCCGAGGCCTTTGAGCGCTGTCTTCCAATCGCCGGAGACATCGAGAGTCTTGGTCGCGCCGCGCCAGCCATGGCGGCGGTCATAGCGCACCAAGCCCATACGTAGCGCGTTCACAGCGTAGTTCTGCAACCGCGTGTCGAGCGAGGCGCGCACTTGCAGGCCGTTGTCGTAAAGCTGGTTGCCGCCATAGCGGGTGTAAAGCTGGCGGCGGACTTCTTCGACGAAGTAGTTGGCGTCTTGCGTCTGGCTGCCGAGCGGGCGATTGCTCGCATTGAGCGGCTCCGCCTTGGCGGCTTCGGCCTGCTCATGGGTGATATAGCCATTCTCTTCCATCTGGCCGATCACCCAGTTGCGGCGGTCGCGGGCCGCTTCAGGGTGAAAGCGCGGATCGTAATGGCTGGGGGCCTTCGGCAAAGCGGCAAGGAAGGCGGCTTCGGAGATGGTGAGATCACCTAAAGACTTGCCGAAATAATTCAGCGCCGCAGCGCCGACACCATAGGAGTTCTGGCCGAGATTGATCTGGTTCAGATAGAGCTCGAGGATCTTGTCCTTCGAGTAGGTCGACTCCAGCCGCATGGCGAGGAAGATTTCGCGAAACTTACGCGCCATCTTCACATCGGCATTGAGCTTGAAGGTACGCGCCACCTGCTGGGTGATGGTGGAGGCGCCATGCGGGCGCTGACCGACCATGACCTTGCCGATGTCCTTGATCGCGGCGCGCAGCATGCCCGACGGATCAATACCCGGATGGCTGTAGAAATTGCGGTCTTCCGCCGAGGTGAAGGCGTTGATCACCAGCTTCGGCACAAAGGCGATAGGCACGAACACGCGCCGCTCGCGGGCATATTCGCCCAAAAGCGTGCCGTCACCGGCATAGACGCGGGTCGTCACCGGCGGGGTGTAATTCTGCAAATCCTTGACGCTGGGAAGATCGCGCGTGACCCACCAGATCCAGCCCATGACGCTGAGCACGATGACGCCGATAAAGACGCCCGCACCAAGCGCGGCATAGATCGCGAGCTTATGCAGCCAGGGCTTCTTAAAACCTTTACCGCCGCCACCGCCATTACCGCCCCGGCCACCTTTTTTTGGCGGCGGAGGAGCTTCGTCATAAGCGCTGAAATCGAACTCTTCGCCCTCGCCGCCCTCAGCATGGCGCGCGCCAAAACCATCCGGCGGCGGCAGATCCCACGGCTCTTCCGGCCGCGCCGTGGCCCGTCCAGGCTGGCGCGGCTGTTGGCTTGATCGGCGCTGGGGAAATTCGTCTTGCGTGTCGCTCATGGGAAGCTTTGCGAACTCTACTCGTCTGCGGCGAAGCGTTAGGGCGTGGGCGAACTGGCCCCCGCTTCCAACGGCGGTGCAAATTGGCGGTCCACCGCAGCGGCGATGGCCCGGGCAACTCTAGCGCGCCAAGACTCCAATTGCATCTGGGCGGCATCATGGCTGTTCGACAAATATCCGAGCTCAATCAGCACCGAGGGCATATCGGGGGATTTCAGCACCACGAAAGCAGCGGAGCGATGCGGTTGACGCGGCAAAATGTCGGTGACAGCGCCCAATTCCGCCAGCGCGCCCTCGGCGAAATGTGAAGATTTGTTCATGGTGTCGCGCTGGGCGAGATCGATCAGGATCGGCGCCACGGCGGAGTTATCGCCCGAGAGATCGACGCCATTGATCGCGTCGGCGGCGTTTTCCTTTTGTGCCAACGCGGCCGCTTCCCTATCCGAGCCTTTTTCCGAAAGGGTGTAGACCGACAGGCCCGAGACATTGGGGTCGGGGTTGGAGTCGGCATGGATCGAGATGAAGAGATCGGCCTTATAGGCCCGCCCGATGCGCGCGCGCTGAGTGAGCGGCACGATCACATCGCTGTCGCGTGTGGTGTAGACGGTATAGCCACGGGTCAGAAGCGTGGCGCGCAGCTTCATCGCCACGGCGAGAACGACATCCTTTTCCATGGTGCCATCATGACCGATGGTGCCGGAATCCGGTCCGCCATGACCGGCATCGATGATGATCGCTTTCTTGATGCGGGTTTGCGGTACGGGCGGCGATTTGGGTAGCGCCGCCATCTGCACCGCCTGTTCGCGTGCTTTCAAATCCGCGGGCCAGCCCGCATTGGCATCGAATTTCGCCTGTGTCACCGGGAAAAGATCGAACACCACGCGATAGCCGCTGCCATTCTGGGGCGGCAGGACCATCGGCTCGGCCACATTGACGGGGCCGTTCAGGTCAATCACGAAACGCGCATTGCCAGGGCGGAAGGTGCCATACCTATAAGAGCGCACCGCCCCATTGCCGGTCGGCTTAGGCGGCCCCTCCAAATGCCAGCGCACCGAGGGCATATCGATCACCACCCGGTTGGGATTATTGAGGGTGAAGGTCCGCATCGGGATGGGTTCGGAGAGTTCCACCACAAAGCGTGTGCGGTCCTGATGCTCACCGATGCGCGCGCCCATCACCACGGCTTCGCGGGCCGCGGGTGGTTTCGCGGAATCGGGGGCGGGCGCCTGAGCCCGCTCGCGCAGCACCTTATTGATGACGTCGTCCACCGTCTGGGGGGTATCCTGGCCACGGGCGGCGCTTAAGGTGAACAGCGCCAGCCCCGCCCCGGCCGTCAGGACCAGGCCGATGGTGGACAACAGGATAATTTTCCTCACGCCCCCCATGCCTGCGCCTTTGGTCTTTGCTCGCGAAAGCTGGATGTAAACCATTTACGCTTCGTTAGCACATCAGGAATTTGATACGGGGGGGCGGGACGAGACTTGCCGGAGCCCGGCAGGTTACCTACAACTGCTTCATGCTGCGTCGGTGCCGCGCTCTTCAGAGTGTGGCGGGGCTGTCCGAGGAGGACGCCAATCGGATTGGCCTTAACGGCCAAGGAGCAGCGAGAGAGCTGAGCGGCTGACGCCGCCTCGCGAGTACATGTGAACAGATGAACGACTTGGACCGTACCCTTAACGAAAAGACCGTGGCACTGCCGCGGCGGGGTGCGCGCAGGTCGCAAACACTTACCCAAACATGGTGGCCCATGCCGGTAGCCGACGCCCTGCTGCGTCCGGCCGTCCCTAGCGCGCCGCCCGGAGAATTCTATGCCCAAACGGATGTTGATCGATTCCAGCCACCCGGAGGAGACACGCGTTGTCGTCCTGGACGGACAGCAGGTTGAAGAATTCGATTTCGAAGCGGCCTCCAAGCGGCCCCTCAAAGGCAATATCTACCTCGCCAAAGTCACCCGCGTAGAGCCCTCGTTGCAGGCTGCCTTCGTGGAATATGGCGGAAATCGCCAGGGTTTCCTTGCCTTCTCGGAAATCCACCCCGACTACTATCAGATCCCGGTCGCCGACCGCCTCGCCCTGCTCGCCGATCAGGAAGCCGAAGCGCGCGAGCGCCAGGAAGACGATATCGAATCCTTCGAGATCAAGGCGAAGCCGGCCGGTAGCGAAGACGCCTCCTCCGACGACGACGACGAAGAAGAGGAAGAAGACGAGGAAGAAACCGCCGAGAGCGAAAACGGCGAAGAGCTCGACAACGAGCCGCCCGCCGAACGCGCGGTGGTGGAAATCGTCGAAGAGTCCGAACACGATTCCAGCGAGCCTTCCGAAGACGCCCCGGCTGAGGCTGCGGCCAGCGAGGGCGCGGACGAGGACGCCCCCGCCAGCGAAACCGCCGAAGCTGCGGCAAGCGAAAACGGCGAAGACGCCGCCGAGGCCGTGGAAGCCGAAATCGTGCCGGAAGGCGAAGAGAAGACCCCGCGCGCCGAAGCTTTGGACGCCAAGCGCCCGAGCCAGCGCTGGATGCGCCGCCGTCACTACAAGATCCAAGAAGTCATCAAGCGCCGCCAGATCATCCTGGTGCAGGTGGTGAAGGAAGAGCGCGGCAACAAAGGCGCCGCCCTGACCACCTATCTGTCGCTGGCCGGCCGTTATTGCGTGCTGATGCCCAATACTCCGCGCGGTGGCGGCATCTCTCGCAAGATCACCAATGCCAATGACCGCAAGCGCTTGAAGGCGGCCGCGCAGGCCCTCGATCTGCCGGAAGGCATGGGCCTGATCATCCGCACCGCGGGTGAAAACCGCACCAAGCTCGAGATCAAGCGCGACTACGAATATCTGCTCCGCCTTTGGGACACGATCCGTGAGATCACGCTGCAGTCCAACGCCCCTTCCTGCGTCTATGAGGAAGGCGATCTCATCAAGCGGGCCATCCGCGACCTTTACAACAAGGACGTGACCGAGGTCGTGGTCGAAGGCGAGGAAGGCTACCGCAACGCCAAAGACTTCATGCGCATGCTGATGCCCAGCCATGCCAAGAATGTGAAGCCTTATCGCGAGCCGGTTCCTCTCTTCCAGCGCCATCACATCGAAGCCCAGCTCGATGCGATGTTCTCCACCACCGTGACGCTGAAATCGGGCGGTTATATCGTCATCAATCAGACCGAAGCTCTCGTCGCCATCGACGTGAACTCGGGCCGCGCCACGCGCGAACATAATATCGAAGACACCGCGACCAAGACCAACCTGGAAGCTGCCGACGAAATCGGCCGCCAGCTCCGTCTGCGCGACCTTGCGGGTCTGATCGTCATCGACTTCATCGATATGGAAGACAACCGCAACGATCGCGCGGTCGAAAAGCGTCTCCATAATGCGGTGAAGAATGACCGCGCACGCATTCAGATCGGCAAGATCAGCCAGTTCGGCCTTTTGGAAATGTCCCGCCAGCGCCTGCGCGCCGGTGTGATCGCGGGTTCGACCGTCCCCTGCCCCCATTGCGGCGGCCAAGGCATCGTGCGTTCGGTGGAATCCACCGCTTTGCGCGTGCTGCGCGGCCTGGAAGAAGAGGCCCAGAAGCAGCGCTGCGAGGGCATGGTTGTCCATGTCGCCCAGGATGTCGGCTTCTATACCCTGAACCAGAAGCGCGCAGAGCTGGCGCGTCTGGAAACCGAATACGATGTGGTGATCAATTTCGAGCCGCGTGAAGGCTTGAAAGCTGGCGATTTCGAAATCGATCGCTTTGGCCAGCGCGATCCCTCCACCGCCCGTCCGCGGCTTGCCGATATGGCCCCGCCGCCCGAGCCCGAACCGGAAGAGTTTGTGGAAGAAGCCGAGATGGAAGCCGCTGTCGAAGCGGGCAGCGATCCGGCGGAATTCGAACAGAGCGAGAGCCGCGAAGGGCGCGATAGCGAAGGCCGTGATGGCGATGGCGAGAATGGCCGTCGTCGTCGTCGTCGCCGCCGCCGTGGCGGGCGTGGCCGCGACCGCGATGATCGCGAGCCGCGCAGCGCAGAAAATGGCCAGAATACGCAGCCGCAGGCCGCCCAGAGCGAAAGCGAAGGCGACGACGGCGATGAGGATGGCGAGGATCAACCCGCGCTCGAAGGCCAGGAAGCTGGCGGTGCGCCGCAGGCTGAAGGCGAAAATGGTGAGGGAGGACGGCGCCGTCGCCGCCGCCGCCGCCGTGGCCGCCGTGGTGGCCGTGATCGCGATTTCAACGATGAGACGCGCGCCGAAGCTGGCGAAGGCGAAGCTCAGGATGCCGACGCAGCCATTTCTGGCGACGCCGTTGCGCCCGAGATTCCGGCCGCAGCCGTTGCAGCGCCCGCCCCTGCCAAGTCTTTCTTTGAAGACCGTTTCGGCAATGTCGATGAGATCGACACCACGCCCCGCGACGAGCCGGTGCGCCCCGCCATCGAAGCGGCGCCGAATGCCGCCTCCAAGCCGGTCTGGTCGCTGATGCATGAAGAGGTCGACACCACACCGGTGGAGCCCGTTACGCCTGCCTCTGAACCTGTGAAGCCAGAGCCTGTTAAAGCTGAGCCTGTTAAAGCTGAGCCTGCTCAAACTGAGCCGGTGAAGGCCGACACGGCGGAGCAAGACTCGTCTAATCAGAGTGAGTCTGTTTCGCAGAAGCCAGAAGCTGCGCCCGCGCAAGAATCCGCGCCCCAATCCAATGAACCGCCGCAGCCGCCCAAAAAAGGCTGGTGGCAGCGGACTTTTCGGGCGGAATAGTATCCACTCCGAATAATACGCATTCCAAATAAATGATTGCACAAACCCGGCTTTCACGCCGGGTTTGTCGCATCTACTGACGATCTTTCTTGCGAGGGGCGCCGAAGGGGCATAGTTTTGTACGATAAATTTGGTCCAAACGACCGAAAACTGCGCGCGGATTAAGGGATCGGGGCCCCTGTGAACCAGCTCGTACCTGTCGAAGAAGCCAACAGCCTCATCGCGCAGGGCTTGGCCTTGCATATCGCTGGTGAAGAAGCGGCCTTGCGACGGCTGCAGCGCGGCAATTGGATCGGCGGCACCATCCCCTATTTTCTCACCCATGAAGGCGGCGTCGTCGAACGCGATCGCGTCTTTGTTACGGTTCTGCCGCGCGAGATCACCGATGTGAGCACAAGGCTGATCGATATCGGCCATATCCCCGCCATCGCCACCGAAGCCCCCTCCAACGGCTTCACCCTTGTGATCGTGCCGGGGCTGAGCGACATCCACACCACCTATGGGCTGACCGCCTCCAGCATTCCGGGCATCTTTGAAACCGCGGTGGCGGGCTGGGTCTCCGGCGTGCATCTCGACGAGATCGGCAAGGTCACGCCCAAAGTGTTCGAGGGCCCGACTGGGGTCGTCAGCGACAGTGCGATCGTCACCCTGCGCGCCAGCCTGCCACCATCCAGAGTGGCGGTAATCGGCACCATCAATGTCTTCGAGCCGGGCTTTGGCGATGAGATCGTCTTCCAGGAATCGAGCTTCTCGGCCGGGCGCTGCATGATCAATGGCACGCCGGAAGACTTCTACGATTATGCCATGCGTAAGAAACTCGATCTCACTCTGCCGCTGATCAGCGAAAAGGCGGGTATGGTGATCAACACCGCCTTCCACGCGCTCAACCATGAAACCCGCAAGGCGCTCTTCTATGCCCCGGTGATGAAGGGGCGGGTCTATCACCAAGCGCAGCCCATGCCCGACTACCGCCTCGCCCTGATCGCGGCAGCGAAAAAGCTTTCGCTCGCGCCCGCCTTCTCCTGCAACTGCGTTCTCAACTATGTCCATGGCAAGCTGGAGGGCGACCAGTTCATCCCCATGCCGGGACCGGCGACCTTCGGCGAAATCGCCCATGTGCTGGCGAACCAGACGCTGGTCTACCTCACCATCCGCGATAAATGATTCGGCTTTGAAGCCAAAAATGACAGCGGCCAAGCCCGCGTCTCACGCCTGTTGCGGGGAGCGCAAATCTGCGACCTAACGGCGCAAGCAAATCAAAGACTTAGTAAAGTAATTGGTTTTTCCATAACGGAAACCACAAATTTATCAGGGGATTGCGCCACCCTGCCCCGCAAAACCGGAGCACTTCTCTCCTAACTCGGGTATTCGCGCTTAGAAACGATCTAATTGTAATTCTATCTCCGGGGTTATTCCCTGCGCTTCCAAGAATTGGACAAATGAGAGGAAGCCCTATGCGTTCTGTGTTTGCTGCTCTGGCCAGCGTTTCCGTCACCGCTCTGATGCTGGCGAGCGCGCCCGCCTCCGCCACTGAAGCCGGGACTTGGGAAGTACGTTTGCGCGCCGTGACGGTGCAGCCGGATGTCGGCTCGAACGTGAATATCGGCGGCAAGCTCAGCATCACCGACAGCGTCATCCCCGAGGCCGATATCTCCTATTACTTCACCAAGCATTGGGCCGTGGAAGTAATCGCCGGGACCACCAAACACAGCATCTATCACAACGCCGCTGGCAAGCTCGCCACCGTCTACCTGCTGCCGCCGACGGTGACGGTGCAGTATCACTTCGACAAGATCGGCTTCTTCGAACCCTATGTCGGCGCCGGCCCCAACATGACGATCTTCTATGATCGCTCGAACGGCCCGCTCGGCAAGCTGCGCACGACCGACAATTGGGGCTTCGCGCTGCAATTCGGCACCGATGTTCCGCTCACGGAAGATGGCCGCTATGTCTGGAATTTCGACGTCAAGAAGCTGTGGCTCTCCACCAATGCCTCGTTCTCGGGCGCGCCGGTGACGGCGAAAGTGGACATCAATCCCTGGCTGATCGGCACAGGCGTCGGCATCAAGTTCTAATATCCGGAGCCAACGATCCGGTACCGAGCCCGGTGCGCCCCTCCGCACCGGGCTCTTTTTATGCCTTGCGCGATAGCGGTGCGGTGCCCGGCGCCCAAAAGAAGATGAAGAGGGTTACAGCGAATACCGCCCCGACCATCAGCCAGGCTTCGTTGAATGCCAGCGTCGCCGCGGCCCGCTCCACCATAGGCTGGATGAGGGATTTGGTCAGCTCATCAATGGGGCCGAGTGGCTCGCCATGAAACCGGCTGAGCGGCAAGCCAACAAATTCCGCCGTGGCGCGATCGCCCGCTTGCAGCGCGGTCACGATGTGCTGGACGTGAACGGGTGTGCGCTGCTGCAACACCGTATCCACCAAGGCGATGCCGACCGCCCCGCCCATATTGCGCAAGAGATTGAACAAGGCGCTGGCGTCGGAAAGCTCGGCCTCCTCCCAATTGTCCAGGGCATAGCGTGTCGCCGGCAAAATGCACAGCATCACCGCCGCACCACGCAGCACCTGCGGCCAGAAAAGACCATCGAAATCGGTCTCTGGCGTCATGAAGCCATTGGCGAGAAAGCCCGCCCCGAAGAGCGCGAAGCCTAACAGCGCAATCCATTTGGCAGAGACGCGCAGTTCGAGCACCGCCGCCGCCGGGGTGGTAATAAGCTGCGCCAGCCCCGCCACAATCACGATCTTGCCGATCTCCAAAGGATCGTGATGGCGCACATAGCCGAGAAACACCGGCAAGAGATAGGTGGCGCCGTAAAGACCGAGGCCGGTGACAAAGCTGAGGATCGCCCCGGTAGCAAAGGCGCGGTCGGAAAATTTTCGCAAGTGCAAGAAAGGCTGGTGGTGGCGCAAACACTGCCGGATGGTGGCGATAAGCGTGAGAAGGCAAATCGCCTCCAACGCCCAAATCTCCGCACCGGACCAGGATTGCTTGGGCGCATCCTTGAGCAGAAGCATCAGGGCGACGAGAAAAGACGAGGTAAAAATCACCGAGAGATAATCAACCCTGGTCAATTCACTGAGGCCGCTGCGGGGCGAGCGCAACAGAAAAGCCACCACCGCACAGACCAAAAGCCCCGGCGGAATATTGATCAGAAAGATCGCGTGCCAGTTATACGCCTCGGTGAGGTAGCCGCCCAAGGCTGGCCCAAGCGACGGCGCGATCATGGCGAAGCTGCCCGCCACGATGGTCGCAGCGGGCTGCGCCTTACGCGGAAAAATCGAGAAGACCGAGGTGAACACCGCCGGGATCAAAGCGCCGCCGGAAAAGCCTTGCAGCGCGCGAAAGAAGATCAAGGTAGCAAAGCCACCGCTCAGCGCGCAGCCAAGGCTGGCGATCACAAAGAGCAAGGTCGAGGCTGTGAAAAGCCAGCGCAAGCCGATGGCGCGCGTCAGAACGCCGGTGAGCGGGATGGCGATGATCTCTGGGATGAGATACGCGGTCTGCACCCAGCTCAGATCGTTTTCACGAAGGTTGAGGGCGGCGCCCAATTGCGGCAGCGAGGTCGCGACTACCTGAATATCCAGGATGGCCATGAACATCCCCACACACATGGCGATAAAGCCGATCCAGCTTTTCACCGTATCGCTCATCGGCGTGCTGCCAGGGCTGCATCTTCCACGCGAATGCGCCACGTCAATATCGCCGCATTCAACAGCGAGAAGACGATGGCAACCTTCACCTCGCCGAAGACCAGTGGAAGCGTGAGAATTTCACCAATCACCACGGCGTAATTGGGATGGCGGATGTAGCGATAAGGGCCCTTTCGCACCAAAGGCGCCCCAGGCAGAGAGATGATGCGGGTGGTGAAATAAGGCCCCAAGGTGAAAAGCACCCAGACCCGGCAAAGCTGCAACCCTAAAAACGCAGCCAATGGCACCGCGGAGATTGCGACCGGCAACGGCAGAAAAATCAGGATCGAGACCAGCCAGGCCGCATGCAGCAGCACTATGAGCGGGTAATGGCTTGCCCCCACCTCTGTGGCACCACGCGCGCGCAGCCGCGCGGTGTTGCGCTGCGCCCAGACGAGTTCCAACAGCCGTTGCAGCGCGACCGCAGCGATGATAGCGATAGCAATCGTCATGATGGCCCCCCGAGAAGCTGGAATGCCGCGGTGAAGCCCGGCCCCATCGCGCTCAAGAGGATACGCCCGTCCGGTTTGCGCCAGTTCATGCGGGCCAGAACAAAGAGCGCGGTGACCGCCGACATGTTGCCGTATGCGCTGAGAACCGCGCGACTATCGCTCAGGGTCTCGATCTCGAAAGCATGCTCCAGCGCATCAAGCACCTTGGCGCCGCCGGGATGGCTTGCGTAAAGCGCGATATCGCGACGCGAGAGCTGGTGATCGGCGAGAAACGTATCGGTAATGGCGCGCATATCCCGTTCGATCAAAGCAGGAATGCTGGTGGAGAAGATCGCCTTGAGGCCTTGATCTTCGACCTCCCACCCCATCACATCGAGAGAATGGGGCCAGGTATGCTCGCCACTGGGGCCAAGTACGGGGCCTTGAGCCTCTGTTGAGAGCAACGCGCCCGCCGCGCCATCCCCGAACAGGGCCGTCGCCACGATATTGCTCTTGGACAAATCTTCTTTTCGAAAATTCAGGGTGCAGAGTTCGACGACGAGAAAAAGCACGTTGCTGCCCGGCATCGCCTTTGCGATATCGGCGGCGCGCGACAACCCGATCACACCGCCCGCACATCCGAGACCGAAAATAGGCAGCCGCTTCACGTCTCTGCGCAAGCTGAGCTGTTCGATGAGCAGCGCATCAAGACTTGGGGTGGCGATACCGCTGGTCGATACCGTGACGATGGCATCTATGTCGCGCGGCTGAAGCCCGGCAGAGGCAAGAAGCTTTGACGACACCTCTTCCAGCAACGCCACCGCGCTGCGCACAAACATGGCGTTGCGGTCTTGCCAGCCATGGCTCTTGGCGAACCAGTCGAAGGAAACAGCGCAATAGCGACGGTCGATCCCGGCGTTCTCGAACACGGGTAAAAGGCGGCGGATGTTTTCGTGACTGCCCAGGAGCGCTTCAACGCTGCCAGCAACATCGCGCTGCTCAAGCACAAAAGGCGGCACGGCGGTTGCCAGTGCGGATAGGCGAACTTGCATACAATCCTCGGGTGGGAGGGCTCGCCTCCATGACGCATCTGTCAAAAGCTACGGTATAACGCGCGACGATGCGTTTTAATTCCACCCAATAAACTTATGCCTGAGAGTAAATTCTGGAGGGTAAATGATGCCGCGCGGGAAGCGCTGCCGCCAAGGCAACCCACTCCCGCGCGAATACCCCCTTACTTCTTGCGTGTCGGCACTGCGGCGCCGAGGCCGCTGGCGGCCGGATCAGGCAAAGCCACGCAGGTCGAGCCCGAGCAGACCAGCGCGTTCACCGTGTCGTAAGGGGCAACACCGGTGGTGCGCAGATCCTTGCGGGTGAGGATTTCATCGCCCGCAGTAATGCGCGCCAGCGCATAGGCAATCGCGGCCGTACCATTGGGACCGCCCGCACCTGCACCCGCGAGAACCGCCGGTTCATCCGTACGCGGAGCAGCGATGACAGGGGTCAGGAAGGCCGAAGCCAGCCCCGCCGCGCCGGAGGACGGTGCTTTGGCCAGAGTCACGCCGGTGCCGCGCGCCGTATGGCCCGAGCCGAACGGCCCGTTCATGGTCACCGCGCAGGCCACCGCCTGCCCCTTGTTATCCATCGCGGCAAAGCCGGTGGCGCCCAAATCTTTGGGCAGATCGGAGACTTTGTAATCCTTCAGGGCTTGCTGGGTGGCATAGACAACGGAAGCTTGCAGATCCTTGCCGCCGATATCGGTCTGCGTGGCGCGTGCAAGATGATCCACAACGGCGCCCGCGAAAGCCCCCGCGCCAGTCTTTTGCGACGGCAGATAGATATATTGCGAACCCATTTGGCTGACGCGCGGTGTCGTCACCTGCGCCTTGGCCGAGGCGAGATCGGCGGCGGTGATCGCCCCGCCCTCACTTGCCGCATAAGCGGAAATCTTCTGGCCCACCGCGCCCGCGTAAAAACCATCAGGCCCGGCTTCCCGGATCGCGGCCAAAGTGTTCGCAAGGTCGGGATTGGTCACCATCGTGCCAACCGGTATGGGCTTGCCGGATTCATCCAGGAACGCCGCCGAAAGCCCGGCATCGAGCCGGATCACATCCACCGTGGAAGCAAGCCTGTCGGCCAAGGCTTTGGAGACCGGAAAACCAGCCCGTGCATAGCCTTCGGCAGGTGAGACCACCTTCTGCCATGGCAGATTGCCGTATTGCCCCTGCATCAGCGCCATGCCGCGCACAGCGCCCGGCACTGCATAGGCCCCACCCGAAGCCGCATCGCGCGGTTGAAAATCATATTCCACGGTTTCGTTCTTGGCCGGATCATGAACGATGCAAATGCCGCCGCCGCCGAGCCCAGCCGCCACGGGATAGGTGACGGAGAGCGCAAAATACATCGCCGAGGCCGCATCCGCCGCCGAACCGCCCTGAGCCAGGGTCGCCGCCCCCACGCGCACCGCAAAAGGCTCATCGCCCACCGCCAGGCCCTGCGGCTGTGCCTTGGAGCCGAGCCCCACCGTGTCGCCCACGGAGCCGAGATCGACCGAGCAGCCGGCCAGAAGAACAAGGCCGGCAACCCCGGCTAATGCGCGCGCGTAAATCATGAACTGGCCGTAATCCTTGCTGAATCCGAATACACTTGTGGGCCGCGCGCCGTTGACGCAAACAGCGCCTATACCTACCGTCGCCCGAACCGTTTGGGGGAAGAGGAGAGTCCAAGCTTTGACGATTTGCAACCCTCTGAACGACCGGAAAAGCCGCAGACTTGTGTCGGGACGCCTTCTGTCCTTCTGCGCGGGCTTTTTCGGCGCCGCATGGGCCGTTTTTGGCCCCGCCGCGGCCCAGGGCATCAGCTTGGTACAGGATACCGAAACTGAACGCCTTATCCGCTCTTACGAGGAGCCGATCCTGAAAGTCGCAGGTATCGATCCGCAAGCGGTGAAGATGTATCTCGTGAATGACCCTTCGCTGAACGCCTTCGTGGCCGAGGGGCAAAACATTTTCGTGAACACCGGTCTCTTCATTAACCTCAAAACGCCGAACGAGATGATCGGCGTCTTCGCGCATGAAACCGGGCATATGGCGGGCGGTCACCTCACCCGCGGCTCCGAAGCCATGGCGAAAGCCGAAATCCCCATGCTGCTCTCGATGCTGCTCGGCATTGGTGCGGCGATTGCGGGTGCAGGCCAGGCGGGCATGGTGCTGATGGGCATGGGTCAGAGCGTGGCGGCGGCGCAGTTCTTCGCCTTCTCGCGCGCCCAAGAAGCCACTGCCGACCAGATGGGCCAGAAATATCTGCGTGCCATCCACCTCTCCGGCATGGGCATGGTCAATGTCTTCGAGCGCATGGCCAATGAAGAAGCCATGATGGTGAAAAACCCCGAGCAGTTCGCCACCTCGCATCCGGCGAGCCGCGACCGCGTGACGAATTTGCGCCTGATCGCGGAAGCCTCGCCCTATCGCGATGTGCCGGATTCCCCGCAAGCCGTACACGCCTATGAAATGGTGAAGGCTAAGCTGATCGGCTACACCCTGCCGGTTCAGGATGTGATGTACCGCTATCCGGTGACGAACACCTCACCGCAGGCCCGCTATGCCCGCGCCATTGTCTATATGCGCTCGCCCGACCTGCCCAAGGCCCTCTCCGAGACCAACAGCCTGATCAAAGACGAGCCGAAAAATCCGTACTTCTATGAGGTTCTCGGCCAGATCTACGTCTCGATGAGCCAGCCGATGAAAGGCGTCGTGCCCTATCAGAAGAGTGTCGACCTTTTGCCGGATGCGCCGGAGCTGCGCGTGGCGCTGGCGGCTGCGCAAATCGCGACAGGCCAGAAGGCGATGGAAGAAAAAGCCGTCGCCAATCTCAAGATCGCCGTGCAGCAGGATACCGACAATCCCTTCGCCTGGTATGAGCTGGCGCAGGCCTATAGCGATCTCGGAAACACCGCGATGGCGGACCTCTCCACCTCGGAGCGCTATTACAGCGTCGGCGACATTCGCAAAGCGGCGGTGTTTGCGCTGCGTGCGCGCCAGAAACTACAGAACGGCACGCCCGATTGGGAACGGGCCAACGACATTCTCGCCATCGCGCAATCCCAACTGCGCCGGAATTAAAGACAGGACAATATCATGCAGCAGGGTTGGAAATCGGCGGCGCTGGGCGGTGCCGTAGGCGCGGTGGCGGCGATTGCAATCATGGGCGGCGCCCTCGCCTTTCATCTGGTGCCGGTGGCCTCGGATGCGCGGCTGCGCTCGTTCCTGCTCGCCAATCCCAAGCTGATCTATGAAATGCAGGCCAAGGCGGAAGCCGATGCCGCCGCCGAGGAAGCCCTCGCCACACAAAAGGCGGTCGACAAGATCGGACAGAAGGCGCTGCTCGATCCCGCCGTCGGTTATGTCACCGGCCCGGCCAATGCCAAGAACACCTTTGTTGAGTTCTATGACTATAATTGCGGCCATTGCCGCAACACCTCGGCGGCGGTGAAGAAGTTCTACGAGGCGCATAAGCACGACACGCGCTTTTCCTTCATCGAGTTTCCAATTTTCGGCGCCCAATCGCAGATGGCCGCGCGCGCCGCGGTGGCGGCACGAAAGCAAGGCGACAAGGCGCTGGCGCTGCATTTCGCGCTGATGAGCGAAGGCAAACAGGCGGTCGATCAAGAGGTACTCTTGAAAGCGGCACGCGATGTCGGCATCGATGTGATGAAGCTTTCCGCGGATCTCACCGCGCCCGAAACCGACAAGGCCATGCTGGCAAGCGCCCGCCTCGCCCGCGAGGCCCAATTCAGCGGCACGCCGATGTTCATCATCAACGGCAAAGTCCACGCCGGTGAAATTACTGAGGACGAAATCAAGGCGCTGATGAAGTCGTAATTCGTCAAACGTCATGGCCGGGCTTGACCCGGCCATCCATACCGCCTGGATGGCCGGCTCTGAGGCCGGCCATGACGGGATGTGATCAAATCAACCCGGCGATTGGCATTATGCGTCTCAGCGGAGAGAATACCGCAGGCGAGAAAAAATTGAAAAGACAGGGGGACACAACCGCCGTACGATCGCCTACGGGGGACTCACGGCGGGCTGTTCATGTTGCGGTACTATTTGCTAATCGTTACGGCAGTCTTGCTGATCTTGCACAGCTCTGCAGAAGGAAAAGCTGCATCAATCTCCCCCCAAAAACCGCCAGCTAATAACGCAACCCAAACGTCTCCATCATCTCTAGCACCGGACCTAAAGCGGATAGCCGGAGCACTTGAAGCAGAAGCCCGCAAGCCACCATCCGACTATGAACGACGCAACGTCGAAGCCCAAGAAAGGGTAGCTGCGTGGACGCCGTGGATAGCAATTGTTGCAACGCTCGAAATGTTCATCACGGCGGCTGGTGTGATACTTGTCGGCTTCACGCTTTATCACACGAAGCGCGCAGCCGATGCGAGTCGCGATGCTGCTGATGAAGCCAAGAGAGCCTCCAACGCGGCTGAGAAATCTATCAAAGTCGCTCGTGACGTCGGTCGCGCCCAAGTCCGAGCCTACTTGGGATTTGACGTAATATCTGGGGACATCGCTCCCGGTAGACCAATTAAGTTTCACGTAAGAGCCACAAACCATGGGCAAAGCCCAGCGATCGATGTCGCCATTGCCTCCTGTGTTGTTGTGCGCCAACTCAATTGGGAATGGGAGGATGAGGAGAAAATCCCGGAAGGTCAGTTTCCACGAATTACGATCCATCCCAACGGATTTTATGACACCTTCCCAGAAGTGTTCCCCCCAGTTGTCATGACAGAGCAACTAATCTCGGCTTTGCGCGAAGAGCAATCCTGCATATTTTGTCGAGTTACCGTGTTTTCCAAAGATGTTTTCAAAGTCAATTGGAGAACTCAAGTTTGCTTCGAATTCTCTGGAGATTACTGCTTCAATTCTGGAAAAGCCCGGATAGCCCCACGAGGCAATTACATGAAAAGGATCAATAAAATCCCTGACGATAAGCGCGCCTAGATATAACGCGAATGAATCGTCCAACAACGAGACCACCGGCTGACATGTAGAGGCAGATATGGCCACCAGCGCCCGCCTCGCCCGCGAGGCCCAGTTCAGCGGCACGCCGATGTTCATCATCAACGGCAAAGTCCATGCCGGTGAGATCACCGAGGACGAGATCAAGGCGCTGATGAAGTAGGTTCCACCCTCCCCTTGAGGGAGGGTTGGAGGCTAAATCAACCCCGCAATCGGGCTCGAGGGATCGGCGTAGCGCTTTTTGGGCATGCGGCCGGCGAGATACGCAAGGCGCCCCGCTTCCACCGCATGGCGCATCGCGGCAGCCATCAGCACCGGGTCCTTGGCTTCGGCGATGGCGGTGTTCATCAGAACGCCGTCGCAGCCCAGCTCCATGGCAATCGCCGCATCCGAGGCCGTGCCGACACCGGCATCGACGATCACCGGCACCTTCGCCTCTTCAATAATCATCCGTATGCCGACAGGGTTCTGCACCCCGAGGCCCGACCCGATGGGCGCGGCCAAAGGCATGATCGCGCAGGCGCCGAGTTCCTCAAGGCGCTTGGCCATCAAAGGATCGTCGCTGCAATAGACCATCACCTGGAAACCCTCTTTGATGAGGAGTTCGGTGGCGCGCAGGGTTTCGATCATGTTGGGGTAAAGGGTCTTCTTGTCCCCCAGGACCTCCAGCTTCACCAGAGTCCAGCCGCCCGCCTCGCGCGCCAGGCGAAGGGTGCGCATGGCGTCCTCCGCCGTGAAGCAGCCCGCCGTGTTGGGCAGGTAGACGTATTCCTTGGGATCGATGAAATCGACCAGCTTCTCAGATGAATTATCCGTCAGATTCACCCGACGCACGGCCACCGTCACCATCTCGGCGCCCGAGGCTTTCAGCGCCGCGGCGTTCTGGGCATAGGTCTTGTACTTCCCTGTCCCGATAATAAGGCGCGACTTGAAGGTCCGCCCGGCAATTATCAACGGTTTATCCACAGGGCGGGCGTCATCGCCGCCGCCGATGAAATGCACGATTTCGAGGCGATCTCCCCCATTCACCGTGATTTCGTGGTATTGGGACTTGGGAACCACTTCCAAATTGCGTTCGACCGCAATTTTGGCGGGGTCGAGTCCCATATCTGTTAGCAGAGCTGCCACGCTGACCGGACCGTTCAGTTCGCGGGCTTCTCCGTTAATCGTCACTGTAACAGCCATAACGCCTGATCCTGATTGGTGTTTGCGCCGCCCCGATTGGCGATTATAAGGCGAATCCGAACTCGTAACGGAGCCATTTTCGTGGCCAAGAAGTCCAGGGCCAAGGCGATATATGTCCTCAATGGGCCCAATCTCAACCTCTTGGGGACGAGAGAGCCGGACGTATATGGCCGCACCACTTTGTCCGATATCGGCGATATGACCGCCGCGCGGGCCCAAAGCCATGGCTATGACGTGGTTTTCAGCCAGTCCAACCATGAAGGCGAGCTGGTCGAATGGATTCATGAGGCGCGGGAGGCTGCGGCCGGCATCATCATCAATGCCGGTGCCTACACGCATACGTCGATTGCCATCCACGACGCTTTAAGGGCTCTTTCCTGCCCCATCGTCGAGGTACATCTATCGAATACCTTTGCGCGTGAGGAATTTCGCCATCACTCCTATATCTCTCCCGTCGCATCGGGTGTGATCGTCGGGTTCGGTGCCAATAGTTATCTGCTTGCCGTGGACGCCGTTGCGTCCCTGATCGAAGAGGCCGCCATATGAATATGAAGGATGTTAAGTCCATCGGGGGGCGCCTCCCGCTCGGGAAGGGGAAAAGTATGCCCAGCATTGATTCTTCCGTGATCCGTGAACTTGCCGAATTGCTCACCGAGACCGGGCTGACAGAAATCGAAGTCGAACAGGGCGGCTCGCGTTTGCGCGTGGCGCGCCAGGTGGTCGGCTCCTATATGGCCGCCCCGGCGGCTGCCCCCGTGGCCGCGGCCCCTGCCGCTGCCGCCCCCGCTGAAGCGGCCAAGCCCAAAGGCCCGCCCGCTGGCGCTGTGCCCTCCCCCATGGTCGGTACCGTCTATGTGGCGCCCGAGCCGGGCAAGCCGCCTTTCGTCAAGGTGGGTGACAAGGTCAAGGAAGGCGACACGCTGATGATCGTGGAAGCCATGAAGACCATGAACCCGATCCAATCCCCCAAATCCGGGACCATCACCGAAGTCTGCGTCGCCAACGGTGAACCGGTCGAATTCGGTCAGACCCTGGTCGTCCTTGCATAATGTTTGAAAAAATCCTCATCGCCAATCGCGGCGAGATCGCGCTTCGTATTCACCGGGCCTGTAAGGAAATGGGCATTGCCACTGTGGCAGTCCATTCCACGGCTGATGCCGACGCCATGCATGTGCGTCTGGCCGATGAAAGCGTCTGTATCGGTCCGCCCGCGACGGCGCAGTCTTATCTCAATATCCCGGCGCTGATTGCGGCGGCGGAAATCACCGGCGCGCAAGCCATCCATCCCGGCTATGGCTTTCTCTCCGAGAATGCCCGTTTCGCGGAAATCGTTGGCGAGCATAACCTCACCTTCATCGGCCCGAAGCCGGAGCATATCCGCATCATGGGCGACAAGATCACCGCCAAACAGACGGTGAAAGAGGTGGGTATTCCGACCGTGCCAGGTTCGGAAGGCGCGATCGAAAACGAAGAACACGCCATCGAGATCGCTGAGGGCATGGGCTTTCCCGTGCTGATCAAGGCGACGGCGGGCGGCGGCGGACGCGGCATGAAAGTGGCGCTGAACCGCGATGAACTCTCCTTTGCGCTCTCCACCGCCAAATCCGAAGCCAAGGCTGCTTTCGGCAATGACGCGGTTTATATGGAGAAGTATCTCCAGACCCCGCGCCATATCGAAGTGCAGGTCATCGGCGACAGCTTCGGCAAGGTCGTCCATCTCGGTGTGCGTGACTGTTCTCTGCAGCGCCGTCACCAGAAGGTGTGGGAAGAAGCCGGCAGCCCGGCCCTCAATGACAGCCAGCGCGACGAGATCGGCGGCGTCGTTACCCGCGCCCTTGAAAAGCTCGGTTATCTCGGCGCGGGCACGATCGAGTTCCTCTATGAGGACGGCAAGTTCTATTTCATCGAAATGAACACCCGCCTGCAGGTGGAGCATCCGGTTTCGGAAGCCATCACTGGTATCGATTTGGTGCGCGAACAAATTCGCATCGCGGCGGGCTCCCCGCTTGGCATCAACCAGGAAGACATCACCTTCTCGGGCCATGCCATCGAGTGCCGCATCAATGCAGAAAATCCCTTCACCTTCCAGCCCTCACCCGGAACCATCAAACAGTTCCATATGCCGGGCGGCTTGGGCGTGCGCTTCGACAGCCATATCTATGCGGGCTACAAAATCCCGCCCTATTACGACAGCCTGACGGGCAAGCTGATCGTGCATGGCCGTAACCGCAACGAATGCCTGATGCGCCTGCGCCGCTCGCTCGACGAGCTGGTGGTGGATGGGATCGAAACCACCATTCCCCTCTTCCAGGCCTTGCTCAAAGAGCCGGACATCATCAACGGCGACTACAACATTCATTGGCTGGAAAAATATCTGGCGAAGAAGAAGGCGGGTTAATCCCCGCCTTTTCGGCTTTTTGCACGGTTTGTTTACTTGTAGTTGCTGTGACTCTTTGATCGCCGTGTACGGATCATTAGTATAGCGTTTACATACGTAGACGATGATGCCCCCGCTTATTGATGGGGTTTTTTGTGCACCACGCGGAGCCAAATCGTGCTCAGCACCGAGGCGCCTTCGCGCTGATGCTCTGCCTCACCTTTCTGTGGGGATGCGGTCATTATCTATTCAGTTCACTTACCCCCGAATTCAAAGACCACTTTTCGCTGAACGGCTGGCGCGGGGATGTCATCGCGAACATCTTCGATCTCTTTTATTTTTTCCTGCCTGTCCCCGCCGCAATCTATGCCAGGCAATTCGGCTATAAGGCCGCCATTCTCTTAAGCCTGGGCTGCCTGATGGCCGGCAGCTTCACCCTTTATCCCGCTGCTGAGATGGCCTCTTTCAACACCTATGCCATGGCGGTGAGTTTTCTCTTGGCGGGCTGGGTGGTGCTCGAAAACGCGACCAACCCGCTCATTCTGGAAATGGGGCCGGAGAAAACCGCGGTCCGGCGCCTCAACCTGATGCAGTGCTTTTATCCCTTGGGGGCGATCATCGGTATTGGCGCGGGGTATTGGATTCAAAGCTGGCACCTCACCCTGCCCCATGCGGGAGACGCCATGGCCATCGCCCATCCCTATATTCTGGTGGGCGGGGTTGGATTTATTTTGGCCTTCGCCGTGGAGGAAATCAGCTTTCCGGTTGCGGCGAGCGCGCGCTGCCAAAGCTTCAAAGGCATCAGTGGCGAAATCAAAAGCCTGCTCGCCAACCCCGGCTTTCAACGCGCCCTTACCGCCCAGGCTTGCTGCATCTTCATGCTCGGAAGCATCACGGGCTTCGCATCGGAGGGCGCCACGGCGCTGGGCGTCACCAACGTCGGCCATTTCGGCAGCAACGGCCTGCTCATTTCGATGCTTCTCTACGGCGCGGGGCGGATTGGCGGCTGCCTTTTGATGTTCCGCTATCGCCCGGCCAACCTGCTCGCTTTCGCCATGGTGGTAGCAACCCCGCTGGTGATCGCCGCGAGCCTGTGTAGCGGATCGACCCGCGCCGTTCTGGTGCTCTTCCTCAATTTGCCTCTGGCGATCTGCTGGCCCACCGTGATTGGTCTCACCCTTGCGGGCCAAGGCAGCCGCATGAAAATCGCAGGCGGCCTTTTGAGCACAGCCGGAGCTGCGGGCGGCATCGCTCTGGGATGGACCTATGAATCGCCTGTCGCGGTGCCAGATGGCCTGCGGCTGGTGCTGATGGCGCTGTGTAGTGTGGTGATCACCCGCTTTGCATTAAGCTGCAGCACAGCCAAACACCTCCGCCAGAGACGACTACGCCCACAGTAGCGTTTCCTTAAAGCGGGACAGGTAAGCTTCCCTACGTAACATCCGAGCATTTTCCCGTGTCCGGAATCGCGGCAGCCCCCAAGCGGTATGTCATCGCCTTTCTCTTAACCGCCAGTCTGGTGGCGGTTTGGGGCGTGGGGCACCGGCTATATGATGGGATGATGCCGCTGTTCGTGGGGGTGCTGCAGCTTTCGCCTCTGCAGCGCATGGCGGCCGAGAGTATTTACAGCTTCGTCTATCTTATAGGCGCCATTCCGGCGGCCATTTACGCGCGGCGTTTCGGCTATAAAGCGGCGATCCTTTTGGGCATGGGCTGTGTCGCGGCCGGGGCCTTCACCTTTTATCCCGCAGCCGAAACCAAAGCCTTTTCCTTGCTCCTCGCTGCCGTACTCACCACCGCGATCGGCTGGGTCGCGCTCGAGACCGCAGCCAATCCATTGTTTGTCGCCTTTGGCAGTCCCGAGCGGGGCGTCTTCCGCTTGAATCTGGCGCAGTGCCTTTATCCCCTCGGCGCCATCATCGGAATTTTCGCGAGCAACTGGATCACCCGCCAAGGCATCGTGCTGCCCCAAGCAGGCGCTCATCTTGCTATCGCCCATCCCTATATCGTGGTCGGCGGCTTCGTGCTGATCGGCGCATTTCTGATCGAGGAAAACGAATTTCCCGCCGTGGCGCGCGAACGTGCCCCGGGCTATGCCGCAATCTTCACCGAAGCGGCGCGCCTTCTGAAGAACAAGCTCATCCTTTTCGCCATCCTGGCTGAAGCCGCCAGTGTGATTGGTATGGGCGCCTTGTGGTCCTCGCCCATGCGCTTTGGCTACATCCTGCCGCAGGATTGCTGGTTCGCCACCCATAGCTTCATGGCCAGCATGATCCTCTTCGCGCTGGGACGTTTCGCCGGCACCGCCCTGATGTGGAAACTGCGCCCCACCCGCGTGCTCGGCGGCTTTATGGCGCTGGCCGTCCTCGCCGCAGTCCTCGCCGCACTCAGCCAAGGTACAGCGCAAGGTGTGGCGGGCTTCGCCTTAAGCTTTTTACTCTCCATCACTTGGCCCACCATTTTGGGCATGGCGCTCGAAGGACGCGGGGTGGAGATGAAAACCATCACCGGTCTGGTGGCCACAGGTGGCGCGCTGGGCGGCTTGGTCTTGCGGCCCCTCCACTTCCTTTTAGGGGACACGATGCGTCTTAACTTCGCCGTGGTCGCCGCCGCGAGCCTGTTTATGGCTCTTTTCGCGCTCTATGCTTGCCGCACGAAGGGTAATTCGCTAATCAAACAACGCTAGGTTATTTCCTGACAGGGGACCTGGGTGGGCGATCCAAACCATACCCTTCCTGACCGCCGTCAATGGGCCGCCTTCGCGCTCATGATGGTCCTGGTGACCTTGTGGGGCGTTGGCCATCGTTTCTATGAAACCCTGATGCCGCAATTCGCGCAGGTCTTCGCCTTGACCGGCCTGCGCCGCCCGCTCACCGACAGCGCCTATCAGATCGTCTATATCCTGGGTGCCATTCCGGCCGCCCTGACCGCCCGCGCCTTTGGCTTCAAGCCGACGATCCTGATCGGGCTTGGCTGCATCTGCATCGGCGCCTTCACCTTTTATCCCGCCGCCGAGACTCAAGGCTTCGACTTCTTCCTCTTCGCCACGATGCTTCTGGCCTATGGCTGGATCATGCTGGAGATTTCGGTCAATCCCATGGTGATGGAGCTGGGCAGCAGCCGGACCGCTGTGCGGCGGCTCAATCTGGCCCAAGCAGCTTATCCCATCGGCTCGCTGGTGGGCATTTTCACCGCGCGCTGGCTGATCGACTCCGATCTTGCCCTGCCCAAAGAGGCGGCACGCTATTCCATCGCCCATCCTTATATTCTTTTGGGGGTGAGCGTTCTGGTCTTGAGCGGCGCGGTGGAACATGCGCGCTTTCCGGTCGCGCGGAAAAGCTATCGCCGCCCCACCTCGATCGGCACCGAGTTCAGCGACCTTCTGCGCAACCCGCTCTATGGCTTCGCGATGGCGGCCCAATTCGCCAATATCCTCTCTATGGCGCTCGCCTGGAAAGCCGCGGATAAGAGCTTTGCCTTGGCCTTCGAGGAATTATCGCACGGTGAACTCTCCGAGGTCTTTGTCTTCTGTCTTGTGCTTTTCGGCTTAGGGCGGCTCTGCGCCACTGGCTTGATGTGGGCGATGAGCCCGGAGCGCGTCTTGGAGATCTTCGCGGCGTGCAGCGTGCTGGCCGCGCTAACGGGCGCGATTTTTGGCCCTGGGGCGGCGGCTGTCGCCAGCCTTGCAATGTGCTTCTTCGCAGGCCCCGCTTGGCCGAGCATCCTCGCCCTCGCCGTGAACGGCTTGGGCGAGCGGATCAAGCTCGCTGTGGCCCCCATCGCCATGGCAGGTGCTTTGGGTGCGGTCGCGGCCCGGTTCTTAGTGGATCTGAGCACGCCGCATGTTCTCTTGGTCGCAGCCGCCGGGGCAGCGATCGTCTTCGCCTATGCCGTGACCATCGCCAAGCGCAACGCCGGCAGGGAAGCGCCGGAAGGCGATCCGTCCATCGAAGTCGTGTTCCCGGATAACCGCCGGAATTAGCCGCCTCTTTCTAAGCCATGCCGGAGGCACAGCCCGCCTCCGCAAAACATCATAACATTATATCTTGCATAGCAAGACATCGTGCGATAGATTGTTCCCATGATCGACATCGCACCCTGGCTCTCGCAACTTCGCAAAGGCGCCGCCGAATTGGTGGTTTTGTCCGTGGTGGCGCGCGGCGAATGCTACGGCCTGCAAATCCTGACCGAAGCCAACCGGCAAGGCGACATCGTCGCCGACGGGGCGCTTTATCCCCTCCTCAACCGGTTGGAAAAGGACGGCAAGCTGATGGCCCGCTGGGTCACAGACGACGCCGCCCATCCGCGCAAATATTACAGCCTCACCGCTGAGGGCGAGAAAACCATCGCCGCCATGAAAGAGGCCTGGATCGCATTCCGCACCGCCATGACCGGTGTGGTGGAGAACACCCCATGACTGAACTCGCTCTCACAAATGATAAGGTGAAAGCCTATATCGCCACCCTCTCGCGGGCGCTTACGAGCGTTCCATCCGAAGAGCGCAGCGCCATTCTCGCCGAGATCAAAAGCCATATCGAGGATCGCAGCGCCCAGACCGGCGCCCCCGCCGACGAAGCGCTGGAAAGTCTTGGCGATCCCTTGGAACTCGCCGCCGCCTATCTTGATCAGGCGCGGCTGGAACAGGCGGTGGTACACTCGACCCATAGCATATTGCTGGTGACCATCCTGGAGCGCGCCGGACGCAGCCTTGCCGCTGCCGCGCTTGGATTTGCCGCGCTCTTCTTATTCCTGCTGTCGATCGGCTTCGCGGCGGTGGTGGTGGCCAAACCCATCCTGCCGGAACAGACCGGATTTTGGGTGGGCCCGCATATGTTCGCCTTCGCGATCCTAGACAAGTCCCCGGTTGGCCATGAGTTGCTCGGCTATTGGATCATGCCGATCAGCCTTCTGTGCGCGGTCGGAAGTTTCCTGGCCGCGCGCGCCCTCACCCGCCTCGGCGGCCGCGTGCTGCTGCGTAAGACCAGGATGCTATCGCGCATTTGAAGGAGCGCCGCTGACATCTGCGGGGGCCCTCGGCTATGATGGCGTGATGCACGCGCCGAAAATCACGCCAGAGATCGTGCTCCGCGCCTATGCCGAGGGGCTATTCCCGATGGCGGAAAGCCGGGACGATCCCTCCCTGTTCTGGATATCGCCGGATATGCGCGGGATCTTCCCGCTCGACGGCTTACATGTTTCCAAGCGGCTCGCCCGCACCATCCGCTCGGACCGGTTCACGGTCACGGTGGATACGGAATTCCGCAAAGTGATGGAGGCTTGCGCCACGCCTAAAGAGGGGCGCGAGGAAACCTGGATCAATGATGAGATCCTGGAACTCTACACCGCGCTGTACGCCTCAGGTCATGCCCATTCGGTGGAGACACGGCTTGATGGCGAACTCGTCGGCGGCCTTTATGGCGTGAAACTTGGCGGCGCGTTTTTCGGTGAGAGCATGTTCAGCTTCGTCACGGATTCTTCGAAGGTCGCCCTCGTCCATCTCGTGGCGCGGCTGAGGGCTGGCGGCTTCGCCCTGCTCGACACCCAGTTCATTACTCCGCATCTGGCGAGCCTCGGCGCCATCGAAATTCCGCGCGCGCGCTATCTGGCGCTGCTCAACACCGCGCTGGCGACACCAGCGATCTGGCCGAAATCTTACTGGCCGGCATCTTCAGGCAATGTGGGCATGGCTTCATTGGCGCCCGCATTGGGCGACACCGCCTTGACCGGTGCGGAGGCGACCACCGACGGGAGCTGGCCCGGCGACTTGGTCATGCAGCTGATCACCCACACATCGTAGAGCGGGTGCTGCAGGGCATTGAGGCCCGGCGAAGACGCGTACATCCAGCCCGAAAAGGCGCGGCGGTGGGATTGATCCGGCCGGTCGTCATCGATCTGCAGGAAGGCGCTGGTTTCTGGCGTTTCGCTCGGCGGGGTGGAATAGCAGGTGCGCGCCGTAATCGTGAGGGTGGCGAATTTCACCGGCTTATTCAGCGGCGCGTTAATGACCGAAGCCTTGCCGGTCATCTTGTCGAGGGCGCGCAGTTCCAGCACCGCGTTGGGCGGCGGGCCCACCGGCGTGGTGGGCGGCGCCACCGCTTCTGTCGGCAGCGGCGCGGGAGTATCGGCTGACGGCGCCGCGGCGGGCGGCGAAACAGCTTGACCGGGCTGAGGATCGTTCTGGGCCAAGGCGGCAGCAACGCCTGCCAGGGCAACAGAGGCAAGAACGAGGGCCACGGTCTTTTTCATGGCGTTACGGCTGGCTTGGCGCGGGTGCGGCACTGGAATTGCCAGAGCTGCTGCCCGAGCTGGAATTCACGAACTTATTCAGCAGGCCCATCATGTCGATGGCGCCCTGAGTGTTCTTGATCTGCCCGCCCGCGGCCAGCATCTTGTCGGAGCCGCCCGGCTGGATCGACAGGTAAGAGCCCGAAAGCAGGCCCGAAGAGGTCACCACCAGCGAGGAGTCGTCCGGCACCTTCACATTGCCGTTGATGTCCATATGGATGGTGATCATGTAGTCGGGATTGAGCGTCAGAGCCTTAATCGTGCCGACCTTGACCCCGCCGAGCCGCACATCGGTGCCCGCCGCCAAACCATCCACACGGACCATCTTTGCCGTCAGCTCGTAGCCGTCCATGCGGGCCGAGCCGGTGGTCTGATAGGTGAAGATCACAAACACCACCGCGATGACGATCACCACGGCGCCAATCAAAGTCTCGACAGTTTCGTTATGCATAGGAGGGCTCGTTACGCATTGGGACTCCAGGCTTCATAATCGCCGGTCGCGGACTGACGCACGCCCTCGGCGGCCAAACTACCGCGGGGATGATACGCTCCTGCGGTGCCGCTCAAATTCGGCAAATAGTCCTTCTCCCATGATTTCTTTTTAAGATCCGCCGCGGGCGGTTCATCGACGGTGTGATGCAGCCAGATGTGCCATTCCGGCGGCACGAAGGAGCCTTCCACCGTGTGCTTATAAATGACCCAACGGCGCTTGCCGTCCTTGGATTGGTAATAGCGGTTGCCAAAACCATCTGCCCCCACGGCCACGCCGCGGAACCAGGTGTTGAGGAGCGTGCCGATGGTGGCGCCGTGCCACCAGGAAAAGATCATCCAAAGGAACTTCATCAGCGACTCATGGGACGTGGATTCGTGGGGAATATAGGGACCCGCACCGCCCGGGCCAAGCAAAGCCTGACGAAATCAGGCCGCTAAATTGACGACACAGCCATGACAGAAGCCGGTCAGTTAGGCGACTGTCCACAACCCACCAACAGGGTAACCGGTGCCTGTGCGCAGCCGAATGCAAATATATTTTCTGCGCAATTTAGCACACCCGCTTGACTCGCGGCTTTTTCGCGGCAGACGGTCCCACCAGATATAGTGTCCACAGCCGCGTTTACCACTTATCCCTTGCCTGTCCGGGAAGACCCATTCAATACTTGGCCCACGTCGCCGCTCGCGACACCAAATCTGGCGGACACACCGAAATCTCCCCGCCGGGGCTCAGTTTGACCAAGCTGAAGTCCCGCGGATGGGAAAGCTGTCCCCTTTTTGCTGCCGGGAGCGTTCGAGGCGGGCACATTTCGCGGAATGTCGAGGGGATCATGCGTATTCATCGTCACTACACCAAAGAAGCCCACTCCCCTTACGACGGCATCGCCTTCCGCACGGCGACCTCGGAAATCCGCAACCCGGATGGCTCCATCGTCTTCCGTCAGACCGATATCGAAGTGCCTGAGCATTGGAGCCAGGTGGCGTCCGATGTCTTGGCCCAGAAGTATTTCCGCAAAGCGGGCGTGCCCGTCGCCCTGAAACCCGTGCCGGAAGAAGGCGTGCCGGAATGGCTGTGGCGCCAGACACCGGACAGCGGCGAGACGCGCGGCGAAACCTCGGCCAAGGAAGTCTTCCACCGCATGGCCGGCACCTGGACCTATTGGGGCTGGAAGGGCAATTACTTTGACGATGAGGCCGACGCCAAGGCCTTCTACGACGAGCTTTGCTACATGTTCGCCGCCCAGATGGCGGCCCCCAACAGCCCGCAATGGTTCAACACCGGCCTGCATTGGGCCTATGGCATCGATGGCCCCAGCCAGGGCCATTATTATGTGAACCCCAACACCGGCCGCCTGGAACGCTCGCGCACCGCTTATGAGCATCCGCAGCCCCATGCCTGCTTCATCCAGTCGGTCCAGGACGATCTCGTCAACGATGGCGGCATCATGGACCTTTGGACCCGTGAAGCGCGCCTCTTCAAATATGGCTCGGGCACGGGCACGAACTTCTCTGCCGTGCGCGGCGAAAACGAAAAGCTTTCCGGCGGCGGCAAATCCAGCGGCCTGATGAGCTTCCTGAAGATCGGTGACCGCGCTGCGGGCGCCATCAAATCGGGCGGCACCACCCGGCGCGCCGCCAAGATGGTGATCGTAGATGTCGACCATCCCGATATCGAAGCCTTCATCGAATGGAAGGTGATCGAAGAGCAGAAGGTCGCCGCCATGGTGGCCGGTTCCAAGCTCGCCGAAAAGCATCTGAAAGCGGTGATGAAGGCGGCGGTGAACTGCCAGGGCTCGGGCGATGATTGCTTCGATCCCAAAAAGAACCCTGCCCTTCGCCGCGAGATCAAAGCCGCGCGCAAGGCGATGATCCCCGACAATTACATCGAGCGCGTTATCTCCTTCGCCAAGCAGGGCTATAAGGATATCGACTTCAAGACCTATGACACCGATTGGGATTCGGAAGCCTATCTCTCGGTCTCGGGCCAGAACTCGAACAATTCGGTGCGCGTCACCGATGAATTCCTCTCCGCGGTCTTGAACGACGAAGAGTGGTATCTGACCGCCCGCCGCGACGGCAAAGTGGTGAAGACCATCCGCGCCCGCGAGCTGTGGGAGAAGATTTCCAACGCGGCCTGGGCCTGCGCCGATCCGGGGATTCAGTTCCACACCACCATCAATGACTGGCACACCTGCCCGGCTGGCGGCGATATCCGCGCCTCCAACCCGTGCTCGGAATACATGTTCCTGGACGACACGGCCTGCAACCTCGCCTCGCTGAACCTGATGATGTTCCGCGCCGAAGAGAACGGCCGCAAGGTATTCGACGTCGCCGCCTTCCAGCATGCCGTCAAGCTCTGGACCATCGTGCTCGAAATTTCGGTGATGATGGCGCAGTTCCCCTCCAAGGAGATCGCGCAGCGCTCTTACGACTACCGCACGCTGGGTCTGGGCTTTGCCAATATCGGCGGCTATCTGATGAGCGCCGGTATCCCCTATGACAGCCGCGAAGGCCGCGCCATTGCGGGCGCCATCACCGCGCTGATGACCGGCACCTCCTATTTGACCAGCGCCCAGATGGCGAGCGAGATCGGGCCCTTCCCCGAATACCGCGCCAATGCCACCGAAATGCTGCGCGTCATCCGCAACCATCGCCGCGCCGCCTATGGCGAGGTGACAGGCTATGAACAGCTCTCCACCAATCCGGTGCCGCTGGATCTTGCCGCCATTCAGCAGAACGAGCTCATCCGCGCCGCCAAACAGTCTTGGGATGATGCCCTGACGGTCGGCGAGCGCTATGGTTTCCGCAATGCGCAGGCGAGCGTGATCGCGCCGACCGGCACCATCGGCTTGGTGATGGATTGCGACACCACCGGCGTCGAACCTGATTTCGCGCTGGTGAAGTTCAAGAAGCTCGCGGGCGGCGGCTATTTCAAGATCATCAACCGCTGCGTTCCCGAAGCCCTGCGCACGCTTGGCTATGACCAGCGCCAGATCGACGATATCGTCGCCTATGCGGTCGGCCATGGCACGCTGGACGGCTATACCGGCGCCCTCAACTACGAAGCCCTGAAAGCCAAGGGCTTTGGCGTGGAAGAGATCGCCAAGATCGAAGCCTCTCTGGAATCGGCCTTCGACATCCGCTTCGTCTTCAACAAATGGACGCTGGGCGAAGCCTTCTGCGTCGAGACGCTGAAGATCTCCGAAGAGGTGCTGGCGAGCCCCGATTTCGACATGCTGAAGACGCTCGGCTTCGGCAAAGCCGATGTCGATGCCGCCAATCTGCATGTCTGCGGAGCGATGACGCTGGAAGGCGCGCCGCATCTCAAGGCCGATCACCTGCCCGTCTTCGATTGCGCCAATGCCTGCGGACGTATCGGCAAGCGCCTCCTCTCGGTGGAAGCCCATATCCGCATGATGGCGGCGGTGCAGCCCTTCATCTCGGGCGCCATCTCCAAGACCATCAACATGGCCAACAGCGCCAGCGTGCGCGAATGCGGCGAGGCCTATCTCCTCTCCTGGAAGCTGGGCCTGAAAGCCAATGCGCTTTATCGCGATGGCTCCAAGCTTTCGCAGCCGCTCGCCAGCCAGGTCTTCGACTTTGATGACGAAGATGAGGAAGAAGAGGATAAGCGCGAAGCTTTGATCGCCGCCCCGGTTGCCCAGCGCACCACGGTGGTGACCGAGCGCATCGTCGAGAAGCTGGTGGAAAAGGTCATCCGCGCCCGCGAACGCGAGACCCTGCCCGCCCGCCGCAAGGGCTATACCCAGAAAGCCGTCGTCGGCGGTCACAAGGTCTATCTGCGCACCGGCGAATATGAAGACGGCCGTCCCGGCGAAATCTTCATCGACATGCATAAGGAAGGCGCCGCTTTCCGCAGCCTGATGAACAATTTCGCCATCGCGATCTCGATCGGCCTGCAATATGGCGTGCCGCTGGAAGAATTCGTCGACGCCTTCACCTTCACCCGCTTCGAACCGGCGGGCATGGTGATCGGCAACGACTCCATCAAGAACGCCACCAGCGTTCTCGACTACATCTTCCGCGAGTTGGCGGTTTCCTATCTCGGCCGCAACGACCTCGCCCATGTGCCGCCGCATCATGATGAAGACCTTGGCGGCGGTGTCGCGGAAGGCCAGAAGGCGCAGCCCGCCATCAGCCGTACCACCTCGGCCGGTTATGTCCGCGCCAATGTGCATCGCCTCGGCGTGGTGCGCGGCGGTGCCGCCGCGGCCGCGGTGAAGATGGAAGCCACGCATGAACATGACCACGAACATGATCATGACCACGATCACGACCATGAGGATTTCGTGGAGATGGCGACGGTCGATCTTTCGGAAATCGCCTCCAGCGTGGAAGCCTCTATCGCGGCGGTGGCCGAAGCCTCCCCGGTGGTCTCCTTGGGCAAGCCTGGATCAGACATTCATGCGCGCCGCGCCGAAGCCCGCATGAAGGGCTATGAAGGCGATGCTTGCGGCACTTGCGGGAATTTCACCCTGGTGCGCAACGGGACGTGCATGAAGTGCAACACCTGCGGCTCGACCAGCGGCTGCAGCTAAGACGACGCTTCTCCTGAGCGAAGTGACGAAAGGGGCCGGAGAAATCCGGCTCTTTTTGTTTTGGCTCTTTCACCTCCCCCTAGCGGGGAGGTCGAAAAATTGGGCGCGCAGCGAACGATTTTTCGGGTGGGGGAAAGCAGCTGGGATGTGCCTCAACCGCTTCCCCCCACCCGAAATGCTTCGCATTTCGACCTCCCCGCAAGGGGGAGGTAAAAGTGGCTGTTACCTCTTCTTCCGCCGAAGCAGGCTCATCCCCGCAAGGCCGCCGCCGAGGAGCGCGAGGGTGAAGGGCTCGGGCACTTCAGGCGGATTCTGCGGCGGGATGAAGGCCGTGAGCGTGGAGGTCACCGACGACACCGTGCCCAGATCGGCCAAGATTTCGCTGATCTTGAGCGAGGTCAGGCCGAGGCCGAAATCGGCGTGGCTGATGCTCGTGTTGGTCAGGTTCGGCCCGTTCTTCACCTGCGTGATCACATCGCTCGCCAACGGCGAGGTCGTGAGCGTGCGGGTGGACTTGCCTACCGTCTGGGTGAAATCGGCGTCGATGCTGGTGAAGCCCGCGCCAATTCCGGTGGGGCCGGTGATCGCGACTTCATAATCCCAGCTATAGATCTTGGCTGCGGGCTTGCCCGCCTTGAACTTGCCGTCGAAGGAGATCTGGTAATAGTCGAGACCACCCAGCGTGTTGGTGTTGAAGCTGATCGATGCTCCCACCGGCAGGTTGGCGATATGGAAGTTGCCGTAGGTGAGATCGTTCACCACTAGGCAAGAGCCCGAGGTGAGCGACGCGGCAGCGACCGAACCGCCATCCCCAAGATTGGTGGTGCTGAGGCAGGTTGGGCTGGCGAAGGCTGCCCCCGCGGATAATGCGCCCGCGAAAATAAGCCCTAGCGTTGTTTTGAGAAGTTTTTTGGTCATCCCGCTCTCCCAGACGAGGCGACGAGCTATTCGGCGCCATTCTGCTGAAAAGGTTAGCAACCGTCATGCCAGCCGAACGGCGTTTGATTTTGCTGCGAAATCCGCCGCCTCCGTCATGAAGTTGTAAGCGGCAATTACAAATCTGTGACATCGCCCCAGCGACATCCCGTTAGAAAAAATGACACTGCTCTGCGCAGGGACTTTCGGGGTCTGGCATACAGGTTGCGACGACACCCCTGCCCGTCTCATTCCGGAACAGCCATGCCTTGCCTTATCTTTGCTTTTCTCGCCTTTTTCGCCCTTTTCCTGGGGGCGCAGGCGGCAAGCCCCGAGGTAAAGCCCGGCCTCAAATGCCCCCATTGCGTCTTTGCGGGCCAGGACCTTTCCAACCAATGCGTCAAAGGCGGCAATCTGGAGGGGGCCGATTTCTCGGGTGCCAAGCTGGTCATGGCCTGCATGAGCGTGACCAATTTCCGGGGCGCCAAGTTTACCGGGGCCGATCTTTCCGGCGCGAATATCTCCATGTCCAAACTCGACGGGGCGGATTTTTCCGGCGCGGTCTTCTCAGCCACCCAGGCGCGCGGCACTGATTTCACCCATGTGCGCGGGCTGACCCAGGCGCAGCTGAGCGGCATGTGCGGCGATAAAAAAACCCGCCTTCCGGCGGGTCTTTCTATTCCGATGTGTGATTAGAAATGGATGGCCGGGTCGAGCCCGGCCATGACGGAAGGGTTACCCTTCCTTCCACTTCAGCACGGGCTTCCTCGAGGCAGCCGTTTCATCGAGGCGGCGGCGGGGGGCAAGACGCGGGGCGCCGTCAAAGCGCTCGGTCTGTCCGGCCTTGGCTTCCAGCGCCATGGTCTTCAGGACATGGATGAAGCTGTCGACGCTTTCCTTGGATTCGGACTCGGTCGGCTCGATCAGCATGGCGCCATGGACGACGAGCGGGAAATACATCGTCATCGGATGGTAGCCCTCGTCGATCATTGCCTTGGCAAAGTCGAGGGTGGTGACGCCGGTGTCCTTCAGCCATGTGTCGTCGAACAAGGCTTCATGCATGCACGGGCCTTCGAAGGGGGCGCTCATCACGTCCTTCAGGCTCGCCAGCACATAGTTGGCCGAGAGCACGGCGTCTTCGGATGCCTGACGGATGCCGTCGCGGCCATGGCTGAGCATATAGCTGAGCGCACGGACGAACATGCCCATCTGGCCGTGGAAGGCACTCATGCGGCCGAAGGGCTTGGCCCCTCCCGGCAGACCCTCGCGGGTCTCGATCAGGCGCAACCCATCCTTATCGGCGACCAGGAGCGGCAGCGGCGCGAAAGCCGCCAGACGCTCGGAGAGGACCACCGGACCCGCGCCCGGACCGCCACCGCCATGGGGGGTGGAGAAGGTCTTGTGCAGGTTGATGTGCATGGCATCGACGCCGAGGTCGCCCGGACGGACGCGGCCCGCGATGGCGTTGTAATTGGCGCCGTCGCAATAGAAGTA